>JAFGVE010000039.1 GCA_016938175.1 Campylobacterales bacterium
AACACTGTTGATACTGCAAACATCTCTTTTGCTAATGTTACTTTAGCTGGTACGAACACTACTGATAAGTTCACTGGTCCTTCTGCTGTATCAATAGAGTCAATCTTTGACAATGGAACAGGAAATACTAAATAATCCTGTTCTCTTGATTTCTCGAACTAAACAGTTATATACTGTTTAGTTTGTAATCTTCTTATCTCCATTTGTAATCAAACTGTCACTTTTCTGTAACCCAACTAAAACCTCTATCCGTTATTCTTCCACAAATAATCCATACTAGGACGGAGATACAATGATTTTCAATCACAAAAAGATTATCCATTCGCTTGCTTTATCGGCTCTACTATTTGGTTCGGGAGCATCAGCTGCTACAACAAACGACAAACTCGTAAACTCTATTGTTGAGTTACGTGGGGAAGTTGAGAGACTCTATACAGACATCAAAGAGAACAAAGAGCGTTACAACTCTGAGATGAAATCACTCTCAATGCAAATCACTGATTCAGAAGCACAAATCAACAGAGAAACAACAGCTATGAAACTAGCGCAGACTGAACTTGAAAAAGTGAAGAAAAAAATTCAAGAGACATCTTCTGGAAATGAAGAAATCAAGCCTCTTGTACTCAATGCAATTGATCTACTTGAAGTAACTATCAAAGAAGGGATGCCTTTTATGGTTGAAGCAAGAGTTGCTGATTTAGAAAAAATCAAATCAGACCTAAACGAAGGTTTAATTACAAATGAAAAAGCTCTTTCACTTGCATGGGTCTCTTATGACGACGCATTACGTGTTACAAAAGAGATTGGTCTGTTTAAACAACAAATAGAGTTTAAAGGTAAAAGTGTTCTTGCTCAAGTTGCAAAACTTGGTTCAGTTGCTATGTTCTTCTCTACTCCGTCTAATGAGGTAGGATTTGTGACAAAAGAGGCTGATGGATATACATATAAACACATTACAAACCCTGAAGATGTGAAAAAAATTGTTGCTCTTTTCGATGCACTCCAAAAACAGATTCGTACAGGATACTTTGAACTTCCAAATGCTTTAGTTTTACAAGGAGCTAACTAATGAAACTTTTTACACTCGTACTATTTTTTGCACTTACAACACTCGGTGCGGATGAACTCTCTGATGCTTACCAAAAAGAATACACTTTCTTAAAAGCACAAAAAAGTGAACTTACGTCTCGTCTAAAAAGTGAAGATACTTTTCACCAAAAAGAGCTTAAAAAAGCTGAAACTAAAGTACAAGAGTTACAAAACAGACTTGTTGCATTAACGCAAAAAAACCAAACACTTAACACGCAAATTGAAAAGTCAAATCAAATGCTAAGTGATAAAACATCTAATAAAGAGATTACAGCAAACGTAATTATCCAAGCAAAATCACTTTTAGGTGAACATGGGGTAACTGTTAATGACGCAAAAGATGCTGATTCGGTAGCTGTGATGAATAAAGCGTTCAATGACGCAGCAAGTCTTTACAAAAAGCTCTCATCAGTTCAAAAAACAGATGGAAAATTTTACCTTGTTGATGGAACAACTGCACAAGGCGAAGTAATCAAAATAGGAAATGTTGCGGCATATGGTATAGCATCAAATGGTGCTGGTGCACTTGCTCCTGCAGGTAACGGTGAATACAAACTTTGGAATCAAGATACATCTGCTCAAGCACAAGCTTTCGCAGCAGGTAAAACTACAAAAGATTTACAAATATTTGTATATGAAAACCTTGATAAAGATGTTGAATATGTAAAAGAGAAAACTCTTGAAGAGACTTTAGAGGGTGGTGGAACAATCGGTTACATTATCTTAGGTCTTGGTGCGCTTGGTTTATTACTTATAGCAATCAGAGTTGTACTTCTTTCACAGTCTGGTTCTAATGTAAAAGAGATTAGCTCTTTGGTTATAGGAAAAGTTGAAGCTGGTAAAGCAGAAGAGGCTTTGGAGGCTATCAAGTCTTACAAAGGTGCTACTGCTCGTGTTATCAAAGCGACACTCAGAAACATTCATAAAGACAGAGACCACATTGAGGACATCGTAACAGAGAACATTCTTAATGAAAGTTCAAATATAGACAGATTTGGAAGTTTTGTACTTGTACTTGCGGCGGTTGCACCACTTCTTGGTCTTTTAGGAACTGTAACGGGTATGATTGCTACATTTGACATCATTACAACTCACGGAACGGGTGATCCTAAACTACTTTCAGGTGGTATCTCTGAAGCACTAGTTACTACAATGCTTGGTCTTGTTGTAGCAATTCCTCTGCTTCTTTTAGGAAACCTCTTAAGTGGATGGGCACAAAACATTAAAGACTCAATGGAACAATCAGCACTCCATATTGTTAACATTTTTGAAACTAACAGAGCATAAACATGGATGCATTACTAAACTACTGGAGTGAGTTCTTACACTTTATGAACTCTGGTGGTGTCATTATGTGGGTACTGTTTGCACTCAACCTGATGCTCTGGTATGGACTCGGGTATAGATACCTCACACTCAAACGTGGTACAAAAGGAAATATTCGCCGTCTTATAGAAAAACACGAAGAACGTGGAAATGCAAAAGTATATGTAGGTCTTCTTGACTACGCAGTTGCAGATGCACTTACAGCAGCGCAAAAAGCAGAGGCAGCAGCTCTTAAACCAAGAGAGTTTATCTATGATGCACTCTTTCCTTATGTAAGAGTTGTAACAAAGTACTCTGTACTGGTTAAAACCATCGTTATGTTAGCTCCACTTGTTGGACTTCTTGGAACGGTTATCGGAATGATAGAGACCTTTGATGCTCTGCAGTCCAGCTCTATGTTCTCTCAAGGTGATTCAATTGCCGGTGGAATCAGTAAAGCACTATTTACAACTGAGCTTGGTTTGGTTGTAGCAGTTCCAGGTCTTTTACTTGGACGTATTTTAGATAAAAAAGAGGAGCAGTTTACTCAAGAATTTGAGCAGATTGCTGACATCATCAGTACAAAGGATGCACAATGAGATTTAGACAAAAAAGCCAAAATGTTGATACAGTAGATGTATCACCACTTATTGATATGGTCTTTATTTTACTTATATTTTTCATGGTTACAACGACCTTCGTTAAAGACATGAAGTTAGAGTTAAACCGTCCATCGGCTGCCTCTGCTTCACTTGCCTCGGCAAAAGTACTACGTGTTTATATCGATAACTCTAGTGAAATTTATGTGGACAACCAACCAATAAAACTTTGGGCACTTCAAAGTAAACTGCGTGACCTTTTAAGAAGCGCTAGCGAAAAATCTGTACTAGTCGTAACAGATAGTAATATTCCTGTAAATGTACTTATAGATGTTGTGGACGAATGTAGACAAAGTGGTGCAAAAGATGTAGCCGTATCTACTACAAAAGAGATGGGTCAATAGTCAAATGTCACAGAAACACTACTCCACATCCGGCAGAGGCTTTTTAGCATTTTTAATAATGCTTCTTGGTGGACTGCTTATGGTTATTCTTGTTGTATCTTTTAACAAAAGTGTTCAAGAAAAAGAGCCAGTTGTCAAAAAAGAGATTCGCCAAATAAAGGCAGAAAAACAACAACAAAAGACAACAAAGCCTAAACCTAAGCCTAAGCCAAAACCTAAAGCAGCACGTCCAAAGGCACCGCTTCCAAACATGAACTCTCTGCTTGGTGGTGTGAGTATGAATATACCTGAATTTGAGACGCAAAATATTGCAGGTGATGCGAGCAGACTTCTTGAAGAGATTGCAGATGATGCAGTTATGACAGAAGATACTGTAGACGTTAAACCAAAAGTACAGTCACGTCCACCTCTTGAATACCCTGCAGAAGCAGCGAAAAATGGTATTAAAGGTTATGTAGTTATCAACATACTCATAGCGAAAGATGGAAGTGTTGAACTTGCCAAGGTACTTGAATCACAACCAGCAGGTATCTTTGATGAAGCAGCCCTAAATGCGGTAAGAGCATGGCGTTTTAGTCCTGCCCGTTACAAACAAAAGCCTGTAAAAATGTGGGCAAAACAGAAAATAAGATTTCAGTAGGAGAGACTATGTACAAAAAATTACTATCAACTATAGCTACAGCTTTTTTACTGCATAGTTCTGTTTTTGCTGCAGATGCAAACATTGACGACTCGGTTGATCATGTTGCACTTGCTACACTTATGATATATGACGCAAACTATAAAAAAGCACAAGAAGAGCTCTCTTTAGTAAATAGAGAAGCTTCTAATTATGATGCGGCTAACTATTTTACGGTCGTAGGTGTTTTAAACTCGAAGTTAGGAAAAACAGAAGAGGCTATTAGTGCTTACACAAAAGCGATAGAAGCAACAAAAACAAAACTTTTTGTTGCTCCTAAAACATATACAAAAGAGAAATACCTCTTCTCAATTGCGGGCAGTGAGGAGACAAAAGAGAAAGCACCACTCTTTGACCCAGAAGCAAAACGTAAAGAGAAGATAGAACAACTCTATATGTACCTTACTCAAGAGTATTACAAACTAAAAGATTATAAAAACACTGTAGAGTCTTTAGAAAAAGCTGGAGAGCAAGGAGAGAGCCGTGCAGGTCTCTATACGCTTAGAGCAGAGTGCTACTACAAGCTTAAAGAACATGAGAAGACTTTTGCAGCGCTTAACAAAGGTATAGAAAAGTTCCCAGAAGATGCAACACTTTTAAAACAGAAATTTTACTACTTTGCAGATCTTAAACTCTATCAAGCGGCTATTGATTCAGCGAGAGTCTATATGAGCAAGGTTGGCGTTAGTGCACAAGAGTACATCGCTCTTGCACAGATGCTCATAGGTGCAAATCAGATTGATTCTGCAATTGTACTCCTTGAAGAGTCACGTTTAAAGTTTCCAAAAGAGCCTTCAATTGGGATACTTCTTGGACATATGTACCTCAAAAAAGAGATGAAACACGCAAGTGCTCACCTCTTTGATGAGAGTTCATACTATGACAAAAAGTATCTCAAAGATGCAGTAGAGATGAATCGTCGTGCAGGAAACAATCAGCACGCACTCTATCTCAACACACAAAACATTGACAAAATAGAGAAGCTGAAACAGAAAATTGCTATCTATTTAAATGCAGGTGAGTTTAGAAAAATCATTGGTTTGCAAAAAGCGCTTGAACGTTACAAAATGCTTGATGATGAAAACTTACGTTATGCACTAGCGTATGCTTATTACATGTCAGATGACTTTGCAAACGCAGAAGCACAACTCAAATACATTACAGATAGCGAGCTTTTTGGTAAAGCAACGGTTATTCGTAAAAACATAGAAAAATGTACAAACAACAGCTTGGAGTGTCTATAAAATGAAGCATTTACTCAAAACACTAACGCTAATTACCCTATTCTTTTCATTTGCAGTTGCAGATGAAACGGGTTCAGCTTCAATCTTCTCATTTTTTAATGGTGTTGCTTTAGAGAAAAATGAAGTACTTCTTGATGGAAAATATAGTTACTATACTGACGAAGATGGTAGTGTAGAGCTTATTTTAGAGACTGGAAAGCACCAAATAGAGATATTTGCCAAAGATGAAAACGGAGCAAATGTCGGTTACGTAAAGAGAACTATAGAGGTTAAAGAGGGTCGTGATACTCAGGTTATAGCAACATTTAACGAAGGTGGAGCAACACCTCACGTTGAAATAGACACACCACTTGGAGCAGCAGCCGTTGCGACGATAGACCCACTCAATACGGGTATATTTCACGGTATAGTGCGTACATCTGATAAAGACCTCCCAATTGCTAATGCAAGAGTCTTTGTAAAAGGGACTTCTATAGATGCAAAAACAGATGAGAACGGTAACTTCTACATTGAGGTACCTGCTGATCAGACTATAAGCCTCTCTATCGTACACTCAGAGTACAGTTCACAAACACTCAACGACATTAAAGTTGCAAAAGATGAGACAATCAATCAAGAAATAAAACTCACACCTGCGAGTATGGAACTTGAAGAGTTTGTTGTTCTTGCACCTAAGGTTGAAGGTTCAATAGCAAGTATTATGGCTGAAGAGAAACAGAGTAATGCCATTACAAACATTGTTGGTTCAGACCAGATGAGTAAAAAAGGTGACTCTACTGCTGCTGGCGCACTTAGACGTGTAACGGGTGTAACACTTATCGATGGAAAAGATGTCTATGTTCGCGGTCTTGGTGGTCGTTACTCAAATACAGAGTTAAACTCCCTTCCACTCCCGTCTCCAGATCCACAAAGTAGAACTGTACCTCTTGATATATTTCCAGCAGCGGTTATCGGTTCAATGAAAGTACAAAAAAGTGCCACTGCTGATATTCCAGCAAGTTTTGGTGGTGGATATGTTGATATTCGTACAAAAGACAGTGAAAAAGAGAACTACTTCAAAATCCAAACAGAGATAAAATCTAACTCATATACTGGAAAACAGGTTAATAACTATGAAGGTAGTAAATCTGACTACCTTGGTAAAGATGATGGGTATAGAGCTATTCCAGCACAAATTTTAAATGACACGCGAATCGTTGTAGGTTCTCCTGTACCAAGTTTTGATCCAGCAGATAATCAAGCCTATACTACAGCAATCACAAACAGACTCTTTACTACAACTAAAGAGGCACTTCCATATGGTGGCAAGGTAACACTTGAAGGTGCATATAATTTAGAACTAGCAGATAAACATAACCTTTCATTCTTTGCTAACTATGCCTATGGACAAACACATACATACCGTGAAGAAGAGTATTTTAGTTATGACTATAGCCGTGTTACAGATTCACTGGATAAAGAGCCTTCACAGTGGGGAGATTTTTATAAAACTGTTGACGAGTATACAAATGCCGGAATCCTAACTGCTCAGTATAACTATGCAGATGTATTTAAACTAAAATATACAAGACTTTACTCGAAAACATCAGAGTCTGTTACAAAAATTGCAGATGGTATTGCAGGTTCTAGTAATGACTGGAGAATTGTTTACGATTTAAACTGGGAAGAGAGAACTCTTGATGTCGATCAGGTGAACGGTGAACTTAAATATGCTATCGCAGATGTAGAAAATCTTTTCTCATTTGCTGGAGAGTATGCCTTAGCCGAGTTAGATCAGCCAAATAACGTACGTTATACATACATTAGAAACACAACTTTTGACCTTGTTCCATATGGAGACCCTTATTTAGATCGTTACCAACCTGCAAACTTTTTAAATTTAACATCGACAGATAATATGGAAGCTTGGTACCTGAAAAATAAAACAATGCTCAACATCTTGAGTGAAGAGGATTATTTAGAGGTAGGTTTTAGCGCTAGTTCAAAAACGAGAGAGTCTCGTTATAACAGATACTTAATGAACCAATCAAGTTCATCAGGACAACTCACTGATGATTTAGACACTATTTATGACAAACATATCAGACAAAACTATGATGGGATTTTTAATCTCTCTATCTCATTTCAACCAGCATATTGGTATGACGCAGAAGTAGAAGAGTTTGCAGAGTATGCGAATCTACTTCTAAAACCAAGTGAAAATCTGGAAGTTATGGTTGGTGCAAGAAATGTTGATTTTCAACAGACAGTGTATCAATACACTAACAACAACAATATTTTCAATCCAATTGAAAGAGTACCGGAATCACTCTCTATGAACAATGTCTTACCAAGCCTTGGAGTAAAATATATTTTTGATAAATCAAATCAGCTAAGTTTTGCTTACTCACAAACATATATAGTTCCTGACTTGAGAGAATTCGCTAGTACAGAGTATTTTCACCCTTATGAAATTGCTACGGTAAAAGGGAATCCAAACCTTGTCAATACAGATATCTATAGTTATGATTTAAAGTATTCTCACTATTTTAGCGATACTGAAAATCTTAACCTTGGAATTTTTTACAAAAATCTTGACAACCCTATCGAAGATACAGTCGATGAAAGAAATGCCTTGCCACTCTACTCTTATGAGAATATGGATAGTGCAACACTCTACGGTATAGAGATTGACGGACGTAAAAGTTTTGACATTATCCACAAAGATTTAGCGAACTTTTACCTAGCAGGTAACTTCTCTTATACCAAATCTGATGTTTCACTAACAGAAGAGCAGCAAACACAGTTTACAAGTAACCATAGAGAATTACAAGGTCTCTCTCCAACCGTAGTAAACGTTTCATTAAGTTATGAGAGTAAGCATACAAACCTTACCCTCTCTTACAACAAAATGGGAGAGAGAATTCGTAAAGTTGGTATGATTGATTACCTTGATGAGCTACCGGATTACTATGAAGTACCGCCACAAATTCTTGACTTTGTTTGGATAGAAAAATTTGACAATGGACTTAGTGCGAGATTAAGATTACAGAACCTACTTGACGAAGAGACTATATGGTACCAAGGAAGTAAAGACAATATTACTAACAGATTTAAAGTTGGTCAATTTTACAGCCTTTCGGTGGCTTATAAATTTTAATGTATTGTAATCAAAAGGTAATAGTGACTATTTATAATATGCTTACCAAAAGGAGCCTTGATTGAAACAGCAAATCCTCATTGTTGATGACGATAATGACATCTTAGAACTCTTAGAGTACAACCTCTCTGCTCAAGGTTACGACGTACTTGGCTTTTTAAGCACGAAACATGTGCGTAGTGTCCTCTCTGAAGAGAAGATTGACCTCATCATTATGGATAGAAATCTTCCTGATATTGAAGGGAGTTACTATGTAGAGATGTTACGTTCTAAGAATGTAAACACTCCTGTTATCATGCTCTCTGCAAAAGATTCTCAAGAGGACATCAAAGAGGGACTGATTAAGGGGGCTGATGATTACATCACAAAACCTTTTGATATTGAAGAGCTTATTCTTCGTGTAAAAGCAGTACTCAAACGCTCAAGTTCAGAATCCAAAGAGCTTGCAGAAGATATGGAGTACAAAGACATGAAGCTCGACTTAAATATGCATCGTGTCATTATAGATGAGAATGAAATTGCGCTTACAAATCTTGAAACATCTCTCTTGCAAACTTTAGTAGCAAACAAAGGCAAAGTGCTTGACAGAGACTTCTTACTCAAAGCTGTTTGGAAAGATGCAGAAAATATACATCCAAAAACAGTAAACGTGGCCATAAAACGTCTGAAAGAAAAAATTGACCCTTTCAAAGAGAAAGAGTATATTAAAACCATTCGTGGTGTTGGTTATCTAGTAGCCTAAACTCATTCACAAACAAGCTCTGCGAACTTTTCTAAAATAGAAGTGGCTTCAGGTGTCTCATTTGACTCTTGAAGCAGACTCTTTTTTCTCTGCTCATCAAATGCTCCCTCTTTAAAAACTTCTTGTATATATGAATCCATAACTGCTTTGTCAAACTCTGGATGGAATTGTACACCCCATGCTCTACGCCCTACTCTAAACGCGTGATTTACATCATGAGTGTTATATGCAAGTCTTACCGCACCAAGGGGAAGTGTTAAAACACTCTGTGAGTGGATAGTGTGCGCATTAAAGGGTGTATTAATATCATGAAAGAGGATATCCTCTTGTGCATCTTCAGTAGGTATAACTTCTACCGTGCCTATCTCCATACCATGAGGATGATAATTAGAAACTCCACCCAAGGCTTTAGCAAGAAGTTGGTGTCCATAACATATTGCTAAAAGTGGTATCTCTTCATTTACAACTTCCACGAGCCACTTTTGAGCTTCAAGACTCCACTGCTCTTCATCAGTAACCATAGAGTGCGATCCAGTAACAATGATGCCATCACAAAGTTTTAACTCAGGCAATCTCTCTCCTAAAGTCACATCTACTGTAAATACTTCTAAACGATTTGTATCAAGTTTACTGCTAATCCAATCTTCAAAATCATTCAATACTGCACGTGTAGAACTAAATGTAGAACCTGTTTTTAAAATATAGACACTCTTCATATAGCCTCATTTTTTTGCGACATTATAACTGTCATTGGGAAAAGAAATGTTTGAAAATTTGCATAAAATTTATGCAAAAATGCGAAGGAATGTATGAAGCCAAAATGGCTTCATACTGAGGAAAATATATATTTTTAGAAGAAGAACTGTGATGTGACTTTGATATTCTCTTGTGTGCGCTCACCATCTTTTAAAGCACTACCGTATTTATCTTGTTGAAATGTAAGACCAGCTTTAATCGTATTTCCTTTTAAGTACCAATTCACACCGGCAATAGCAGAGGTAAAGTCATACCCATCTTGTCCCTCAAATTTGTTCCAAGACTCATAACGAACATATGGTGCTATAAAAGCAAGCTCTTCTATAACATACTCACTTGTTGCATACCATCCTTGTGAATGTCCTGTTTCAACTGCTACTGTAGATGCATCTTTAACTACACCACCAAAATCAAAGTATTCAGCTTGTACAAAAAGCCCTTTATAATGAGCAGAGAGTTCCAAGTTCATTAAAGTATGGTCAATAGTTGTATTTTGCGTACCATTTTCATAGCTAATTTCAGGACTTACCCAGTAAGATGCTCCAAGGCTAAAGTGCTGTCCTTGTCCAAAGTACGTCTCTGTAACTTCTGTCTCTTCCCAACCATCAAAAGGAGAGAGTTTCACTTTACCACCGTAAAAGAATGTCTTCTGTGTCGCCGAATCTGCCAAAGAAGCACCAGTAGCATCTTTCATCTTTCCAGAGTTCACACCATCACCAAAAGCGAGTTGATAGTGTATTTTTTTCTCCCAGTCACCATACACCTGTGCATTTGTTCCACGACGATTGTGTGTGATGTACTGTGCAGCTTCATCTGCGACTTGCGGTCTGTCATAGTGAATAGTTCTTGCAGACTTCACTGTCTCAGTACGGGAGACATCTATCTTTGCACGAAAGAGTTTAAAATTTACAAGTGAAGTCTTAAAAGGCTTTTTTATCTGTACATACGCATCTCCAACGTTAAACTGCTCTTCACCCTTATCTTCATAGTTTGCTTTGTCATTACGAACGTCCATTACAAATGAAGTCCATTTGTTAAACCCTGCTGCAACTTCAAAACGTACACGTCTTAAGTACGCTTCGCTAATACTTTCACTTGGACTTCCATCTGCATAAGAAGTAGCTCTGTTTTCAAACGTTCCTTGAATACGTACACCTGCTTTTAACCACATATCTGGATTATCTTGTGGTACAAACTTCATGTTGATATGTGTCTCTTTTCCTAAAAGAAATTCAGGAGAGTCATCACGCATAATTGTAATACCATTACTTGGTGTCTCCGGCGTAATACCCTTAATCTCACCACTTATCAGAGTACGTCCTTGACCTGCAGATGTAAACACTTGCCCGTTTGCATCTTGATACAACTCTATAGCACTTACACTACTTGTTATTAGTGTAAATACAGTGGCAACTGAAAGTACATTTTTTTTCATTTTTTTTCCTCATTTTTTTAATTCGGTGACATTTTAGTGTCACTTGATTACAAAATGATTACAATATTTTCTCTTCATATATGTAATCATTTTGTAATATTGCTCTTTTATACTTCTTCATCAAAATCATATAAAGGTTTACAAATGACAAGAGTTATAAAGCTAGCATTAGCGGCATCAGTGCTATTTAGCGGACTAAGTGCAAACGAGGTAATTAAAGGAAGCGGTGCTTCTTTTCCTTACAGTGTATATCAAAAATGGATAAAAGCATATAATAAAGAGACCGGCATTAAGATTGACTACATCAAAAAAGGTTCATCAAAAGGTATTAAAGATGCCCAAGCTCGTGCAGTTGACTTTGCAGGAACAGACAAACCACTTTCTCCAAAAGTTTTAAAACAAAATGGTCTTTACCAATTTCCTGGTGTTGTTGGTGCAATTACAATGGGTTACAATCTTCCAGGAGTTGATTCACTCAAACTGAGTCGTGCAGCAATTGTTGCTATTGCTGAGGGAAAAGTATCTTACTGGGATGACGCACTGATTACAAAAGAGAACCAAAATGTAAAACTCCCACATAAAAAACTCACGTTTGTACACCGTGCTGATGGAAGTGGAACAACATATAACTTTACATACTATCTTTCTAAAGTATCTAAGGAGTGGAGAACAACATACGGTGCGAAAAAAGCACTTACATGGCCAGGTGACCACCATATTGGCGGAAAAACAAACTCTGGTGTGGCAGCACTTTTAAAACAAACTCCTTACTCTGTTGGTTACATTGACTACGCAGATGCGGCAAATAATGAAATCGCAATGGCAGCCGTTGAGAACCGTGATGGCAAATACATAATACCAACACTCAAATCATTTCAAGCGGCTGCGGCAAAAGCCTCTTTAGATGCTGCTAAAGATTTTTACTCAATTATTGCAGACCCTAAAGGTGCTGACTCTTACCCAATGGTAGCGGCAACTTTCATACTTTTACCGTCTGAAAAACCTGCACAAAACAAAGAGGTTGTGAAATTTTACGACTGGTGTTTTAAAGATGGACAAGAGATTGCAAAAAGTCTTGGTTTCGTTCCGCTTCCAGACACACTTACAGATAAAATCAGAGCTTACTGGAGCGCTAAAGGCATTCAGTAAGTTTATTTTACTCTCTTAAATAACTTTTATCTTCTCCTTCTCAAAGCCTTGCACGTTATACCCTAGACGTGCATCGCAAACTTTCTATATAATCTCCTTTACACTTTTTTTTCACTCTTATTTTAGACTACGGCTAACTTTCCATGGGAGGAAAAAATGAAAACAGCTTCAAAAATCAAGCTTATTGGTTTAGCCTTACTTGCCTCAAGTTCACAACTGAGTGGCGCAGACTGGTTAACTATACAAGGCTCAGAGCCAGAATTTGCAGCACCAGAAGGAATCATAGTTCCTAATAGAACGAAACAACCAAAGATATGGGGATTTATTCAAGCAAACTATAGAGCCGACTTCGGAACAGTAAAAGTCAATCCAGCCGGAATAAATCAAACACCCTTCTCTGTACTCAATCCAAACAATGAGAGTCAATCAGGTTTTAATGTATTTCGTGCTCGTCTTGCGGCGCGTGGTATGCTTGACGATGAAAATAAAGTCAACTACTTTGTTATGACAGAGTTTGGGAATAATGGTGTGAACAACCTTGGAGGTCACAGCAACGTAGCTACATACCTAACAGATGCATCCATCACTTTAAAACATGTTCCTTACGCAAATATTCGTCTAGGAAGATTTAAATATCCTGGAAGTGAAGAGGGACTACAAGCCGTTTTCGTCTCACCGTATGTCTCTTTTACGACAATGACAAATCAGCAGATGCTTGAACGCTCCATTAAACATGTTGGTGCAGCTCAGACAGGAAGTGCAGCCGGTGGCGCTGCGACTACTCACTACACAAGTACAAGTGTAGACAACCCAATCGGTGCATTTAGAGATACAGGGGTAGAGCTTTTTGACACCTTTAAATTTGGGGACGACTGGAGTACATCTTATGCCTATATGTACGGAAATGGAACTGGACTTTCAAATGAACTCTCAGGTGAACAGGCAACTCACTATGGGTATTTAGCATTAGAACAGACATATGGAGGTAAAGGCTATTTTACCGAAGCAATGAAGTTTTACATCTGGGGACAAACGGGTAAACGCCAGTTACTTTCAAACGTTGATGGAGTCATAAACGCAGATAGACTTCGTTATGGACTCGGTATGACCTACTATAACTATGGTCTTCGTTTTGAACTTGAATACATGAAAGCCAAAGGTATGATTTTTACAGGTCCTAAAGATGTTGATACAGACCCAAATATCAATGATTGGCAATTCCAATATGCAATCGGCGATGAAAATGAAGCCGATGGTGGTTATGTAAATCTTCAATACGAAATAGTTCCAAAAAAAGTAGAAGTTTTTGGAAGATTTGACTTTCAAAACCGTTTAACTAATGACGAAAAAGCACAACGTAATTTTACAACAACAACGATTGGAACTTCATACAGATTTAAAGGGGCAACACGTCTTGATGTGAATTACTTGTTTAGAGATGTACAAGCTCCTGGAAACGTTGCAGCGCAAACAAATGTACTAGACAATATGGGTGACCGCCTTGAAATACAAGTCACAGCACACTTTTAAAAGGAAACAAAGATGAACTGTACAAAATTAACATCCATACTATTATTAGTTGCTATAATGATAACTCCATCATTGGCACAAAAAGATGCAGATGATACTGTAACGATTGTTTATCAATGTGACTTCGCTGATCCTAAACGTGTGCATTTATTGCTAAACACTTTAAACAATGTTGTAAAGCATTATCAAACGAACTTCGTCGACTTTGAAGTTAACCTAGTAGCTCTTGGACCATGTTTACAGTACGTTATGAAAGATTTTAAAGATACCCGTTTTATGAAAAAACCATATATTGACAAAGGAGGGCCTACTGGAGCAGGAACCGCTTCAAGGCTTAAAATTTTGCAACAACAAGCTGGAGACTCTTTGGAAATATACGCCTGTGGAAACACTATGCAAAACAACAATGTAAAGCCTGAACAAATTGCAGACAACGTTAAGATTACTCCTTCGGGAATCATTAAAATAGTTGAGCGCCAAAAAGAAGGCTATGCTTACATCAAAATAAAATAGTGAAACTGAAATAGCACATGCAAACTTACCAAAAGTATTTATCTTTTATATTAATAGCCCTGATTCTAATCATTGGCTATTTTTATCTACAAAATAAACAAAATTATGTAGATAAGGTACATACTGTTTTGGTAAATATTCTCAATAAACAGATAGAAAATGAAAAACTTCAGGCTTTTAACTTTGCCTTTGCTCTCTCCCAAAATGAAACCCTCCAAGAGTCTCTTTATAATAATGATGCTGCAAAGGGGTATGAAATCTTAAAAGAGCATATGTACGCTTTAGAGATTTTCAGTAATTCAAAAATAAACGCTCAAATAGTCAAAAAAGACTTTTCAATTTTTGCAAGAAGCTGGGACAATCGTGATGCAGGGCTTAATGTTAAAACCTATAGACCGGATTTGTACGAAATTCTTAAAAACAAAAGACCACATGTCTCTTTCGAAGCAGCAAGAAAACTAGTCTTAATCGCTTCGATTCCAATTATAAGAGAACATGAGGTAATTGGTTTTATGGAAGTGATTAAAAGATTTGACTCTCTCAAAGAGAACTTGGCAAATTACGATATGGATTTACTGGTTTTACTCAACTCCAAATATAAAAGACAAGCCGTTTTACTCAAAAAACACCCAAAAATAGAAAATATGATAGTGGCAAACGATGGAGCAAACATCGAGCATATAGCTAATTTGCAAAAAATTGGTATATCCAAGCTCTTAAATCAGGGAAAGATCGAAGATGAACGATACTTCTATTTTTTAAGAGCCATTGTAAACAACAATGGGGATAACATCGGCTCCTTTGTATTAATTATCTCAAAGAAAAAACTTGCTCTTTTTAGCGCTTTTGAATCACAACTTGACAGTTTGTTTACTTACGCACGAAAAGACTTGTACTATTCAATCCTAAAAAATAACGACAGAATGGATAACTTCTCTTCTCTAAATGATAATAACACTTCATCGGACAACTCCAGTATCTCCAGAGGAAAAATAAAATGAAAATACTACTACTTGAAGATGACGCGATTTTACGCGAAAGCATGACAGAATTTTTAGAAACAAAAAATTTCACTGTAGATTGCTACGATACAAGCGATACGGCATTTGACGCAATTTTTTCAGATGAATACGACCTTTTACTCCTTGATGTAAACGTGCCTGGAACTTGGAATGGATTTTCTCTAAGAGAGAATCTCTCTTTAGAAGAGAAGCACATTCCCACGATTTTTGTGACCTCTATGTCAAGTGCTGATGCAATGATTCAAGGTTACGCACATGGTTGTTGCGACTATATTAAAAAACCTTTTGACCTCACAGAGCTCTATCTTCGGGTCCAACACGCGCTCAAAGCAAACTGTTTTCAAACAAACGACAACTTTTTAAATCTCTCCAGCGAGTGTAAATTTAACCTCTCTACTTACGAGTTTATAAATAACAACGAAACAATTCCACTCAGTAAGACCGAGAGTAAAATTTTTATTTTGTTTTTAAAAAATAGAAATAAAGTAGTCACCTTTGAGATGCTTTATGAGCAAATATGGAATAACAATATAGAAGCCACAAATGCAAGAGTACAGGTAAACAACCTTAGAAGAAAACTCCCAAAAGACGTTATTAAAAACGTGTATGGACTTGGATATCGCCTTGATTGTCAATGAGCAAGAGTTTGTAAAAAAGTACAGTCTGATTTATACCTTTATCGTCTCTATCATACTGCTTGCCCCCTTATACATCTATGTAAATCACAACATAAAGTTACATGAGACACGAATGCAAATGGAGCTTAACTCCATACAGTAAACATCATAAATCAGATGAAAAACTTTGGCAATCATCCAGATGAAACTTTTATATTTCCCCAGCTTCCTCAGAGCCAATCGGGACTTTACAAAAAAGATTTTTCAATCATCCATACACAGCTTACAGACACACTTCCATCTTTTATGACAGGCTATCATGCTCTCAAGAGTTCTCGATACCTTATAACGAAACTCCCTTCTAAAAAGTACTTTTTTGCCGAGTACCTTGTTACAAAAAAAGAGATTTCCTTTTCGTTTATATTTTTTGAAGCCAGTCTCATAGCATTTGGAATTATCACTCTTATTCTCTTACTATCATTTTATTTTTTAAAAAATTTTTCTCGTCCTTTTAAACGTATCAATGAAAAACTAGACGACTTCATCAAAGAGTCCATGCATGAGATAAATACACCTCTAAGCATCATAAACGTAAACGTTGATCTCTTTGATAGTATTCATGGCAACAATAAATATCTCAAACGTATCAAGTCTGCTACAAAGTCACTGGCCACTATATACAACGATATGGATTACCTTATTAAACAAAACCGTATAGAGTATAAAAGTGAAGTTTTATCTTTAAATGCGTTTTTACAAGAGAGGATAAGCTACTTTGAACATATTTGCCAACTCAAAGAGATAACCATATCTTTTGACTGTAACATCCTTGTAGAGCTCTACTTCAACCCAACAAAACTACAAAGAATAGTCGATAATACCCTATCAAACGCCATCAAGTTCTCAAATAATAACTCTAGTATTCATATAACCTTAGGACACAATGGTGATGATGTGGTTCTGAGTATAAAAGATTTTGGTCAGGGAATGCAAGATCCTCAAAAAATATTTGATAAATACTACAGAGAGGATGACCAAAAACATGGTTTTGGAATTGGCATGAGCATAGTCAAATCCATTGTGAACGAATCAGACATTTCGCTTGAAATAAAATCAAAACATTTAGAGGGAAGTGAATTCATCTATACATTTCATAGTTCTATAGTTCCAAAAATAAGTAACAAGGTGTAAATAAATTGTTCTCATAACAGCTACAAAACCTCCTTCTCCAAATCATGTTATGTAACCATTAAGTAATCAAATATAAATATAATTTTCCAGAATTTTTACACGGACGCAAATATATGGAAAAAATTTTTCAAAAACTAGCCCTTAGTAGTGCAACCTTGGTTTTTGTAATCTTAATTGGTATTTTCCTTACACTCTTCAGTGCTGCAAAACCGGCAATAGACGAGTTTGGATTTGACTTTATTACAAACCCTGCATGGAACCAAGAAGTAGAGCTAACGACTGAGACAACAATTACAGCTCCCATAAACGATGAAATTGTTGATGAAGATGAGATGATAGAAGATGAAGACGGTGTTCTTTTTGAAGATGAAGAGAGCTCACTTACTAAGACTGTATATGGTGGACTTGTACCAATAGTTGGAACACTTCTGACAACACTTATAGCACTTGTATTTGCCTTACCGATTGCAATGGGAATTGCAGTCTTTTTAGCAGAGATGGCACCAAAAAATATCTCTTATATAGTTGGTATAGCAATTGAGCTTTTAGCTGCAATTCCTTCTATCATTTTTGGTATGTGGGGACTTTACTATTTTGCTCCGATAGTTGCGGATTTAGTTGGTGGGTACCAAGTATCTCTTCTGACAGCGGGACTTGTTCTTGGAGTTATGATTCTTCCCTTTATGGCAGCGATTACAAGAGATAGTATGAACACAACACCAGGTGTTTTAAAAGAGTCTGCCTATGCACTAGGAGCTACTAAATTTGAAGTTATCAAAGATATTATCTTCCCATACTCTAAAACAGGTATTATCGGTTCCATTATTTTAGCACTCGGGCGTGCACTTGGTGAGACTATGGCAGTAGCCTTTCTCATTGGTTCTATTTTTGCACTTCCAGAAGCGATTAATGACCCTACTATCTCTATTCCAGTTGCAATGGCAAACAACTTTGGTGAAGCAAGCGGTCTTGGAGAGAGTGCACTCTTTTACTTAGCACTTATTCTATTTGTGATTAGCTTTGGAGTTATCTCTATAGCGAAGTTTTACTTTTTAAAAAGAGGAGCGAAATAGATGAGACTTTTAGTAAATAAAATATTTTTAGCACTCTCTGCTCTTTCTGCGTTTATAGGATTGGCATTTTTGGCATGGATACTTATAACTCTCTTTTTAAAGGGTCTAGGTTCATTTCACTTTTCGCTCTTTTTAAATGACCTCATTAACGGAGGACTAAGAAACCTCATTATCGGGCAGTTTATAATGGCTGGACTTGCTGCACTTATGGGAATTCCTATAGGAATGATTGCAGGGATTTATCTTCAAGAGTATGGACGCGGAAAGTACGCATCTTTCATTCGTGATTTAAGCGATATTATGATGTCTGCACCCTCTATTGTTATTGGTGCTTTCGTTTATGCAGTTATAGTTGTACCAAGTGGTGGGACAAGCGGCTATGCTGGTGCAATCTCTCTCGCTATCATGATGATTCCTGTTGTTATAAATACAACAGACAATATGCTCTCTCTCGTACCTCGCGAGCTTAGAGAAGCAGGTATTGCTCTTGGTGCTTCAAAATACAGAGTTATTTTAGATATTGTAATAAAAGCGGCAAAAGTAGGAATTATGACTGGTATTTTACTCGCCTTTGCACGTATTATAGGTGAGACAGCACCTCTGCTTTTCACCTCAGAGACTTCTAACTACTTTACACTCGACTTAACACAGAGTTTTCCATCTCTGACCGTAAGTATTTACGATTTGGCAAATGAACCTGAAGAGCGCAGCCGTGATTTGGCATGGGCAGCTTCATTCATACTGACAGTTCTGGTTTTACTCATAAACCTCGCTGGTAGATTTATAACAAGACATAAAGATTAAGGAATAAGATTATGGCAATTATGGATATTAAAAAATTCTCTTTTACATACCCGGGTGTAGAACATGCTTCACTAAGAAACATTACACTTCCTATTGAGCAAAACAAGATTACTGCTCTTATAGGTCCAAGTGGTTGTGGAAAATCAACACTGCTTCGTAGTATGAATCGTATTCACGATGTATATCCTGGAAATAAGTATGATGGAAGAATAGAGCTTTTAGACCTTGAAACAGGTAAGATGAACAATATTCTTGAAATATATAAAGAGAATGACCTCATACGCTTACGTCAACAAGTGGGAATGATTTTTCAAAAACCTACACCATTTCCAATGAGCATTTTTGACAACGTAGCATATGGACTTAAAATTGCCGGTATGAAAAACAAAACAGAGATAGCTGACAGAGTTGAGCAAGCATTAAAGGATGGTGCTCTCTGGAAAGAGGTACACGACAGACTAAACAAATCTGCCATGGGACTCTCAGGTGGGCAGCAGCAACGTTTATGTATCGCACGCGCCGTTGCGGTCAAACCAGAAGTTTTACTTTTTGATGAACCAACTTCAGCACTTGACCCAATCTCTACGGGAGCTATTGAAGAGCTTTTAGTTGAACTCAAAAAAGATGTCTCAATCGCCATTGTTACACATAATATGCAACAGGCTTCACGTATAAGCGACTACACTGCGTTTATGTATTTGGGTGATTTAATTGAGTATGATAAAACAGAGAACATCTTCTTAAATCCTGCAGAGAAGCAGACAGAAGACTACATTACAGGCCGTTTTGGTTAATAAGAGGAGAGAAATATGATATCGAACTTTCAAACAAGTCTTGAAGAGATAAAAACAAAGGTAATAGATATAGCAAAAGGTTTAGAGGCTGCAAACCAACTCATTCTCTCAGCACTTTCAGACTGTGAAACAGAGAAGTTTATTGAAGCCAGAGGCTACATCAAAAACATTAATGCTAAAACGGATGAGATAGACAACCTCATTATCAAAGTACTTGCACTCTATACACCTGAAGCAAGAGACTTACGCCGTGTAATTGCTTACTTTAAAATCACAAATGAACTTGCTCGTGCCTGTTCAAATACTCGTAGCTTTATTCGCGGTTTTACCGATGTATGTAAAGATGTAGATGTAGCAACAATTAGTGAGTATGCGGTTCCTATGCAGACATCTACTGTTGCAGCAATTACTCTGTGTATCAACATGATTAATTGCGAAGATGAAGATGAGATTCAAGAGATTTATAATGATGTGCTCATTGAAGAGAGTAAGACAGATGATCTTTATGAAATGGTTGAAAGAAGCCTCTTCTTACAAGCAGATGATTCATTAAATACTGATGCAGGTATTAGAAGTTTTGAAAAGTTTCATAAAATGCTCAGAGCACTTAGAAAAAGCGGTAAGATAGCTTCACGTGCCATTGCTATGGCTAACCTTCTTGTATATGCAAGAGTGGGCGGAAACTTCCGAACATAAAAGCAAAAGGGATTATTTTGTTATAATCCCTACTAAAAGACAGACTCAAGAGGTAGCCTCAGATGCTCAACTTCCAACAGATAATACTCAAAAAATTTTTCTCTCTCTTTCTTGTGCTCTTTATTATTGTAGGCTCTATAGTCTACTACTGGATGAAAGCTTTTTATATTGAACAGACCAAAAGTTCTTTAGTAAACTCTGTTGAACTTATATCTTTAGAGCTTGCCCACAGCCCTTACAAACTTGATGACTTTGCACGTAAAGTACACGATAAACTTGGAATTCGCGTCACCTTAATAGATGTAGATGGCAATGTTCTTGCCGAATCAGACAAAGATAAATCAACTATGGATAATCATAAGTACCGTGATGAAATTGTCGCATCAAATAGAGAGTCGTATGGCTATAAAATACGTTACTCAAAAACAATTGAGCAATACTTTTTGTATGTTGCAAAACGCTATGAGGTACAAGGTGAGATACTCTATATTCGCCTCGCCGTACAACTCAAAAGCATAAATGAGCAGATTTTCTCACTTGGGCTCAAAGTATTTGGTGTACTTGTACTCTTCTTTATACTCGTTCTCTTCATCACTTATAAGATCAATAAACAGATTCAAGTTGAAATGCAAAAAATTGTACGTTTCTTAAAAGAGCTTACTAAAAAGAAAAAACCGACATACTTAACCTCAAACTTTTCGCAAGAGTTTTATACAATTACCTCTCTGCTCTCAAAAGTTTCACAGATTCTTATCAAAAAAGAGAAACAAAAATCGAAATACACAGCAAAACTTGAAATTTCAAACCAACAAAAAGATGACATTATCTCTGCAATCTCACACGAGTTTAAAAACCCTATTGCAGTTATCAACGGCTATTCACAGACACTTCTGGATGATGTAAATATTAACCCAAATATTCGTAACAAGTTCTTAGAAAAAATCTTTAAAAATGGCGTGAAGTTAAGTGAACTTATAGACACTCTTCGTCTCTCAATAAAACTTGATAGTGGACAGCAGTCACTTAACTTTACAACTATAAACCTTTACGAACTTGTCCAAGACAGTGTTGAGAGTGTCAAGATTAATCACCCACATAGAGAAGCAATTATTCAAGGAGAGCAAAATATAACTATCGAGGCAGATGGAGCACTCTTTGGTGTGGTTATTTCAAACCTCATCGAAAATGCTTTTAAATACTCCGAAGATGAAGTTATTATTACTTTTGATAAAAATGGACTAAGCGTTACAGATAGTGGAATCGGAATAAATGCGAAAGATTTGGAAAATATTACAAACAAGTTTTATAGAGTACACACTAACAGTTGGAATAACTCTTTAGGTCTTGGACTCTTTATCGTTAATAACATTATTCGTTTACACAAGTTTAAGCTCTCTATTAAGAGCGAGGAGAATGAGGGGTCTACTTTTTCAATCTCTTTCTAAAGAGGTGGTAGTTCTCTTTTTCACAGATATTTTCTATATACTCTATAGGACACTTCGCCACATTAGCCCATGCACCTGATGGAAGTCGTACTTCAAGCTTCCCTTTTTCACGTAGTTTTATAATCTTTTTATGAGAGAGTTTTTTCTCTGCAACTGAAAAGTCAACCTTTGTTAAGTCCACATCCTTTCTATAGTAACAAGTCTGCTTTTTGAAGTTACCCCAACCAGGAATACCATCTTGTGTATATGGAATTTCATCTCCATTTTTAAACTCTACCATTATTGTATAGTGTGAATCGGGATAGACTGCCACAATTTTTCCCTTACCGAAAATAAGACCATAGACCTTATCACCAACTTTTGCTTCATCAAAATATGCCATTAGCACTCCTTATAATATTTATAAAATGCTACTCCCCAATGATTACACGAACATTACATAAATGACTGTTTTTTAAGCACTTTTGTAATGAGCGTGTAACATTTTCGTATTACAATTTTTAAACTTAATTATTGAGTAGGAAAATGAGAAACACAAAAAGCCGTGAATTTGTTATTTCAACTGAGACGCTCTCTGTAGAGTATGACTATCTGCTTGATGCAAACATGCTGGAGGAGTATGTTTTTGAAGAGCTGGAAATTCCAAAAGAGTGTATAAAATCACTTAACATCTCTGAAGAGAGCCTTAACATTAAGCTTCTTCCGACGCGAACCTATTTCAACGATGACTGGTATGTAAACCTTCTTCGAGTCTCTTAGACTGACACCAAAAAGACCCCAATTGTAATCTTCGGGTAACCTCTCTAAACTATACTTTTTTTCATTTTTATTTCGAGGTTTGATAATGATCGACGTTCAAAAGATGATTGCAAAAAAGTATCCAAAACTTAAGAACAATCCAATTATAAAAAAAGCTATTGATAAATTTGCTGACTCCATCGTACACCAAGAGCAGATAAACAGTTTTTTAAACGAAAACTCGCATCTTGGGAGCTTTGAGTTTATAGAAAATGCCCTTGAAGAGATAGACTTCACATACTCTGTATCTAACAAGGATATAGAAAATATTCCATCGAGCGGTAGAGTTGTCATCATAGCGAACCATCCACTTGGAGGACTTGATGCCTTGGCACTTATTAAAGCAATCTCGCAAGTTAGAAAGGACATCAAAATTATCGCTAACGACTTTTTAAAAGTTTTTACACCTCTTCATCCAATTCTTTTAGACATTAACAACTTTAAAAGCAGACAGTCAAAAGAGTCTATAGCAAAAATATACGATGCTCTTAACAATGAAGAGGCACTCATTATATTCCCTGCAGGAGAAGTGAGTCGTGCTACACCAAAAGGTGTTAGAGATGGTCACTGGTACAAAAGTTTCCTAAACTTCGCATCACGTACCTCATCACCTATACTACCTGTTTTCATTGGTGGAAAAAACTCTAAAACCTTCTACTCTGTCTCTGCAATAAATAAAAAACTCTCAACTCTTCTCTTAGCGAATGAAATGTTCAAACAAGAGCACAAAGAGATAGAACTACTCATTGGAGAACTCATTCCAAACACAAACATTAAACCAAAAGGGATAGAGACAGAAGAGCTTATCGCTCTTTATAAAAAACATCTCTACGGTTTAAAAAGTAAAAAATCTTATTTTGAAACACAAAAAGCAATCGCCCTGCCCGAAGAGCGTCGTGAAATAAAAAAAGAGCTCAAAAATGCACAACTTTTAGGTGCAACAAAAGATGGTAAAAGTATCTACCTTTATGAATGGTCAACGGACAACGCCAGCGTTTTAAACGAAATTGGTCGTCTCAGAGAGATATCATTTCGCCAAGTCGGTGAAGGAGTCAACAAAAAACGTGATATTGATAAATATGACAGATACTATAAGCACATCGTACTTTGGGACAATGAAGACTTGGAAATTGTAGGTGCATATAGAATTGGAGTTACCTCAGAGATTATTGCCCATCACTCTAAAGAGGCTTTATATACTTACTCCCTTTTTAGCTATGAAGATGCTTTTGACAAATACCTGCAAAGCTCTATAGAACTTGGACGTAGTTTTGTACAACCAAAATACTGGGGAAGTCGCGCACTTGACTATCTCTGGCAAGGAATAGGCGCTTACTTAAAAAACAATCCTCA
Source organism: Campylobacterales bacterium (assembly GCA_016938175.1). Classification (GTDB taxonomy): domain Bacteria; phylum Campylobacterota; class Campylobacteria; order Campylobacterales; family Sulfurimonadaceae; genus Sulfurimonas. The sequence continues at coordinate 24,378 of JAFGVE010000039.1, forward strand.
AATAGAGTACCTCTATGGTGGTGTCAGTCTCTCACAGAGTTATCCTAGAGTTGCAAAAGATATGATTTTACACTTTTATGAGAGTTACTTTGCTTCTAAAGAGATTTTAGTCGAGGCAAAGCTTCCTTACAAGTTTGACTTGCAAGATGAGTATATGCAAAGTTTTGTCAAAGAGTTACGTTACGATGACTATAAAGAGGACTTTAAAACTCTCAAACAGGCACTCTCCTATCTAGAGCTAAGTGTACCAACTCTCTACAAACAGTATGCAGAACTGTGTGAAGATGATGGCATAAAGTTCTGTGCTTATAACGTAGACAAAGATTTTGCCGAATGTGTTGATAGTTTTATAATCCTTAGTGTCGATAAGATAAAAGCTAAACAAAGAGCGAGATACTTTCAATAATGTCTCCAATACTTCCAGAAATATGGGAGAGGGTTTTAGAGCTTCTCGATATAGCCTTTCAACCAATACTAAATATCCACACCGGTAAAACATATGCTGTAGAGGCACTTTTACGAAACTATGAAAACGCAGGATTTAGTTCTATCTTTGCACTTTTTGATGAAGTGTATGAGAACAACCTGCTTTACGCTTTTGACCTAGCTTTACGTGAAAAGACACTTAAAAAATTCACTCAGATTCCAGAATATGAAAATATAAAACTCTTTTACAACTTAGATAACCGTCTCTTTTTAATGCCGGATTTTTCTAGTGGTAATACAAAAGCAATTTTAAAAAAACTCAAAATTAAAAAAGAGAATATCTGCTTTGAAATCTCAGAACGTCATGAAATTGGTTCAACTATAAATCTTGAAAAGATTGTGACGCACTACCAAGATGAAAACTTCTGTATAGCCATAGATGACTTTGGAATCGGATACTCAGGATATAAACTCCTCTACGATTCTACTCCAGATGTGATAAAAGTCGACAGATTTTTCTTGCAAAATATAGAAAAAGATGCGAAAAAACAACTTATGCTCCGCAGTATAGTCAACCTTGCAATCCAACTAGGAATTCAAGTTATTGCTGAGGGTGTAGAGACAAAAGCAGAACTTCTCATGTCTAAAGATATAGGGTGCCATTTAGTACAAGGCTATCTTATACAAAGACCAACACAAAAATCAGATGAGATACTCCAAGAGTATTCAAACGTCATAGAAGTACTTAAATCTTCCAAACGTAATCAAAATCATGCTGCAAAAATAGAACACCAACTTGAAAAGATAGAACCTCTACATAAAAGTGCAACAATGAAAGAGGTTATACGTTACTTTAAAGAGCACAAAAATATAGAGGTCGTTCCTGTACTCAACTCGAAAGATGAGCCAATGGGCATACTTTATGAAAAAGATATAAAAGAGTACCTCTATTCGCCTTTTGGTATCTCTATTTTACAAAACGACACCACTGGTAAATCAAAATTAAAAAACTTCATTATCGAAGCACCGCAAATAGATGTCCATAGTGATATTACACGTATTATTGAACTCTATGCAAACAATCCACAATCGGCAGGAATCATAGTTACAAGCAACTCTCTGTATGTCGGTTTTCTCTCGGCTCGCGCCATTATTAACATCATGAATGAAGAGAATCTCATAGTTGCACGTGATCAAAATCCGCTTACAAAACTACCTGGAAACAGACTTATAGAAAACTATCTAAGTGACGTTTCACACGCTGATGAATCCTATATGCTCTGCTATTTCGACCTTGATAACTTCAAAGCCTATAATGACATTTACGGTTTTAGAAATGGTGATAGAGTGATTCAACTCTTTGCAGATACACTCCGTACAACGCTTCCAGCAGTTTTTTTTAAAGCGCATATTGGAGGAGATGATTTTTTTGTAGCGAATAAAGTCCATAAAGAGAGTGGTGTTTGCCAGGAGTATATTCGAGATGTCATAGACGCATTTTGTGCAAATGTCAGAGAGTTTTACTCAAAGGAGGATCAAATTCGCGGACACATTATCTCCAAGGATAGAGAAAACCAAACTAAAGAGTTTCCACTCCTGAGTGTAAGTGCTTCAATAATCATTACAAATCCCCAAAGCTTTTACAACACAAATATGCTCAACGAAATCCTCTCAATACAAAAAAAAGTTGCCAAGAGTGAGGCTCAGCATATAGCTATGAGTTCCATTATCTAGAAGAGGCTACTTTTTTACCTCTTCATCGATAAAATGTGCAATTGCTTCTTTAATATTTGCCAGTTTATTAGGATTACCCTGTAGGTTTTGAAAGTGTATGGATGGATCTTGACCCTCCTCTATACGTAAGTCAGCTATCTTAGAGCAGACTTGTAAAAAGACCTCATAAGGAACATCATCACCACGCTTTAAAAAATATATAGCCCTTTGTAGAGAAACAAAAGGATTTTTACTCACTTGACTTAAGTGGTTTATCCGTGTATTAATGTAATTGACAAACTCTAAACGCATATCACAAGCGACAATCGTAAAGAGTCTTTTTTTCGTATTGTAGTTACACTCAAAAGCTATTTTCGTAGAGTCAAAGTCAAAACCATCTACAAGTTCTTTAAGGGTTGCATCTTGAAAACGTTCTCTATACACAAGCTGATAGAGGTCATTTTTATAGCGGTATGTGTAAGAGTTATTTTCATACTCGAAGTAGTCTTGATTCATCGCATTATTTATCATTTCTCTGTCTTCGCTTTTAGGAAAAAACATATCTAAATCTCTAAAAGTATCTGCCTTGAGACATGAACCTGCCAGATAAAATTTTATATCTGTTTTGGGAATATGCTTAATAATAAGCCTTTGAAAAAAGATATTTATTTTAATAGCGATACTATCTAAACGATAGTCCAAAAGTGAAGCTTGATCGTATGAAAGCCACTCTTCATACTCTTTAAAAAAATCGTAAATCATCCTCTACTCCAGATGTCAAACTAAGGTAAAAAAGACATTATACACCAACAATGTGACGAAATATCCCAAAAGGAACAGAGAATAAAAATGATTAATTTTTAATCAATCATTTTAAGCAATGATAGGGTGAAATCAGCTATACTTGTACAAATTATATTTCAGGAGAATTAGATGGGAAAATTTGTAAACAGTGTTGAAGAATTTTTTACATTTTGTGAAGAAAATGACGTTCAGTTTGTAGACTTTAGATTTACAGACATTAAAGGTGCATGGCACCACATTAGCTATAGAATGAGTGCAGTTACAACAGCACAACTTGAAAATGGTCTTCCGTTTGACGGTTCTTCTATTGAAGCTTGGCAGCCAATTAACAAGTCAGACATGTTACTTAAAGTAGATATTGGTACTGCATTCCTTGATCCATTTACTGCAGATCCAACTGCCGTAGTATTCTGTGATGTTTATGACATTTACAAAGGTCAAGCATATGAAAGATGTCCACGTTCAATTGCAAAAGCTGCTCTTAAACACGCTGAATCTTTAGGTATTGCAGATGCTGCATACTTTGGTCCTGAAAATGAATTTTTTATGTTCGACTCAGTAACTTTCACAGACAGCATTAACGAAGCTGGTTACAAAGTTGATACTGAAGAGGGTGAGTGGAATTCAGGTAATCCATACCCAGAATCTTACAATACTGCTCACAGACCAGGTACTAAGGGTGGTTATTTCCCAGTAGCTCCAACTGACAGTGCTGTTGACATTCGTGCTGAGATGATGCAAGTTTTAGAGCAAGTTGGTCTTGAAGTTGTTCTTGGACACCACGAAGTTGCACAAGGTCAACACGAAATCGGTATCGTTTTCTCTGACATCATCGGTGCAGCAGATAACGTACAAAAATACAAATATGTTGTAAAAATGGTTGCTCACCTTAACGGTAAAACAGCTACATTTATGCCAAAACCACTTTTTGGAGACAACGGAAACGGTATGCACGTTCACCAATCTTTATGGAAAGACGGTAAAAACCTTTTCTACAAAGAGGGAGCATACGGTAACCTTTCAGAAATGGCTCTTAACTACATTGGTGGTATCTTTAAACACGCTCGTGCAGTTGCTGCGTTTACTAACCCAACAACTAACTCGTACAAAAGATTACTTCCAGGCTTTGAGGCTCCAAGTATTTTAACTTTCTCATCTCAAAACCGTTCGGCTTCATGTCGTATTCCTTATGGTGCAGGTGAAAAAGCTACTCGTATTGAGATGCGTTTCCCGGACTCAACTGCTTGTCCATACCTTGCATTTGCAGTTATGATGATGGCTGGACTTGACGGTATCCAAAACAAAGAAGTACCAATCGGTCCAATGGATGAAGATTTATTTGAACTTTCTCTTGATGAAATTCGTGCAAAAAAAATCCCTCAAATGCCACACACTCTTCGTGGTTCTCTTGAGGCACTTATTCGCGACAATGAGTTCTTACAACCAGTATTTACTCAAGAGTTCATTGAAGCATACCAACACTACAGATTTGAGCGTGATGTATGGCCAGATGAAGGTCGTCCAACTGCTTACGAGTTTAAAACAACTTACCAGTGTTAAGCCTTGGTGGGAGAGACTCTCTCCCACATCTTTTCCTTTCTTCTTTTTTCTTTTTAACTTTTCTCTAAAACCGCTCAAAATATCAAAATTTTGTTATAATAATTCATTATGAATGTGAATCCTTTTGGTAAGCCTACCGTAAAAATCAAACGTCGTAAGAATCCTATGGGTGAGTATGCACACCTCTCTACACCTGAACTTTTAGAAGCTGTAAAAAAGAGTGCACACTCTCCTCATAGAGCAGACTTAGATATGCTTTTAAGCGTTTTCTTAGAGCGTTATGATGCCCGTCAAAAAGAACTTGACACACTCAACAAAGAACTCGAAGAACGTATTGCACAAGAAGTACGTGCCGCAAAAGCAAATCATAAACGTTATGAACAGCAGGCAAAAATGGCTGCCATGGGTGAGATGATGGATGCAGTAGCCCATCAATGGAAACAACCACTTAATGCCATTTCCATGATGTCAGACATACTTGTTAGCGACTTTTCAAGTGGCATAGTTGATGAAGCCTACATAGAAGAACTCTCACAAGACACTCAAGCACAAATAGAACATATGGTCACAACACTAAGTGAATTTAGAAACTTTTTTAGACCTAAAGAGACAAGAGAGAGTTTTGGTATTAAACGTTCCCTCTCTTCTGTGCTGATTCTCATTAATGATGAGTTTATAAAAAACAACATCAACATCCACATAGAGAGTGATAAAGAGGTTCTTATTTACGGAATAGAGAATGAATTTAAACATCTTGTTCTCAATATTTTAAACAATGCAAAAGATGCTTTTAACGAAAGAGAGATTAAAGAGCGTGATATTTTCATTAACTTCGAACAAGCAAACGAGTGTATAAAACTACAGATTAGAGATAATGCAGGTGGTATACCCACAAGTGTAATTGACCGGATTTTTCAACCAGAAGTAACCACTAAGACCAATGGGCAAGGAACTGGAATCGGTCTCTATATGAGTACACAAATTGCCAATAAACTCGGCGGTGAACTCAGTGTTAAAAATGTTCAAAACGGTGCTGCCTTTACTCTCAAAGTTCCTCTCTAACAAAAACATAACAACAAATTCGATATAATCGCGAAATTAATAACAGATGTAAGAGTGTGTTATTAAAAATTTCAAGTTAAAAGGATTCATTATGAATCACATTCCTACAGGTAAGTATAAACCTTATCCTACAATAGAGTTGCCAGATCGTACTTGGCCAAACAATACTATTACACACGCTCCAAAATGGTGTAGTGTTGATTTAAGAGATGGAAATCAAGCGCTTATCAACCCTATGTCAATGGAGAAAAAACTTGAATTTTTTGCACTCTTACTCAAACTCGGTTTCAAAGAGATAGAGGTTGGTTTTCCATCAGCTTCCAAAGTTGAATTTGACTTTTTACGCCGTTTAGTTGATGATAAACTCATTCCTGATGATGTAACAATTCAAGTACTTGTACAAGCAAGAGAGCACTTAATTGAACGTACATTTGAGGCACTAAAAGGTGTTAAAAAAGCAACTGTTCACCTTTATAATTCAACTTCTGTAGCACAAAGAAAAATTGTCTTTGCTAAAACGCAAGATGAGATTATAGAGCTTGCATTAGAGGGTGTTGAACTTGTCAAAAAGTATGAAGCACAACATGATGGAGAGATATTTTTAGAGTATTCTCCTGAGAGTTTTACTGGTACAGAGTTAGAGTTTGCAGCACGCATCTCAAACGCAGTTACAAAAGCATGGGGAGTCTCGGCGACAAGAAAGGTAATTATTAACCTTCCTGCAACAGTTGAGATGGCAACACCAAATATCTATGCAGACCAAATTGAGTGGATGTCTCGTCACTTAGACAATAGAGAAAATGTCATTATCTCTACGCATACACACAATGACAGAGGAACATCTGTAGCGGCAACTGAACTTGCACTTCTTGCAGGAGCGGACAGAGTTGAGGGAACACTTTTGAGTAATGGAGAGAGAACAGGAAATGTAGACATTATCACTCTTGCACTTAACATGACAACACAGGGTGTAGACTCAAAACTTGACTTTAAAGATATTGCAGAAGTTTTAGATGTTGTTGAACGTTGTACAGAGATGGAGACGCATGCACGCCACCCTTATGTCGGAGAGCTTGTTTACACTGCATTTTCAGGTTCACACCAAGACGCGATTAATAAAGGACTTGCATATCAAAAAGCAAAAGAGGACAACTTCTGGGAAGTACCTTATTTACCAATTGATCCAAGTGATGTTGGTAGAAGCTATGAGAGTATTATTCGTATTAATTCCCAATCTGGGAAAGGTGGTGTAGCCTATATTTTAGAAAAAAACTATGGCTATCAACTACCAAAGACAATGCACCCAGAAGTTGGACAAATAGTACAGGCACAAACTGACATAGAAGGAAGAGAACTGAGTGCAGCTGAGATTTATGCGATTTTTGAAAAAACCTATTTTTATCCTCAAGAGCATATCAGTTTTGTACATGTTAAACTCTCTTCAAAAGATGGTCTCTCAAAGTGCACGCTTACATATAAGTATAATGGCAAAGAGATAACTGCGACAGGCAATGGCAATGGTCCTATAGATGCATGCAAACATGCACTTATGAAGGACTATAAAAACGAGTTTTCTATAAAATCGTACGCAGAACACTCTTGCGGTGACTCAAGTGAAGCAAAAGCAGTAGCGTATATAGAAATACATACAAAAGAGGTTTACTCACGCTTTGGTGTGGGTGAGGACAATAACATTGCCACAGCATCCATAAAGGCAATGTTTTGTGCGCTTAATAGAACATTTTCATAAGGTAGACCGTAGATGTCACAATACACACTTAGTATAAAAGCGAATAACCACCGTATTTATCAGTGCCCTTTTTCAAAAAAAGAGGCACTGCTTCAAGAGCTTATAAAAGAGTACCCTGCAACGAACATCATAGTTTTTGCAGGGGAACACACAGAATCGATTGCAAAAAAGATTACAGACCCATATGTAAAAGTTCTAGAAGATAGAGCACTTGTAGATGAAAAAGAGCTAAGCACAGAGATAGTTATAAGCTATTCCTTACCACAAAAAGCTATAGTCTATACTGCCCGTGCTTCAAAAGCGACACACAAAGCCTTTCTTTTACTAGATGAGAGCGAGCAAAAAGAGCTACATGCAGTAGAGATGCTTTTAGGTCGCGCCATAAAACAAGATACTAAAGCTGGGTATGAGTATGAAGTAAAAGAGAAGCCAGTTACAAAACAGGAGCGTCAAGAGAAACGTACTGCCTTTGCAAACAAGGCAAAAGCTTCTAAAAATGAAAAGTACTCTAAAGGAAAAAATTCTAAAAGAGAGAAGGCACCAAAAAAAGAGCCTCGTAAAATACAAATAAAAGCTAAAAAGAGTTAACTTTTACCAAAGTAGTTCTTCTTGAGGATCTTCTATAGCCTCAGCTCTTGGTGGTTTTGATATATCACTAAAATACTCTTTTTTACCACCAATATCTACCTCTATTACCCCTTCAGGGATAGAAAACTCTCTTTGAATTTGCGGGTAAAGCTTTAAAAGATTTGCGTAATACATCGAAAATGCAGGTCCAGCTATACGTCCACCGGTCTCTTTTTTGTACATTGGCGTATTATCATCATTTCCAAACCATACAACAGTCTCCACGGTCGGTGAATAACCTGCAAACCAACCATCTATATTTTTATTTGTAGTCCCTGTTTTACCTGCTATATCTATTCCCCTAACACGTGCACGTCTACCAGTTCCATTCTCTACAACATCTTTTAAAATTGATGTCATTATAAAAGCTTGTGTAGGAAGACTTGTCTCTACTCTATGGTCTTCTTTCTCATAAACTGTTTTACTTCCCTGCTCTATACTCAAAATAAGGTGCGGTTCAACTTGAACACCACCATTTGCAAAAGAAGTATAGTATTTTGCAAGCTCTAAAGGTGAAAGTGACATTGTTCCAAGAGAAATAGAGAGGTCATTTGGAATATTTTGTATAGTAAATTTTTTGAGTTCATTAATGAGCTGTGCAAGGCCTATGTCGTTCACTAAATTAATTGTTGCAAGATTTCTAGAGTGAACAAGTGACTCACGCAAAGTAATAAGCCCTTTATAATTCTTTTCATAATTCTTCGGACGCCATTTCATCTCTTCGCCATCTTTTTCATACTCATAGGTTTTAGCAATATCTACAAGCGGTGTAGCACCTGAAAAGCCAAGGTCAATTGCCACTTGATAAATAAAAGGCTTAAATGCAGAACCTGGTTGGCGTTTTCCTTGTGTCGCTCTATTATAAGAGCTAACGCTATAATCAACACTTCCAACAAGCGCTAAAATATTTCCAGTGCTAGACTCAAGTGATACAAGTGCACCATTTAATTTACTTGTGTTTACATCTACTGCTCTAAGAGTATCATCATCTTCAGCAGGAGGATTCTTCGCAAACTTCTCTTCTTCATCTTTTTTATACTGTTCTAAACGCTCCAAAGAGAGGTTATAGGCATACTTTAAAGATTCACGTGCTACGTTTTGGAGTCTGATATCTATAGTTGTGTAAACCTCATATCCACCTGTTTTAAAGTCATCAATACCCATATTGCTAAACTCTCGCATAACTTCATCAACAATAAACGGTGCTTGATTTTGTGTAAGCGTGTCATCATATACTTTTGGTGTCTCTTTGAGTGCAGCTTCATAGGTTGCATTATCAATCCAACCAAGAACGTACATTCTTTTTATAACCCTGTTTGCTCTACCCATAGAAATTTCATAATTTTTTGTCGGAGCATAAGTACTTGGAGCTTTTGGAAGTCCAACTAAAACTGCCATCTCTTTGAGTGTAAGGTCTGCAAGTTTTTTATGGAAATAACCATCTGCAGCAGTCTTTATACCGTAATATCCATGCCCATAATATATTTCGTTCAAATAGCGTTCTAAAATCTGCTCTTTTGTAAGTTCCTGCTCAAGTTTTAGAGCATATATAGCCTCTTTAATTTTTCTAGAGATTTTTTTCTCACGAGTAAGTAGTACATTCTTCACAAGTTGCTGTGTGATAGTACTTGCACCTTCAACTGCCTTACCAGCACGTAAAACTTTAATTGCCGCACGAAAAATGGCATCCACGTTTATTCCAGGATGCTCAAAAAACGTGGTGTCTTCAATGGCAACGAGTGCTTCAATGACACGAGGAGGTATCTCTTCAAAAGGAGCATAATATCTATGTTTTTTATCAAAAATATTTGCTATTTTTTTTCCGTCTTTATCATAGATTCGTGTTGTTACAGAGGGCTTATAATCTACAAGTTCACTTAAATCATAATCTACTTTAAAATAGTAATATGTAAAAAGTACAAAAGGAGATAAAAATCCTAAAAGTAAAACTATCAATAAAGTTTTTTTTACAACTTGTTTCATTTTCTAAACTCCCTATTTGAAAAACTTGCCTCTATTAACGTTTGCGTGTAACTCTCTTGTGGTGCTTTTAAGACAGCATCCATTTTACCAAATTCAACAACTTTTCCATAACGTATAACACAAATGTTTTCACACAACTCTTTAGCCGAAACTATGTCATGCGTTACAAAAAGCATAGAAAAACCTTCAATAAGCTGTAACTTTTTTAATAATTCTATAATACTTACTCTAGTTTGTGGGTCCAGCGCTGTTGTAGGTTCATCAAGCAAGAGAAGTTTTGGTTTTTTACTCAAAGCCATTGCAATGACTACTCTTTGTAACTGTCCACCTGAGAGTTCAGGAGCAAAACGTTCTAAAAGCCTTGTATCTAGTCCAAGCTCTTCAAAAAGCTCTTTAACACGAGACTCTTCAACAAAAAACTGTTTTTTAATTTTTGTAAGTGGAGAAAGTGCTGTAAAAGGGTTTTGTGGTACAAAAGCAACACTCTCTCCCGCAATAAGTTCAAACTTACTCTCCAACTCCAAATTTACTTTCATTCCTGATGGAAGCATCCCCAGTAAAGCTTTGAGAGTAAGACTTTTTCCACTTCCGCTCTGACCTACCAATGCTAAAGAGTTCTCTACATCAAAAGCGATATCGACCAACTCTTTTTCTTTATGAGCTATGGAGAGTTTTTTAACACGTATCATCGTAACTTCTCCAACTCTTTACAAAGATTTTCCAAAGAATCAGGCTCTTCACCCAAACGGGCAATAAGACGAATAATAGCATGCTTGACTGTGGGTTGACGAATGGCACCGACACTATATCCAAGTTCTAAAAGAGTTTTTTGTATCTCTAAAACTTTTGTATTACTGCCAATAATAACCGGAGCTATAAGCCCTGCCATTTTTATGCCTAAAATATCTTCTACAATCTTTTGACGTAGTTGAATCTGCTCTTTTAAAAGAGCAGTATTTGCAATCATAAACTCCAAAGCTTTATGTGCCAAGAGGGTATCATATAAAGAGAGAGAAGTTGCATAAATGAGTGGCTTAGCTCGATTAAGCAGATACTCTACAATATGCTCAGAAGCTAAAATAAAGGCACCAAAACTCCCATACGCCTTTCCAAGCGTACCCATTTTGATATAGTTTGACTTTATAGGTATGTTGTAAAAATCAAAGACACCCATAAGATGCTTCCCGACAACTCCACTGCTATGTGCTTCATCTACAACCAAGAGTGCATTGTATTTATCCGCTATCTCAAAAACTTCCCTCTCACACAGATCGCCATCCATAGAGTAAATTCCCTCAACAGCAATTATCTTACGTTTTGCCTGTGAATTTTGCACAAGAGTCTCTAACTCCTGCATGTCATTATGTTTAAAAAAGATTACATCCATATTACCTATCTGAGAAGCAAGCACTCCAGATGCATGGTAAAGCTCATCCATAAATAGAGTATCACCTTTTCTTACAAGCGACTCAATCAGTGCTATATTTGCATTAAATCCACTTCCGAGTACAACACCAGCCTCAAACCCATTTACTCTGCATAGAGCCTCTTCAAAGTTTTTATGTATTTGATGATAACCGCTTACAAGCATAGAAGCTTTTGTACTGTGATAAGGCATGCAAGAGAGCTTTTGAACTGTTTGTTCATGTAACGCTTTATTATGTGCGAGACCAAGATAGTCGTTTGAAGAGAAGTCTTTTAGGGAATCACTCCATACTTCTCTGTGTCTATGACGCCCTGATTTTTTCAGTGCTTTGAGTTCGTTTTCGTAAAAACTCATCCAAGAACAACCTTATTACGTCCACCCTCTTTAGCTTTATATAAAACTGCATCTGCACGTTTGAAAATGAGTTTTTCATCATCTCCTTTTTCATACTGTACTAAACCTGCACTCATTGTAATAGGAGCAATACCTTTACTATCTTGCACAACTTCCCTTAGTTTTTGAGCAAGAACATATGCCTTATCCTTTGTCGTAAGTGGAAGCAAAATTGCAAACTCTTCACCGCCAACTCTTGCAAACACATCTCCCTCTCTCAAAGACGAACGAATCAAGGTACTAAACTCTATAAGCACTTTATCGCCAACATCATGTCCATATCGATCATTTATCTTTTTAAAATAGTCTATATCTACAACAAGTAAAGAAAAGGGTGTGTTATAACGCTCACTCAGTACTATATGCTCTTTTAATTTCTGATCAAAATAGCGACGATTTCCAACATTTGTTAGTGTGTCATTAAGTGTTAAAAGCATAAGTGCTTTTTTTGTCTTTACTTGTTCAGAAATATCTGTCAGGATTATGGCATTGATTGAACGTTTCTTATCTATACTCGAAGCAGAAGCTAAAAAGTAGTAAATTTCTCCATCTATATTTATCTTTGCCTTATGTTTTGTTCCTTGATGTGTTACAAGAAAGTCAACCCACATCTGTCCATCATACATCATGTCTAGACAGCCATCTTCTTTTTCAAAAAATTCACATACACACTGGTGCTCTTGCGAAAAGTGATTGATATCACGAAAAGATTTAAAGTACTTAAAAAAAGTTTTATTTACTTCGATAATGCCTGAAGGATTACTCAACATAACAATGTTCGTCGAGTTATCTATGATTTTTTTGTAATAGTGTTTTTGAAAGCTAAATTCTCTGTAAAGCAGGTAAAGAAGTATAGGTAAAATAGCTAATGCCATTAGAAGATAATAGTCTAATTCCAAACTTATCTGCATTATTCTTCTCCCATAAAATCCAAAAGTACCTCTACACTCAGACCCATTGCCGTACTTTCATATCCACGGACTTCTTTAATATAGGTTTTACAAAACCCTTCAACCATGCAGGCACCAGCTTTGCCTCTCCACTCTCCAGATGCTAAATACGCCTCTAAATCATCGTTATTAAAAGTCTCAAAAAGATAATCAGTTTGTGAAATATCTATAATTTTTTTACTTTTAGAGTGATAAATCAAGCATGTAATAATACTCGTAATACTTCCACTTTGAGTCATTAAAATATTACGAGCATCATCAACGCATTTTGCTTTACGAAGGATTTGATTTTGACTTGTTACAACTGTGTCTGCGACCAATAGCGGCATATCTTCACAACCAAAGTGCGAAAAGTTTGCATGGTACTTACCAAGTGTTGCTTGGTATACAAAATTTTTAGGAGAGCTGGCGACTATACGCTCTTCATCAAACTCGATACTTTCTTGAATAAATGCTATACCAGCATTTTCTAAAAGCATAGCACGAGTTTGAGATGAAGAGGCAAGACGTATCACATTAGAGTCCGCTTGAGAGAGATGCTCCGAGGAATATTGCAATAATTCCCAAAATAATATTAAGAGGAACCATATATTTTCCTATCATTTCAAGTGCACTTTTTGCACCAACCATATCACCCTCTTCTAAAAGTTTCTCTGCACGAGAACGTCTGCGTATCATCAAAAAAAGGTTTACAGCCATAATAGTCCAAATCCCTTCTTTTGCATGTGCAAGAGGTGCAAACTCACTCTGTGAAAGAGAGTAACCTTTTATCATGAGTACAGCAGTAATTAAAAGAATAATTACAAAGGGAACAACAATTGTAAAAAGTCCTTTAAGAGCAAGGGCTATATGCTCTAAACGTTTTGCAGGAGACTCTATACGAATGAAAGATGGATGTGCCGCAAAACGCATTGCAATCATTCCCCCTACCCATACAACTGCACTTATAACGTGTAAAAATACTATAATCGTCTTATACTCTGAGAAAAATTCAGCCATTATGCAAGTACCTCTTTTATATAATTTAATGATGCTTCTTTTGCTTCTGGAAGTTTTGAAGCATCTTTTCCACCTGCTTGTGCAAAGTCTGGACGACCACCACCGCCTCCACCTAAGATAGGAGCGATGTTTTTAATCCAGTCACCGGCCTTTGCATCTGCGCCTTTTACACCACAAGCGATAAGAACCTTATCCCCTTTTACCTGAAAAAGCATAGCACAAAGTTTTTCATTCTCATTTTTTAGTGCATCGATTTTTTCTTTAATATCACCTGCTGGATACTCTTCAACAATAACACTCACACCATTTACATTCAGCGCTGTTATTTCCACTTTTGCAGACTCTTGAGCCTCTTTAAGTTCAGCTTTGAGTTCTGTTATATTTGTTTTAAGTCTATTAATCCCTGCAAGTACATCAAGGTTTTTCACCTCATTTTCAACCTCTTTTAAGAGGGCTCTTTGTTCTGCAAAATATTTATACGCAGCATTTCCACATACTGCTTCAATACGACGTACACCTGCTGAAACACCTGACTCTTTTGTAATAATAAAAGAACCAATATTTGCAGTATTGTTAACGTGAACTCCACCACAAAACTCTATTGAAGCATCTTCAAAGCTAACAACTCTTACTTCATCACCGTATTTTTCACCAAATTGTGCTTTAGCACCACTATTCTTTGCTTCATCAATACTCATTACACGAGTTGTTGCAGGAATAGCACGCATAATTTCATTATTTACTCTGTTTTCAATTTCAGCTAACTCTTCAGCAGTAACCGCTTTTGGGTGTGAAAAGTCAAAACGTAAACGATTTGCCTCGTTAAGTGAACCCGCTTGAGCAATGTGTTCACCGAGAACATCAAAAAGTACTGCATGCAAAAGGTGAGTTGCCGAGTGATGTTTAATAATTTCGCTTCTTGAACTATCTACCTTTGCATCTACCACGATTCCAGGTTGCAGTGCTTTACTTACCTTTACCTGACATAATGAAAGACCAAAGAATTTTTTTGTATCTAGAACTTCCGCAAAACCTTCAAGCTCTCCACAATCTCCAGTCTGTCCACCACTTTCTGCGTAAAAAGGTGTCGTATCTAAAAGAACCCAACCACTTTCTCCTACATTAAGAGTTTGTGTAGCTTTGAACTCTTCATCTAAAAGTGCTAAAACTTCTCCTGAGTGTTCTGTAAAGTCATAACCAACAAATGTGTTTTCACCGAATTTTTCTAAAAGTTCTTTAAAATCTCCATGGTTTTGCTCATCCCCACTGCCTTTCCAAGCCGCTTTCGCAGACTTTCTCTGCTGCTGCATCAACTCTTCAAACTTCGCACTGTCAAGTTTCATATTATGACTTTTAAGCATATCTTCTGTTAAATCAAGCGGGAAACCAAAAGTATCATAAAGTTTAAATGCCACTTCTCCGCTAAAAGTCTCTTTTGTACGTGCAAGCTCCTCTTCAAAAAGAGCTATCCCACGTTCAATAGTTTTGAAAAAACGTGCTTCTTCAAGTTCTATCTGCTCTGCAACCACAGCAGCTTTTTCTTCCAAATAAGCATACTCTTTACCCATAATAATTACAAGAGTATCTACAATTTTAAACATAAAAGGTTCTCTAAAACCTAAAAGATAACCATGGCGTACTGCACGGCGTAAAATACGACGGAGCACATAACCACGCCCTTCATTTGAGAAGTTTGTTCCCTGTGCTAAAAGAAAAACAGCAGTACGGATATGATCGGCAATAACACGGTAAGACGCACCACTTTCATACAGATACTCTTTTCCTATCATCTCTTCTACTTTTCTAATGAGTGGCATAAAAAGTGAAGAACCGTAGTTAGAAAGAGCTCCCTCTTTAATCGCCACAACACGCTCTAGCCCCATACCTGTATCAATAGAAGGTTTTGCAAGAGGAATTCTCTCTCCACCTGCTACTTTTACTTCATACTGCATAAATACAAGATTCCAAATCTCTAAGAATCTGTCGCCATCGCCACCCATTTTGTCTTCTGGGCCATTAAAGTGCTCTGCACCCTGGTCATAAAAAATTTCAGAACATGGTCCACATGGTCCAGTATCTCCCATAGACCAGAAATTATCATCATCACCAAGACGCATAATTCTCTCAGGAGCAACATGTTTTTTCCACAGTTCTTCTGCTTCATCATCACTCTCATGTACAGTAACCCATAGTTTATCTACTGGTAGTTTGATAACCTCAGTAATGAACTCCCAAGCATACGCAATAGCCTCTTCTTTAAAGTAATTTCCAAAAGAGAAGTTTCCAAGCATTTCAAAAAATGTATGGTGACGTGCCGTATGTCCAACGTTTTCAAGGTCATTGTGCTTTCCACCAGCACGTAAACAAGTTTGACAAGAAGTCGCTCTAGGGTTAGCAGGTGTTGGTACCTCGCCCGTAAAAATCGACTTAAAAGGCACCATACCTGCATTGTTAAACAGCAATGTCGCATCCTCTGGAACTAAAGGCGCAGAAGCCACTCTTGCATGATTTTTTGATTCGAAAAATTTTAAATATTCTTCTCTAATATCCATATGTAATACTCTTTAATAAAATGACGCGATTATACCCAAAAAAGGCTTCAATATAACGTTAGCCTCTGACAACTTGATTTCTGCCCTGCTCTTTTGCTCTGTAAAGTGCTTTATCTGCTCGAGATATAAGTTCTTCCATATTCACTTCCTCTTCTAGTGTATACTCTGTTAAACCAAAAGAACCGGTTATACTAATTTCATCTTCTCCAAAAAGAGTGTTTTCAATTTTTTTACGAATTGTTTCTACAATCAATGAAGCATTTTCTATATCTGTTCTGAGTAAAATGAGGAACTCTTCTCCACCATATCGTGCTACTATATCTTCATGTCTCACAGAACTTTTTAAAATAGCCGCGAACTCTTTAAGAACTTCGTCTCCATATTGATGACCAAATGTATCATTGACATTTTTAAAGTGATCTATATCTGCCATAACCATACAAAAAGGTCTCTCTGTATTTTTAAGGAAATCTCTTTTCTCACTTATATAATCCATAAAATATTTTCTACTTACAACTGTCGTTAAAGCATCATATTTAAGCTCTTTTAGAGTTCGTTCTTTTTGCAACAATAACTGCTTGAGCACAATAAAAGCAACAAGGAGTATTAAAAAAATGATTACCTTTAAAAAACCTATAGTTTGAAGCAAATCATAAAGTTTTGGCACACTTACATACGACACTAAATAAGCAACTGTCTTTGCATCAACAAAATGTTTCACAGCAAAAAAAACAAGTACTTTTGCTTCACTACCGACTACTTGATAGAGTGCAAATGTCTCTCCCTTTGTAAAACCTGCATCTATCTCTTTTCTCAGAGGTTTTATAAGTACACGACTACTCTCTTCTAAAACGTCATGGAGCATATGGGAATTCAAGCTAAAAAGATAATCTTTATGCTCAATACTCTGTCTATAAGGCTCTTGCGAATTACTCTTCCACTCATTTGTTTTAAAAACATTTTTATCAACAATAAAATGAGTATGTATACTAGAGGCTCTCATAGTATAATCTTGTAATCGTGTAGAAGAGAAGAGAACTTCTATAACACCTATATATTCACGTTCGTAATAAAGAGGGAATGCTTCTCTAAATGCGTGACTTGTTTTTCCCTCTTCAAAGCCATGAATATGGACTCTTTTTTCATTTACACTTTTAATCATAGGACGACTCTGTGTTAAGTCATCTCCAAAATGCTCTTTTTCATGCATCCTTACAATACTAATACCATCAGGTGTTGCGATTTGAATTCCCATAACATCGGACGTTTTGAGTTTTTCAAACTCTGGAGCAAGATGATTATATATTTTCTTATGCAAAAGCTCTAGGTTGGAACTGTTAACCTCTTTTACAAGTGAAGTAAGTACTCTGTCACTTTGCATTGAAAGAGCTACATTATGTGAGATAGATTCAAATCTGTCAATTCCTTGATTGTAGCTAAGGGTAAGATAATTTTTTTGCTCACTTAAAATCTCATCAACTCTTATACTTTTATAGAGTTCTAAAAAAAAATAAGAGAGTGTATAAAGAACTACAAACGTAAGAGGCAGTAAAAAATTTTTTGGCACCATGTACCTCCTAACTAGCTTAGCAGATGACTATACTTTTAATTTCCGTCATCTCTTCAATGGCGAATTTCGGTCCTTCACGTCCTACACCGCTAAGTTTTACACCACCATAAGGCTGAATATCAAAACGTAGTGTCGGCATATCATTAATAACAATTCCACCTGCATCAAGCTCATCAATAGCTCTTTGTGTCAGTTTTAAATCATTTGTAAATACTGAAAACTGTAATCCATATGGTGAGTTATTCATTCTTGGAAGTGCATCATCAAAAGAATCCACTTTTACAAGTGATACAATAGGAGCAAAAACTTCTTCACACACAATTGCCATGTCATCTGTTACATTGGCCATAACACAAGGGTGAAACATTCTTCCTTCTCTATGTGGTGGCAATAAGGGAATTGCACCCTGCTCTATTGCCGATTCTACCCAACCCATTGCACGCGTTGCGGCATCATCATCAATCAAAGGTCCCATAAACGTAGTATCATCATAAGGAGAACCCACTACAAGTTTTTGTGTCTCCTCAGCCATCTTCTGTGCAAACTCGTCATAAATCTCTGCATTGACATAAATTCTCTGTAATGAAATACAAACCTGTCCAGAGTTTACAAAGGCACCGATAGCACAACGAGAGGCTGCAAGTGATATATCTGCACTTTTATCAATATATGTTGCCGCGTTTCCTCCAAGTTCAAGTCCCACTTTTTTTATTCCAGCACTCTTTGCGATGATATTGCCAACAGGTACACTTCCAGTAAAAGAGATCACACGTGGGATATCTGAAGTAACTAAAGCACTTCCAACCTCTGCATCTCCGTACACAACACTCAAAGCATTCTCTACGGCATAATCACTCTCGACAAAAAGTTTTGCAAACTTATAAGCTGTCAGCGGGGCTTCTGGAGTAGGTTTTAAAACAACAGAATTTCCAGCTACAAGTGCAGGTGCAAGTTTATGTGCAACTAAATTTAAAGGAAAGTTAAAAGGAGTAATGGCAACAACAACCCCAACAGGTTCACGTTTAAAAAAAGCTGTTGTTTTTTTCCCACTTGCCATTGCATCTGTATTAATTGTCTCACCATGCATTGTTCTCATTGTTTCAGCAGAGAGTGTTAAGGTTTCTATGCAACGTTCCACCTCAACGCGTGCAAAAGTAATCGGTTTTCCAACCTCATCTGTAAGCGTCTTAGCAATTTCTTCTTTGTTTTCACGAAGCTTCTGTGCTACATCCAAAATCCAGGCACATCGCTGTGCAAGTGTCGATGCTTTTGCAGCTTTTGCAGCCTCTTGTGCAATTATGAGTGCTTTTTTGGCATCCTCAGCACTACATACTGGTGCCATTGAGACCACCTCTCCAGAGTATGGACTTCTTCTTTCATTAAATATTTCACCATTAACCGCAGATGAACCGAAAAATATTTTTGCTTGCATAAACATCTCCTAGATAAGTATACAAATTATAACACTTCTACTCTAAGACACATCTTTGAAGTCTTTATCCCTTTTAGAAATTATTGTATATACAACTCTTAGCGATAAAACTGTTTTAAAGGGTAATATTTTCAAGTAGTTCTATATGGTTTGGAGTAACAACAACAGCATCAAAACTCAGTTCTCCATCATATGCATTTTTACTCATATATATTTGGGCAGTTTTAATTAAACGTGAGAGTTTTTTCGGTGTTATATTTTCTATGGCACTCTCATAATCTACTCCGCTCTTCACTTCAACAAAATGGAGTACACTCTCTTTGGACGCTATAATATCCAACTCTCCAAAACGTGAGTAAAAATTACGTTCAACAATAAGAAATCCAAGACTGGACAAAAACGCCACCGCTCTATCCTCTGCTAAATTTCCTTTCTCTCTGCTCATACTCTCATTCCCTATATATACGTAAATTATACTCCATTGTATCACAAAAAATTAAGAGTAGTTTTATAAGTAATTGATATACTTAACACAAATCATATAGGAGAAAAACATGTTCTTTAGAGTTACATTATCAGTGTTTCTTGGCACACTGCTACTTACTCCTGCTCTGCAGGCTGATATGCCAGAAGGAAAAGAGATGTTGGACGAAGCAAAATGTATGGAGTGCCATGTTCCATCACATTTTAAGCATAGAGACAACAAAGTAAATAGCTACAAAAAACTCTCAGATAGTGTGAGAGCTTGTGCTACCAGTAGTGGCGCAGAGTGGTTTGATGAAGATTCTGACATTGTTACAGAGTACCTTAACAAAAAACACTATCATTACAAAACGCCTCCTAAAAAAGAGGACGATGAGTAAACTAGCAGTTTACCACTTCAACCTCTAAAGATTTAAAAGCGGCAGTCATAATCAACTCGTCGCTTTTATCCCCAAAAATAAAATTTAAATTCGAATCTGCATGGTGAAAAGTTGTATAAAGTGTTTTAGGACGCACCGTGTCTGTAAATTTTACTCTTAATGGGTTAGTCTCTCCATACTGTGTACGTAAAATCACTTTCTCACTTTTAAAGTCATCTGCATCATCCTCATGCACCAAAAGTACATCCTCAGTATGACGCTTCATAAGTTTTTCTGTATATTTCGTTTGTGCAGAGTTATTATAGTGTGCCATGATGCGACCAGTTGTCAGATGATAACCACGCTTTTTCTTGTTTACTATCTCTTCAATCATTCCTGAGAGTCTGTAACCGTGATAACGAAATGCACCGATGCCATCTTTTGTTCTAAAGTCTTCTCTATGCAGGACTGGTGTGCCACCATCCTCAGTTATAGGCCATGAGATACCCGCTTTTTCATTCTTACGCAACATCTCATAAGAGGCACCGCTAAATCTATTTGGTGCATACTTACGTACATCTTCCCAAATATCCTCTGAAGTCTCAAAGCCATAATTGCCACCCATCTTATCATCAAGAAGTTTTATAACCTCCCAATCATCAGGCAAGTCTGAATGAACAAGAGGTGTGGAGAGGTGTACTTTCCTCATTGCGTTAATGTAGATTCCAGTCTTCTCATATGCAGACTTCACACCAACTACAATGTCGGCTCTTTGTGCAATATCTGTCATAAAAAGCTCTTGCACAAAAATAAGCTCTAAGTTATCAAAAGCCTTAAGAAGTTTGTTAATATTTGGATGAATATGTGTAATGTCTTCTCCAATATTCAGTACACCTCTTATGCTGCCATCTATCATGCCATCAACAAGTTGTGGTGTCATAAGACCTACCTCTTTTGGTGCAGTATAGTCAGGTGCATAGTATGGAAGCATTCCCATATCACAAGCGCCTTGTACATTAGTTTGACCTCGAAGTGGCATTACACCGGCACCATCTTTTCCGATGTTGCCTGTCATGAGTGCTAAGTGAACAATTGCCATAACAGCATAAGAGCCATCCACGTGTTCTGTAATGCCCAGTCCCCAAAGTATAAGTGACTTTTTAGTCGCATACTCACGAGCAATCTCTGGAAGCATATCTGCTAGATACTCATACCCTGCAACTTCACGGAAGAACTCAGGATTTGCGTAGGGGTCATTTAAGATGTTCTCTTTAAAGTGTTCAAAGTTTTTTGTTCTGTTTTTTATGAAGTCTTTGTGATACAGTTCTTCTGTGATGATAGTATATGCAAGCATATTAAGCACTAAAAGATTTGCTTCATGGGGAGTAACCGCTTTGTACTTTGAAAATTTATGTAGTTTTATCTCACGTACATCAAAACAGGCAATAGGTGTTCCTTGTTGCGCTGCTTTAATCATACGGTTTCCAACAATTGGATGTGCCTCTGTTGTATTTGAGCCCATAACTATCATAAACTCTGTTTTGTAAATATCGTCAAATGGGTTTGAAGCGGCACCCTCACCAATAGTTAAACGCATACCTTTTAGAGATGGAGAGTGACAAACACGTGCACAGTTGTCAACGTGTGGAGAGTTTAAAGTGTGGCGGGTAAATTTTTGAAAATAATAAGCAGACTCACAAGAGGTTCTAGCTCCACCAAGTGAACAGACAGACTTCTCTCCATATTTAGATTGAATGTCTTTGAGTTTCATTGCTCCCGCAGTTGTTGCCGAATCTAAATCTGTCTCATACCACGTAGCATCAAGTTCAGTCAGTGACGGAGCTATCTGCTCTTTAATATGTGGATTTTTTTCTAAAAAGCTTTTACGAATACGCGGTGTTTGTATACGCTCTTTAGAATCAACAAAGTCAAAACCATATTTACCTTTGACACATAAATTTCCCTCAGAAGTAGCTCCATCAGGGTGTGCAAAAATTTTTTTTATCTTATTCTCTTTGACATCAACATGAGCTGCAATATCACAACCAACTCCACAATAGGCGCAAACACTGTCTATAGTCTTTATATTTTCCATCTCTTTTTCTCACTCTTTTTAGTAATGGTATTTTACAATTTTCTCTCTTAAAAGAGTGTAGAAATATATAACAATTTTTGATAGAGCTTACTATTTAAAAGAGAACTTTTCTACTATTTGATGACGTATAAAAGAGGGAAGAAGATTTAAAAAACGGATAGTGTAGTAAAATCTTTTAGGAAAAGCATAAAACTCTTTTTCTTTTTTAATTGCCTGAATCATTCTTCTCACACCAACTTCAGTCTCTAAGAAAAAAGGCATGGAAAACTCATTTTTATCTGTTAATTCGCTTCTTATAAAACCCGGAAGTATATTTAGGACTTTAATGTTGTCTTTTTTGTATTTATAACGAAGTCCCTCTGCATAGGCATTGAGTGCACGCTTTGAAGAGGAGTAAACTTTTGAGCTTGGCATGGAAAAAAGTGATGCTAAAGAAGATATAAAAACGATAGTACCACGTTTACGTTTTTGTAGTTTAGGCAAAAGTACTTCCAAGATAGCATGATTTGCTAAAACATTGACATCATAAAGACGTTTAAACTCCTCAATTGAAGCCATTTCTCCTGAATGTCCAAGTGAAACACCCGCATTTAAAATAATTACATCCAAATCCTCTAAATGTGCTATTTTCGTTTGTAAAGGTATAAACTCTCTAAGGTCTGTAACTATTATTTCTATGGATTTTACTTTTTCAAAAAGTTCATGACGGAGGGAGTAGAGTTTATCTTCTCTACGAGCTAGCAAGATGAGTTCATTCTCGTCATTTGCATATTGACGGGCGAACTCAGCTCCAAGTCCAGAGCTTGCACCCGTTATAAGTATTTTCATACCTCTTTACACTATCCTAATCATAACAGGACGTGCATTCACAAAATCAAGCGCTTCAAGCTCATTTATCATCGCTTGAATATTCTTTTCTAAAGACTCATGAGTAGAAATAAGCAAGTTTGCATTTTCCTTATCTGTAGGTCTTTGTAAAATTGTCTCTATTGAAATATTATGATTTTCAAAAATCTTTGTCAGTTTTGCTAAAACACCAGCTTTATCAGAAACATTAATGCGTAGATAATATTTTGACTCTATATTTGCTGTAGGTTTAAGAGTAAGTGTTTTACCCTCCATAGGCTTGTTAAATCCAAGCATCGGTTTAGATTTACCGCTTCTTGCAATGTCAATGATATTAGCTACGACAGCAGATGCAGTAGCATTACCACCTGCTCCAGGTCCATAGTAAAGAGTTTCACCAACCTTATCACCTACGACGGAGATAGCATTCATTACACCATCGATTTTTGCAATCATCTCATCTTCTGGAATTAAACAAGCGTGAACACGCAGCTCTAACTCATCTGCATCTTTTTTAGCAATTCCTAGAAGCTTGATAACATAGCCAAACTCCTTTGCAAATGCGATATCTTCACTTCTTACATTATCAATTCCCTCAATGAGGATATCTTCTGGTTTTGCATCAATGCCATAAGCAATTGAAGCTAGAATGAGAAGCTTGTGAGCAGCATCAAAACCACCCACATCAAAAGTTGGATCAGCCTCAGCGTATCCAAGTTCTTGTGCCTCTTGTAAAATAGCATCATAACTTACACCCTCTTGACTCATCTTCGTCATCATGTAGTTACACGTACCGTTCATTATTCCCATAATAGACTCTATATGGTTTGCAGAGAGTCCATCACGAAGCGCATTAATAATAGGAATTCCACCGGCAACAGAAGCTTCATACTCAAAAGCGAGATCTTGAGCGATATCTTGTAACTCATAACGGTGATATGCGAGCAGTGCTTTGTTGGCTGTAACAACCGCTTTTCCATTTTCAAGTGCACGTTTTACAACTTCAAAAGGCTCTTCAACCCCACCCATGAGTTCAACAACAATATCTATCTCTTCATCGTTTAAGACATCATCTACATTATCCGTCAGAATAATATCAAGACCTCTATCTTTTGCAAGATTTTTTACAACCCCGCTTTTTACTACAATATCTGTCCCAGCACGAGCAGAAATAACGTCCGCGTTATCTTTTAAAATTTGAGCTACGCTCGTACCTACAGTTCCAACGCCTATTATTCCTACTTTTATCATCTTCTCTCTATTTCCCTTCTTCTTGAAACTGTCTTAAAAACTCTTTTATATTTCTTGCTGCTTGGCGGATTCTATTATCGTTTTCAATAAGTGCTATACGAACATACCCTTCACCATATGCACCAAAACCGATACCAGGAGCAACTGCAACACCAGCTTCAACAAGTAGACGTTTTGAGAACTCTAAAGAACCAAGGTGTGCCGCACACTCTGGAATCTTTGCCCAACAAAACATACTCGCTTCATTTTTTTCAATATGCCAACCAGCTCTATCAAAAGCCTCAATTAAAATCTCTTGACGGTGGTTATACTTCTCAACAATATCCGCAACACACTGCTGGTCACCATTAAGTGCGATTGTTGCCGCAACTTGAATTGGTGTAAACATACCATAATCAAGCCATGACTTAATTTTTTGAAGTGCACCAATGAGTTTTTTGTTACCAACAAAGAAACCTACACGCCATCCAGCCATATTGTAAGACTTTGAAAGTGTAAATGACTCAACAGCTACATCTTTCGCACCTGGAACAGACATAATCGAAGGTGTTTTATATCCATCAAACGTAATGTCTCCATAAGCAATATCACTTATGACATAAAAACGCATCTCTTTTGCCATCGCAACCAAACGTTCATAAAACTCTGGTGTAACCGTTGCAGTTGATGGGTTGTGAGGAAAGTTTACAAGTACATATTTTGGTTTTGGAGAAGTCTCTGCAAAAACTTTACGTAAGTCAGTAAAAAATTTATCTTCATCAATTCTGTACTTTTCATCAAACGCAATACCAAACTTAGCAACATTACCACCTGCTAGAATAAATGCATATTCATGAATCGGGTACGTTGGGTCTGGAACAACTGCAACATCACCAGGATTTGTAATTGCATACGCTAAGTGTGCATAACCCTCTTTTGAACCCATAGTTGCGACACACTCAGTTTGCGGGTCGAGTTTACAGTCATAACGGCGCTCATACCAATCAGCAATAGCTTGAAGCAGTTTTGGAATACCCTTACTTGTAGAGTAACCATGTGTTTTTGTTTTTTGGGCAGATTCAACGAGCTTGGCTCTAATGTGTTCAGGAGTGTCACCATCAGGGTTTCCCATAGAAAAATCTATGACATCTTTACCAGCACGACGCTCTTGCATTTTTATCTCATTTACTTCGGCAAACACATACTTAGGGAGTCTTTCAACTCTGTTAAATCTTATCTCATCAAACATTTTTTATCCTGTAAAATTATTGATGACATTTTAGCAAAAGTTTTTGATAAATTACTAAAGATTTACTTCGAACCTTTAGGGAAAATACGAAGCTCATCTTTTACATTTTTAAGGGTATAGAGATCTGCAATTTTTACATATTTTGCATTTTTAGGAATCTCTAAAGAGATAACTCTATGAATCTGATTTTCTTTAATAATTTTGAGAAGGTGTAATGAGGCATCATAATAGGCAATATATGGATACCACTGATTACGTAATGAACTCTTAATTTCAAGTTCTTGGACCTGTGAGACATCAAGCCAGTGTGCATACAAAGAACGTTTTAGTTCAATTATTTTACCATTTTGTAAAAGAGGTACATTTAAGTATCCTCCTGTCATATCAATAGTATATGTCCACTCCTCGGCAGAAACTCTTTGAATATCAACAATACTACAGCCACTTTTTTGTAACTCCTGTTGTAGAATAAGTGGATCGGTTGCATATTCAGATTGAAGATTTATACTCCATCCAAATTCCGAAGCATCCATATGTGAAGCTACAGTTACATAACGATAATAACCTATATTTCTAAAAGTATCACTCATGATTTTTACGAAAAAAAGTGGTGAACCACTTGTTGTAAAGTTAAGGCGAAATTCACGAGGAGAATCAAAAAAGAGGTTTAAAAGCCCATTCTCTTTAAGTGTCTCAACCACTTTAATTGTATTGAGTCTTTCATTTTTATAATAATCACTTTTAGGATCAAAAATAATATTTATAAACTCTCTATTTTCATAAAAACTCTTCTCATCTAAAAAGCTTTTTATCTTTTCAGTAAGAGGGTCTACGTTTACAATTTCTTGAGAAGTTTCTGATTCACTTGCATGTAAAAAAAGTGTCGTAACAAATAAAAAAGCAAAAAAAGCTTTTACCATGCACGCCCTCTATTGTACTGTTTAAACTCATATAAACTTATAGCACGTACTTCACCATTTTTATATAAAAATCGTACATTCTCTTTCGTATCAAATGTAACAATTTTATTATCTACAAGAATGTCCACATAACTATGCCCAAATACTAAAAGCCACTCTTTGTTTGCATCAATAGAAAACTCACCTGTAAAAATCTTATTGTAGTGCTTATTAGTAGCGACATCAATATAACCGAGCCAGATTTTAGTTTTAGTATAAAACTTTAAAGATTCTGGCATCTTTGCTTCTTCAACTTGTACCATAGAAAGCTCTTGCGTTTCATTCAAATCTTCCACAGAAGCATTTAATTCTTCTATATCTTCTACGCTTGCATTAATCTCAGGTAAATCAATGTTATTTTTAACATCTTCTATTAGAGTGTGATCGACCGTTGTCGTCACTAAATCCTCTTGAGAATTATTCACTGTTTTATAGGCGACAAGAATAAAAATCACAAAAGCGAGTAGAATATATAAAAAAGTAAATTTACGCTTTTTTTGAGGCACTATAAATACACCCTGAGGTTCTTCAAGAGAAGTTTCAGAAGAGAAATGTTGAAGTCCATATGCACGTAATTCACTTAAATCAACACCATATTCACGCTCTAAAATAGAGACAAATCCTAGGAACTGAACTTTTGAAAAGCCATCAAAACTCTGATGTAAGATAGCTTGTACATGCTCTACAGGAATATGTGTTTTTTCATAAATTTTTTGTG
This sequence comes from Campylobacterales bacterium, assembly GCA_016938175.1. Taxonomy (GTDB): domain Bacteria; phylum Campylobacterota; class Campylobacteria; order Campylobacterales; family Sulfurimonadaceae; genus Sulfurimonas. The sequence continues at coordinate 51,564 of JAFGVE010000039.1, forward strand.
CTCCAATCTCCTGGAGTCTCTCTAAAGCTTCACTCATTACCTCATCCTATCCATTAAAATTGCACCTGCTACACTAACGTTTAACGAATCAAACTCATGTTTCATAGAGATACTTACTGCACAGTCAAGTTTAGAGAGTATACGAGAGCTAATTCCCTCACCCTCACTGCCTAGTACAAGTACTTTTTTCCTCTCTATATGTGTTTCACGTATATCTAAGCCGCTCATATCTGCACCATAAAGAGTAAAGCCTGACATCTTAAGGTCATTTAAAATTGTATGTATATTTTGCTCTATCGCAAAAGGCATATCATAGAGTGCACCAGTGCTTGTTCTTAATATTGTCTCTAATGGAAGTTGCTTCACACCACTGGCAATTATTGCATCCACACCCAAAGCGTAGGCACTACGAACAAGTGCTCCGATATTACCAACATCGGTAAGTCCTGCTAAAACAAGGACAAATTTCTTCTCAAAAAAGAAATCATAAGGCTGTAATTGTACATCATCAACCTCAGCTAAAAAGCCTTGATGTGATGCATTTTTGCACATCTTTTGTGCAGCCTCGTTAGGAATACGTTTTATTTCAAAACCCATTTTCATAAGACGAGAGTACTCTTTTTTCTCTATCTCTTTTGCTAAATAGAGCGTCTTAATTTTATTTGGGTGCTTGTTGATTAGGTGATATATTGGTTGTTTAGCGTAAATTAACATGGAAGTATTCTAGCGAAAAAAAATCACTATATCAATCTAAAAAGCATCTTAGAGTGAAAGAAGTCTCTGATAGCACGCTTTTGGATTCTCACCCGTTATCTTACTGATTAGTTTGGCTTGAACTTTTTTCGGTAAATCAAGGCTTAAAATATCATTTTGTGTTATCGCACTCTCTGGCTGTGACTCGCCTGCACTCAGTACAACAACCCACTCACCTTTAAAATTACCATTAAGCAGCGTTAAAATTTCATTTGCACTACCTTTAAGATACCTTTGATATTTTTTACTCAACTCTTTGGCAACAAACAGTTGACGTTCAGGTGCCTCTTGTGCAATTTCTAAGAGCAGTTTTTCTAAACGGTGTGGAGATTCATATAAAACAGTCGTATAACCGCTGTAAAGAGCTTTATTTAAACCTGCTAAACGCGATGAGCCTTTATGATCTAAAAAACCCATGAAAAGAAGTTGTGTCTCTTCAAAACCGCTTGCAACAAAAGCAGTTAAAAGTGCATTCGCACCGGGAAGGACATCATACTCTATAGAGTTTTGCAGACAGTAGGCCACAAGTCCCTGACCAGGATCACTAATACCTGGCATTCCAGCATCACTAACATAGACAATCTCTTTTTCAAAAAATGAAGGTTCTAATTTCTCGATGAATTCACGTTCATTGTGTGAATGGAGTGATATAAATTCTTGGTGCTCTTTAAAAGAGGTTTCATAACGTTCTTTTAGGATGTGCAGAAGTTTTTTTGTTACGCGAGTGTCTTCGCAGAGGAGTATATCAGCTTGACTTAGAAGCTCGATGCTTCTAAGTGAAATATCGCCTATATTTCCAATAGGGGTTGGAACTAGGGATAACATAAAAGTCTTTTGACTATTTTTTACCGTAACGTGCGTTGAATTTTTCAATTCTACCCGCAGTATCCACCATTCTCTCAGAACCTGTAAAGAATGGGTGACACTCATTACAAATATCAATTCTAAGTTCAGCTTGTGCAGCTTTGTTTTGGAAAGTATTTCCACAAGCACATGTTACAGTACAGTCTACAAAGTTAGGGTGTAAATCTTTTTTCATTTTTTTGCCTTTTGATACACGTCGAAGTACGTATATCTATATATTTTTTAAATCCGTATGGGTGCGGATTTTTAAGCTGAAATTATATCTAAAAATTTCTTAAATATAAAGTTAAAGTAAAACTTTTGCAGCTATCCCAAGAGCTGCAGACTCTGAGCGTAATACATTTGTACTCTCAAAACGAAAAACATTTTCAGATTTAAACAAAGCACGCTCTTTTTCTGAAAAACCACCTTCACAACCGATTAACACACGTTGTATATTTTCACTGTTAGAGAGAGTCTGTTCACAAAAATCAAATATCTGTGTATCTGGAAACTCTTGTAAAAATACCTCTATACTCTTATAAGTATCAAAGCTCATAAGTGTACTTCTGCCGCTCTGTTGCATAGATGCCTCAACAATTCTCTCTAAGCGCTTCATATCTGGTTTAAAATTACTTTGACTTCTCTCACAATCTACAAATGAGATACGAGAAACACCAATTTCACACAATGAAGCGAGTACCTTTTCAACAGATTTTGGATCTATTACACACCATGCTATATGCAACTCTTTTTTCGGTTTTTGTAGACTCTCTTCAACTTTAACTAGTGCAAAACTTACACTTCGCGGCTCTATATCTACAATCTCATAAGTATATAGCTGTTCTAAACTCTCTTTATTTCTAAAAAAAAGTTTATCTCCAACTTGATGTCTACGTACTTTGACTAAATATTTATGTTGTTCTCCTTTAAGTGTAAAACGCTCTTTACCAGTATTTTCATCAAAGATGTATATCACAACAGCCACATCCAAATCGAGATTATTAAGACAAGGGCAAACTCAATTTGTAGCATTGTTCTTGCAATAGGTTTATATGCTGAAAAAGCGTGCTCTTTTTCTTCACTTAAATATTTCAAAGTTTTTATACGTTTTGCTTCGATAACAATGAGTATAAAACTAACAATTATCATAGCAATATTAGCAACACTAAACTCTAAATGTTTTGCGGCCATCATAATAACACCTGTAAATATAACTGCACTCAAAATGGTGAATGTGAGTGGCCAATAAATAATGCTGTTATGACGTTTATATTTTTTGAGTTCTGTATAACTGATAAGAACAAAGAGATTAACAAAAATTGCTACTAAAATTCCAATAGCTCCAAAGCTGTGTAGGGACAAGCCCATAGTGTACATTTCATTCATAACGAAATTATAGTAGAATATGCCCAATGAAACAAAGAGATAAAGGCAAAAAATATGACTGTTACAGTAGAAGAAGCGCTTGATTTAATATATGCAAATGTAAAACAGAGCTCACTCAAGATAGTCCCTATTGAAAATGCCCTTGGCTCTATACTTGCCGAAGATATAGTTGCAACACATAATCTTCCTCCATATGATAACTCAGCAATGGATGGCTATGCCGTTAAACTATCTGATGCGGGAGAGACAGTTAGAGTCGCTGAAACTATTTTTGCAGGCGATGCGAAAACTGTTACACTACAAAAAAATCAAGCTATCAAAATCATGACAGGTGCTAAAATTCCAGAAGGAACAGAGTGTATTGTCCCTGTTGAAGACACTCAACAAGGAGTAGAAGGGGTCTCTTTACCAGAGAAACTCACTCTACATAAACACATACGTTTTGCAGGAGAAGATATACAAAAAGAGACTCTGCTTCTGCAACGTGGTGAACTCTTAAATGCTCACCAAATAACCCTTTTAGCCTCACAAGGGATTAGCCACGTTCGAATATACAAACGTCCAAAAGTAGCCCTCTTCGCTTCTGGAAATGAGCTTAAAATGCACTATGAACAGCTTGAATCGCATCAACTCTACAATACAAACACCCCGACTCTTTTAGCACGTGGAAAAGAATTAGGGTGTGAGGTTGAGTTCATTGGTACGGCAAAAGACTCCTTAGAAGATCTGCACAAACATATACAAAGTGCTCTTGAATGTGACCTTGTCATCACAAGCGGCGGTGTGAGTGTTGGTGATGCGGATTTTACAAAAGAGGCCTTTGAGCATTTTGGGTATGAGATATTTTTTGAAAAAGTAGAAATAAAACCAGGTAAACCTACTACCTTTGGAAAAGTAGGCGATACTTTTATTTTAAACCTGCCTGGAAACCCTTTGGCTGCAGCCTTAAACTTTGAACTTTTTGGACAACCGATTATCTTAGCCCTCAGTGGGACAACCAATAAATTTGTAAACGCTATTAATGCAAAAATGAAAGATGATTACAAACTTCGTGGAGGGCGACGTACACTTGTACCTGGCTATTTTGACGGTGAATTTTTTACTCCTTGTGAGCACTTCTCACCGGGAATGATCTCTCCTCTTGCTTTTGCAAATAGTTTTATTATGATAGATGAAGGCTGTTCATCAATTGCAAAAAATGCAGAAGTAAAAACAATAAGTACAAAATTTCTCTTTACAACCAAAGAGTCAAAAAGTTTGGTAAGCTCTTAAGACTCTTTAAGTTTTACAATATAAAAATCTCTCTGAATTGTTTTAATATCTCCATTGTTCCAGTACTTTAAGAACATGCTCTCACCGTTTGGTCCCTTACCATGTGTAAGCCAACGCTTCCAGATGTAAATGTCAAAATCTTTTATAGTATAGAGTGGAGCTATATTTTTTTCAAATTCATTGAAACGTCCCTCTCCTTCTACTATAACAGAACCGCCCTCTTGTAAAAATGCTATTAGCTTCTCTTTTGTATGCAGTCCTACAACATCATGCTCTAGCCATACGTTTAAAGAACCATACTCATTCCAAAAATTTTGATATAAATTATAATCCCCTAAAGGCTCTACTATTTTCTCTTTTTCTATGTACTCTTTGGCACCTATAAGCTCTGCTTTTCCTACTGCGGAAAAAACAAACCCTATAAGAACCAGTAAGGGTACAAAAGAGAGACTTAAGAGTAGTGGTCCATGAGTTATACTTCTCCGGCTCTCGATAAACACAAAAATAGGTGTAAATAAAAGTGTAAAAATAGCAAAGCCTAAAAGATAGGGTGGCCACCAGATTGGTAGCTCATCAAAATGCAAGGCAATGGCTATAATGCCAGCAGGTACTGCTGAGAGGACAAGTGCACTTAAACGCATCATCCAAACAAAAGTATTTGCAAATCGCTGAGCATAAGCACGCCAAAAAATGTACGCAATCAATAGCGTTGCACTTACTACTGGCAGTGCGTATATATCTCCTCGATATGGATGTATAGTAAAAAAGAGGAGTGTCGGTGTTATAATCGCAACCGCTAGTTTTACAACCTTCTCTTCAGCTGCTCCAAGATGACGAAAATTTTTGTTAAAGAGTGCATAAAGCGCCAAGATGTATGCAAAAACAGATGCAAACATCCAAGGTGCTAAAAAGTAAGTAAAAATTGGAAAAAAAGCTGTAGTCCACCCCACACCATTCGCACCTTTACTCAAAGACTCACGAATAATATACGTATCTATAAAAGCATTTCCATCATATATAAGTATGGGGATATATCCTGCAAGCCCGACCAATATACCAAACAGCAGTCCTATCCAAGTCATAGATTCTTTTACTCTACGTTTTAACTGAAGTGTTAAAAACCAATAAATAAGCACGCTAAAGCTTAAAAAAACGCTATAAATAGGAGACTTTAGCCAACCGCTCAGTCCTATCACACCCCAAAGCAAAAGTGTCAAAATCGCTCTATTGTCGTAGTCTATTTTGTTAAGTAAATAAAGAGCAAAAGCATACATGACAACGAGTTCTGTCTCCATTTGAGAGGCAAAAGAGTGTGAATAAACACCAATACTAAGCGCAAAACTCAAGGCATAAAAAAATGCCCATGCTCTATCTCCAAGCTCTCCTTCAAAGAACTTAAACAGCAATATACTTGCAATAACTAAGCCAATAAAGTTCATATACACAGTAGCAAAAATACTATGTGTTCCAAAAAGAAAAAAACCAATTTTTACAAAGATAAAATGCAGAGGTCCCTTGTAGTAATCCGGCTCATCAAAGAGTGTCTGCATAAACCAGTGCCCATCTCTTTGCATCTCTAAAGCTTGTGCTATATATGTTTTTTGATCACCAGTAGTCGGTAAAAACATATCTTGCATAAAATACAGATACACAAGCGATATAAAAAACAGAAGTGCAGTCTTTGGATAATTCCCAATAAAATTTTCTAAAGCTTTAAACATTCTCTCTTATACACTTTTCGGGTTTACAAAAGTTGCTTCAGAGAGCATTTTTTCTATAAGCTTTGCGTCATTAAAATCATTCAAGACTGCTTGTGAAAACTTAATCGCTTTAAAAGAGATACTCCCCATGAGTTCAGAATGTGCATCATAGGCAAAGCATTGTGCATACCCCGTATCAGTTTCATGTACGATTACAGAGTTCAGCCTTACTTCTCGCTCACCATTTTGTACTGATGTTAAATTGAGCAGCCTCTCAATCATGATAAAAATGACTCTTGAAAACTGTTCAGCTGAAGGTGAAACTGGAAGTTCAACCCATCGCTCAGAGTGTTTTTTCATATCTTCAAGATAAGAAGTATCATCTCCACTCCAAAGTGTAATTGCATGATCAAAACTCTCTATCAAGTCTTTCATGTTTTGCTTCATCAGTCCAAAATCGTAAACCATTTGTCCATTATCCAAAAAGTTTGATTCAAAAAGAAGCTCTACTTTGTAAGAGTGCCCATGAATTGAACTTCTGCACTTAACACTTGAACAGCCACGCACAATATGTGCATTTTCAAATTTAAACAGCTTTCTGATTATCATGGCTCAAACTCCTTTGCTACACACCTTTGTTACTATCCCAAATACGAATATGTAGCCTATCTGAGAAATTATACCCTTTTGCTTTGCAAAACTCTATTAGTGGTTCAGTATTGAGCTCAACCTCTTTTTTTTCACCACCCACTGGCATGCAGTATACCTTTGTATAAGGTGCAAGAGAGAGTATCTTGTGCAACTCCTCTTCAAGGTCTTTATTTATCGAGGCAGCATCTATACTAAATTTAAAAAATGCATCGTATGCATTGCTCGCAAGATTTTGTATAATCTCGGGGCGAACACGTTTGGAGAGTGATTCCGCCGAATTTGAAAGTTTAACAGAGAGAGCAAACACACACTCTTTATAAACACTGTACTTTTCAAAGTCTACATTCAAAGAACCATTAGTCTCAAACGTAATTCTATGCCCCTCTTTTACTAAAGCCTCTAAAAACTCAACAAACAAAGTGTCATTTGCATAAATAAGCGGCTCACCACCCGTAAGCACAACATCTACACCCTTTGGAAGTTCATAAGAGTCCACAATATCCAAAAACTCTTGAAGCGTATTTATCTGTTTCCATGTCGATGCAAAGTGCTCTTTATTGACTGCATATACAGTATCACACCCAAGTACTTCAACACCATCTGGTGCACGTTCTGTACATCCAAAACCCTCACACTTCATATTACATCCGCCAAAGCGAAAAAAGAGTGAAGGTGTTCCTACATACTTCCCTTCACCCTGTATAGAGTAAAAGTGTTCAACAAGATATATCATCCACCAGTCTCATAAAATGCACGTGCAGAGACCTCATCATCTTCTCCACCCCAGCGATTTTTTTCAGGCTTTGTTCGTACAACCTCTTTAAGTACTGCTGCAGCACCTTTAATGTCACCACGTTTCACAGACTCAGCGATGCTCATCGCCTCATCAAAATAGAGACATGGAATAAGATGTCCCTCGGCTGTCAAACGAATACGATTGCACTTCGTACAAAAGTCATCTGCATACGGTTCAATGATTCCAAATCTGTACCCATCATCCATTTTGTAATAGTGTGAAGGAGAAGTACCGTCAAAACCCTCATCCACAAAACTGTAGTGCTTACCTAAGAGTGCTAAAAGCTCAGGGGACTTCAATCCAGCTATTCCCTCTTTTGCATGTTTATTCTCCATGTACTCTATAAAACGTATAGACATGCCACGTTCTTTACAGTACTCTAAAACATCTACGATTTCATCAGCATTGACTGTCTTCATAGGCACCATGTTAACCTTAACTTTCAGTCCCACTTTAAGAGCTTCTTCAACACCTTCTAGTACATTTTTCAGTACATCTTTTCCAGCTATTTCCTGAGCGACACTCGGAATAAGTGTGTCAATACTCACGTTTATACGACGAAGTCCCGCATCTTTTAATCTTTGTGCGGCACCCTTTAAAAGATACGCATTTGTAGTCATAGCAAGGTCGATCGTTGGAGCATAGTCATATATCATCTTAATAAACTTGTCCAAATCTTCACGCAGTAGAGGCTCACCTCCAGTGATACGGATTTTTTTAATTCCCTCATCAACAGCTACTTTAATAAACTCAAAAAGCTCTTCAAATGTTAAAAGATTCTCTTTTGGTACCCAAGAGAAAGGTTTTTCAGGCATACAGTATGTACATCTAAAGTTACAGCGTTCCGTTACTGAAATGCGTAAGTAATCAACAACCCTGTCATAGCTATCTATAAGCATATCTGTCCCTAAAATTAATTTTGCGTCATTATATCTTTAACTATTTAATGTAGCTTAAAAAAAATGAGTTATTTCGTTATAATTATCTATGCGATTTAGAAAACTCAAACAGAACATGCAAAGAGCCTCACAACTGGAAAAAAAAGAGAAAATGAGGCACTTTTACGCCCCTTATAGCATGAAAATAAAAGCCCTTATTATCGACCTTTTTATGATATATGCTCCCATTTTATACATTTTTACTTATGCTGTTTTAGGCGGTAAAGATGCTTTTCAAAATTCACAAGTTGCTCCACTTATTGCTGTAGGAATTTATGGGATTATCTATGCAATTTTCCTTGCATATTCAGGTCAAACTCCTGGAAAAAAAGCTTATGATTTAAAAGTACTTGATGCAATCAGTGGTACTAAAATCTCTTTTTTACGTGCAGTTTTTCGCTTTATTGCTTTTCTTATATCAGCAACAACACTCTTTGGCATTTTACTACCTCTTTTTCGAAGAGACAAAAAAGCTCTACATGACCTTCTTAGTAGAACTGTAGAAGTGAAAGAGAAGCTATAACTCTACTCTAAAGCTTTTACAGCCGCAAGTGCATCTTCATAAACGCTCTTCGTATATTGTGTTAAGACCTCTTTTTTATCATAGCCACTTGTAACTCCTATAGAGTTCACGCCTGCATTTTTTGCAGACTCTAAATCCAACTTTGTATCACCAATCATCCAGACATCTTTATCATCTAAATTTAACGCTTCTAACGCTTTTAAAATAGGCTCTGCGGCCGGCTTTGGTTCTTCAACATCTTCACGTCCAATTAATACTTGAAAATGATGCATCACCCCAAAATACTCCAAAAGTATTCGAGAATACTTTCCTGTTTTTGTGGTAACTACTCCAAGTGTAGCTATTTTACTTGCACGTTCTATTGCTTCTTGTGCAAAAGGAAGCAGTATAGTTTTTTGTGTAGATATCTTTTGGTAATGCTCTTTATATGTAGCAACAAAATCCCACACGAGGCTTTCATCTACACCCACTTCCAAAAACATAATGTCAAGCGGATACCCAATGAGTGCTTCAATAGTTTCATCATTTGGATGTGCAAAACCATGTTCTTCTAAGGAGTGATGAAAACTCTCTAAAATAGCTTCGGTAGAATCTATCAATGTTCCATCTAAGTCAAACAGTATAATCAATCCTCTTTCTCCCACTCTATATAATTATGCCAAATACCACTCAGAGCTGGCTCTATATTTTGTATACGTTTATCTACAGCAGATATCTCATTTGGGATATATAAAAAAAGATACGGATTATCTTCTACAATCATCGCAAACATCTTTTGCCATATTAAAGCCAACTCATCCCTATCTACAATACTTTGTGACTCTTCTATAAGTTTGTCCAGCTCTTCATTGTGATAACCGACTAAATTAAAACCACCCTTTCTATCACTCTCGCTATGCCACAAGAGATACGGATCAGGAGTCGGTGCCAATCCCCATCCTAAGAGTATACTTTCAAACTTATGCGGCATTACGACCATATTTAGAAATGCCTGCCACTCCATTACACGAAGCGTAACATACACTCCTACTGCTTTGAGTTGATGCTGTAAAATCTCTGCTGCATAAGGACGTATGGGAGAAGAGTTTGAGGTGGCAATTTCAAATCGTAGTGGATTTTCTTCTGTATATCCAGCCGCTTGAAGTAACTCTTTTGCCTTTTGTATATTTTGCTTTGGCGTCTTGACACTATTGTTATAAGCCTTTGTTCCGGGTAAAAAAGGCCCCGTGCATACTCTGGCATGTTTAAAAAAAAGAATGTCAACTATCTCATCTCTGTTTATAGCCAAAGAGAGTGCCTCACGTACTCTAGGGTCTTTAAACTTATCTAAGCGTAAATTAAATCCAAGATAGGAGTAAGAAGGAGATATTTTTTCATATATAGCAAACTGCTCAAAAAAAGATGCACCTAGCTGTTTTTCATATGCCATAGGCTCTAAAGCACCTACATCAAGTTCTCCTGACTTTAACATCATAAACCGTGTCATAGGATCTGCAATAACATGAAAAGATAGCTTCTCTATCTTAGGCTCTCCCTCATAGTACTTTTCAAAAGCTTTAAGGACTATATTTTTTGAAAATTCTAATTGCTCTAGTCTGTAAGGACCTGTTCCGATTGGATTTTTATTAAAACTTGCACTCATTAAATTTGTTTCATTCTCTAAAAGATGCTTTGGTAAAATACCCATCATCCACGTTTCTAAAGCTTTAAAATAGGGTTTTGTATAAGTCACCTCAAGAGTATACTCATCCAAAATACGTACACTCTTTACAAAACGAAAACCAGAACTATATGGTGAGACAACTTTATCTGAAAGCAGGGTATCATATGTAAAAAGGACATCTTTCGCACTAAACTTCTCTCCATCATGCCAATAGACATCTTCTCTCAATTCAAAAATCAAAGTAGTACTGTCTTTAAAATAAAACTTTTTAGCTAAGTCTGCCACTATCTCTTTTGAGTCTTTATCAAACTTTACCAAACCACTAAATATAAAAGAGGCTATCTCTGAAGAACTGGAGTCTGTTGCAAGAATCGGATTTAACCTTGCCGGATTTGTCGATGTTGCTAGATGTAAAGTAGAAGCTTCTAAGCACAGAGTCAAAAAAAGTACAAGTATGTAACGAAGCACTAACGCACTACCTTAGAGTTAATGCTCACTTGTCCATTTTTGTATTCAACATCAAAAATATAGTCACTTCCATCTCTTTTTATATAAGTTTGAAACTGTACTGGTAGCGGCTTCATATTTGTAATTTTTGTAAACATCTCTTCAGAGAGTCTTAAATTTGTTAGCATGCTTACGTTTGACGCTAAAAGGAGAGGTGTCATCTGCATTTTTTGGGCAAAGTCTTTATCTTCTATAAGTGTAATCTGGCTTTTTAGTTCAGAGTGTTTAAGATGCTCACCACCCTGTAGAGATACATCAGAAACAGAAAGATCGGCGATGTTAAACAGAAAACCTTTTGATAAAAGAGCTATAAAACTCTCTTCAAACTCTTTTGCCAGTTGTGGATCTTGCATATTTTTCATCTTTGAAAAAATATCAAGTGTCTCTAAAAAACTCTTTTTATCCAACTTATCAACGCCTATGTCCATATTGAAATCACTCACACTAAAGTCTATCTGCTTTGATGCTACAAAGAGTTTTTGTATACTACTTTTAGAAGCAAGTTGTGCGAAATCATTTTGTGTATTTGAAGATGCATTGAGTTTTAACTCATTCATTACAAATTCTGCATCACTGGCAGTTCCTTGAACTTTTAAAACTGCATTAGCACATTCCATACTACTCACATAGGTACTTTTTGAGTCGTAGTTACTTGCACTCTTCAAACCTGTAATATCAAAAAGTAGCTTTTCACTCTGTTGTATCAGCTCTATAGTTATCATTTTTAAGTCTGTAGAGAGACGTTTAGGGGCTACAAGCTCTCCATTTCCGCTAAACGTGGCACCTTCAAGATTGACCTTTAATTCAGAACCATCCTTTAATGTATATGCCTCTTTAATGTCTTGTATATATCCATTAAAATCCTCACTGAGTACATTATATTCAATATGGTAAAGTACCCCTTTTGCCTGTAAAACTTTTTGAATGTAATTATAAAAGTCTAGATCCTCTTTTTGCAGATTCTGACTCATCTCTTCAGAGAGACTCATCGGATAGATATCTATAATCACAGCCTTTGCAAAAGGAAAGTTACTATATTCTATGTCCGCACCTATAAGTACACCTTCAAACATAGCATTTACATAAGGTGGGAGTTGACTATCAGCGTATTTGTTAAGATAGGCAACAAACTTATCAGCATCTTCTAAAAGAAATTCAAAGTGTCTTTGCGTATTTAAGTACTGACTCTGACTCTGCTCTTTACTTACCGTAACGCCATAAGAGTTTAACTGCTCCAAACGAGCATCTATAGCATTTTTCATAAAACTATTACCAATTAATGGCAGTACAGCTACAGCGACAACAACGATCAAGAGACTTAAGAGCATTTTTTTCATATATTTTCCTTGTGTAATGAGAAAAATATTATATAAAAATAGAATTAAATAGAGATGATTATTATGAAGAATAAAAGGAGAGCTTTTACCAATGCAAAAGCATTGATAAAAAGTGTAAAACGATTAACGTTTTGAGAATTGGCGAGAACGACGTGCTTTTCTCTTACCTGGTTTTTTACGTTCAACAACACGTGAGTCACGAGTCATCATACCCTCTGGTTTAAGGATAGCTTTTACTTCTGGATTGAACTGTACTAATGCACGAGAAATACCGTGACGAAGAGCATCAGCTTGACCACCGAAACCGCCACCTAAAGTAGTAGCAACGATATCAACAGAAGTGTCCATTTTAGAAAGTGTTAAAGGTTGTTTTACACGAAGTTTTTTCGCTTCAAGACCACCTAACCAAGCGTCAATAGAGAGACCATTGATAGTGATTTTACCAGAACCTGGAGTTAACCATACTTTCGCTATTGATGATTTACGACGACCTGTTGCATAAATTGTTTTTGCCATGAATCAATCCTTACTTAGCTATTTGTGCAGTGTGAGGGTGTTGATCACCTGCATAGATTTTTAATTTTTTAAGCATTTTAGCGCCTAATTTTGTTTTAGGGAGCATACCACGAGTAGCTAGTTTATAAAGCTTCTCCGGGTTTTTCTCTAAAAGTTCAGTCATTTTAACGCTCTTAGTAGAACCAAAATATCCTGAGTATGAGAAGTACTCTTTGTTTTGAATTTTTCCAAGACCTTTAAAAGTTGCTTTAGAAGCGTTGATAACTACAACATAGTCACCACAGTCAATGTTTGGAGTGTAACAAGTTTTGTTTTTACCACGAAGAATAGTAGCTACTTCAGTGATTAAACGACCAAATGTTTTACCCTCAGCATCGATCAAAACCCATTTTTGATCAATTTGTTCAGCAGATGCAATT
>JAFGVE010000040.1 GCA_016938175.1 Campylobacterales bacterium
CTTCCAAAACCTTTCCGGTCTCTCGTTTTGTGGACGGGAATTATAGGAGAATATTGCTTAGGATTTTCTTAATTTTTTTAAGAATTGTAGAAGTTTCTACTTATAGCTGTTTTTAGAATAAAAAACAGGTTTAGACAGATTTTATCCATCCACCCCCAATTAGTTTTTCACCTTCATAAAAAACAGCCGCTTGTCCAACCGCGACGCCGAAAACACCCTCTTCAAGTGTAAGATATGCTCTATCATTTTCAATTTTTACATGACATGAAACTGCTTTTGTTCTATAACGTAGCTTTACAGTTGTATAAAACTCTGTTTCATCATGAAACATGTTGAGATTATGTAATTCTACCTCTCTACACTCTAACTCTTCTCTTTTACCAACTACTATCTGATTTTTTTGAGGATTTATACTGAGAACGAAATGTGGATCATGTGCGCCATTTACTGTAAAACCTTTTCTTTTTCCAATTGTATAATGCATATATCCTTTATGCTCTCCCACTACATTTCCTTGTGTATCTAAAACCTCACCCACTTCATCAACTTGTACATAATCTTTTAGTACATCTGTATATGTAGTCTCAACAAAACATATTTCACTTGATTCTGCTTGAGAAGAAAATGACTCTAAACCTTTGATAGAAGCCGCTTTTTCCTTTATATCACTTTTATGTTTTGTTCCTAAAGGAAATAGAAGCCTTGGAAGGATATTTTTATCTACATAAAACAGAAAATAACTTTGATCTTTAGTATCATCTTCTGCTTGATAAAAATACTTTCCATCCGTTTTAATATAATGACCAGTAGCTAAATAATCTGCATCAACACTATCAGCAAACTTAATCATCTCTCCAAACTTCATAGTTCTATTACAGAGTGCACAGGGGTTTGGTGTTTCACCTTTTTTATATGTTTCGATAAAGGGTTCAAACACTTCTTTTTTAAAACTCTCTTGTAAATCAAGAACATGTAATTTTATACCAACAAAATCAGCAGCTTTTTGTGCTCTTGCTAAATGTATCTCATGATAACCAGGTTTAGAATGTAGTTTCATATACAAACCTTCAACCTCATATCCCTCTTCTTTTAAAAGGAGAGACGTCATTGTTGAATCAACACCACCACTCATACCAACCAATACTTTCTTTTTCGTTTTCATTTATTTTTCTTTTTCATTTTCTTACTTATTCTTCTATCTTTAATAATGTCATTTTCATATGAAAAGTCAGATATAGATTTATAATACTTCGTATCACTCAGTCCTACATCCCTTAAAACTTTCATCTGTGTCACTAAAGATGCTTCTATTTCACTTACAATAAACTCTAAATCATCGGTCAAGGTGATTAAATCAATATCACCAGAGTCTATCATACCATTCGCGACAAGCTTTTCCTTAATGAAGTTTATCAAAGGTTGATAAAAATCCACTCCAACAACAAAGATTTTCACACCTGTAATTTTTCGTGTTTGAACAAGTGTTAATGCTTCAAAAAGCTCATCCAAAGTCCCAAACCCACCAGGAAAAATAACATATGCCATAGAGTATTTAACTAACATTACTTTTCGAGAGAAAAAATAATCAAAACTTAAATCAATGGTTGTGTATGGGTTCGCAATTTGTTCAAATGGCAAGTCAATATTTAAACCAATTGACTCAACTCCATTTTTATAAGCTCCCTTATTTGCGGCTTCCATTATTCCAGGTCCACCACCCGTCATAATATTAAATCCTTTAGTGGATAATAGTTTGGAAAGCTTTACTGTGTCTTTATAGTATTTGTCAGTTTTATCAGTTCTGGCACTTCCAAAAATAGTAACTGCAGGTCCAAGTTCTCCAAGTTCGTCAAACCCTTTGACGAAATCTGAAAGAATTTTAAAAACACTCCATACATCTGCTGACTTAATATCTTTAATGTACTTTGTAGCAAGACGGTTATTTCTTTTTTTCAAACTATGCCTTTAACTGTGTTAAACGCTCTTTTTTTGTACCAATTGTAGTGATTTGAACACCAAAATTCCCATCTACAATGACAACTTCACCCTGTGCAATAACATGATTGTCCACAAGAATATCCAAAGGATCATTTGCAAGTTGATTTAACTCTATAACAGAACCTATATCCATATTTAAAACATCTTTGAGTAGCATTCTCTTTTTCCCAATTCTGACTCGAACAGGAAGTTTTACATCCATAATCAATGCAATATTATTCATCTCTTCATTACTCAAGTTTACATGCTCCGATTTAGACTCTTTTGATGAAAATGCGTCTGTTACATCTTCACGTACATGAGATGCACTGTCTTGTGGTGCATAAAGAGCATTATGAAGTTTTTCATCTATAATAAACATCAACAAGGAGCTAATAGAATCTAAAGTAAATTGATAAACAAACATTTTACTGAATGCCTCAAGACTCACTTCACTATCATCTGAAATAAATTCTATATTTTCAACAGTAAATGATAAAACAGGAAGTTCTTTTTGTGCAGAAAGGCTATTACTAATAGCGCCAAAAATGTTTGAGACGATCTCTTTACTTGCATCCATATCATCATCACTAACGTCTTCTCTATCGCTCGGCTCTTCACCCATCATCATATCTGATAACGAAGCAGATAAGTTTGGCGGTAATGCAACCATTACGTTTGCATCAACATCTCCAGTTACTTTTATTTTTACTAGAACAATAGGAGGAACAATATTTGAGATAATACTTAATTCTTGTTCCTCTTTTAATGAGAGGCTTGGTGCACTGCCCACAAGAGCTTCTATAGTGCCAACTGTTTCATCAACAAATAGTTTCATAAAGTCACTCATACTTACTCCTTAACAGCAGTGCCATCTGCTTCATGTATTATATCTTTCACACCTGAGATTTTATCGTGTCTCTGTTTTTCAAAGTTTTCAAGTGCTCGTTTTACAGCATCTTTTTCAGTTTCTATAATCTCTGTTATTTGGATAGATTTTCTAAACCTTCTTAAACCTATCTCCCCTTTAAAACGCTCTTTTCCATCTACTGCAACCGTTACTATGTCATTTGCGGGACTAGAAAGACGTAAAACATCCCCAACTTGTAACTCTAAAATGTCACCTAAAGTTAAGTCTGCATCTCCTAAATTCGCTTCTATATCAACTTTTGCTCCACCTAATAAGACCTGTAACTCAGTATTTCTACTCTTTTTAGAGCTTGTCTCATTTAACATTAAATCTCTTGAAGCCAATTTTGGAAGAACTGGTTCTAAAGAAATAACAGGATAACAGATGTTCATCATACCAGAAGAGTGTCCAATAATTATCTCCATAACAACCATTACAACAATTTCATTTTGTGCAACAATTTGGACAACGTTTGGACTAGACTCTTTTGACTCAACAGTTGGATAAATATCCATTACTGGTGCCCAAGACTCTTTAAGCGTACTCATCATAACACGTAAGATTGTCTCAAAAAGGCTCAATTCTATATCTGAAAACTCACGTGAAGCGTCAAAAGGTTCACCTTTTCCTCCCAGAAGACGGTCAAGCATTGGAAAAGCAATGGATGGATTAATTTCAATTACACCACTTCCCTCCAAAGGTTTTACAGAAAACACATTAAAACTTGTAGGATTTGGTAGTGACATTAAAAACTCACCATAGGTCATTTGATCTACAGAGTGAAGCTGAATCTCTACTATTGAACGCATAATAGAAGAAATTTGTGAAGCAAGAGAACGTGCCATTTTATCATGAACACCACGGAATGCTCTAAGTTGCTCTTTAGAGACTCTATTTGGACGTTTAAAGTCATAAAGAGTAACCTGTCGTTGCGGTAAAAGTTCTCCCGAACCGCTCTCTAAGACATCATCACCTTCATCTTCAACAACGTCTAATAGAGCATCAATCTCTTCTTGGGAAAGTATATCTGCCACTTTATGCTCCTAAACTCTCTCTAATTTTCACAAGAACCGACTTATGTATCTGTGAAATTCTCGATTCTGTAATATCTAAAACCTCACTAATCTCTTTGAGTGTAAGCTCTTCAAAATAGTAAAGTTGAATCACCATTTGTTCACGCTCTTTAAATGTAGAGAGTGTTTTTTTAATAACCTCTACAAGCTCATCTTTTTCAATTGCCGCAAGTGCTGCACCTTCATCACCAACCTGAAGTTGATCGTGAAGAGGCATTACCGTATAAATAGACGATGCTATACGCGCTTCATGCACTTTTTCAACGCTCTCTTCTAAAATTTCCGCCAACTCTTCATCCGTAGGTTCATTAGAATTTGTAAGCAAATACTCTTCGACAGCATAATCTATAGCTTTTACAAGTTTACGACTTGCACGACTTAATATATCCAAACTACGAAGGTAATCAAGCATTGCACCATATACTCGTTTTTTTGCATATCCCCAAAAATTATCATTTAAGGCATCATCATAGCGTCTAGCAAGCTTTATAAGTTCTTCAGTTCCTATAGCAGCTAAATCTAAATAATCAACAGAACTCGGTAATCTTTCTTTTAAACGGAATGCCATAGCTTTTACAGCAGGAAGATATGAGATAGCCAGTTCATCTTCCTTATGTTTGATGTCACTTATGTATGCATTAGGTATCATGCTGTTTCTTGACCCAAATCTTCAGAATTCATTTTAATTGCAAGATCTGTTATCTTACAAGCAGAATCAATTAACTTTTCACGTTTATTTATCTCTTTGACAAAACTGTCTAAATCTCTTTCATGATCTTCTTTTGGAAAGAGATATGCTTTTGCAGTAATTGTTCTGTAATACAGAGCAATAATAATATGCGAAAAAAGATAAAAAAAGATGGTTATTAAAAATGTATATACAAAAAGTCCCTCTGCATCAAAAGACTTCAAAATTCCAAAAATGATTCCAACGAAAAATCCCTGAACTGTAAAGAAATATACAAAATTCTCACCCAACATAACAGCACTCCAAGTCTTTTAAAAATGGTCTATTAATCTTTTAAAGAGTCCGGAAAGACCACTCTCGCTTGATGTTACTAGCACGTTTCGTTCCAGCTTAGACACAATTTTACCAACAATTGAGTCTAAATCTCTACTCGGCTGTGAATTAGGATACTCAACACTAAACAGTGCACGTTTCTTGACACTTCCCGAAACTTTTACATCCTCATTAATTTTTCCCATCAGCTGTAGATCTAAACTTCCGCCTATATTTGCATTGGCAACTTTTTTAATTTTTTCAAAAATACCAACCGCCTCTTTTTCATTTTTCACCTGGTTCATAATGACACTAATATCATTACGTAGTGTTGCGATGGTCTTAATTGTTGCATAGGCATCTGTAATTGCAGCAGGATCAGGAACTGTTACAACAATAACATCATCGGAAGCGTTTAAGAACATCTGTATATGTTCTCCAATTCCAGCACCCGTATCTATTATCATTACATCTAGTTTATCTAAAACCTGTGCCTCTTGCATAAATTTTTCAAAAAGCGCCAGATCAGAGTACTTTAAAATTTCATCACCACTCTCACCCGGGATAAGTATAAGATTCCGTGTGATTGGAATTAAAATATCTGAAACTGTTGCCTCCCCTTTGAGTACATGCAAAATATTTTTTTTAATCTTAACATTATACATAACGTCAAGATTTGCAAGCCCAATATCTGCGTCAAAGATACCTACATTTAAACCTTTTTGTGAAAGAGCGTAAGCTAAATTTGAACTAATTGTACTTTTTCCAACTCCACCTTTGCCACTTGTTATTGCTATAAAACGAGTTTTTTTTGATTTTTTAGCAGAGTTTGAAGCAACAAGCTCTTTAAGCTTCTGTGCCTGATCGGGCATCATACCTTACTCCTATTAAATCCATGTAAGAGACACTCAATTAAAAAGTCACTATTAGCACATACTAGATCTTCAGGAACTTCTTGTCCAACAGAGAAATAACTAATTGGTTTTTTTGTCTCATAAGCAAGAGAAAAAATATTTCCAAAACCCCGTGTTTCATCAAGTTTAGTAAACATTAAAGTATCTATTCCCAAAGTTGCAAAATTATCGTAAGTAATTTTCAAGTCCTCATACTTTATGGAACTTGGCATAACTAATACAACATCTACACTATATTGCGTAGTATTTGCACGTAAGCACTCGTAAATTTTTTCAATTTTTCCTTTATCATAAGGACTTGATCCCATAGTATCTATAAGAATGTAATCACAGTACTTTAAAGACTCTAAAGCAGATGAAAATTCAGGAGGATCAACAACTGTCTCAATACCCAGTTTCATCATTCTTGCATACTGCATTAATTGTTCAACTGCACCGATTCTGTAAGTATCTAAAACAACCAAACCGACTTTATGCTTTTTTTCCATTAAAAATGAGTATCTCGCAGCGAGTTTCGCAATACTCGTTGTTTTTCCAACACCCGTAGGCCCGACTAGCATAATGACTTTTTTTGTTCCATGTTTGAGTGGTGTTTCTAATCGAATAGGTACCATTTTGCGGAGTATTGTCTGGAAATAACGCTTGACTGTAGTTGAATTCTCACGCATTTTATACGGCATGTGCTCTAAAGTTATCTGCATTAAAGCATCCAAATGTTCATTATTCATACCACTTTGTGAAGCAAGTCTATAAATTTCAGCAAACTCTGGAGGTATAGGTGCTTGAGTTTTTGGAGATTTCTCATCCCAAAACATATTTTGAATAATTTTAACTTTGTCAGTAAGTTTATTGATTTCAGATTTTATATCTTTAAGTTCTTGTGGTTCAAAACTATTTTGTACTTTTGCACCAGTTAATTCTCTATCTGCAACACTGTCTTCATTTATATATCTTGCCAATGGATCTTCAACATTTGAAATACGTGAAATCTGTTTGGCTGCATTTGAAATGTCAAAAAGTATCTCCTGACTCTCATCTTTTAAAGGTTGCTGTGCTGAAAGTGGCCTATGCGCTTTTTTATAAGTTGTTGCAAGCATAGACTCATCTATACCTATAACAATTTCATAAAGCCCCTCCCTTCCAAGTGCTTTTTTACGCACCTCACGAGTCTCAATAAGCATACCTTCATCACCAATTTCCAGCTTTGCTTTTTTCAATGCTTCTGAAGGTGTTTTTCCTTCAAATGTCAGTATCTTCACAGTTTTACCTTAGCAAGTGGAATAAGTACACTCTCTCTTTCATGCCAAGAGGGATGAGGAATAGTTAAAGTCGGACTTTTTACAACTCTATTGTCAAAAAATATAATATCCAAATCCAATGTCCTTGGTGCATTTGCAAAGCTTCGTTGTCTTTTGAAGCGTTTTTCTAACCTCATCAAATAATCCAAAAACACACGAGGTTGCATTGACGTTTTTAGGACTAGAATTGAGTTAAAAAAATCCTCTTGTTCGATAAAACCGAATGGAGGATTTTTCAAAATCAATGAACTCTCTACCAAAGAGACTCTTTTATCTTTTTGTATTGTAAAAAAGAGATGTTCAAACCTACGTTTAACATCCCCAAGATTACCACCGATTCCAACTACTGCTTGGTAACGGTGATGTGCAATTTTATAAGACCTGTACGGAAAACGCAGTCCTTTAAAAAGAGACAGTTTATCACCATATCTGCGTTGTATATACATGAACGTCTGTATTATGCTTGTTGCGCTTTTTGTTGTGCTTCGTGAGCAGCTTTTAGCTCGTTAAGTATTTGGAACATTCCCATTAGTGCCAAATGGTATCCAAAAGGACCAAAACCTACTACAGACGATGCACATACAGGTGCTATCATGTTTTGTTTTCTAAACTCTTCACGTCTATAGATATTTGAAATATGTACTTCAATCGTTGGAATATTTACAGCTGAAATAGCATCACGAATCGCGATAGAAGTGTGTGTATATGCAGCGGCATTAATTATTATACCGTGAGCTTCTCCATAACACTCTTGAATCTTATCTACAATTTCACCCTCTAAATTACTCTGAAAGAACTCAATTTCTACACCATTTTGTGTTGCAACTTCTTTCATTTGTGCATGAATTTGCTCCAATTTCATTGGACCATAAATCTGTTGTTCTCGTACACCGAGCATATTTAAATTTGGACCTTGTATAACCGCTATTTTCATCTTTAACCTTTGTTTTGTACTCTTAAATTTATGAAGTGATTATTCT
This sequence comes from Campylobacterales bacterium, assembly GCA_016938175.1. Classification (GTDB taxonomy): domain Bacteria; phylum Campylobacterota; class Campylobacteria; order Campylobacterales; family Sulfurimonadaceae; genus Sulfurimonas. The sequence goes on from JAFGVE010000040.1 coordinate 8,153, forward strand.
AGCAAAACAATTATAAAATTAACTGTAATCTTCACTCTCTTTGAGATTTTCACACTTCTTAATCATCTCATATAAATCCAAATCTCTCCCAGTTAGTGTACAAACTGTTTTCCCTTTTGCATCTATAAATATAAAACTTTCCGACTCATGAAAATCTTTGCACATAAAGGCAGAATAAATAACATACTCTGCATCTCTAAGTTGTGGAAACTCTTTTGATACATCCTGAAACTTTTGAGACTCTTTTGAGAGTTGTTTTATCTCTAAAACCTCTTTTTGCAGACTATTTTTCAAAACATCTTTTAAGTCAGTCAACTCCTCTTCAAGGTTTTCAAACTTCTGATGACACTTTATCATAATGGACTCCTCGGAATTTTACTTATTATACAACAACTCTCTACCGACTTTAACAACACTCTGTTCATAATTCAAACACTAATAACTGTATAATTCCCTTACTAAACCACTCTAAAGGCTTTATGTGACACAGATTATAACCCCTCATTATATTTTGCTTAAAGACAAAGTTGTTACAAATCTCTCCATTGCGTTTGAGAAAACAATTTTAGCTATTGCTCCTTACGAAGAGCTCTTAGACAGATATCCAAATGCAAAAGTAAGCTCTTTACGGGAAAACTCACTTCTTATGCCTGGACTAATCAATGCACATGTGCATATAGAGTTTTCAGCAAATAAAACAGAACTCAGCTACGGCGATTTTATGGGCTGGTTATACAGTGTAATTGAAAATCGTGAAGATCTTATTGGTGGCTGTAATCAAGAGTGTATGCAAAAAGCTTGTGATGCAATGCTTGATGCAGGTATTACTACCTTTGGTGCAATATCTTCTCACGGAATGGACTTAGATGCATGTGCAAACGCTGCTCAAAACGTTATATTCTTCAACGAATTAATCGGCTCGCAAGCAACAATGGCAGATACTCTTTTTCAAGACTTCAAATCTCGCCTTGAAGCGAGTAAAAGTATTACGCGTGAAGGCTTTTATCCAGCAGTTGCTATCCACTCACCATATTCTGTTCATCCTATACTTATAAAAAAAGCTTTAGAGATTGTAAAAACTGACTCTTTACCTTTAACTGCTCATTTTATGGAAAGCCAAGCAGAGAGAGAATGGCTTGATGAAAGTAAAGGAGACTTCAAAAAGTTTTTTACAGAACTTTTAAAACAGGAAAATGCTCTCTGGGATGCAAAAGAGTTTTTAGAATATTTTGATGGGCACAATGCTTTACTCACACATGCAGTCAATGCAAATGAAGAGGAGTTAGAACGTATAGCACAGAATGGTCATACAATTATCCACTGTCCTATCTCCAACAGACTTCTTGGAAATACTACACTCAATACGCAAGCTTTAGATAGTAAAAACATTCGTTGGATAGTCGCTACAGATGGTCTGAGTTCAAACTATAAACTTGATCTCTTTGAAGAGATGAAAATTTCACTGTTTATGCATGCTGATGCTCCTTTACTCAGTTTTGCAAATGCACTTATTCAAGGTGTTACAAAAAATGCAGCAGATGCACTTGGGCTCAATACCGGTGAAATAGCAGAAGGGAAAAATGCAGACATGATAGTTCTTGACTTAGATGCTCCACCAACTCCAGAACTTGCTATTCATCTTATTTTACACCGTTATAACGTCTCCAAAGTCTACATTAACGGAGAGTTAAAAAAGGGCTAAAACCCTTTTACACACGCTTTTTAAAAAGTACTACACTACTTCCTACAAAAACAATTACAAAAAGTAGTAGAGCCATAAATGAACTCACCATGTCTACGAGCAGAGTATGTTTAATTAAAAGTCCTCTCATAACCTCAACAAAGTACGTAAAAGGGATAGCATAACTTAAAGCTCTCACATACTCAGGAATAGCCTCTAAAGGAAAAATAAATCCTGAAAGTAAAATTGATGGAACAATAATAAATATTGCTATAAACATTGCCTGTTGTTGCGTTTGTGAGACTAAAGATATAAGAAGTCCCAAAGATATCATCACCCAAACATATATAAGTGCCAAACAAAACAGTAGGAGATGTGATTCGGGAAGAGGTAACTCAAAAAAACTCCAACCAACTCCTAAAATAAAATAAAAATCTAAAAGTGCTATAAAGATATAGGGAAGTAACTTACCAATCACAAAGCTAAACTTCGAAATCGGGGTCACCATTAATTGTTCTAGAGTGTTTTTTTCTCTCTCACGTACGACAGAAATACCTGTCAAAATGAGTGCAACTTGCATTATTAACACACCAATAACACCAGGAAGAAAAAACCATGTCTCTTTTTCATCAGGATTAAAAAGTATCTGGGTATCAATTAAAAAAGGTGTCTTAGCTATAACAACATTTGTAGCATTTTCATCTAAAAAATACATATTAGAGGTAACATTTTCACTTGTCATAATTTTAGAGTTATACTTCATTGCCGTTGTTAAAGAAGGCATAGTACCATCAACAAAAAAATCGACATGGGGCTGTGCATTTTTCACTAAGCTAGCTGAAAAATCTTTATGTATATGTACACCTGCTTTTGCCCTTCCTGAACGAATCTCCTCTTGTAAATCATTAAGCGATGTAACTTTATAAAGTTCAAAGTAGCCATCATTAAATAATTCAGTTTCAATCAACATACTAAAAAAAGATTTATCTTCATCAAAGTAAGCCATTTTTACATTCGAAGGCTCCAATTTTAAGGCAAGCCCAAAAAGTATAAGTAATACAATAGGCATAACACCTATGAGTGCAAGAAGACGTTTATCCCTTCTGAGTTGGAGAAGCTCTTTTTGTGCCATTGCCCATATCATTCTGCAAACTCCTGTGTTAAGTAAATAAATACATCTTCAAGACTTATTGTAGCTTTGAGAAGTCTCTCGTCTGTATACTTTTTAATTTCTTGCTCAATAGAATCAACTATTAGCTTTTGGGTTAGTAAAAGACGAAGTTGGTCTCCAAATTGATTGACTAAAGCAACTCCTTGGAATTTTGCAAAAGCAGAGATGAGTTCTGGATTATAATCAATCTTTACACTGTAAAGTTCTACGCCTTCTATACTCTCTTTTATACCCTCAGGAGTTCCCTGAACTAAAAGCTTTCCAGAAGCTAAAAAAGCGAGCTGATTACATCTTTGAGCCTCTTCCATATAATGTGTTGTCACAAAAAGTGTTTTGCCTTCTAGAGCCAGTGTATAAAAGTCATCCCATAATAGTTTTCTGGTTATTGGGTCTATACCTGCTGTGGGTTCATCTAAAAAAAGAACTTTAGGATTATGAACAAGTGCGCAAACAAGTGCTAAACGACGTTGATATCCCCCAGAAAGTTTTCCTGCAAGAGTACTTTTATATGCTTCCAAACCATATCTCTCCATAAGATACTTTAGTCGTTTTATATCTTTTACGCTATACATTTTTGCATAAAAGAGAATGTTCTCCCAGACACTCAACTCTTCATACTGACCAAAATGCTGTGCTACATAGCCAAAACTCGGCTTTGCATTTTCAATACTCTCTCCATCAATACTTATATCACCACTTGATGCTTTTAAAATACCACACAGCGTTTTTATAAGGGTTGTCTTTCCTGCACCATTTGGACCTAAAAGTCCAAATATAACACCCTTATCTATTTCTAGACTAATATTGTGTAAAACAGCTTTATCTGTAAACTCTTTAAATAAGTCGATAACTCGAATCATAACTATTCCTTTTATGGTGCTTGATTATATGTCTTGTCAGTGTAAATGTCAAGTTTGGTTATAATTTGCAAAAACAAATTAAGGACATAAGAATGGAGTTTCTTAAAAAACTTTTCTCTCCAATTACATGGAGTATAAAACTTATTCAAAACAACTTTAAAGCAATGCTTTTTCTTCTCTTACTTTTTATACTTTTTGTACCTCAAAGTGAAGAGCAGCTAACACCAAATAACCTTATGCAGATAAACCTTACAGGTCCGATTATGGATGTGGGTGAAGTTCTTGAAAAGCTTGAAGAAGCAGATACAAATCAACATATTAAAGGGGTACTGTTTGTAGTTGATTCTCCTGGTGGAGCTGTATCACCCTCGATAGAACTTGCATATGCTATCAAAAGACTCAAAGCTAAAAAACCGGTTGTAGTGTATGCTGCAGGAACAATTGCAAGTGGAAGTTATTATGCAAGCATCTGGGCAGATGAAATTATTGCCAATCCAGGAAGCATGGTAGGGAGTATCGGTGTTATCATGCAAGGAGCTGACCTAAGCGGTATTATGAACAAAATAGGTATTAAAACACAGGTTGTACAAGCTGGAAAATATAAACAAGTAGGTACAGCTGATAGAGAGTGGAAAGACTATGAGATTAACGAACTCAATAAAGTTATTCAAGGTACCTATGATATGTTCTCAAAAGATGTTGCCGATGCCAGAGGACTAGCATATGAAAAACGTGACACTTATGCGAATGCACACATTTTTACAGCAGCCCAAGCACAAAACGTAGGACTTGTGGATTCTTTAGGTGTTATGTATGATGCAAAACAACGTCTCATAGAATTAAGCGGAGTTGAGAATCCTTTATGGAATAAAGAAGACAAGTTCGACAAGTTAATGAAAAAACTCTCAGCGACTACAGCTATAACGCTCTATACATATTTTCCAACACTCTCTTTAAAGTAGCCTTGCGCTACTTAGCTAAGCAAGTTCCTTTCGTTTTAAAACCTTTGCTTCTATAACTACACTATCACTCTGTGCTTCAAAAATATCATCTTTTTGCAATGTTGCGATATCAACAACTTTTGCATTTTGTGATATTTGAGCGAAGCCTTTTTTACTTTTAAGAGATGGGTGATTTGAAGCATACATACGTTTCAAAGCTTCGATTTTACTCTGCGCAGTTCTGAACTCAGACTCTATCGCTTGTGGATATTGTCTCTGTATCTCATTCACATCTCGTAAAAATACTTGTAGTTTAAATGTAACTCTCTGTTCAAAACCCTGTTTGAGCTGTGCGATTTCTTGAAGTTTTTGTTCTGTTTTTTTCTCTACGGAGTGCCTCAAATATGCAGATTTTAAATGCTCAAGAAATTCTTTCTTTACATATATTTTTTGGTTTAAAAGCTGTGAAAACTGAGAAGAAAGAGAGTCAATCGTTTGATATAGTTCGTTCTCATCCGGTAAAATCATCTGCATTGCTGCACTCGGAGTTGCTGCTCTGAGATCTGCAACAAAATCACTAATAAGCCAATCAATTTCATGACCAACTGCAGATACAATAGGTGTTTTTGAAAAATATATAGCATCAGCAACACGCTCTTCATTAAACGCCCATAAATCCTCGATGCTCCCACCTCCACGGGAAACCACTAAAACATCATACCCTTTCATGTCTGCAATTACTATAGCGTTTGCAATCTCGTATGAAGCATTCACACCTTGGACCAATACATCATAAACATCAATTTCAACAGCTCTATATCTTGCATTTGCTACACGTAACATATCTTGGAGTGCAGCACCTGTTGCAGATGTAATGAGTGCTATTTTTTTTGGAAAACGTGGCAGTTGTTTTTTAATTTCTGGATTAAAGTATCCCTGTTCAGAAAGTTTTGCTTTAAGTTGTTCAAAAGCGAGCGCTAAAGCACCATGTCCTGCCGGCTCTATATTAAAACAGTTAAGTTGATATTCACCACGAGGTTTATAGAGACTAATAGCACCATCAAGTACAACTTTTAATCCCTCTTTTAGCTGAAACTTCAGCTTTGCTGCATTGCCTCTAAACATCACTGCACGTAATGATGACTCTTTATCTTTAAGTGTAAAATAAATATGCCCAGAGTTATGAAAGGTAATTCGAGAGAGTTCACCCTCAACAAAAACACGCTCAAATGTTCCTTCTAATAGAGTCTTAATCTGTTCATTTAAAGCCGAAACACTAAGCGTATGCATAAAAAGTTTCCTAACGTTTTTGAGCGATTATAAGTGTAGAAATATCCATAGAGAAGCTTTTCGTATATAAAATATTAAAACCTGCCTCTTTAAGTTCATTTTGCATATTTTCAACTGTAGAAAAATCTTCTATAGAGTTTGGCAGATACTCATATGCTTCTAAATTTTTAGAGATAAAACCACCAACTTTTGGCAAAACTCTATTCATATAAAAATCTCTAATTTTCCCAAGTAAGGAAGGATTTTCATTTTTCATAAACTCTAAAATCACTACAAGTCCATCTTTTTTTAACACCCTATTGAACTCTACAAGTGCGGCTTCTCTCTCTACAACATTTCTAATCCCATATGTAATACTGACAATATCAGCAGAAGCATCTTCCAGTGGAATTTCTGTTGCCTTTGCAGTATGGTAGATAAATTTTGGGAACTTCTCTTTTGCAACATCAAGCATTCCAACGGATGGATCAACGCCTACAATCTCTCCAAGTGCGATGCCTGCTTTTTCAGCCTGTACTTGCCAAAAGCGCATCATATCACCTGTACCGCAAGCAACATCTACGACTCTGTCTAAAGACTCTTTTTGTGTATACGCAAATGCCAAATCACACGCTTTTCTACGCCAACTTTTATCAACGCCCATACTCATCACACGATTAGCTGTATCGTATGTTGGTGCGATATTGTCAAACATAGAGACTATTTTCTCTTGTTTTTGTCCATTTTGCTTGCCGTATGAGCTCATTCATTGCCTTCTATTAATTTCATCCACATCATTATATCTTGCGTCTCTTTTTGTATATTTAAAATATCAAAATTCATGATTTCGATGCCTATACTACTCTTACCACCGAAACTAGGAGCTATATAGCTAAGATAATAGTCAACTATTTCACGTGTAAGTGCAAACAGCTTAGGACCACCCTCAATCATAATATTTTTATACTTTTTTATACTTGATAATTCATCTGAAATAATTACCTGTCGATTTGCAACATTAAAAAGAGGAATATTTCTATCAAAATCTTTTCTTCTTGAATATATCAAAATATCAGGTGCTTTTCCATTCACAAGCCGTGCATCTAAAGTAGGTCTATCGACTCTTACAGTCTCCCCACCAACAATAAGCAAATCGCATCTATCACGTAAGGCGTGTACATGTTCTCTAGATTCTATAGAACTTATAACTCCACCATCAACACTACCATCTAATCGTTGTGCCCACTTAAAAAATATAAAAGAGCTCTCTTGCCAAGCTTTAAAAGGTTCTAAGAGCGCATCACACTCTCTTTGTAGCACACCACTTTTTACACTACAACCGCAATTTTTTAAAATATTATTACCCGCTTTTGCAACAGGGTTAAAATCCCTAGAACCAACATATACTTTTTTTATTCCTAAAGCACTGATAAGGGAAGCACATGAGGGAGTTTTACCCTGATGTGAGCAAGGTTCAAGTGTAGTATAAAGAACAACATTATGAAAAATGCCATTATGCTTATTTAAAAGAAATGTATGAATTTCGGCTGAGTTTTTTAAAGAGAGAATGGAGGTATCATCTGTCAATTTATAATACGCTTCTTGAAGTGCATTCACTTCTGCATGAGGTAGACCAGCTTTTTTATGCGCGGATACACTTAAAATTTTTTTATCTAATACAATAGAACACCCTACCGCTGGATTTGGATAAGTTAGTCCTTGGTACTTCCACGCCTCTGTAATTGCAAGAGACATAAAAAAGTTATCTGTGTCGATTACCATTCAAAATAAGTTTTTGCTTTGGAGACATCATTAAATTCAATAGTGTGCTCCCCTTCATCATCTTCTATCAGTAGTAAACTGCCCATTACATCTTTTAAAAGACCTTTGAATTTCAGTTTCTCTTTACCGCTTAAAGATACTTTTTCACCTATAGACTTTTTAAAGTGTTCTAAAGTGCTTAATTTTCTTTCTATTCCAGCAGTACCGACTTCAAGTCTATACTCTCCTGAAACTGGAGGTGTTACATCTAAAAGTGGAGATATTAAGTGAGTTAAAGAGACACACTCGTCAAGAGAGACCCCTTTTCTTTTTCCATCTACTAACTCAGGTGACATAACACTAACTCTGTAAATTGTTTCATCATTTTCATTCACAATTACAGTATCGTAAAGCTCAAGTCCAACTGAGTTGACTAATGCATTAATATCTTTTTCAAGACTCATCTGTAGACTCCTTTGCTATTTTTTTAAATAACTCTTCTATATTTTGTGCTCTTGCAATATGCTCATCAAATTCAAATGTAAACTTTGGACAGCGGTACCATCCCTGATCTTTTAAACAGTAAGTCTCTATAATTGGTCTTGCTTTATTTAAAAGTTTTAGATAGTTTTTTTTCTCTTCCTCAGTAAAAGAGTGTGGATTTATATAGACTTTTGCATCACTTTTTCCACGAGAACATTTAACTTCTAATACATCAAGTTCATGGAGCCTTTGGTCATTAAGGGAACCAAGAGCCTGTGGGATGAGCTCTTGAAGTACTGATTCTGTACGTTTTAGTTTTATCTCTGCTTCAGTCACTGAGTTACCTTTGTAATTTGTGTAAAAGCTTTTATAGTCTTATAACGTAACTTTTTGCTCTACTTTTTTGAATGTTTCAAGAACATCACCCGGTACAACGTCATCATATCCATTAATAACAACACCACACTCATAACCGTTACCAATCTCTTCAACATCATCTTTAAAGCGTTTCAGTGAAGTAAGTTCACCTTCGTAAGTAACAACACCTTCACGAATAACACGTACCATACCACCACGAACAAGTTTACCATCAACAACAAGACAACCAGCAACCATTCCCTTAGGAATTTTAAAGACCTCTTTAACTTCAGCTTGTCCAGTATTTTCTTCAGTAAACTTCGGTGCCATCATACCTGTAAGCATTCCAGTAATATCATCAATTAACTGATAAATTACAGAATACGTCTTAATCTCTACACCTTTTTGTTTTGCAGAAGCTTTTACAGAACCTGTAGGACGAACGTTAAAACCTAAAAGTACACAATTTTCAGAGCTATTTACAAGTTCAACATCATTTTCAGTAATTCCACCAACTCCAGAAGAGATAATGTTTACTTTTACTTCATCATTTCTCAGTACAGATATTGATGATTTAATTGCCTCTAATGTACCATGAACATCTGTTTTAAGTACAACTTTGAGAGATTTCAAGTTACCCTCTGCAATCATACTTGTCATATCTTCAAGTGTTGATTTCGTAGATACAGAAAGCTCTTTATGTCTATCATACTCGTGGCGTTTTTGAGCAAACTCTTTTGCTTCTTTATCACTGCTCATAGCCATCATAATTTCACCAGATGCAGGCACTTCATTTAAACCTGCTATAACTGCAGTATGTGATGGTAAAAGTTCTTTAAGACCTTTGTTATTTTCATCAGTCATCGCTTTTACACGACCATAAGACGCACCACACACAACATAGTCACCAACTTTAAGTGTACCATTTTGTACAATTACAGTAGCAACAGGACCACGCCCTTTTTCTAAAGAGGACTCAATTACGGCAGCTTTAGCAAGTGCTTTTGTATTTGCTTTAAGCTCCATAATCTCAGCTGTAGTTAAAATATTTTCTAATAAATCATCTAAGCCCATACCTGATTTTGCTGAAACTGGAACGAACTCAGTATCTCCACCCCAATCAAGAGGTGAAATACCATGTTCAGCAAACTGACCTTTTACTAAGTCGGGTTGAGCAGTCTCTTTATCCATTTTATTCATTGCAACAATAATTGGTGCGCCCGACTCTTTTGCAAGTTTAATTACCTCTAGAGTTTGTGGTTTCACTCCATCATCCGCTGCAACAACAATAATGATAATGTCTGTTATCTGTGTACCCTTTTCACGCATGTGAGAAAATGCCGCGTGACCCGGAGTATCTATAAACGTAATCGGTTTTCCATGCTGTTCAATTGTATAAGCACCAATATGTTGTGTAATTCCACCAGCTTCAGTATCAGTAACTTTTGCTTTACGAATTGCATCTAAAAGTGATGTTTTACCATGGTCAACATGCCCCATAATTGTGATAACAGGAGCTCTTTCTGTTGCATTAGGGTCCTCTTCAATATTCTCTTCATCATGAGTGAACTCATCTTTTGGATCAATAATTGTTACTTCAACACCAAACTCTTCAGATAGAATTTCAATCTCATCATTCCCTAAAAAGTCATTCTTCGTCATCATCATTCCAAGATCAAAAAGAACTTTTATAACTTCACCCATAGGACGTTTAAGGGCTTCAGCAAACTCGTATACACGAATATCTTCAGGAATTTCAACGTGTGTTACAACCTCTTCAGTTGGCTTGTCTTTTGTATATTTTTTACGAGTATCTTTACGAACCTTTCTACCTTTTGGTGCACTTTTTTTATTTGCATTTCTACCTATTGGCTTAGGAGCACGAGGCTTTTTAGGCTCTTCATCTACAATAGGTGCTCTCTCTGTTGCATTTAAATCCAAAAGAACTACCTGATCATCCATATCCATAGAAACTTCTGCCATAGAACCGCCAAAAATATCTATCTTAGTTCCTTGGTCTTTTTTGGCAATAGGTGTATGTTTTGCTGTTTTTTTCTTATTTGCTAACTCTTCTAAAACTTCTGCACTGATTTTCCCATAAGTTGAAACTGAACTAGTAGACTTCTCTATATTGTCAATCTCTTCTTCAATAATAGTAAGTGTCTCTTTTACAAGAGCCTCGACTTTTTTCTTTTTAACAATTTTCAACCCTGTCTTACTGATACTTTTTGATGCAGGAGTTACAACTTTTAATGCTGCACCAGTGTCCTCTTCAGATTGCTCTGTCACACCCTGCTCTTTTGAACTCCCTACAGATACACTTTGACTCTCGTTTTGAACAACTTTTTCACTCTGTTGTGCATCAACTTTTGTTTCAACAGACTTCTCTTCTTTTGGAGTTTCACTTTTAGCTTTTTTGACAACCGTAGGTTCTGGCTTACTTACTGCTTCTGTCTCTCCACCATTCATAATGAAATTGGCAATCTCTTCAGCTTGTTCCATGCTAACCTTACTTTGTGCCGCTTTTACTTCTATTCCCATGTTCTTAGCTTTCTCTAAGACATCCTTTGAAGCAATTCCCAGCTCTTTTGCAATTTCGCTAACGCTTACTTTATCTGTCATAAGTGACGATCTCCTTTAGTTTGTTCATAAGTTGTTCTTTTTTATTGCTTCTACATTGACGCATAAGTGCCTTAGAGATTTTTTTCTCATCTTCTTGGCAATCACTACAGAGGTAAAAACTTCGTCCAGTCCCAGAATATAGAACTATATCCCCATCTACGCAACTGAGTCTTAAAAGTGAATGTTGCTGTGTCCTAGTTCGACAAGACACACACATTCTTGTTGGCTGATGAAAATTTTTCGACATTATATCCAAATCTTCTTTGATTTAATAGGGCTTATCGCTCTATAATCAGCCCATCATTGTCAAAATCCAAAGTTTTTACAATGAAGTCAGGAAACTTTTGCATAAACTTATTCGCAATCATTGCCGCATCATTATCATAAACCATAGAGAAGAATGTTGAACCACTTCCTGAAAGTGTACTCATTAACGCTCCACTCTCATAGGCTACCTTTTGAACTGCAAAAAGTTCAGGAAGTGTTTTCATTCTTGCTTTTTGATGAAATCTATCTTGTGCAGCAAGTTTAAGCATTTCCCAATCTTCATTAAAAAAAGCAGCAACTGTCAAAGCAGTATGAGAAAGATTATATACTGCATTCTCTTTAGAGTAAGACTTTGGAAGTACGGTACGAGACTTAGAAGTATTCATCTGTTTATTTGGAATAACTACAACAGCTTTTAGATAATCTGGAAGATGTTTTTTTTGAGAAAAAACCTTACTTTTCTCAATAGTAGCAGCATTAAAACCACCCATCACTGCAGGAGTAATGTTATCGGGATGCGACTCATATACAAGTGCATGATTTAAAATTCTACGTTTAGAAACACGGATTCCAGCTGCTTCATGTGCTGAAGCTATTGCAGAAACTATAACAGCTGATGAGCTTCCAAGACCTCTTGACATTGGAATAGAATTGTGAAAAGTAAACTTAAAATTTTGTTTTTTATTTGTTAAACGTGAATAGTGTTCGTTAAATATACTGATAAAAAGGTTATTTCCCTTTAGACGAGGGTTATTCTCACCTTCACCCTTAATACTTACACTAAAAAATTTTGATGGCTGAAACTCAACCTTGTTTCTTAAATCTACAGCCAGTCCTAAAGAGTCAAAGCCTGGTCCTAAATTCGCACTTGTTGCTGGTACGCTTATTATCACTTATATTTTTCCTATTGTCCAACTGCGCCTATCATATAAAGCGGTGTTGCTTCTGTAGTAAACTCGTTATAATCAAGTTGACTCGGTAATCTAAAAGAAGACTGAGGCAGGGTCTCTAATTTTTGAGTCTTTATTTCTGACGCAATTTTAACAAAACATAACTTTCCAATGGCTTTTATTGGCTGATTTTCATTAAAATAAAAAGCATCTGTTGCTAAAAGTTCAATATTTTTCAAAATACTTAAGGATTTTAAAAAAATATACGCTACTTTAATAGCCATAAAACTCCCTGGACCATTTGCGTAAAGTACTCTTTTTAACTCATATTTTTGTAATAAAGTTTCAAATATCAAGGGAAGATAATCTGAACTTTTTTCTTCTGAAGATATCTCTTCAATTAACTCTCCATCTTCATAAACACCTATAAGGATAGGAGAACTTAGTGCTATAACTAAAACATCTACACTTTTAGGCATACGCTTTTTCTAACTCTTTGCTTGTCTCTCCAACTAGCTCAACTACTTCATAATTTTCGGGATCTTTTAAAAGTGCTAAAGTAAGCTTATGATTTAAATCATGACTTCCTGCCATAGCCTCATAGTTCCCTAAAAAGTTCATACCTATTAGACTCATATCACCAATGGCATCAAGAATTTTATGACGTACGAACTCATTATCGTAACGTAGTCCTTCAGGATTTAAAATCTTTTTCTCATCAAGAACAACAGCGTTTTCTAAAGAGCCTCCAAGTGCCAAACCTTTTGAACGTAGATACTGTACTTCATGTAAAAATCCAAAAGTTCTCGCACGAGCTATCTCATTCTTATAAGACTCTTTTGTAAACTTTAAAACATACTCTTGCTGTTGAATAACTGGATGTGGAAATTTAATCGTAAAATCATACTGCAAGTCAGGAGAAGGTGAAAGTTTTACATACTTTTCTCCTTCTTTTACCTCAACCTCTTTTGTTATCTTCATGATTTTTTTAGGTACATCCAGTGACTCAATGCCCGCTTCATCTAAAAGCATACAAAAACTTGCACTACTACCATCCATAACAGGAACTTCATCAGCATCAACAACAACACGTAAGTTATCGATTCCATAAGCGTAGACAGCCGAAAGCAAATGCTCTATTGTCGATATAACATGACCATCTTTACCAATGACTGTTGCCATTCTTGTATCAACTACATTATCCGGAATAAGAGGAATCGAAACACCCACATCACTTCTGTAAAAAACTATACCACTGTTAGACTCTAGTGGCTCAAGTCTTAATTTTACAGGAGAGCCCTTATGCAGTCCAATACCTACTAGCTCAACACTTTTTTTAATTGTTGTTTGGTACATTCTCTTTCTCCTCAGTCTATTTTTAACAATAATGTTATTTAATTTCTATCTATTGTCTTTTTTGCATTCTTGATAACATCGTCAATATTGAGTTTAATCCACTGTGAATCCATCCACTCTTGCGGTCTCACCTCTATACCCTGTACCAAAACTCCAAAATGTAAATGGTCACCCATAGCATAACCACTTTTACCAGTATTGGCAATGGTCTCTTTTTTCATTACATTTTCACCAGTAGCCACCTTTACACTTGAACAGTGGCCATAAAGAGTATACAGACCTAAACCGTGTGAAATCATAGGCATATTTCCATAAAGTCCATTATAATCGCTAAATACAACTTCTCCACCATTTTGTGGCTTTATTGCTGCCATAGCATTACTTGCTAGGTCAAGTCCTAAATGGTAGGACTCACTAATAAAGTCCCCATCGTAGTAATACTTTCTATGATCTCCAAAATGTGCAACAACCTGTGCATTTTTGAGTGGATACATTTTGTTCATATGAAATGCTTCAACTTTATCTTCCTTTACTTTTGAAGCCAAATCGTGAATCAAAAGCTCATTTTTTGCGCGTACATCTTCATTAATGATTTTAAATTGTTCTAAAGAACCTTCAATACCTTGCGTTTCAGCAAACTCTTCAGCTAAATCTGCAATTTTTCCTTTTAAAAACTTATCGCTTAACTTGATATTTGAAACCTTATAGCTTTTCTCTTTTAAATAGAGTGGGACATATGCTTTTGCTACGTTTCCAGCCATATCCGTTGCAATTACGGTAGCCTTAAAATCACTATCAACAACTGGCCATGCAAGTAGTGAGATGTAATATCCATCTTTATAAAATGCTTGTGGTTTAAATGCTTTATCATGATTTCCTTCAATGTAAAGCTTATCTAAATTTGCATCATCTGCTTTAAAAATAACAAGTGCCGAACCACCGCGTGAAATGCTATACGAATTATTTACAATACTAAGTTGTGGTCTCTTTTTATCAATAACTAAATCAACTGCAACTCTTTGTACATTGCCTTTAAAATAGTTCCATTTACTGATGTCTTGTGCCTCAATAACAATACGAACTTTTTTATCTTTGATAGAATAAGCACTTCTTGGTGGTTCCACTTCCAAAGATATCTCTTTTTGGGCATTTATAAGCTGCTCATATTGAAGGTCTATACTCTTCTCTTGACTTATCATAGTGACTTTATATGCTATAACACCACTCTCATCACTAATATCAATTTTAAGTGGTTTTTTTAGATTCCAATATCCGTTTGTTTCAACTTTTATTTGTGGAGGGACTCTCTCAAACATAGCTGAAAAATATACAAAGAGTCCTCCTCCTACTATTGATAAAAATGTTAATATTAGGACTACTGAAGAGCCATTTCCTTTTTTTCTCAAATTATTCTCCTCTAATTGTATAAATTGTTTTCATTTCTTCATCACTTTTAAATACAGAGACACTCTGAACATGTGCTATAGAAAGCACTTCATCTGCTATTAACTGAGCATCTTCAAGACTCGCACCGCTAAATGCCAAATCATCATTACAAACAAAAAGCTCTGCATGTGTTGCATTCTCTTTAAGCATCATTGAACTCAAAACTCTTGCTTTTAATCTAAAGAGAGCCAAAGAGTTCCAATTAACAATGTATTTCTGCGCTTCTTGATATTTTGCACCGGCTGTAATTAATTCTGAAGCCGAAGCAAATACCATGCCATCGACCTTTTGACTTGAAAAATTATTATAACGCAGCAAGATTCCTGCATAAAGTGCAGTAGCCATTTTTACATTTATTTTCACCGCACGGCTCTGCAAAAAAGAGTAATATGATAAAGAATCCTCACTCACTTCAACAACTAAATCTGCTGAAGCCGGTATACTGCTTTTACACTTCTCATACCAAGGTAAAAATGAAAATTTATATGGCAAAACATCTGAACTAAAAAGTGTCACTTTTTTATGAAGTGTCATAAGATAACTATAAAGTGCACTGGCATTTGCAAAACTTTTGTTATCTGTCTTTAAGAGTATATGTTTCGCATTTTCTATGCTCTTTATATCTAACATGCTTTTACTTTTTGTGCAATTATATACTATTTCTTATTCATCTTATAAACATATGCCAGAACTTCTGCTACCGCACCAAACAGAGACTCTGGGATAGTTCTGTCAAGCTCCACTTCACTATATAAACTTCGTGCTAAAGGTGGGTTTTGAACTATATGTACTCCATTTTCACGCGCGATTTTTTTAATCTGCTGTGCAACATTATCCATTCCTTTGGCTATAACGACTGGAGCATGTGATTTTTGTGTATCATACTTTATAGCAACAGCATAGTGCGTTGGATTTGTTATAACTACATCTGCATTAGGTACTTCTGCCATCATTCTTTTTCTTGCCGCTTGCATTTGAATCTGACGAATTTTAGATTTAACTAAAGGATCCCCTTCCATATTTTTCACTTCATCTTTTATCTCTTGAACAGACATCTTTAAGCCGTCAAAATACTGTTTTCTTACGATGATAATATCTATAACTGCATATACAAAAATAATTAAAAGCATCACAGCAGCAATGACGAGCATCTTTTCTTGAAGCCACTGCATCTGATCTCCTAAACCAAAAAGAGCTACTGTCGGAAGCTCAAGAATATAATAAGACAAAAAAATAAAACCAACGCCAAGAGTTGTAAAAGACTTCAAGGTAATTTTTAAAGAGTCTATGACTTTTTTCATTGAAACTAGATTTTTCACACCTTTAATAGGGTCAATTTTTTTTAAATCAGGAACAATTGCCTTTGTGGTAAATAAAAATCCAAACTGTGAAAGAGCTGCTAAAACACCAGCAATAGCAACAGCTATCGCTAAAGGCATTACAATAAGTAAAAATTCTCTTATAGTAACAAAAGCAATACCAAACATCGCCTCTTTATCAACATCACTTCCTATAAGAGAGAAGTAATACTTCACTAAAAAAACCATATGTTCTGACATAAATGGAAATAACATGAGTGTTGCCAAAATAGCAACAAAAAGAGTAACAACACCTGAGGCGTCCTGTGATTTAGGAACATTCCCCTCTTTACGGGCATCGTCTATTTTCTTGGGAGTGGGTTCTTCTGTCTTTTCCTGATCATCAGCCATACAAAAGCCCTCTTATCTAAATTACTTTTAATCCATCTTCATGGAGAGGTCTATCCAGTTCGCTTGGTGAATCATAGAACCACTACTAATAGCATCTACACCTGTTTTCGCATATGATTCAATTGTAGCCAGAGATATATTTCCACTCGCTTCTAAAAGTATGTGAGGGTAGTGCTCATTTCTATATTCAACAACCTCTTTAACCTCTTCTGGAGTCATGTTATCACACATAACAATGTCACAACTTGCTTTCATCGCCTCTTTTGCAGCTGCAAAAGTTTCTGTTTCAACCTCTATTTTTGCAGTAAAAGGAATTTTTGTACGTGCAGTTTCAATATACTCACTTAAATTCTCTATAGTTTTTAGGTGTGTATCTTTTATCATCAAAGAGTCATCTAAACCCATTCTATGATTTATGGCACCGCCTTTACGAGTTGCATATTTTTCAAAAACACGTAACTGTGGACGAGTCTTTCTTGTATCTAAAAGTTTCACTCCGTATGGCTTTACAATATCAGCAAACTTACTTGTAAGTGTTGCAATAGAGCTTGCATGAAGTAAAATATCCAAAATAGTACGTTCACAACGTAAAAGCGCGTGTGAATCAGCTCTCATACTTAAAAGAATCTCCCCTTTAATAAAACGCTCTGTATCTCTTTTATGCCATTCAAGTGTGATATTTTCCATCTCAGCAAGTACATTGATGTACTTCTCACCTGCAACTACACCATCGCTTTTAGCAATAATCTTTGCACTTGCAGGAACTGCTGGCTCGACTAAAGCATAGAGATCTCCACGTCCTACATCTTCATCGAGTGCTGCTTTTACAAAATCTTTAATCATAATGCCAACATTCTTTCTAGAGCAATTTTTGCCCATTTTTGCGTTTTTTCATCGACATCTATCTCATTAATAGGTTCACCATCATCAATCGCTTTGAGTGTTAAGTAAACATCTTCTAATGTTGTCTCATTCATTGTCGGACACTCAGGTTTTGTTGAACTTAAAACGTAAGTATTTTTTGGACGCAGGCGATTAACCATATTAAACTCTGTTCCAACAGCAACTTTTTGATCTTCCGGAAGTTCTGTTATAAATTTAATAAGCTGTGATGTTGAACCAACAAAATCACTTGCTTCACAAATTGCAGGGTCACACTCTGGGTGTGTTGCTATAAGAATTCCTGGGTATTTTTTTCTGTAAAACTCAATATCTTCTACTGTAAAGAGTTGATGCACTGAACAAAAACCGTCATAACAGAGAATATCACACTCATTTGGATTCCCTTCTTGTCCAATTACCATAGATTTCAAACCCATTTGATTAGCTATATTTTGTCCTAAACATCTATCTGGTACAAAAAGAATTTTTTTCCCTTCTTGAAGTGCAGTTGTAATGATATGCTTTGCATTAGAACTTGTACAAACCATTCCACCCATCTCACCAACTTTTGCTTTTACATCTGCGTTTGAGTTAATGTAAGTAATAGGCAAAATATTCTCATTAGGAATACCTGCATTGTTTAAAAACTTCACAGAATCATCAAAATAGAGTGAGTCAATCATTCGAGCCATTGCACAACAAGCAATTTTTGGCATAACTACACGTTTTTCAGGGGAAAGAACTTTTACACTTTGTCCCATAAAACCAACACCACAGAAAAGAACGAATTCAGCATCATCTGCTTTAGTTCTCATGGCAAGTTCTAAAGAGTCACCTGTAATGTCAGCCATCTCAAAAACCTCGTCACGCTGATAAAAATGCGCAACAACAGTTACATCTAGCTTCTTTTTTAACTCTTGAATTTTCTCTTTTAATTCTTCGTTTGTATACTGCAAGACATATCCTATATTTCATATATTGACGCAATTATATCGAAAAATTTTATTTGATTATAACGATAGAGAGTGTACAATGGCATCTTAAAAATATCGTAAGGATATATATGGATTTTTTATTTAACATAAATGTACAGTTTTTTATAGCGGCATATCTCATTGGAGGTATCCCTTTTGGCCTACTTTTAGCAAAAAAATTTGCAGGTGTAGACATCAAACAGAGTGGTAGCAAAAGCATTGGTGCTACAAATGTACTTCGTGTTGTTAAAGAGAGTAACCCTGCTTTAGCAAAAAAACTTGGAATCGCAACTCTGGCACTTGACGCTTTGAAAGGTGTTGCTGTTTTAATAGTAGGATACTTTACAGGTGTCAGTGAAGCAACACTTTGGGCTATTGCAGTTTTAGCAGTTATTGGACACTGCTTTTCACCTTATTTAAACTTTGAAGGTGGAAAAGGGATTGCAACTGGAATGGGTGTAATGATGTTTATGCTTCCATATGAAACAATTATTGCCTTAATTGTTTGGGGAGTAATGGCAAAAACTGTTCGTATATCGTCTATCTCTTCGCTTACAGGTGTTTTAGCACTCCTTATTTCAAGCTTTTTTATTCACCCGGAGATGGCACATGCACCAGTTGTATTTATTGTGTTTATCCTCTATTATAAACACATTCCAAATATAATTCGTCTCATTAAAGGCGAAGAAAAACGTGTTGTTTAATGCACATCAGCATTGAAGAGTTACGTTTTCATACCATTATTGGTATTTTAGACTTTGAGCGCGTAACACCGCAAGAAGTCATTCTCAATATAGAAATAGAGTACCACTTCGAAACTACTTTTATAGACTATGCAGAAGTTACTCAAATAAGTAAAGCATATATAATTGAAAAAAAATTTCTTCTTATAGAGGATTTACTCTCAGCCCTCAGTGCAAAACTTAAAGAGAATTTTCCACTTATACAACAACTCTACATTAAAGTCACAAAACCCTCTATAATGCCTGATTGCAGGGTAAGTGTTGCTGAAAGGTACAACTTCTAATCTTAAGAAAAACTTCATTTTTTTTTAAAGAAAATTGAAAAAAACTTTAAACTAACCTAAAATTATGGTATGATTCCGCCAAAATATTTATAAACAGGAAACAATGAATGCGTATTCTAATTATAGAAGATGAGGTAACTCTAAACAAGATGCTTGCTGAGGGGCTAAAAGAGTTTGGTTACCAGAGTGATGTTGTTGAAACACTCAAAGACGGTGAATATTACTTAGATATTCGTAACTACGATTTAGTACTAATGGACTGGATGCTTCCAGATGGAAACTCTGTTGATATCATTGGTGATATCAAATCAAATACACCTAAAACTGTAGTTGTTGTTCTCTCTGCAAGAGACGATAATGAAAGTGAAGTTGAAGCACTTCGTGCTGGTGCTGATGATTACATCAGAAAACCTTTTGACTTTGATGTACTTGTTGCACGTATTGAAGCTCGTTTACGTTTTGGCGGTAGCAACATCATTGAAATCGAAGACCTAACGATTAATCCTGAAGAAGAAAAAATCACATATAAAGAGCAAGAGATTGAGCTTAAAGGAAAACCTTTTGAAGTTCTTACTCACCTTGCTCGTCACCGTGACCAAATTGTTTCAAAAGAACAACTTCTTGATGCTATCTGGGAAGAGCCAGAACTGGTAACTCCAAACGTAATTGAAGTTGCAATCAACCAAATTCGCCAAAAAATGGATAAACCGCTTGGTATTACAACGATTGAGACTGTACGTCGTCGTGGTTATAGATTTTGTTTTCCTAAAGAAGTTAACTAATACTTCTCTTCTTACTGCTAGCTACTTGCTTTTATGCAAGTAACTAGCAATACAGCTTATTTATACCTCTTTTTTATCTGCACTTCGTTATAATCTCTCTCCAAACATGAACAAACCACTGAAAAGGTGTATATATGTTGACAAAGAGTATACGCAGAAGTTTTTTAATTCAACTCATCTTTGCATCAGCTTCACTCATTTTAATCTTTTCATCTGTGCTCTTCTTTTATATAGAGAAATCAATTTACGATGAAAAGCAAGAGGAACTTATTACCTATGCAAAAAATATTGTTGAAAATAAGTTTGTTTTTCATATAGATGAGACAATCTCAGATAACTTCTTCTCTTTAGATGTCGAGATTATTACCCTCAAAAAGCCAAACTCCCAAATTAGTGCTTATGAGAGTACAAAAGAGAAACGTAATTACTTAACACTGGTATATCCTTTTGACGAGAGTAACGGTACATATCTTAAACTTACAAAAGATATAACACCCACAACACAACTACTCAAAAAAATTCTAAACTATATTTTTATTATAAATATAGCAGGTTTTTTACTTGTAATTTTATATGCCGTTACACTCTCAAAAACCCTGGTTGCACCTATTAAAACCCTAAGTGCAAGACTTTCAAACATGAATGAACATCTTATGAAACCAATTCGTGTCGAGACACTTCCAAAAGAGTTTGAGCCGCTTGGAATTACCATTAACCATCTCATCTCTAGAATTCAAAACTTTGTGAAATACCAAAAAGAACTTTTTATCGGAACTGCACATGAACTTAAAACTCCGCTCGCAGTTATAAAACTCAAAAATCAAGTAACGCTCATCAAAAAACGCTCTCCTGAAGAATACATAGATGCTCTTAACGTTACAAATAAAACAATTGATGAGATGAATATTATTGTCTCCAATATCTTAAATATAGGGCGTCAAGAGGGTGCACAACTTGATAAACCGGTAGAAGTAGACATCATTGCAATACTAAGACAAAAAGCAGATGATTTTCAGCTATTAGCCGAAAATGAAGGGAAAAAACTCAATATACACTTTGAACCAAATGGTTTTATGGCGACGCTCCAAGTAAGTCTGCTAAATCAGATAATCCAAAACTTTTTACAAAATGCACTTAAGTTTACTCCCGCAAATAAATCTGTAACACTCAAAAGTTCACAAGATGATGTAGGACTTCTAATTGAAGTTATCGATGAAGGGTGTGGAATTGATGAGAGTGTCGATTTATTTGCACCATTTAAACGTCAGGGAAATAAGTCTGGAGTTGGTCTAGGACTTTTCTTGGCTAAAAGCGCTGCAGACGCATTGGGTGCAAAAATAAAAATAAGCAATAGAAGTGATGGAGTCGAAGGAACGGTTGCATCCCTGCAACTCAATTCTAAACTTTCCTGCATCTTACCAATGAAAAAGTAAATTTCAAATATAATAAAGCTTAGATTTGTTATAAATCGAACACTTAAATATAGACTATAACAAATAAGGTTTTTGAATATGGCTTTAATTATTAATGACGAGTGTATCGCGTGTGACGCATGCCGTGAAGAGTGTCCAACTATAGCGATTGAAGAGGGAGACCCAATCTATTACATAGATCCAGATCGCTGTACAGAATGTGTTGGCGTATATGATGAGCCTGCTTGTATTTCCGTCTGTCCTGTTGACTGTATTGTTCCAGATAAAGACAATGTTGAATCTATTGCAGAACTACAGTTTAAAGCAAAACAATTAGAGATGGAAGAGTAAGTTTTGGCCAAACGGGTCGCCGTCATAGATATAGGTTCTAACTCGGTTAGAATGGTCATCTATGAAAAGACCTCGCGTTTTGCTTTTCACCTTCTCCATGAAGAGAAAAGCAAAGTGCGAATTTCAGAAAATGCTTATAAACATCAAGGAGCTTTACAAGAAGTTCCTATGCAACGTACCTTTGACGCGCTCAAAGATTTTCTACAGATAAGCAATTCATTCAAAGCAACAAAAACTCTCTGTGTTGCAACATCAGCCCTTCGTGACGCTCCAAATAAAGCTCTTTTTCTACAGAAAGTTAAAGAGAAACTCAAACTCAATATAAGAGTTATTACTGGCGAGAAAGAGGCATATTATGGTGCCATAGCCTGTGCAAATCTGCTTCCTGAGCAAACTAAAGCGCTGAGTGTAGATATAGGTGGAGGCTCAACAGAGTTTGCATATATAGACAATAAAAATGTTTCACACACAATCTCACTCAACCTCGGAACAGTTCGTTTAAAAGAACTTTTTTTTGACACAAATGATATAGATGGAGCAAAAGAGTATATTGATAGAGAACTTGCAAATCTTCCAGAACTTGACATAGAGACACTTATAGGAATTGGAGGCACATTTCGTGCAATTTCAAATGCCATTATGAAAAACAGTTCATATCCGCTCAACAAGCTTCACGGATACCGTTACTCGATAGATACTTTTAAAAATTTCATCAACACCATATTAAGTGCAGATGATGATGTTTTAAAAAGTATCGGTATAAAAAGTAATAGATTTGATGTCATTAAACCCGGCACACTTATTCTCAAACGTCTTATTAAAAAACTAAACATTCAAAATATTGTTACGAGTGGTGTTGGTGTACGTGAAGGGGTTTATCTTAGTGATCTTTTACGTAATTCAAAAGACAAGTTTCCACATAACTACAATACCTCTGTAGCCTATTTAATTGACTCGCATATTCCGCAAAAGCAATACGCAAATCAACTCAGTAATCTGAGTAAAAAACTTTTTGATCTTACACAAGAGTACCTTGGAATCCAAAAGTGTTACCGCTATGAACTTGCTTTGGCTGCAAAACTCTATCCAAGCGGAAGTAATGTACATTTTTACTCAAAAAACAAGCACACATACTATCTTATTCAAAGTGCTTTAGAGTATGGATTTACACATGAGAGTATCACACTAATAGCAACACTTACAAAATATGCAAAAAGTAAACTACCTGCAGAGTCACATCTACAAAAGTATGCAGAGCTACTTCCTGATGCCCAAACAACTAATGCACTGAGCTATCTTCTTTCACTCTCGCTTGCTCTTTTAAGCCATAGACCATTAAAAGTAGACTTTTCTTTATCTTTTGAAAATGAGACTCTCTATATTACTACAAATGAGTCTCTCTATATTACGAAAGACGCTATAGAAAAACTGGAGTGTAACAGAGCTTTTAAAGTTATTTTTAACTCTTAAAATCTCTGTCCCATAGTAAATTCGAAACTTGATGGCTTGTCTCCAGGCTGTTGGTTAAGAGGATTTGCAAACATTAACTGAATCGGTCCAACTGGCGAAAACCACTCTAGTCCTGCACCATAACCACCACGAGATATTTCATTTATAGAATCATCTCCAATAAATCCCCAATCCACAAAAGTCACAAGACGCATTTTTGCTTTAGGAACAAGTGGAAAACTTACCTCTAATGAGTTTGAAAATGTTCTTTTACCACC
This sequence comes from Campylobacterales bacterium, assembly GCA_016938175.1. GTDB lineage: Bacteria > Campylobacterota > Campylobacteria > Campylobacterales > Sulfurimonadaceae > Sulfurimonas. Next base: position 32,121 of record JAFGVE010000040.1, read on the forward strand.
TATTCTTCGTATCCCATCAACAGCAGTTGCATCATCTATTGTAGGTGAAAGTGAGTAAGACTCATACCCTCTTACACTCCCTATACCACCCATATAAAACTTCTCTGCGAGAGGAATATATCCATTATCAATCACTACGTTTAGTCTTGATTTATAGCGGAAAATAGCGTCAAAACCTATCCACTCTTCTAAGCCTGCATATTTGTTAAAAGTTGAACGAGATTTAAGATAGTTTGCATCTGCACCAATCCCTGTCTTCTCAAAGCTTTGCGAGAGAGTAAAACCTGTTCTAGGAAGATAATAATCATCTGTATTATCCCAGCTCGCACTTACAGTAATACCACTCTTTGTGTAGTCTTGAAAATAGAATGTATCAAGAGTAGTATTTTCATCAAGTTGGCTAAAATCATAAGAGTTACTTGAGTATCCGTATCCCATATAACCTGTAATATGACGTGAAAATCTATGTCCTACGCCTACTGAAACTCCATCTGTAAATACCGAATAATCATTATAATCATAGGCTGAGTGAAAAATAGAGAAGTTGCCACTGAAATCGCTATCATTAAGACGAGGATTTGAGATGTTAAAAGAGTAGTTTTGTGTCGTTTGTGACTTTTCAGCCTTTACACCAACATTAATTCCAGAACCAAAAACGTTTCTATCATTAACACCGATACTAAGGAGTATCCCTCCATAAGAACCATATCCACCACCGAGCTGAATGTTTCCAGTAGGTGCCTCTTTTACCTTAACTATTAAATCCATAGTCTGATTATTGATACGTTTCTCTTCAATTGTATTCCCATCAAAAAATCCTAAACGTCCCAAAGCTGAACGTGAATCACTTAAGTCGGTCAGAGAGTACATATCACCAGGACCAAGGTAAAGTTCACGACGAATAATTCTGTCAAGAGTTCTTGTGTTACCAGAGATTAAAACATTTCTCACGCGAACTTTGTCTCCCGGTGTCACTTTAAAAACAACCTCAACAGTATGTTCCTCTTTATTTTTTCTCAAATCAGGAACAACTTGAACATAGGCATAACTTAAGTCAGCAATGAGCGTTTTAATTTTTTCAGAATCCTCACGAAAAGTTTTAATGTTAAATGTATCACCTACCGTAAGCGAAATTTTTTCTTGTATTTTTGCATCTTCAATAACATGCTTCGTCTGTAAAACACTTACTTTACTGATAGTATACGGCTCACCCTCTTCTATCTGATAACTCATGTCTGCTGTATAATGGTCAAAATTTACACGTACAAAAGGCTCATTCACCTTTGCGTCTAAATAACCATTTTGCATATAAAAGTCACGTATACGGAGATTGTCATACTCTAAGTCTTTTAAAGACATTTTACCGTCGTTACGTCCCCAAAACCAACCCATGAATTGGTGCTCTTTATTTGCTATAACATCATTAAAATCATCACTATCAAGGCCATAAACGCCACTATACTGAAGCTTTTGGATAATAATCTCTTCACCCTCATTTACAACGAAAGTGACTTTAATACTTCCATTTTCCAAATACTCTTTTTCTATCTCAACTACAGAATCAATTTTTCCCTCTTGAGAGATAGCTTCAATGATTCTTTTTTTCGCAGCTTCAAGCTTTTTTTCATCATAAAGCGTCCCTTTTTTTATCTGAACAACATTGCTTTTCACTTCATCATCATTCTCTTTCCAGCCTTTTAGCTCTACTTTAGAGATAATAGCCTTCTCTTTGAAAAAGAATTTGAGTTCACCCTCTGTAAATTCTGCCCAGATATCGTTAAAGTATCCTTGAGCAAAGTACTTCTTGATTGCCTCATCGACCTTGGACTTTTCAAGTTCATCTCCTACATCAAATGAGAGCATTCTAAGGGCAACAGGTTCAGAAATTTGTACCATTCCTTCATATTTAATTGATTTAATTGTCTCGGCAAATAGTGATGTAGAAAAGAGAAATAGCAGAAAAAATAAAAAAAGTCTCATTAAGGTTCCAAAATTAAAATAGAAGAGATTTTACCCATTATGAGGTTAATCCTGAGTAAATTTTGTATAATTTCATAAACAAACTAAAAGATTAAAATATGAATATTGCTATTATTGGACTAGGACTCATGGGTGGCTCCATTGCACTGAGTCTAAAAAAACAAAATTATGTCAAAAAAATTTTTGGCTATGACCATAACAAAGAGCATGAAAAAACAGCTCTGTCACTTGGACTTGTAGATACTATTGCTAGTTTTGAAGAGATTAAAAAATGTGATGTTATCTTTCTTGCTATACCGGTTGATGGACTCATTGCAGTCCTGCAAACTTTAGTTGATGTCGATGAAGCAACAACAATTATAGACCTAGGAAGTACCAAAGCAAAAATTGTTGCTAGCATCCCCTCAGCTATACGTGCAAACTTTGTAGCAGCACACCCAATGACTGGAACAGAAAACTTTGGTCCTACTGCTGCAGTAGAAGGCTTATACGAAGAGAAAGTAGTGGTACTTTGTAACCTTGAAGAGAGTGGCGCACATCAGCAAGATATTGCAAAAAAGATTTTTAAATCACTCAATATGAAGCTCACTTATATGGATGCGAAAGAGCATGACAGACATGCTGCATTTATCTCTCATATGCCACATGCTGTCTCCTACTCTATTGCCAATGCAGTTATGAAACAAGAAGATAAACACTCTATTTTAGCACTCGCTGCCGGTGGATATCGTTCAATGAGTCGTCTTGCAAAGAGTTCACCAAATATGTGGGAAGACATCTTTCGTCAAAACAAAGAAAATTTGCTTGAAGCTATAACAATCTTTGAAGAGGAACTCTCACAACTTAAAAAAGCTATAACAGAGAGTGACTGGGAGCGTGTTCACAAAGAGATGAGTGATGGAAACAAACTCCACGATATACTAGACTAAGAGATGTTATAACGAGAGAGAACCTCTTTTAAAAGCTTTTTATCTAGGCTCTCTTTTTGCGTTGAATAGCTATTTTTTTCGAGAATATTCATGATGTTTTTTACATCTTTATCTTCTTGAAAAGGTAAGAGCTTCATAAAAAGTAGCTTTTCATCTTTTATGTTTACAACATTCTGTTTTTTTGAAAATGAGATTGATTTTAGAAGCATCAGTATAATTCCACTCACAAGACCAATAAAATATACAACTATCAGCCAAAGCGGATCATTTGTAGATAAAGTACTCGATTCTTCTTTAAGAGGTGCTGGAGTATTTACTTGCTCACGCTCTATTTTCAGCTCTTTTTTGACTCCGCTACCTTTTACGTTTATGGGAATTGGCTCAGTTACAATCTTTTGAACTTTCTGCGTTTTTGTATTAAAAAAGACAAGCTCAAAAGAGGGTATTGTAAAGTTACTGTCTGAGACAAAAGCAAGTTTTTGGGTCAGTTTATTTCCACTTATGGCCATCTTCTCATCAAATACATTTACATTTGCAATATAGGGTTTAAAACTTTTAATATCTTCTAAATTTCCTATACCTTTGACCACTACGTTTACATTGAGTGCTTCATTGGGGTTTATCTCTTTTTTTGTAAGCTCTGTACTTATAGTAAAGTTACCAATCAATGAAGCCCCATTTGGTATAGGTTCAACTTTGAGTGTTGGTGTATTTGAGTAGTAAGTTCTCCATTTGACCTGAGGAGCAAAAGTTCCCCAGCCATTCACTCCAGAAACCCTTGTAGCAATTTTCAACTGTGCGGGTTCAATACTAAGATTACCCTCTCGCTGTGCTGCAAGCGTATATGTAAAAGTAGTTACTATATTTTCATCACCCTCAACACGTTTTGGCTGCGTCTGTGACTTTAACCAAAAGCCGTTAAAATCAGGTGCTATAAACTTGCTATCTGCTGCTTGAGCACGTAAACTCTGTGTAAGTGTCAACTCTAGCTCAAAAGGTTCTCCTACATAAACAGTAGGCTTCGATGTTTTAAGAGATAAAACAAAAGGTGCACTTTTATCCTGAGCAGGCTCTTTTACAATAACTTTGATAGCATTTGATAATTCTTGCTTGCCATCTATTTGCACTTCAACAGGAGCTATTTCACACGATTTAAAAGGTGTAAACTCATAACTCAGTGTGTACGTTCTGGCGTAACTTCCATTAATACTCTCAATACTTGTTTGAGATCCTGTAGAAATAATATCATTTCCACATATATCACTTAATGCAGGTTTTATAATGTCGTTTCCACTCATTGTGAGTTTAAAAATGGCACTCTCTCCTTTGTAAACTACACGAGGCTCCAAAGTCGCTTTTACCGATGCAAATAAAGTCAATTGTACAAAGAGTAGTATAAAAAATATTTTACCAAGGTTTTTCATTTGTATTCTCCTGTCTGTCATTACGGTTTTCATTAAGTCTATAAAGATATGTGCTTGGATCTTTGTTCAGCATTTGGAGCCACTTTTTCTCCTCTTTGTCACTCATCTCCTGAGGCTTTTGTGAAGAATTCATACTATGTCCCTTTTCCTGAGGTTTCTCCTCTTTTAGCTCTTTCGCAGCATCTTGTTCATTTTTCTCTTTGTGCTCTTGCTCTTTTTTTTCGTTCTCACTCTCTTTTTGTTCTTGTTTTTTATCTTGAGCATTTTGTTTATTTTGAGACTCTTGTTCTTTTTGATTCTTGTTATTTTTTTGTTCTTGAGAGTTCTCATTTTGCTTTTGATTCTCTTGAGAGTTCTCTTTATTTTCTTGGTTATTGTTTTGCTGTTTTTGCGATTGGTCTTGATTCTTTTCTTTGTTATCTTCGTTTTTATCTTGATTTTGTTGCTGCTGATTCTCTTGATTATTCATATTTTCAAGAGCTTTTTTTACCGCTTCAAGATTTTCTCTTGTATCTTTATCCTCTTTAAGCTTCAACGCAGACTCATATGCTCCTATGGCTTTTTCTAAATTCTCTTTATTTGGCTCTTTTGCGTAGGCATTTCCAAGATTTGCAAAGTTATCTGCTCTTTGTAAAGGCTCAGAGAATTGAGCTTGCTCATAGAGTTCTCTTGCTTCTTTATATTTTCCCACTTTATAAAGTGCATTTGCCGCATTATAGTAACTCTGCTTTTTTTGCGAGCTCTTAGCATAATCACTATAAAGTTTAGAACTCGTTTCATAGTCTTTATCCTCATATGCTTTCTTAGCTTTTTCAAGCTCCATAAAATCTAAAAGCCCTGCTTTTACATCCGGTGTTGTAACAAATAAAGCAAAAAGTAAAAAAGCTGAAGGCAAACTCACTTTCTCACGTTTACTCATTGAGGATGTAGCTATGAGAAGTAATAGTAGTGCTAAACCAAGTGGGAAATAAAAAAGAGGTACAAAACGCTCTATCTCTTGTGATTTTAACTCTTTTTGCTCACTATGAGACTCTATCTCTCGCAGCATAGCTTTTACATCATCAACAGAGTGTATGCTCTGTATAAATACACCCCCTGTTTTAGTTGCTAGTGTACTTATATTTGAATTTAGTTTTGAAACAATTATCTCACCATTATGCTTTATAAAACCACCCTCTTCTAGCTTTATCGGTGCTCCTTTTTTCGTAGCTACACCAAGAACAAAGATAGTAATGTTCTTCTCTTTCGCATAAGCAATTTCAGCAGAAAAGTCCTCTTTGTCTCCTCCATCACTCAATATTAAAAGATATTTTTTAGACTCATTTTTTATGCTCTTATCTACTACTTCGAGCATAGATAAAAAGTCTGTTCCCTTCTCCGTAATAGAATCAGTACTGAGTTGACGCAGTAAAAAACCTACAGCATCATGGTCAAAACTAAGCGGTGAAACAAGATAAGAGTTCTTTGCAAACGCAATAACACCGATACGTTCATTGGGTGCAAGTTTTAAAAGTTCCAGTGCCTTTTGTTTAGAGAGCTTCAAACGGTTTGGATATAAATCTTGTGCAAGCATCGAGTCTGAAATATCGAGTGCAAGCATTATGTCTGCACTTTTAGCTTTTACCTCCACTTTTCCCTCTGGAATCACCGGAGAGGCTAAGGCTATTATCATTAAAACACCTATGAGCATAAACAGAGCATTACGACTCTTCAGTGTCAATCTATTTGAACTCACTCGAAGTCTATCCATAACCTCTTGGGAAAAAAAAGTAGCCTGTGCCTCTTTTTGCGTTAACAAAAGTCCAAACAGTATAAAAAGAGGCGGTAACATATAGTATAAAAATTCAGGGTGTTGAAACTCCATTAATTACTCCCTCTTTTATTTCTCAGATATATATACAGCATTAAAGATATGAGTGCTATAAAGAGTGGATAAACGTAGTAGTACTTCAGGTATGTAAAACTCTCATTTTGAATTTCTGATTTTTCAAGCTCATCTATCTTCGCATACACTGCTTGGAGTTCTCTAGCACTTGAAGCACCAAAAGCGACTCCCCCTGTCTCTTTTGCTATTTTCATCAGTACAGCTCTATTGTACTCGTTTGATTCGCCTATACCTATAGGGTAGACTTTCACACCCTCTTTTTTAGCCATCTCTAAAGCAACATCCAGTGGAATTTTATCTACCTGCTCTGTAGAGTACCCGTCTGTAAGTAATATAGCTATTTTTGACTCAGAGTCACTCATTTTTAGAAGATTCACACCCTGAGCAAGTGCCTCGTAAAGTGCAGTATACTGTCCTGCCATCCCAATTTGGAGTTGCGATACTATGCGTGAGAGTATGTGTTCATCATAAGTTAAGGGAGAAGCTATAAAAGAGTAAGCTCCAAAAACCACTAAACCCATATTGTCAGTCGTACGTTTTTCTATAAAATCACGTACTATCTGTTTTACAACATCAAAACGTGTGAGCGAAGTGTTTGCTCTGTCAAAGTTTCTCTCCTGCATAGATTGTGATGCATCAAGAATAAGTGCAATCTCATGCCCTTTTTTTGGTTCTAACTCATAAGGTTCATCTTTCACGGGAGACATAAGAGCCAAAATCAAGGTAATGATTCCAAGCCACTTAAGGAAAAAAAGAAGTTTCGATGCAGCAATGCCCTGCTTCATAAATTGAGCAGTATGTGGAAAATAAAGAGAAGGCAGACGCATTTTACATAAGGTCTCACAAGCGATAAAAAAGAAAATTAAAAAACCTAATTTGGGCAGCTCAAAGTATAATCCCCCAAACCAATCAAGCATCAAGCATCCCCTGATATATCGCTATAAAGTGTAATGTTTGTGTGTCAAAAGTGCCAACATCTTTTTTGTACTTATATGTCTCTAAAGCTTCAAAAAGCTCTTTATAGGCCTCTTGATGACGTAAAGAGTCATTCTTAAACGCAGCTCCATAAAGGGTAAGAGCATAGGCAGAACTTTTCGTATTTTGTAAGTCAAGCCCTTTTAAAATAGTGACATACTCTTTTCTGAGATTAACTCTATTTTTACGCATATACCAACGTATAAGCAGATAAATAATTGCAACAACAATAATACTTACAACTCCTATTAGTGTTAGTAGATAATGAAGAGAGTACTCTTCTATGTCGATTATAGGTTTTATATCATGAAGTGGAATATCATACTGCTGCATCTTATCTGCCCTCAAAAAGTCTTCGTAAAGAGACACTTACATTTGCATCCGTATATACCTTTGTAAAACGTACCTGATGCTTTCTAAACGTAGCGTACAGTTCTCTGTCATGTGCACTTACACGTCTTGCATACTCTTCGACACTTTGTTTGTTAAAATCACCCTCTAAGGTCGCTCCGCTTTGAGGATCCACCAAAGAGCTAAAACCCATTTGTGGAGGGTGCTCTTCGAGTCTGTCACGTACAACTACAGCTATTACTTCATGCTTTTTAGCCAAAAGTTTAAAATCTGGAATCTCAAAAAAATCCCCAACAACAATGATGAGTGACTTACGTTTGAGACGTTTAAAAAGAGTATCTGCAAGGAGTTTAAAACTGAGTTTTTGATTGAGTGCATTAAAGTTTAAAATTGCATCGACACTCTTATGGATTGAAAAAAGTTTTTTGCTCGGTTTAAAAAAGGAGATAAGTTTGTCTGTAAAAATATACGAACTCAGTAAATCACCATTTTTTAAAACAGAATAAGAGAGTTGTGCAACAACCTCTGCAATTACCTCTTGCTTAAAACGTTTAGAACCAAAATGCACACTTCCGTTGAGTACAGAAGCAATGACTACGTTTAACTCTCTCTCTTCACGAAAAATCTTAATAAAAGGCTTATGCATTTTTGCCGTAATGTTCCAGTCTATATGGCGTATATCATCACCTGGCATATACTCTCGAAGCTCTATAAAGTCATACCCTTCACCTTGAAAAATGGAAGGATTGTTTCCCACCATTTCAGAGAAAACTTGACGACGAGCTCGAACTAAGATTTTTTGCAGTTTACTCACAAAGACTTCCTATGGAATAGTTACAGTTTCTAAAACTTTTTGAATTATCTCATCTGTAGTAACACCCTCTGCCTCTGCTTCATACGTTAAAACAATACGGTGACGCATAAGCTCTTTTGCAATGTAAGCAACATCCACTGGCGTTACAAAATCTTTTCCACGCATAAAAGCCATCGCTTTTACCGCTTTAAACATATCTATACTTACACGCGGAGAAGCACCAAACTGCATAAACTCTTTTATATCATCAAGTCCATACTGACTTGGGTTACGTGTAGCGTTTACTAGCTCTATCATATACTCTTCAACTTCGGCATCTATGTGAACAGCTTTTATAGCAGCTTTTAGCTCCTCTAAATCACCTTCACTTAGTACAGGATTTATCTCCTGATAACTGCCACTTGACATACGTCTTGCAATCTCAAGTTCTTGTTCTTTAGAGTTATAATCTACAACAAGTTTAAGCATAAAACGGTCAAGTTGTGCCTCTGGAAGTTGATACACCCCTTCTTGCTCAACAGGGTTTTGTGTCGCCATAACAAAAAATGGAGGAGTCAGTTTAAAAGTTGTATCTCCAAGAGTAACCTGTTTCTCTTGCATAACTTCAAGAAGCGCGGACTGTACTTTTGCAGGTGCACGGTTAATCTCATCTGCTAAAAGCAAATTTGTAAAAATGGGACCTTTTTTGATTTTAAACTGATTATTTTGTGGATCATATATCTCTGCACCAAGGATATCTGATGGGAGTAAGTCTGGAGTAAACTGTGCACGTTTAAAGTCCAAACCAAGTGCACGAGCGAGTGCATTTACAGTGGTAGTTTTTGCAAGTCCGGGAACACCCTCTATAAGGATATGCCCTTCACATAAAAGAGCAATGAGAAGTGAGTCAATCATCTTCTCTTGTCCCACTACAACCTTTGCTACTTCTGCCTTTACACTCTCTATTTTACTTAGCATTCTTTTCATACCTCAACTCAATAATATCCCAGCAGTATATTACTCAGAGGTAAATAATTGCTAAATGTCTAAGCCCAGAATTTGACCTACTCCCTCTTTTTCTATACGTTCATTTAATTGAATGGCTACACTCTGTTTTGCAATAGCAATTCCCTGAGTTGATTGTCCTACTATATTGAGTGTATTTGAGCCGACTACAACACCTTTTACATCCTTCGTTATAAAACGAATATCTGTTCTTGCGAGTGTAAAACCATAAGCATTGGCTTCTTCCACTGCAGTTTGAATAACTAAAGTAAAGTGTGTTGCGCTACTTTTACTAGCTGTTATTTTAATTCCCTTAGAACTCAATGCTTTTGCAACTACCCCTTTGAGGTTCTCTCCATCCTTGTCTGCCATAAGTGAAAAGTCTAGTTTTTGCATAAGTGCTTCATATTTTGCATCTATCTCTTGAAGTTTCTGTAAATAAGCCTCTTGTTTGAATGCAGGGTTTAATACACTCATAACTACAAGTCTATTTGGAATCTCTTGCACACTCTCTTGTGTATTTTTATAAAAAGAGAGTCGTTTTAATGCATTGGCACCACTTAAGGACTCTTCTTTAGAAGATATAAGAGAGAACTCTTGCTTTGTCTCTTGTAACATACTCTCAAAGAGTTTTGTCTTGTTTGAGCGTATCAAAACTGCATATTTTTTAAAGCCTAAAGAGGCAGATTCTAAAAGTTCATAATTACTTATACGAATTTGGCTCACTTTACTTGTTACATCATTTGTATAGGTACCATCACTGCTATTAACACGCCCTGATTTTACAACAGTTTTTGCATTAAATTCAGAAGAGACAGATACACTGAGTGTCGATGCCATAAGGGTTAAAGCATTTGCAAGAGCCTCGTCTTTATTTTTGCCATCACCTATAGCATATAATTCAGTTGAGTTTGAGAGTGGTGGCGAGGTATACCATGAAGGAAGGCTCTTTTGTGGTATGCTCACAGCACGTTTTTCTGCCCCGCATCCAAGAATAAATAAAGCTATAAAAAAAGCAATAAAAAGGTGCAAAAATCTCATCGTTCAATCTGCTCACGCGTTTTTTGACGTTTTTGAATAAGAGAATCTATACGCAGTACAGCTGCATTTATCTCTTCAACTGGCTCTAGCATAAGCGAATCTGCTTGTTCATAATACTCTTTTGCCTCTTTGTAATTTCCCTGCGCCTCTTTTGTAACACCAAGATTATAAAAAGCGACATAACTCTGAGAGCCTGTTGAGTCTATAAGTTCAGAAAGAAACTGCTCTGCCTTGTCAAAACGCCCATGTTCTATATATTGTAACGAGACCTCAAGAAGTTTTTCCTGTTCATCTGTATAATCTAAATCTGGTTCTTCCAAAAGTGTTACACCAAAAACTTTATAGTGTGGTGTCAGTCTATAAGTAAACTCATTAGCCATTGAAGTTGCAAGTCTTTGCGCTGCCATCTCTGTTGATGGAAGGGCATTGGAGTAGTCTGAACAGTGTTTATACTCCGCATATTTGTTGAGTGTGTCCCCAAAAATAATATCGCCTCTTTGCACATCTACTATTCTGAGTTCAGCAGAGAGCCCTACTGCTCTTTTTTTACAACGAACTTGATAATACACTAATTCACTACACTTTTTATCTGCACAACGTGTACGTATCTCATAAAAGTAGCTATCCTCAGAAGTCGGTTTTGCTACGTTTCCAGAGATAATAGCCTGTGCACCAATTAGCTCTCCAACTTTTACCGCTGTCTTTTGGTTTACTAAACCACTGTTTTGTACTCTTTGCTCACTTATGATTTTGTTTAAATCGTTACGGCTAATCATCGTAAAATAGCTTTTTGAATCTATTTTAAAACTTGCGAGATTTGCTTCGATTTTTCCTGAGAGACCAACTCTATCATTTTCAAATGCCATGACAGCTATTTTCTTTGTATTTGCCACTCTATCTATCTCAGCAGGTTCCAGTGCTCGTACATTAACTTTTTGCGCACAACCGCTTAACAACATAAGTAAAGCCATACTCATGAGAAATAAAACTCTTCTGCTCATCTCATCCCTTTGTATCAGTTGCAACAATTGTAGTTAATTTCAATTTAACTGCATATTAATTTTTTGGCTTTTTGCAGGCTTGTGAGCCTTCCTTCTTCTATATCTTGCAGTATCTGTTCATACTTTTTATCACCCCTTGCTGCAACTATGACACTCAACTCTTTGAGACTCTTGAGTGAGTGAACTTTTGTACAAAAGCTCTCAACTTTCTCTTTTTTCTCTCTTTTAAACTCTATTTTCGCTACTAAAAAACCTGCTACAAATGCCAAAACATAATACAGATACTCTAAAGAAAAATATGATGTTTGCGTTTGAGGTTCATCTAAAAGTGTCTCTACTTTTATTCCTTGTGTTACCATAACAGTAACACCATCAAATTTCAATAGCTTTTTTGCCTTCTTTTCTAAATCAAAATATTCCCACTCAAAAGGCTTAATTGTAAAATCCTTTTCACTCACAAAAGCAAACTTCTGACTCCATTTTCCCTTATATCCATCTTGTGTCAGTACCTGTTCTACAATTGGAGTTTCACTGAAAACTTTTACCCCTTCTATATCAAAAGCAAGAGGCTTAAGAGCTTCAAAATCTCCAATTCCCTCTACACTCACTTCTAAATGGTAAGGGTGCAAGGCTTTTACACTGTTTTCATCCTTTTTTATATGCATCTCTAAGGTCCCGACCAAAGGGGTAGAGGTCTCTAAAACATTTACTGTAAGTTGCTGTAGTTTCTCAGTTGTTGTCTGGTACTCTGCATACTTTCCGTTATCTCTTCCTATAACGGTATTTTCAATAGAGTCCTGTGTCGTTTTTTTCATAAGTGCTTCAAAAGAAAATTTCATCTCTTCTGGGTGATGCACAAAGGCTACAAACTCGTATACCAGTATCTTTTTCCCTGCAACTATTTTACTTGTTTCACTAAGCATTACCACTCTAAACTCACTGCTACTTTTTACAGGATTAAAATCAACTGCATAGAGTTGAGCCTCATCACTAAAATGACACTCATAGCGTAAATATATTGCTTCATTTACATATACTTCATTCTTGTTAATATAGGCTTTCCACTCATAAGTTGTAGCAAAGAGATGTAAAGGAAAAAAGAGAAAAACTATAAGACTCTTAATAAGGTTTTTTTTCATCGACTCTCCTTTTGTTTATGAGTTCATACTGTTTGGAACTCAATTTTGCTTTTCCTGAATTTAAATCTACTTTTGGAGCAGAACGGCTTTTTTTTCCTTTATCTTGAGCGCCACTTCCACTAGAGGCACTCACTTTCATGTTTGAACTGCCACCCTTGTCACCTTTTTGCGAATTTTCTCTCTGTTTTGCAGTATCTGAATGTTTAGCAGTTTTTTGCTGTCCAGTACTCATATCTTTTTGTTCGGCCACGTTTTTAATGTACAGTAAGTTTTCATCCGCCTCTTTTGAATATGCGAGGATAAGAGATTTTTCATAGGCTTCCCGTGCTTTTTCAAACTCTTTAAGTCTCACTAATGAATTTGCAATATTAAAATAAAGAGTCGATTTTACCTGTGGACTTGCAGACTTTACCAAAGAAAAAGCATTTAAAGCTTTCTCATACTCTCCCTCTTTATAATACGCCACACCCTCTTCAAAGGCAACTCTATTTTGATTTTTTAAAAAATCAAAACTATCCGCATCTAAACTAATTCCAATCAGTAATAAAAAACTCAAAACGTATGCTTTTCCTTTTGTTATAGCTAGCATAAAAATAAGAAGTGCAAATGCAATAAAATAGTAAAAAAGCTCTCTGTTTTGTACAAGTGTAACACTGCTTTTATGTGTTTCATCTCTTTGTGCATTGAGTGCTGAGAGTATATCTTCAACACTGTGGCTATAGACACCTCCCGTTGCATTAGCAAGCGCCTCAATAGCACCATTTTCCCTACTGACTATAATCTCATCTAACTCATCTTTAAGCAACTCTCCATTTTCTAGCTGGAGTGTTCCACCAAGTTTTGTCGCTATCATCAAAATGTTTACTCTAAGATGATGCTCCTTCGCATACGCTATCTCATCTGCATAATTTAACTCATCTGCACCATCGGTGAGTAAAACAACGCTCAGCTCTTTTGCGTGAGACATTTTTCTAGCAAGTTTTAGAGTCGGCATTATAGAGCTTCCACGCGTCATTATAAGCTTATAATCCAACATAGAAAAAAGATGTAAAAGTAATGAACTGTCACTTGTCAGAGGTGAGAGTACAATTGCGTTTGTAGTAAACGCCATCACTCCAAAACGACTCTTTTGTTCACTGTGAACTATCTCTTCTAAAGAAGTTTTTGCAGCTTCAAGTCGTGATGGAGTAACATCTTGTGCCTGCATAGAGTACGAAAGGTCTACTCCAAGAACAACATCACTTAAATACTCTTGTGTCTCTATAGGTTTTTCTTCTATTACAGGTCGCGCCAAAGCTATAACTAAAAGCACAAATACAAATAGATAACTCAAACGTGTATAACTTATTACTTTTAAATCCCGTTTTACCAATGCCACAAGTATAAAAAGTAAAAGCCAAAAATACTCGGGAGATATAAAACTCATTTTCTAAACTCCCTGTAGAGTAGTGCCAATAAAGCCATAATTGCAATTAACAAAAAGGTAGCATACAAATAACGTTTTGATTTGTACTCTTTTGCACTTATGTTTGAAGACTCCAAATCATCAATTTTTGCATAAACTTCCTGTAGCTCTTTTGCTGAAAGTGCGTAGTAATACTCTCCACCACTCTCTTTAGCAATTTTTTCTAAAAGAGCTCCATCCGCTTCGCCAGCTTTACCTATACCAATAGTATAAATCTTGATATTTTGCTCTTGAGCCATAACTAAAGCATCTTTTGGAGAAATAGCACCGCTATTGTGTTCTCCGTCACTCAATAAAATGACAAGCTTACTTTTTGCCTTAGATTTCTCAAAAGCACGTACACTCATAGCTATTGCCTCACCTATAGCGGTATTTTGTCCAGCCAAACCTTGCGTGAGATACTCGAGCATATCTGAAAGTATCTCTTTTTCATAGGTTATAGGAGAAGCAATAAAAGCAAAATCTCCATATACAACAACACCTATATTATCCTCTTCTCTATTAAGAATAAACTCTCTAGCGACTATTTTTGTTAACTCAAAACGTGAAAGACGTTCTCCTTTTGAGAGTGTATCATCGACATCAAATCCTGAAGCATTCATCGAACCACTAGCATCTATAGCTAAAACTATCTCTTTTCCCTCTCTATTTAAGGGATCACTCTTATCTACGATAATTGGTGAGCAAAGAGCTATTACTAAAGTAGTTACAACTATTGCTTTGAGTAGTAATTCTAAATGTTTAAAACTTTTTTTTGCACGTAAAAAATGTAAATGCACGAAATAACGAGGTTTTGCAAACTCTCTACATTTATAGAGACAGTAGAGTAAAAGAGGCAACAAAAGAAGTAAGTAAGGATATTCAAAACTATAACTATTCATTATGTGTATTTTATCAAATAATTGTGTTGTAAAACTATTTTTTGAAAAAAGCACTAAAAAGTTCTCAAAAAGCTCTCATTTTTCTTGACATATCAGGCTTAATTGTCTATAATTCCCGTCCACAAACAGAGATGTTTGATTTGTCTTGTTAGCTCAGCTGGTAGAGCACGTCACTTTTAATGATGTGGCCGATGGTTCGAATCCATCACAGGACACCATTTACTACTAATGTGGCCCCGTCGTCTAGCGGTCAGGATCCATGGTTTTCATCCATGTTACAGGAGTTCGATTCTCCTCGGGGTCACCACTTACCTTTTTAATTTTCTCTTTATTTTCTTAAAAACGAAAAACCAAAAAATCAATGAAAAAAGTACAAAAAAAACTTTCACAAGTAAAGCTCTGAAAGCACCCTGCTCCATCATCAGAAGTGCGGCAGTTATAGTAAATAGAACCACAATAAATGTGAGCGAAGCTCCATGCTTTTTTAAATCAATTTTTCCAAGGCTTATAAAAATACTAAGAATCGCTACAAAAGCAAGTAGTAATACTGCTACGAAATTTTGCGTAAGAAACTCTAACAACAAATAGTGTTACCTGTTTTTATTTTTTAAACGCTTTACTATATTTTTTAGAAGTATGGAGAGTTGTAAAAACTCCAAATGATGCTCAATTTTCAAGACAGCATCATAATTCTTTTTATTTATCTCTTCCAAAAATTCATTAATATCCTCAACTTCATCACTTACAGACTTTATAATAAAACGCAGGATGAAAAAAACAACTATTAATATACCGATAAATATAAAAGCAATATTTATCCATACATCATTAAAACCTATCATAATAGCTTCATACTCTTTGGAGGAAAAGTTTTGCATAAAGAACTTGTTTAAAAGGGCGTAACTTACAAAGTATAGAGTTAGCAGAGTCAAAAAAATGAGGATAAAGAACTTAACAAGGAGAGAGCTGTAGAGTTTTTTTAACAAAGTTTATACCCTACTCCACGAACAGTTTGAAGATACTCTTTTGTTTTATCTGGGTCTATTTTCTCTTTGAGTCTGTTAATAGCTACGTTTACAGTTTTATACTGATAATTTTCACTATCTCCCCAGACATTTTCTAAAAGATAATCACGTTCTAAAACACTGTTTTTATTAATAATAAATTCACTCAAGAGGTCAAACTCAAGTTTTGTCACCTCTACTGCTTTGCCATCAACGCTAAGTGTTCTCGTACTTTTATCCAACACTATATCTCTGTACGAGAGTTTACCTTCATTAAGCTTTTTAGAGGTACGTTTCAAAACTGATTTCACGCGTAAAAGTAACTCTTTCATATTAAAAGGCTTGGTAATATAGTCATCACCTCCACGTAAGAAGCCGTCTTCTATATCTCCCTCTTTATCTTTAGCACTCAAAAATATAACAGGAACATCAACACCCTCTTCACGAAGTTGTGAAACAAGTTCACTTCCCTCTACTCCAGGAAGGTTTCTATCCATTATGAGCAGGTCAATATCCTCTTCGTCAAGAATCTGAGAAACACTTTTGGTATTTAAAAAACCAATAGTCTCATACCCTTCTTTTTGGAGGTTATACTCCAAAAGTTCGAGTAAATCCTCTTCATCTTCAACTATGACGATATTTGCACTCATTTATTCTCACCTTGCTACAATAGTTTTGCATTATTGTAGCAAAATTTTACATACCGGTTGTATCTATCTGGTCATCAACAGTAAGAGATATACTATCAGAACCTTTAGAATACTCATACGTAGTTGTTTCACCATTATCTACAACACTATCTTGTGTCCAACCGCTAGTATCTACATTGAGTGTGTCTCCACTATCCCCTTCGATAGTAAGTTTGTGTTCATTTGCATCTGTAATATTTAAGACATCATCTAAAGAGATACTTACAGTTTTATCACCCACTGTCAAGTCAAGTGCTTCCACATTAACGATGTTATTAATGTTGTCAAAATTGATAGTATCTGCAGAGAATGTTACAGTATCATATCCACCCTCTCCATCTATTGCACTACCATCATAAGCATAAGCACCATCCGTGCTAATAGTCAACTGGAGAGGTTTATCTAAAGTCGTATCTCCATCACTATCTGTTACTGAAACAATAAAATCTTCAACTATATCGCTTGATGTTGTAGTCGTTGGTGTATATGTAAAGTTACCTGTTTCAAAATCTAACTCCATCTCTCCCTGACTTAAGACAATACTTTGGACTGGATTTGCTTCATCATAACTATATGTTGTACCCTCATAAGTAATCTCAAGAATATTTCCGCCATCTGCTCCAAAAAGAATACCTGCGCTACTATCGTTTCCGTATAAAGAACCTTGAACACTTTGAACGCTTGAAAGCATTACTTCACTAAGTTTTGTTTCATCTGCAACAATTGTTGACGTTTTACCATCAATGACCTGTAACATATCTAGATACGTCTCATCTAAATTTGTTCCAATACCTATAACCTCAAGGGCTATATTATTACTGTTAATAAAACTATTCCAGCTATTTAAATACGGAGTATCTATCCAGCCGCTTTCACTATCTTGTCCTACATTTCCACTTACATCTGAACCTTCGATATTTTCTCTTGTCGGTGCTCCATCTGAAATTAGATATGCAACATATTTATCTGCATCTGGTAAAGAGAGATTATAGTTTGAAGCAGTTACAGCAACAGCATCTTCATAGTTAGTCATCTGTCCATCTATTCCTACAATCGTATCGTTAGTTAAATTACCATCACCATTGTCATATCGTATATTGTCATTTGAGTCTAAATATAAACCACTAATATAGTTAATCGCTGCTGTAGAGCTCATCCAACCATTACTCACATTGACAGCAGAAGATGCAAAAAGAGTTAAATTAACATTCGCTGCTCCTTGATTTTCATACGCTTGAATTGTATCTATTAGTGCAGCTTTGGCAATGTCTAATCTCGACACTCCACCAACTGTAGTTGACATTGAACCTGAAACATCTAATGTAAGTAGTATATTTGTCACCGGTGCTTCCACAAGTGATACAGACACTGCAGCTTCATCATTTACACTAGGCACATCATCATTTATAGTTACGTCGAGTGTTGAACTGTATACATCACCATCTCTATCTGTTACACTATATGTGAAACTATCTACAAGTGTATCAAGCGGAGCTCCAATGATAATTATATTGTCATTGCCAACAACAGAGAAGTTATTGATAGTTAAACTCTCATTACTATTATTTGCATTATTATCAATATCTAAAACAAATTTACCAAATTCATCGAGTACTACATTGAGAAGAATTGTTCCATCATCACTAAGAGTTTGACTTACACTGTTTTGCCCGTTAAGTGTCACTGTGACTTCATCACTGCCCTCTTCCCATCTATAATTATATACATCTATGTTCATTTGAACAGTTACTGTATGTCCTGCATGTCCAATTCCATAATCATATTCTCTTGTAACACTATTACCGCCATAGATAGTTGAGAATGTATCACTATCATTGATAGCACTATTTGCAATCTCTGTTTTTTCATAATGTTCTAGTGCATTAATAAGTGTATATGTATAATCACCTGTTGATTTATCAACGACAAGAGTATTGCCTTCTTGGGTTGTAACAGTAATAACACCACCTGCATCAACACTACTTATTGCTCCATCAATCGTAATAGCAGAGAGAGAAGTTCCACTTGGAATAGTATCATTTGCAAAAATATTTCCTGTTGCAACATTTGATATAGCAGGTGTAACTATATTTGTACTATCACTACCAGTACTCATTGCTGATTCATCTACAGTAGCTATATCTGCACTTAGAACCGGTATCTCTTTAGCAGCACGGCTGATATTGAGTGTTGCTGTTCCAGTTGATGTGTCACCATCACCATCTACTGCAGTAAACTCTATAAATTCAACTCGTGACTCTCCTTGTGCAAGTGTTCCATCTGGTTGATACTCATATACTCCAGTATCAAAATTCAACTCTAAGCCACCCTGATTTGAAGTTGTAAGCGTTAAGATAGCACCGCTGATAATATCTGCATTGAGGCTATTTGTAATTTGGTTATTCACTATATCATAAGTATACGTTACGCCATCAATTACAATTGTTTCAAAATAACCACCATCAGCACCAAATCCATCAAGTCCAAGTTCACCAAGTACATTTCCTACAAGTGGAGGCTGTACAGTTGATAGAAGGGTATCTGCAAGTGTAGAAGAATCTGCAACAATTACACCATCTCTCTCAGTTTCATTAAGACCATCATAAGCAATAGGGTCTAAATAAGCTTGGTCGCTACTGTCAAGTCCAGAACCAAAACCAACAGCATATGAACTAATATCATTTGCAACTAAAAAGTTCGTCCATGCCGTTATCTCTGTACCGGTAATACCATAAGAACTTTCGATGCCACCTGCTGTTTGAGGTTGACCATCTGATAAGAAATAAGCAACATTTGCAATTTCAGCTCCTGCTGAAGCTTCAAGCTTACCATCAATAGCATAAGCAGTCTGCGCCTCGGCAAGTGCTTCATCGTAGTTTGTACCACCACTAGGATTTAATGAGCTATCTCGAGAACCTGCTGTACCATCTCCTATGAATGCTAAAGCCTCACTTACTGTAAACCAATGGTCTTGATGTGTTGAGTCTCCACTATTAAACGTAGTAATTTGTATACGTACAGACCCCATCTGTGCATAAGACTCAATAACCTCTCTCATAGATGTTAAAAGAAGCTCCATACGTTCAACTGTCGTAATGTATGATGAACCAGTTTGTGCATCCCACCCCATACTTCCAGATGTATCTATCATAAATAGTAGATTTGTATTTTGCTGAGGAATTTCAACACTTTTAACTATATCACCTGCAAATGCCATATCATCTTCTACTACAACATTGAGTGTAGCATTTGACGTATCAACACCATCACTTACAGTTACATCAAATCCTAACGTTAGCGTATCTTCCACAGAGTTTACTGGATGATCAATTGGAGCTAATAGATTTACTTTATAAGTACCTGTTTGCTGATCTGTAATCTCTACTGTTATCACTGTATTGCCATTAACACTACCAGTAAGTGTAGCTGTACCAGAACCACTCCATACAATTGTTTCACCACCAGATGTAAAAGTTTCTGTAGGGGCTGCAATTGCTGCCGTTAAACTATCTCCATCAATATCAGCAAAAGAAAGTGTACCAGTTGTAACTGTTGCGTTTGTAGTATCATCTCCTATGTTAGCACCTTCATCATCCTGTAAACCTTGTGTCAGACCCTCTTCTGACACTCTAGCAGTTGCACCTAAAAGTGTTGGTGCATCATTTTGTGGAACAACAGTAATTGAAAGTGAAGAATCATCTGTTGACTCTCCATTACTTACAGTATAGTTAATAACAGGCACACTTCCATTGTAATTAGCTAAAGGTATAAATGTATAAGAACCATCAGAATTAATTTCTATAGAACCTACATTCGCTATAGTGAGAGCCTCCCCGAGTGTACCAACTTGACTACCAACACTAAAACTAACTACATTTAAAGATAATCCATTTGTATCAACAAGATTCTCAAGAACATTGCCATTTAATGTAGCGTCTTCATTACAAGAAACGAGTTCATCTGCATCTGTAAATGTATCTATAACTGGTGTTACATTCAGTGTTACGGTTGCAGTATCTACTCCTCCTTCTCCATCACTTATTGTATATGTAAAACTATCAGCACCATTGTAGTTAGCAGATGGAGTATATGTAATTATTCCATTAACTAAACTAACTACTCCATTTGAGGGCTGTGTTACTGAAATGACTGAAAGAGTATCTCCATCAGGGTCAGAATCATTATTTAAAACAGTAATGACCGTTGCAGTATCTTCCGTAATTTCTATAACTCCATCATCTAATGCGGTAGGAGCTGGATTAGTTACACTCCATGCAAAGCTCTGTGATGTAGCAGGATTCACGCCATCTGTAGCTATCACAGTTACAGTATAAGTTCCATTAACACCACCTTGAGAAGCACTATTATCAATAGTACCAGAAATCACACCCGTAGTTGAATCAATAGTTAAACCTGTAGGTAAACCAATAGCTGAATAAGTTAATGCATCTGTATCATAAAAACTACTTGAAACATCTAAAATAACTCCTTGAGCATCCGTACTATTTTGAGCCGGTATAGTGATAGATATAGGCGACATATCATCATCCGTGATTGTTGCAACTCCTGTTGAGCTTGCATTTGTAGTATCACCGCTTGTTACCGTTGCAGTTAATGTAAATGTCTC
>JAFGVE010000041.1 GCA_016938175.1 Campylobacterales bacterium
ATCATATTATTTTTCTCCATTATTTCATAGACTCTACACCACTGATAATCTCTATCAGCTCTGTAGTAATTGCAGCTTGACGTGCTTTGTTATAGTCAACTTTAAGTGACTTAACCATCTCTTTTGCATTGTTAGTAGCAGTATCCATGGCTTGCATACGAGCTGAATGCTCAGCAGCAACCGAATCGATTAAAGAGTAGTACATGTTATAGCTAACATATCTGTTAACTAAAGCATCTAACATCGCCTCTTCATCTTGTGCTTCTACTTCCAACATAGATTGTTTTTCAGTGTCTTTACACTCAAAAGCATCTACATCCACAGGAAGTACATTATTAATATGTAACTCCTGAGTAAGCATATTTTTATATCCATTATAAACGATATGTAATCCATCAATCTTGCCATCTTTATAGTCTAAGATAGATGTTTTAATAAACTCGTCAGATCTCTCTTTATCTGGTTTTGAACTTAAATCTACAACTGCATCGAAAAGTTCAACTTCATTGTATTTAAAAAATTCAATACCTTTTTTACCGATACCACGTAAACGTACTTTTACATTCTGTTCTTTGTACTCTTTTAAAAGATTTTTTACAGCTTTAATAGTTTGAACATTAAAACCACCACAAAGACCTTTATCTGCAGTAACAAAAACGATATCTACCATTTTTGGGTTTTCAATCTTTGTAAAACAACGATTTTCAATTCCACCAATTTTGTTACATTTAATACGTCCAGCTATTTCGGCAATAACCTGATTCATTTTTTCAGCATAAAGACGAGAACGTTTTGCAAGCTCTTCGGCACGGCGAAGCTTTGCAGTACTTACAAGCTTCATCGCACGAGTAGTCTTCTGAGTACTAGAAACACTCTTAATCTTTCTTTGAATATCTTTCAAGTTTGCCATTTCGTAATCCTTACGCTACTACGAAGCTAGCTTTAAACTCTTCAAGTGCTTTAATTAATAGAGCTTCTGTCTCATCACCAATTTTTGAAGCACTTCTAATGTTTTCAAAAATTTGAGGGTAAGAAGCTTCAATAAATGGATACATTTCTGCTTCAAAACGAACTACGTTTGATGCATCCATGTCATCTAAGAAACCTTGGTTACCAGCAAAGATAATAGCTACTTGCTTCTCAGCTGGAAGTGGTGAAAATGGTCCTTGTTTTAAAACTTCTACCATTCTTTGTCCACGCTCAAGCTGTTTACGAGAAACTTCATCAAGATCAGATGCGAATTGAGCAAACGCTTGAAGTTCACGATATTGAGCAAGGTCAAGTCTTAAAGTACCAGCAACTTGCTTAGTAGCTTTAATTTGTGCAGCACCACCAACACGAGAAACTGAGTTACCTACGTTAATCGCTGGACGGATACCTGAATTAAAAAGGTCAGTTTCTAAGAAGATTTGACCATCTGTAATTGAAATTACGTTTGTTGGAATATATGCTGCTAAGTCACCTGCTTGTGTCTCAATAATTGGAAGAGCAGTTAGTGAACCTGCACCCTCTTCATCTGAAAGTTTTGCAGCACGCTCGAGTAAACGTGAGTGAACATAGAAAACATCTCCAGGATATGCTTCACGACCTGGAGGACGGCGAAGAATAAGTGACATCTCACGGTATGCAACTGCGTGTTTTGATAAATCATCATACACAATAAGACCATGTCTAGCATTGTCACGGAAGTACTCACCCATAGTAACACCTGTATATGGTGCTAAGAATTGAAGTGCAGCAGCTTCAGCAGCAGTTGCAGAAACGATAATAGTGTACTCTAATGCACCGTGCTCTTCTAAACGACGAACAATTTGTGCAACTGTTGACTCTTTTTGACCTACTGCTACATAGATACATACAACACCATTACCCTTTTGGTTAATGATAGTATCTAAAGCAACTGTAGTTTTACCAGTTTGTCTGTCACCAATAATAAGCTCACGTTGGCCACGACCAATTGGAACAAGTGCATCAATAGATTTAATACCAGTTGCTAATGGCTCGTGAACTGATTTACGCTCCATAATACCAGGTGCTTTTTCTTCAACAAAACGAGTTTCAGTTGTTTCAATTGGACCTTTACCATCAATTGGCTCACCAAGAGAGTTTACAACACGACCTAAAAGTGCATCACCAACTGGTACACGTAAAAGTTTACCAAGTCTTTTTACTGACATACCTTCTCTAAGAGCATCACCTGATCCAAGAATAACAACACCAACACTGCTCTCTTCTAGGTTAAGTACAAGACCTTTTGTACCATCTTCAAACTCTACCATTTCACCAGCCATAACATTGCTTAGTCCATAAACTTGTGCAACACCGTCAGCATAAGAAACAACTTTACCTGTTTCATTAATATCAACACTTAATTCAAAGTTGTCGATACGTTCTTTAATTATTGAGCTAATTTCATCAGCTTGAATTTTTGCTACCACTATTTTTCTCCTCTCTAAATTGCTTTTACTATATGTTCTATAATTTGACTATCTATTCTATCTTTAGAAAAATTAATCTCTACGCCAAGACCCTCAACTTCAACTTTAATTCCATTGAAGTCATTTTTTACAAATGAAAATGAGATTGTAGAATCAAATCTTTTTCCAAGACCAGTACTTAACTCTTGAAGTAAAGAGTCACTTATGTCAGCATCGCTATATATAACACCTGAATATGTTTTTGTAGCATTTGCCATATCTTTTTGTAACTCTTGCGCAATAGCAGGAATAACACTGATACGTCTATTTTCAACCAACAATTTTAAAAGGTTATTGACCATATCTGAGTTTGCAGATTTTACTGATTCTAATAATATGTCAGATTTATCTTTAGCTGCTACGTTTGGATTAGCAATTATGCTAACAAACTTTTCATCTTTAAAAGATTCTGCTAAAGTAGAAAATATTGTAGTCATATTTTCCATTGATGCTATGTCAGAATTAGATTTTAAAGCTTTAATATATCTTTTTGCTATTAACTCTTCCATACTATGCAACCTTCTTTAAAATAATATTTGTCATAGTCTCTTTATCAAAGCTATCAGCACTTTGACTTAAAGTCTCGGCAAGTACACTTTCAACAACACCGCGAACCATTTTTCTTTGCTCAAACTCTTTTAAAGATCTATTTTGTCTTACAAGTGCTTCAAGTTCGTTGTCACACTGTGTCATGATAGTATCGTTAATGATTTTGTTCTCTTTTTTAGAAGACGCAGCCAACTCTTCAGCAAACTTTTCAGCTTCTGAAATTTTTGCAAGTGCCTCTTTCTTTTGAGCGATAGATTCATCAAGTCTCTCTTGAACTTTCTTTAACTCATCTGAAATCGCTTGACTTCTAGAAGCAAAGAATGCCTTTACAGGTTCCCCAACTAAGTACCAAACAAGACCAGCAAATAATAAGAAGTTAATAGTTCTTTGAACTATATCAGTCTCACTATGTCCAGCCTCAGATGCAAGTGCAAATGTTGATATGCTTAGCATTAATACTAAAATTCTTTTCACACTCTATCCTTATATCTGACTTAACTTAGCTTTAACAGCTTCTTTAAAAACTGGAACCTGAGACATTAAGTCTGTAGTCAACTCATCTTTAGATTTTGCAAGAGACTGTTCAAACTCAACGTATTCTTGAGCCAGTTCAGCACGTTTTGCTTCTAATTTACTTTCTGCCAACTCTTTAGCATCCGCAATAACTTTTTCTCTTAGGGCCGCTGCTTCTAGCTTAGCGTTCATAATTATTGATGCAGCTTTTGCATTTAACTCAGCGATTTCCTCATCATTAGACCCAACTCTTTCTAAGTCTTTTTTGATGTCCTCATCACGTTTGTTCATGTAAGCAAACAATGGATTATAAAGCCAACTATTTAAAACGGCTATAAGCGAAACAAATACAACAAATGTAATCACAAGTAGTATTGGATTTATATCTAACATAGCACCTCCTAAAAGTTGCGCAATTATACTATTTGTAAATTGAAAGGATAGTTAAATGAGGTAGGAAATTTTAAAAAATATTAATAATTATTTAAAGTGTTTCAAAAATTCTTCAATTTCCGCTTGTGAAGAGAATTCTAGAGTAATTTTATTACCGGAATTTTTATATTTAAGACCATATTCATCAAATTTTTCATTGACTGAATTAAAGTTATAAGTTACTTTTGCCTCTTTTTTCATAACTGGAGTAGGCTCTTTTTTGTTTTTTATAAGTAACTCTAATTCACGAACACTTAATTTTTGGCCAATTATTGAGTTCACCATTAGCTGCTGATCTTTCTCATCTAAGCCTACCAATACCTTCGCGTGTCCTGCAGATATTTTCTTTTCTACAAGTGCTTTTTGCGTTTTTACAGAGAGTTGTAATAAACGTAGCGTATTTGTAATATGTGTTCTGCTTTTATGAATAACACCTGAGAGTTCTTCATGTGTATAATCATGTAGCTTAATCAGTTCCCCGTATGCTTGAGCTAACTCTACAGCGTTAAGCTCTTCACGTTGAATATTTTCAATAAGAGCAAATTGACGCATTTTTTGCTCATCTGAATTGAGAACAATTGCACGAATCTCTTTAAGCTTAGCAAGTTTACTTGCTCTAAATCTTCTCTCACCTGCAATTAGAACATAGCCATCAATATCTTCAGTAACAACTATAGGTTGTAGTAGTCCGTCGTTTTTTATAGATTCCGAAAGCTCATGAAGTAGTTCATCATCGAAACTTTTTCTCGGCTGAAAAGGGTTGGGACGAATATCTTTTAATGGAATTTCTAAAACAACATCTCTCTGTGTTCCTTCATTCTCATACGCCTCATCCATTTCACCTAAGAGAGCATCTAAACCCCTACCTAACTTTTGTGACTTCATTATTTCATTATTGCCTGTGCTAAATTTTGATACGCGATAGAGCCGCTTGATTTTACATCATACAAAATTGCTGGTTTTCCAAAAGAAGGTGACTCAGCGAGTTTTACATTTCTAGGGACAACAATATACTTATTTTTGTTATCTTTAAAAAGTTTTCCTTTAAAGTGCTGACGTAAATCTGCGAATACCTGCTTTGAGAGATTGTTTTGCGCACTAAACATAGTTGGAACAAAACCTTTAATACTTAAACGTGGATTGATAGACTTTCTCACCAATTTCACTGTATTTAAAAGTTGTGCTAATCCTTCAAGAGCAAAAAATTCACACTGAATAGGGATAATAACAGAATTAGATGCAGAAAGTGCATTGATAGTCATTGGTCCTAATGCCGGTGGAGAATCAATAATTATATAGTCATAATCTTTTTGAATATTGGCAATAGCTTTTTTGAGTACAAGCTCACGTCCACTTGCTTTATCAGCATCGTAGTACTCTTTTTCAATACCTACTAATCCAATGTTAGAAGGTGCCAAGTGCAAAGTTGGTAAATCCGATTTTAAAATAATATCTTTAAGCTTTTTTGCACCAATGAGAACATGATAGATATTAAACTCATAATCATTTCGATGAAAGCCTAGGGACGTTGTTGCATTTGCTTGAGGATCTGAATCAATGAGAAGCACTTTTTTTTCAGCAACAGCAAGTGATGCAGCTAAATTTACAGCAGTTGTAGTTTTACCTACACCCCCCTTTTGGTTTGCTATTACAATTACTTCACTCATCTTAAACTGTATATCCTCTCACCATTAATTAACAGGCTACCATCACTCTCTAAAGTAGCACTCTCTACACTTACTTTCTCACTATTAACATGAGTAAAATATGTTTTGTTTTGCTCAAATTCTAACTTATATTTGCTAAAAACTTGCTTCCATAAAAGTTTTTTTTCGAGATTTTTAAAATATTGTTTTAATAATAAATTTTTATCTATTGTAACATCTAATTTCGTAAAATTTTCAGGTGCACTGTTTAAATTTAGTCCAAATCCACACACAATATTCTCTTCAACTAATGTTGTAATCATTCCACCCACTTTAGCATCCCCTATATAGAGGTCATTTGGCCACTTTAACCAAACTTTTGATGAAAACTCTGCTAAAGTCTCTTTTAGAATATAAGAAAAATATATTGAAGCCGATTCAACTTTTAAATCTACTGGTAACTCTTGTAATGAATAAGCGAATGACACAAAAAGGTTGCCATTACTTCCTTTCCACTCATTATTTCGACTTCCAATCCCTTTAGTTTGCACACCACAAGTAATTGCGATAGGAGCACTCAATTCCTTTTTCTTTAATAGAGTTTTTAAATATAGCTGTGTTGACTCTAATTCATTAAAGTATAGAATCTGCAATGTCTAATCTTTTTCCATTAATGTAAGCAAGAGCATCCACCTCGTTTTTTGATGGTGCTTGAAGTGTATAGATACGTAAAGAACCATACCTACATCCTATAACTATAGAGTCCTTCTCTATAGAGAGTATCTCGCCCGCTGTATTCTTACTTGTTTTATCTTCTAATGCTATTTTTTTAAGTTTCAGTCCACTAGCTAAATAGATACCTGGCCATGGTGTAAAAGCTCTATATTTATTGTAAATATCAAGAGCATTATCAAAATCCACTTCTCCATCTGCCTTTGTTATTTTTTTACATAAAGATGCTTCCGCTTCGTTCTGCTTTAGTGGTTTATAACTTGTATAGTTATGTAAAACTTCTGGAGTCAATTCGCGTGCACACTCTGTTAAAACATCAAAAAGCTCTTCTAGCATCATTGTTGAACTAACATCTTGATACTTAATTGTTAAAATATCTCCTGTATCCAACCCCTCTTCCATGAGCATTGCAGTCACACCAGTTTGTGTATCCCCATTTAAAAGTGTTTGTTGAATTGGGCTAGCACCTCTATACTGAGGTAATATGGAAGCATGTAAATTAATACATGGAGCATATTCAAGTATGGGTTTTGGTAAAATTTGACCATATGCTGCAACGACAATATAATCACATGGAGTTTGAAGTAACTCTTTAACAACTACTTCATCACGTAATCTAAAAGGCTGATACACATCTATGTTATGTTCTAGAGCCAACTCTTTTACAGGAGGCGGAGTCATAATTTTTTTTCTTCCCACAGGCTTGTCTGGCTGTGTATATACAGCTACAACATTTATTTCCCTGTCTGCAAGAAGACCTTCAAGTATCTTTTGAGCATACTCAGGAGTTCCCATAAATATAACGTCCAAACTACTCTCCTTTAGTAAATAGTGTACCACCAACATGATTGGATTCTAAAAGAAAAGCTCTAATATCATGCAAATCAAATCCACTTGCTAAAAAAGTTTCGATATTAGCATCTAAAAGATAGGCGGCTGCTTTAAGCTTTGTTACTATTCCGCCTGTTGCAAAAAAATTGTTTGGTGTTACGTCTTTACTAAGTTCTTCATCACTAATATAATTAACAACTTTTAAAGGTTTTGCATCTACGTTTGCACGAGGATCAGCATCATAATACGCATCTATATCTGAGAGAATTATAAGACGTTGAGCATTAACATGCTTTGCGATATATGCTGAAAGTTGGTCATTATCCCCTACTTCTAACTCATCAGTTGCAGTTGCATCATTTTCATTAATTATCGGTAAAACACCATTTTCCAAAAGTGTATTAATTGTATTTTGAATTCTGCAAACATCATCTTCTTTTTTTAAATTTGCAGCTGTAACTAAAACCTGAGAGGTGATAATTTCATACTTAGAAAACTTTTTTGCATACTTATCCATAAGTACAGGTTGACCTATAGCAGCTAGTGCTTGTTTATTTGCAAGTACTGATCTATCAAGTTGTAGTTTGGTATACCCTGCTGAAACAGCACCAGAAGAGACTAAAAGAACTTCATGTTTTTTTTGCAATTCGGCAAGCATATCAACTAAGGCCTGCATACGTGATGTAGCAATTTGACCATTTTCTGTTAAAACGGCACTTCCGACTTTAATTACTATACGCATACTAATTTCTGCTTGTTTGACTTCTTTCACTCTGTACGAGTTTGAAAAGAGCATTTTTTAAAGGTTCTATATTTTTATGTGTAGCAGAAGAGATAGGAACTATAAAATATGGCAACTCTCGATTAAATCCAAGTTCATCCTCTGCACTCTCTTGTATATAGTACGGTACAGTATCATCAAAGTTAAACTCACTTGTTTTTGAAGGAACTAGTGCAAATATTTCTAAAAAGCTATTAATCAAATCCGTAATTTCATCAGGAGAAACGACATCGGCACGAGTTAAAGCTATTGCGAATTTACTACCGGCTAATACATCTGAAAAAGATGCTATTTCCTCACGTAATACTTCTATCTGCTCTTTTAACTCTCTATAATTTCCTAAATCTACCATATAAAGTAAAATTTTTGTTCTTTCAATATGACGTAAAAACTGTATTCCAAGTCCTTTACCTTCATGTGCACCACCTATAATACCGGGAATGTCAGCCATAATAAAAGATTCATAATCACCAATATTTACTTGACCAAGTTTTGGTGTAAGAGTAGTAAACTCATAATTTGCAATTTCTGGTTTTGCATTGGAAACAGTCGATATTAGTGTAGACTTTCCTACGTTAGGAAAACCAACTAAACCAACATCTGCAATAAGTTTTAAATCCAGTTTTATTGCACGTGTTTCACCTTTTTCTCCAGGTTGAGCATAGGTTGGTCTCTGATTTGTCGGTGACTTAAAGTGTGTATTTCCAAGTCCACCTTTGCCACCTTCTAAAAACTTCTCTTCTTGCCCATCTTTAAGCATGTCAAAAATTACTTCACCGCTTTCTATATCTACAATCTGTGTACCAGGAGGAACAATAATAACTTTTTTTGCTCCCGATTTACCAGTCATATTAGAACCCTCACCAGGTCTTCCGTTGTCAGCTTTTATGTGCATTTTTCTTTGAAAGTGTGAAAGTGTATGTGTATTGTTATCACACTTAAACCAGATGTCGCCACCCTTACCTCCATCACCTCCATTTGGACCACCATTGAGTACAAACTTTTCACGGCGAAACGCGACACATCCCTGTCCACCTTTTCCTGAACTGACTGTTAATTCAACACTATCTGTAAACAAGTAAACTCCTTCTTTTATCTCTTAATAAGATAAAACATACAGTAGATTTTCAAGCTGCCTTGAAAATTCTCACATATAAACATATTACTCCTTATAACAAAGTGAGTAATAAACAGACTAAAATACTTAAAAATCAATTTTTGACTAAAAAGATTGTTAAATATTTAAAAACTAATATTGATTCTTAGTGAATGAGGTGGGAGTGTTTGGGACACCCCAAACACTGTAGAATTATGCAGCAGGTACTACAGATACTTGTTGACGTTTTTTGTCTTTACGCTCGAAAGTAACAACGCCTTCAGTTAAAGCATAGATAGTGTGGTCTTTACCCATACCTACGTTTTTACCTGGGTGTACTTTTGTACCACGTTGACGAATAATGATGTTACCAGCTACAACAGCCTCTCCACCATATTTTTTTACACCAAGTCTTCTACCAGCTGAGTCACGATTATTCTGTGTACTACCTTGACCTTTCTTATGTGCCATTGTTCTTCTCCTACTTTAGTTTAGCTTATGCAGCTATTTTTGTGATTTTCACGCGAGTAAAATCTCTTCTAAAACCACGTTTAACTTTACTGTCTTTACGACGACGTTTTTTGAAAGTCATAACTTTTCTGTCACGTCCTTCTCTAACAACTTCAGCAGTTACTACAGCACCTTCTACAAATGGAGTACCTACTTTAAGTTCACCAGCGTTAACCGCTAGAACTTCTTTCATCTCTACAACGCTACCAGCTTCGAGTGACATTTTGTCAAGTGATAATTCATCACCTTCTGATACTCTATACTGCTTACCGCCATTTTTAATAATTGCGTACATTTATGGTCCTTAAATAAGTATGTATTTCTACAAAAAGTCCGGAATTATACCGAGATAAGCTTTAAGTTTTATTTAAATGTAACTACTTTTTGAACTTAGAAAATAAAAAAAAGATTTTCGTAAAAATAAAACGCACAAAAACGAAGAAAATATAGAGAAAAAAGGTGTAAATAAAAGGATGAAAGTAGTTTTCTCTCTCTACAATTAAAGAAAACCTTTCTAAAGGAGACGAGAGCAAATCGGGGTGCATTAATAATGCGAGAAGCAGTAAAAGAGCAAAATAGATAACAAGCTCTTTTACTAGCAACTTCATCATAGACTACATAAGCCCTTTCATCATTAAGTGCCAATACATTGGTTTAAGCATATAAAGGTCAAATGCCCACCAAATCCATCTTGGCTCTTCCACTGCAAGTGGAAATGAAGGTGCTGCACCTTTATAGTTGAACTCAGCTAAAATAATTTTTCCATACTGAGTTTTTAGAGGACAAACAGTATAACCATCAAATGCCTCTTTTGGTTTTTTACCTTCCATTTGTGCTAAAAGATTTGCAACCATAATTGGTGCATGGTGACGTGCAGATCCGCCAGTTTTTCCTTTAGGAACACCACAAATATCACCAATACCAAACACGTTTGCATAACGACGGTGTTGTAGAGTTTCTTTATCTACTTCAAGCCACCCTTTCGCACTTCCTTGCGCCCATGCAAGTGGAGAGTTTGCTATTGAATCAACACCTGCCATTGGAGGTACAATATGAATAAAATCATATGGCATCTCTACCCTATCTACTTTATCAATCATTACATATTCTTCAATATCTTCGTCATACTCACCTTTTACAGTGTATTTATGTTCAAATGTTGCCACTTTATTTGCAGCATCAATAGCAACAAGATTATGACCAAACTTATTTGTAATGTTTCCATAACGAGGTTGTACATGTTCTGTTAACATTTTATCAACTGCAGGAACCGCACCAAAAAGCTTTCCTCCGCTTGTTGCAAAAGTCATCTCAGCAGTAAGCCCTGCTTCTTTAAGATAATCATCACTGAGATAAAGAATCTTTTGTGGAGCTCCACCACATTTAATAGGTGTTGCAGGTTGTGTATAGATAACTTTTGGTTTACCAGTTTTTGCAGCTTCTCTTAACTCATTGAACCAATCCCAAGTAATCGAACCACCTTCGACAGTCCCTTTTTCTGGATTGTTTAAATATACAGAAGAAATACCATCTTTACCAATCATATCTTCCGTCAGACCATCAATCCAGTCATAATGATACTGTAATCCAGTCGCTACTACTAAATAGTCATACGATACTTCTTCACCTGAACGAAGGATAACTTTATTGTTATCTGGATCAAAAGTTTTTACTTCATCTTTTATCCATTTTACATCATCAGGAATAAAGTCTTTATTATCCTTAATAATGTCTTCGGCAACATACTCACCTGCAGCCATAAAAACCTGTCCTGGTTGATAAAGATGCTTTTCATTTGGAGCAATGATTGTAATATCTGGATTAGAAAGAGCACTACGAAGTCTTGCCATTGCCATAATTCCACCTGCACCTGCACCGACAATAACAATTTTTCCTTGCGCATCAGATGCCTTAGCCTCTGTAAAAGTAGAACTTCCAGTACCAGCTATAGCTGCAGCAGCGATTGGAGAAATACCCATTAACTTAAGGGCATCACGACGACTCATACCCTCTTTGTTTACAATTTCATCCATAAAATCAATGTTTTTATTTTCACTCATTTAACCACTTCCTTCTTTCTAAAATTTATCTTAAGCTTTAAGTATACCTAATTTGACATAGAATAGACTTAAAAATTACTTCACTAATGCAACAGCGTCTATTTCTACAAGAGCATTTTTAGGAAGTGTCTTAACCGCAACAGTTGAGCGTACCGGCTTATGTGTTCCAAATGCTTCTGCGTATACTTCGTTAACAACAGCAAAATCATTCATATCTGCTAAAAAGATAGTTGTTTTTACTACATTTTGTAAAGAACTACCTGAAGCTTCAAGTACAGCTTCAAGATTTTTCATTACTCTTACCGCTTGTACAACCACATCCTCTTTTAAGAGCTCATCTGAACCATCTGGAGTTAATGCTATTTGTCCCGATGTATATACCATGCCGTTTACAACTACCGATTGTGAGTATGGTCCAATTGCTGAAGGTGCGTTTTGTGTTTGTATAAATTCCATTTTTTACCTTTATATAATTTATTTATCTGCTTTTGTATCGTCTTGTGCGTTATCCATAAATGATTCAAAACACTCGACTCCACGATGTCCTAAAGAACTATAGAGAATATCCCCCTTAGCATTTGTAAAGTAGTGTCTAGGTACAGGTGATGTTTCAAACTCTTTTGGAATACTGTCTTTATCACGAGAAAGGTGTACAACCTCAAACTCCTTATAAAGACGTTTTAAAATTTTTTCATCTTGTAATGTTGTAGATTCAAACTTTCTACACCACTTACAACTCTCAGATGTTATGAGCGTATAAATAAGTTTCTTACTTTTGAGTGCTTTCTCTTGAGCAGTTTTATAGTCATGTGACCATCCTAAATCATTTCCAAAAAGAAAACCAAAAGAAAGCAAAAGTGCGAAAAGAGTCTTCATTTTATCTCCAGTTTGCTATCAAATATTTAAAAACTCTACAAAGGTCTTCTACCTCTTTACGAGTCGTTCTTTCATTGACAGAGTGTATTGTGTCATTTCTAACACCCAATTCTATCACATCTATTCCCATAGGTGCTATAAAACGGGCATCGCTTGTTCCACCTGCAGTTGAATGTTTTGTCTGAATTCCTGTGACACTCTTAATAGCTGCATCTATATTTTTAACAAGTTTCGTATCTGTGTTTGTACGAAACGGATAAGACCCCTGTGTTAAACGTAGGTCATAATCTAAACCTTCAAAATGTTTTGCAACAAAAAGCTTTATCTCATTTTGTGTAGTCTTTGTGTTATTTCTGACATTAAACATCATCTGTAACTCATTAGGCGTTACGTTTGTTACCTGCATACCTGAACGGATATCTGTAACAACAAATTTACTTGGAGCAAAGAACTCATCTCCCTCATCTAAATCCACACCTGCCATCTCTCCTAAAAACTGAGAAATTTTATGGATAGGATTTATTGCTTTTTCTGGGTATGCCGCGTGACCTTGTTTACCTTTTAATGTAATATAACCATTAATTGAACCACGTCTGCCAACTTTTATAGCATCACCAAAAACCTCTTCACATGTTGGCTCTGCAACAACAACAGCATCAGGAAGCATGTCATTATTTTCTAAAAACTCTAAAAGTTTAATAGTTCCATTTATACCTTCTCCCTCTTCATCAGAAGTTAAAAGAAGTGAAAGGGTTCCGGCAAACTCTGCTGTCTCTTTTACCGCTTGTGTAAATGCAGCTAAGCCACTCTTCATGTCTTGAGCACCCCGTCCATAGATATAACCATCTATTTCAACTGCTTCATAAGGATTTGTATTCCACCCTTTTGAACCTGCGGGCACAACATCAACATGACCTGCAAAACAGAGATGTTCACCCTCGCCAAACTTTTTATATATAAAAAGATTTTTGACATCTTCCACATCAACACGAATCGCTTTAAAACCTTCAAGGTACTCTTCTATAAAGTCTAAAAGACCTCCATCATCCGGAGTCTCACTCTTTGCGTTTATAAAATATTTAAATAGTTCTATAACATCCATAGATTATTTTCCAGGGTTTTCATAAAAAACATATGGTGTTGAGTAGTTACTTACTTCAAAGTAGAGCTTTTTTTCGCCTTCATCAACTTTATAATTTTGATTAAGATCTAGGTAGCCATAGCCATAACGATAATCTCTAGGTGTTGCACCATCAGTTTCAACTGCAGTTGAGAGCTTATCTACTTTAATAAAACGTTGAACTAACTTCTCACCCATATATATATCTAAAACACCATCTGTACCTGTCCAATTTTGTAAAGAACGACCTATTTTGTTTTGGCTCTCTTGTGTACATCCCCCAAGTCCAAATAGTAAGGCAATTAAAATCACAGCTGTTATTTTCTTCATTTAGTTCGCTCCATGTTTTAATAAACGTAGCGCTGCTTCTTCATCATCCGTACGCATTAAAGACTCTCCAACCAAGAAAGCATCAACACCTGCTTTACTTAAATCTTCAAGTTGGCCATGCTCATAAATTCCACTCTCTGCAACAATTATTTTTCCATTTGGAATAAGAGGAATAAGCTCATATGAAAGATTCATATTCATCTCAAATGTTTGCAGGTTTCTATGATTAATTCCAATTATATCACTGCCTGCATATATCGCTTTTACCAAGTCAGCCTTATCATGTACTTCAACAAGTGCTTCCATTCCTAAATGTCTTGTGTATGCTAAAAGCTCTTTAAGATCTTTTTTAGAGAGAGCTGCCGCAATTAAAAGTACAAAGTCTGCTCCATGAACCATTGCTTCTAAAATTTGATACTTTGAAACAATAAAATCTTTTCTTAAAAGAGGAATCCCAACATAACGGCGTATTCCACCTAAATAATCCAGAGAACCCTGAAAAAAATGTGGTTCTGTAAGTACAGAAATAGCACTGGCTCCTCCACGTTCATACGCTTGTGCAATAGCAAGTGGATCAAAATCTTCTCTTATAACACCTTTTGAGGGAGAAGCTTTTTTTACTTCGCTTATTATGCGATAAGGGTCTTCCTCTGTCGCTTTCAAGTACGGAATTACATCACGTGGAACACGAGCATTAAAGGCTAAGGAGCGACCCAACCAATCCATACTGTACTCTTTTTCACGCTTCTCTAAGTCCTCTTTTGTTTTTTTAATTATGTCGTCTAGTATCATCTATTTCTTTTACCTTTTTTAATTTTTTAAACATCTTTGAATTGCATTATCGTGTTCAACAACTTCACTATTGTCTCCACCTTCAAGTTTACGTACTTTAGCGATTATTTTTGCTGCCTTATCACATTCACCTAATTTATAATATCCCCATGCTAAAGAGTCCAAGTAGTATGCAGATTCAGGTTCTGTCTCTAACACCTTTTTAATATATTGTATCCCTTTTGAGACATCAAGGTTATGATCGATTAGTAAATAGCCTAAATAGTTTAAATATATAGGACTCTTATCTACAACAACTACACGTTCTAGTTTATTTACTACATTCTCCAAAAGAAACGGTTCAGCTTTTTTATCTGCTGCTTCATATTCATAAATGGCACTTTGTGCCAAATACTCTACATCTGCACTTTTCTCATAAAGTTTTTGCGCCAAAGGATACGCTTTTTTATAGTTTTTCGCAGAACTATAAAGCTGTAGTAAAAGGGCATCATCACTTCCTGAAACTTCTAAAAAATCTATAAGGCGTATATAGTCACGTTTATATGTATAAATTTGAATAATTTTTTCAGCAATATCATCATTTTTTTCAAGAGCATAAAGTCTTTTATACGTTGAGAGTAAACCTTCAATATTATTTTGGTCACTATAAAAACCAAGTAGTCTTGAAGCTATAAGTTTCGAACATCCATGAACTCTTGTATGTGTTTCCAAATATGCAATTGCATCTTTTTGTCTGTTCAAATTAACATAGAGTATTATGGAGATTTTATCGAGAATTTTTTCATTATACTCTTTAGCATATGCACTATCAAGATAGCGTAGTGCCAAATCATACTTTTGAGCTTTTATTAAAACTTCGCCTACAAGAAGATAATCATCAGCCAAATTTGTCTTTTTTGCTAACAGAGTTCCAAAATTCTGAGCATCTTCGAGCTTTTCCATCTCTATAAGTGCATAAACTTTATAACGCAACAAATTTACATCATCTGGAAACTCTTGGATATATGCATCTGCTCTATTCAAAAGTTTTTGTGCATCTTTTGCAACCAAATCATTCTCTAAAGAACGATAGAGGTACTCCCGTTTTGCAGACTTTTTATAAAGGGTTTCAAAAATTGAAGATGCTGCTCTATTATCACGTAACTCTTCAGCTCGAAGTGCAAGGACTATATATCTGTCTTCCCCTTCAAACACCTTCTCATTGGCATGCACTACTTCTGAATTTGGTCTAGCACAAGATATAAGTAAAATAGCAAGTAACAGTAGTAAAAAAGCTTTATACATCTACTATCCCTGGACACTCATCTTTAAGCTCATCAACATTGGTTTTAAAATAGTCCCAAAATGGGAATGTAATACACTGTGACGGACGTGCCTCATAAATCGTACAGCCATTACTCTCTCGATCGTAAAAAACACACTCATAAGAGCCTTTATATTCTCTCTCTTTTAAAGAGTACTTATAACCTTTCTTGAAGAGATATTTTACTCCAAAATCATTAACACTCATTTCAAGCAGTTGTGCAATACGCTCAATTTCAGCAACAGAAACATAAATATAACCACTCTCACCAGTACAACATCGTCCTTCACATGAGGCACAGGCACTCGGTTTAAATGCATAAGGGTAACCCTCTTTTGTAATTAAATTTGACATTTTATACTCTGTGTTTTTGCTTTTGCATATATCTCTAAAACCTCTTGCGACTGTTCTTGCCCATCAAAACTGATAAGTGGTGGCAAAACCTGCATCTGTGCACGTGAACCATTACGGGCATGTACCATAACCAAAGAAGCAACTCTATCTTTTTTTGGATGAACAAATTGAACATCGACAACACGCATTTTTACTTTTGCTAAGGCTATACATACATCTGCGAACTGTATAGCATCATAGCAAAAAACAAAATGTGAATGTGGATTGAGACACTGTGAAACTTTTTTAAAAAAGGGTTCTAAAGGAAGATTTACATTATAACGTGCATGAAAAAGCATCTCATCTTTACTCTTTTGAACTCCCTCAGGATAAAAAGGAGGATTTGAGACTATATAATCATACTTCTCTTTGCATTCAAACTCTAAAAAATCACAGGCATGCAATGTGTAGTCAATATTGTTTGCTAACGCATTTTTTCGTGCATACTCAACGAAATGAGGCTGTTTTTCAACTGCCTCTAGATGCACTTTTTCATTATCTCTTGCAACTAAAAGTCCAACTACTCCACAACCTGCACCAACATCCAGAACTCTTCCTTTTGGTGTAAAACGATTAATAAAGTCATACAAAAAAATAGAGTCACTGTTGTAGCAATAACCTGACTCTGGTTGATAAAGTAGCATTTATCGCCTTTTAGATATAATTTCACAATTATAACTTAAAGGGTTTAAAATATGATTATTATTCCTGCTCGTTTAGCTTCAACACGTTTTCCTCAAAAAGTTTTAGCCGATATTGGCGGTATTCCTATGGTTGTCCGAACTGCACAAAGAGTTGCACATCTTGACAGAGTTGTTGTTGCAGCAGATGATGAAAAAATCATTCAAATCTGTAAAGAGTATGGTGTTGAAGCGATGCTTACATCAACAACTCATAAAAGCGGAACAGACAGAATACATGAATGTGCAACAATCCTAGAACTTGAAGAGAATGAAATTATCATAAACGTACAAGCAGATGAACCATTTATTGAGCCTGATGTTGTAGAGTCACTTATGAGCAAGCTTCAAGAGCTTCAAATGCAAAATGCCCCATTTATTATGGGAAGTTGCTATAACGCAATTAATTCAGAATCTGCACAAGACCCTAATCTCGTAAAAGTTGTGCTTGACAGTAATGGAAATGCAATTTACTTTTCACGAGCGTGTATACCTTACAATCAAGGTGGTGGCGCAAAGTATTTTGGACATATAGGAATTTACGGTTTTAGTAAAAAAAGTCTTAAAGAGTTCTGTTCATTAAGTGATGCACCTATAGAAGATATAGAGAAACTTGAACAGCTTCGTGCAATTTACCACGGTAAAAAAATAGCAATGGTCAAAGTAGCAAGTACAGGTTTCGGAATTGATACTAAAGAAGATTTACAAAGAGCTATAGAAATTTTTTTATAGAAGAAGAAAAAGCTCCATAAAGGAGCTTTTTTGAGGTGGTTGAAATTAGATGTTGTCGCGAATCTGTAAAGATGCGATAAGTTCAGCGTAACCATCTTTGTTAGTACGTTTATAGTACTTCATAAGACGACGACGTTTACCAACTAATTTTAGTAGTCCAAGACGTGATGCATGGTCTTTTTTGAACACTTTTAAGTGTTCTGTTAACTCTGCAATTCTAGTTGTTAAAAGTGCAATTTGTACTGCACTAGAACCAGTATCATTTTCGTTGCTTCCGTATTTTGCAACTATTTCTTGTTTTTTAGCCGAATCCAAAGCCATAATAGCCTCCTGAAAGGTATAGTAATCTAACGATACATGCAAATGCAGATAAAGTTGAAGCGGGATTATACCAGATTTTTTCTTTATATTTATTGAGACTATTTTTTTACTCACTATTTGAAGAGTAACTTCGATTTTTTTCGATATAATAAAATTTCTAAAAAAAATATTTTATGTAAAGTTCAAAAAATGTTAATAACAAAAGCGAGCGAGTACGCCATACTCTCCCTAATAGTCTTATCAAAAGCCTCTGCTCCAATGGATAGCGAAACACTCTCAAGAGAGTTAAGCATATCAAAAAGTTTTTTAGCAAAAATACTTCAGTCCCTTGCAAAAAAAGAGATACTCAACTCTTACAAGGGTATAAATGGTGGCTTTGCACTGAATCAAAATCCAAAAGATATTAATATGCTTGATGTATTCTCTGCAGTTGAAGGAAAAACACCCGCTGTGTTTGATTGTGCTCCTTCTGAAAATGACTGCCCTTCCGATAAAGCAAATATATGTTCTATTTGGCCTTTTTTAAATAAGTTACAAGGTAAGATTGACTCTTTTTTTTACAATTTAACGCTTGCAGATATTTTAGAAGATTAGAAGAATACACTTGGCAAGAAAACTAACCCTTAGAGAGCAAATCGGGACATCTCTTAATTTTTTACTTGGACAACGTGATCTTAGTGTCGTTGTCTTTGTAATGGCAATTTTAGCCATTATAATAGTTCCTCTTCCATCGACAGTTCTAGACTTGCTGCTTACAATTTCAATGGCGTTAGCAGTTCTTATTTTACTCATTTCACTCTATGTCCCAAAACCAACTGACTTAACAACATTTCCAACGCTTATTCTCATTTTAACGCTCTTTCGTCTCTCTTTAAATATTGCAACTACAAGAATGATTTTAAGTAATGGTAATGAAGGACCTGGTGCCGTCAGTGACATTATCACAAGTTTTGGGGACTTCGTTGTCGGTGGAAACTATGTGATAGGAATAATTGTTTTTTCAATACTCGTACTTATTAACTTTATGGTTATTACAAAGGGATCAACAAGGGTTGCAGAAGTTGCAGCACGTTTCGTACTTGACTCAATGCCAGGAAAACAGATGGCAGTCGATGCCGATTTAAATGCAGGACTCATAGATGATGCAGAGGCAAAAAGACGCCGTGCCGAGATACTACAAGATGCGAACTTTTACGGGGCTATGGATGGATCGAGTAAGTTTGTTAAAGGTGATGCTGTTGCAGGTATTATTATTACTCTCATAAATATTATCGGTGGTTTTTTAATTGGTGTTTTTCAGCATGACATGAGTGTAGCAAACGCCGCAGAAACATTTACACTTCTTACTATAGGAGATGGTCTTGTAGGACAAATTCCAGCACTCATTATCTCGACTGCCACGGGTATTATGATTACTCGGAGTTCGAGTGATGGTGACAACTTTGCAGAGGGAACTATCAACCAGATGGCTGGTAATTCAAAGATACTGATGATTGTAGGGTCAATCATGGTACTTTTTGCACTTGTACCAGGACTTCCAACTGCTTCTATGGGTTTTGTAGGGCTTCTTTTTGGTTTACTAGGCTGGACTATTTACAAGTTTGAAAGAGGAGAACTAA
This sequence comes from Campylobacterales bacterium, assembly GCA_016938175.1. Classification (GTDB taxonomy): domain Bacteria; phylum Campylobacterota; class Campylobacteria; order Campylobacterales; family Sulfurimonadaceae; genus Sulfurimonas. The sequence goes on from JAFGVE010000041.1 coordinate 19,794, forward strand.
AAATCCTTGATGTTGGTGGAGCATCGACACAAAAAACAAAAGAAGGCCTCGAACAAGAACAGAAAAAAGCAAAACCTAAAAAGAGTAATGAAGAGATTGCACGCGAAGAAGAGAATGCTCTACAAGACATTTTAAAAGTCGAGATGCTCGAACTCACACTTGGTTATCAGCTTATACGCTTAGCTGACAGTACTCAAGGCGGGGACTTACTTGAGCGTATACGTTCAATGCGTAGAAAAATTGCAAGTGACTTTGGTTTTTTAATGCCTCAGGTACGCATCCGTGATAATTTACACCTGCAACCACAACAGTATCAGATACTTCTTAAAGGTATAAGTATTGGTGAAGGAACTATCGTTCCAGACAAATTTTTAGCGATGGATAGCGGTATGGCAACGGGGGAAATTCAAGGTGAACCAACTAAAGAACCGGCATTTGGACTCGATGCTCTGTGGATAAGTGCCGATCAAAAAGAAGATGCAATTATTAACGGTTACACAGTGGTAGACCCTGCAACGGTAATTTCAACGCATATGAGTGAATTAGTAAAAAATAATGCTGAAGAGCTTCTTACAAGACAAGAAGTACAAGCACTTGTTGATAAAATTAAAGCAGACTTTCCTGTTATTATTGCCGATGTTGAAAAAGTTGCTAATATTGGTCTTGTACAACGAGTACTTAAAGCACTTTTACATGAGAAAATTCCTCTTAAAGATATGCTCAGTATTTTAGAGACTATAGCTGATATAGCTGAATACACAAAAAATGTTGAACTCATTACAGAGCAAGTACGTGCAAAACTATCTCGTGTGATTACCCAAATGTATGCGAGTCAAGATGGTGTTATACGACTACTTACATTTGATACAAATACAGAGCAATTACTTCTACAAAAATCACAAGAACAAGACGGAACACGTAACTTACTTCTAAACGTAGGTGAGATAAATGCCCTTATTCAAGCGACAAGTGCAAAGGCTGCAGAGATACTACAGAAGGGTGTATCACCTGTTATTATCATTGTTGACCCTCAATTACGTCGTGGTGTTGCTGAGATATTTGAGCGATTTTCACTCGATGTAGTCACACTCTCCCATGCAGAAATAGACTCAAATGCAACTTTTGAAGTTTTAGGTTCAATCTCTATAGAAAAAAATTAAAGGATAAAAATGACTAATAGAACAATTCACCATCTCTCCCACATAGACCTAGATGGATACAGCTGTCAACTCGTTATGCAATACACTCCCTATACAAAGTTCAACTACAATGCAAATTATGGTGCAGAAGTAAAACAGAAACTTGAAATGATTTTGGAAAATATCCAAAAAGCGAAAGAGAATGCACTTATACTCATAACAGACCTCAATCTTACAGCGGATGAGTCACGCTGGATTACACAAGAAGTTGCCAGGCTATGTGAAAATAAAATTGATGTCAAACTCACTCTTTTAGATCATCATGGTAGTGGTGAAGAGAGTGCAAAGAAACATGAATGGTACTACCTTGATGTGACACGTTGTGCAACAAAAATTACATACGATTATGTCAAAGAGCATTTTGAGTACAATGAACCAGTATGGATGGCAAAATATGTAGCTGTAGTAAATGCTGTCGACTTATGGATAAAAGAAGAGCATGACAACTTTGAATTCGGTAAAGTATGTATGCGTTTAGTAACAGAAACAAAAGAGCTCAACCGTGTTATGTTTGCAGAGGAAGATTTAATATATAAACTCTCGCTTCTAAAAGAGGCGGTAAAGTTTATAGGTTTAGAGAACGCACCTATTCTTCTAGATGAAAGTATTCATAAAATTAAAAAAGAGTTTTTCAAAAAAGACCAAGACAACACTTTAGATAATCTTGCTACTGATTATCTTGTAAAGCTTCTTGGTGAAGCGCGCTCTGACAAAACGATTTACTATAAAGGCTATAGAGGTTTTTTAAGTTATGGTGTAGGCAATACTTCCATAGTAGGCAACGGTTTTTTAGTTGCCTACCCGGAGTATGACTTTATAGTAGATATCAGCTATAGAGGTGCTATGAGTCTAAGAGCCAACTTTCAAGTAAGTGTTTCACAAATCGCAAAAGAGTGGGCAAATGGAGGTGGACATCCAAATGCAGCAGGCGGTCGTATCATTGGTTTTAAAGAACAATACAGATACGATAAAGTAAAACAGCAGATAGAAGCACTTATTAGCGATAAAGAGTCTGTTGCCGGAAAACTTGAATGGAAAAAAGAAGAGGAGTAAATCTAGTTATTTAAGAAATAACGCTCCACCCCGTTTGCAAGTCCTAAGGCAAGCTTTTTTTGATACGTTTTATCTACCAAACGTTTTGCTTCCATTGGATGAGTAATAAATCCAACCTCTACAAGTACAGCAGGCATCTGTGCCCCAACCAGTACCCAAAATGGCGCGGGTCTTACTCCTCCGTCTTTTATATCTTTATATGACTTTCTTAAGGAATTAAGCATTCCTCGTTGTAAATCTATTGCGAGCTTATTTGCAGCTATAATATTATGCGAACTAAGTGTATGTAAAAAACTCTCTTTACCGTAAAAATCCATTTCACTCATATCTGCAGAGTTTTCTTGGGCAGCAACCTTTTTTGCTCTACTTGAACGTGACTTATCTAAAAAATAGCACTCAACACCGTAAGCTTTTTTTGCAGTCTTTCCGCCAACTGCATTGGCATGAATACTGATAAAAAGATCGGCTCCTTTTTTATTTGCATATTGTGTTCTCTCACGTAACTTTAAAAATTTATCTTTATTTCGTGTCATATAGACTTTATAGCCACGTGATTTTAAAATAGTTTTGAGCTCTTGTGCTATTTGTAAAACAACAATTTTTTCTCTATATTTTTTGTATCCAATTGCCCCTGGATCTTTTCCGCCATGACCTGCATCAATTACAATAACTTTACCCTTTTTACTCGGTGCTGTGTATTTTTGAGCGATTGTACTCACTTCACTCAGTGACTCTTCATCATCTCCAATTTTAATTCTAAGCTGGTCAGACTCCTGTAAAAAACTCACATCAAGCTCTTTAGAATTTTCAATGACTAAACGTAGTGTATCTGGGTTAAACTGTGCTATTTTAATTCTATCTATACCTTTTTTTCTAAGGTTTTGTGAATGAGTCAACATAGAAGCATGAATATCAAAAATATATCTATAGCGTTTGTTTTTTGTATCATAAAGTGTAAAGTAGTTTAACTGTTTAGAAAGTAACTCTTTGTCAAATTTTAAAACAAGACGAGACTCTTTCCATCGAATCGATTTTAACTTATGAGAGGCTGTAACGGAAATATTTTGAGAGGATTTCGTTTGTGGTATATCTTTAGATTTTGGAGCTTTATAAGAAGTTTTTGGTTTAATTTTTTCTAATTCATCAGCATATTGCGAGACATCAATACGAAGCTTCTCACCACTTTGAACTATGCCATAAAGGGCACTTTGTCTAAGTTTATCATTTCCATCCATCAAAGCCCTGAGATAGAGGTTTTTATAATCATTATATGCACGGAACTGATCTGTTTTACTTGAAGACTTTAAAAACTTATCCGCACGTTGTAGCAACTCTGTGTCACTCTGTGCATATAAAGTTAAAAAAAGAGCAAGCGTAATAACTAGTAAACGCAACATCTAAAAACTATTCGCCCTGCATCAACTTCTCTATAAGCTCTTTTACTGTAATTATTTTGTCAAGTCTATAACCATTTGTACCTGAGAAAAAGAGTCCAGTCTCTAGATTACCATTATAAGCATCGCTCAATCTATCAGCAATACAAAAGCCTACTATTTTTGCTTCTTCACCGCGATTACATGGTGCAACACAATTTGAAATACATTTAACTGCAGGCCCTTCGCGTTTCTCTACAAGTTTTGTAAGGTTTGTAATAACTCCTTGAGCAGGATATCCAACAGGAGAAGACATAAGTTGAATATCCTCTTTTTTAGCATCAAGTAGCACTTTTTTCATATTTGGGTGTGCATCACACTCAAATGTACCTATAAAACGAGTTCCCATCTGTACACCACGTGCACCACGACTCATCATATCTTCTATATCATTTTTATCCCAGACACCACCAGCAGCAATAACAGGAATATCTCCCCAAAGTGCCGCCTCTTCGACTACTGGTCCAACAATATTTTCAAGTTGATTCTCTTCAAGCTTACACTGCTCATACGTAAAACCTTGATGTCCACCTGATTTCGGTCCTTCAACTACAACGGCATCTGGAATTCTATTGTAACGCTTTTGCCAACGTTTACAAATAATCTTTAAAGCCTTTGCAGATGAAACTATCGGTACAAGTGCAACATCAGGATAGCCTTCTGTAAACTCAGGCATATTTGTAGGAAGCCCTGCACCTGTAATAATAATATTTATACCCGCTTCGCAAGCATCTTTAACAACACGCCCGTAGTCATTGATTGCATATAAAATATTAGCTGCAAGAGGCTTATCACCACATATCTCTCTAGCACTTGCAACAATTGCATTTAAACCCTCTTTAGAGTAAAAGTTAGCTTCACTAAGTGGTCTGTCAGCTACGAGTTTTTTTGCATACTCTTTGTTTTTATAATAACCTGTTCCAACTGCACTTATAACTCCAAGTCCACCCTCTTTGGAAACATTACCTGCAAGTTGATCCCAACTAATACCAACACCCATTCCACCTTGAACAATAGGCTTCTCAATGATATGTTTTCCAATTTTTAAAGAGTTAAAGCTCATCTAGTTTACCTTTAATTTAGCAAATTTTCTTTTTCCAACTTGTAAAAGATACTCACCCTGTGTAAGTTGTAAGTCTACATCTGTTACTTTTTCTTGGTCTATTTTAACACCACCTTGCTTAATGTCTCGTCTCGCCTGAGAAGTTGAAGGCTCCATTCCACAATCTACAAGTGCTTTTGCAATCCAGACTTCACCCTCACAGCTAAACTCTTCAATATCAGTAGGTATTTGACTTTTTGCATGTACATTATCAAATTCTGCTTTTGCAGACTCTGCAGCTTCTGATGTATGAAAGCGTGCCGTTATCTCAACTGCAAGCTCCTCTTTTACTTTTTTAGGATGTGCAGAACCATCTGCAACTGCAATTTTAAGTGCCTCTATATCTTCAAGCGATTTTGTACTTAACAGTTCATAGTAGCGCCACATTAGTTCATCACTAATACTCAGAACTTTTCCAAACATATCATTTGCTTCATCTGTAACACCAATGTAGTTTCCTAAAGATTTACTCATCTTTTGAATCCCATCGAGCCCTTCTAAAATTGGCATCATAAGTACTGCTTGTTGCTTTTTAGTTTCATATGCTTTTTGCAACTGACGTCCCATTAGCAGATTAAATTTTTGATCTGTTCCACCTATTTCAATATCAGACTTTAAATGTACACTGTCATAGCCTTGTAACAGAGGATACATAAATTCACTTACTGCAATCGGTGCGTTTGAAGCATAACGTTTTGAGAAATCATCGCGTTCTAACATACGTGCAACAGTCAGGTTTGATGCAAGTTGCAACATCCCCGCTGCACCTAAATCATCGAGCCATTCATTGTTATAGACTATATCTGTTTTTTCATGGTCTAAAATCTTAAAAGCCTGATCTGTATAAGAAGATATATTATTTACAATTTCCTCTTTTGTAAGCACTTTTCTAGTAGCACTTTTACCTGTTGGATCACCAATTGTTGCAGTAAAACTTCCAATTAAGAACTGTACTCTCGCACCATATTTTTGAAAGGTTGCAAGCTTTTGCAAAAGAACTGTATGTCCTAAGTGTAAATCTGGTGCAGTCGGGTCAAAACCTGCCTTTACAGTATAAATTTTCCCCTCTTCAAAATAGGCTTTAAGTAACTTCTCTATTCTCTCTAAGTCAATTATTTCAGCAGTTCCTCTACTTATCTCTCTTAAAGCCTCTTCTACCATACTCACTCTATCTCCAATCTTAATTATTTATTCTTCTAATTTTTATATGCATCATTCGAACGCACAAGTTGTATAACTTTTATTTTAGGCTCTATTTTAGCACGAAGTCTGTTAATATCAGCTTCCTTGGACTCAAAACTAAGTTCACAATATGTACTGTACTCTGAGCGCTCTTTTCCAAGTTCAATGGTCGTAATATCAATGTTTAGTTTTACCAAAAATGTTAAAAAATTTGCCAGTGCACCTTTTTCATTATGCAGAGAGGCTATAAGATTATATGTGTATATATTTCTGTGTGCCCACTTAACAAAAACCATAGGTGTCTTTTCATCAATTTTCTTCGCTGCATTTTTACACATTTTATGATGTACGTGTACTTTACTCTTTTCTAAAAATCCGAGAACTTCATCACCAGATTTTGGGTGACAACAGTAATCAAATACTATATCACTTACCCCACTCGCCGAATATATCTCTAAACCACCAATTTCATAGAGCTTGAGCTTAAATCTATGACGTGACAAAAAACCTTTAAATCTGTTATTTTGACTTATCTCAACAACATAATTATGTATGACATTTTTGAGATGCTCTATATCCTGAGGAATCATAGAGGTATTTTCACAATTATTCGTTTCAAACCACTCTTCAACACGGGAGTTGTTAAGGCTCATAATAGTTGCAACAATGTTTATACTCGACTTTGCATTTATTTCACGAAGTCTCGCATTACAGTTAAGTTTCATGTTTGTTTTTGCTTTACTAGTTTTAATCGCATCTAGCCAACTACAGCGTGTAATGAGTTTCTCACCAGTTATAATTTTTACAATATCGCCATTATTTAACTCAGTTAAAAGAGAAGACTTTGTTTTGTTTACAAGTGCTGATATTGCCTTATTTCCAACTTCTGAATGTACTTCATAAGCAAAATCCAGTGCAACCGCTCCACGTGGTAAGGTAAAAGCATCCCCAGTAGGTGAAAAGACAGAAATATCCTCAGAATAGAGATCATTTTTAATAAGTGCATAAAAGTCTTCAACAGACTCATTTTGATACTGCAGGTTATCCAACCAATCAAGCTTAATATTATTGCCACCACTTTTGTACTTCCAATGAGCCGCAACTCCAAGTTCAGCAGTTTTGTGCATCTCATACGTTCTTATCTGTACTTCAAAAATAGCAGTCTCATAAAACACACTTGTATGAATTGTCTGATAACCGTTGTCTTTAGCAAGAGCAATATAGTCCTTAAAACGAGATGCAAGAGGACGAAAATGGAGATGAATAAGCCCTAAAATGTTGTAACACTTTACTGCATCATTGACCAAAATTCTTATAGCCAATAAGTCCAGTACTTCATCTATACTAACACCTTTCCTCTGCATTTTAAGATAAATAGAGTAGCGGTGTTTCACACGTGAAAGTATCTGAAAATCATCTTCACAAAAACCATTTTTTACCAAAAGACGACTAATTGACTCTTTAAAGTCATTGAGTTTCATCTCTATTGCATGATAATTTTTGTCAAGATAGTTATCAATATGATGTTTTTCTTCTTTAAAAAGATATGCGAAACTTAAATCCTCTAACATATTTTTTAAAAAACTAATCCCGAGTCTATGTGCAATAGGTGCATAAACAACGAGTGTCTCTTCTGCAATTCTCTGCTGTTTATGCTCTGCTAAAGCATCCAAAGTCAACATATTATGTAGTCTGTCACAGAGCTTTACAACAAGAACACGAACATCCTCTATACTTGCAATCAACATCTTGCGAAATGAGAGAGCAGAGACAACAAGCTTTTCATTTGAGCTTGAAGGTATAAGCTCTGCATCCCGTATAGTGTCTATTTTGGTAAGTCCCTCAACAAGATGCTCAACATCACGACCAAAGATTTCACCAACCTCTTTTGCGGTTGTGGGTGTATCTTCAACAACATCATGTAAAAGAGCTGCTATTGCCATAGAGTGATCGTTTGTTATTGATGAGACAATAGCAGCAACTAAAATGGGATGAATTATATAAGGTTCACCACTTTTTCTAAACTGCTCTTGATGAGCATCTATTGAGTACTGAAGTGCTTTTTCTAAAAGGGGGGTTTTCTCTATATGCGCATAGAGGTAGGCTATAGCCGAGTCAACATCATGCAGATGCTTGACTTTTTCAATGTCAATTTGACTCAGACCCAAAGGTTTGCTTTTTTTCTTATTTTCTTGCGTTTACAAAGCCTTGTACAACTACAAGACCTTCCGCAATTTCCATTAATGCTAAATCAGAAGCTTTGATAGAACTTGTGTTAATATTTAACTTACTTGTAGCACCATTTTCTAATTCATCACAACGTTTAGCTACAGCTAAAGCTAACTGATAACGATCCATATTTGGGTTTTTTTCTAAAACTTTTGCTGTTAATTCTTCAACTTTCATCTTTTTTCCTTAGTGTTTATATCTATTTTACAATTGAGCAGTTTGCCATGTTCCCATTGAGGATATCTAAAAGATTTCCTTTAATGGACATATCGCATACAATGATTGGAAGTTTGTTGTCTTTTGCAAGTGCTATTGAAGTGTCATCCATCACTTTAATGTGGTCATGAAGCGCTTGATCATACGTTAATTCACTTAATTTCTGTGCATCACTAAACTTTGCAGGATCTTTATCATAAACGCCATCTACTTTCGTTGCTTTTATGATAACATCTGCACCAATCTCTACAGCTCTCAGCGTAGCTGCCGTGTCTGTTGTAAAGAAAGGATTTCCAGTTCCAGCAGCAAAAATTACTACACGACCTTTTTCGAGGTGACGTGTTGCTTTACGGTTAATATAAGGCTCAGCAATTTGCTCCATTTTAATAGCAGTCTGCATACGCACTTCTAAACCTGTACGCTCACAAGCTTCCTGCATTGCAACACCGTTTATAACAGTTGCAAGCATTCCCATATAATCACCTGATGTACGTTTAATAATACCGTCTTGTGCAGCCGTAACACCACGAATAATATTTCCACCACCAATAACAATACCGACTTCAATACCGGCATCTACTAAAGATTTAATCTCTTGTGCAATGTACTTTAAAATTTGAGTGTCAATACCATGACCTGCTTCACCAGCAAGGGCTTCACCTGAAAACTTTACTAAAACACGTTTATTAGCCATGCATACACCTTATATTGTTAAAAATCCGTGAATTATAATCAAAATAGACTTTTATTTTGCTTTGAATAAATAAATCTCTAATGTTTCAGGGTCTCAAGAAGTGTCTCAAAACTATCAAAATCTTTTGGATATATTACAGACTTGATAGAGACTTCAAATTTCTTATGCTGTGTAATACTCTCTTTAAGTCTTCCAAGTACTAAAGCGTAGTTTTTATCTTCTAAATACTCATTAAAAATAAGAAGAAATTTGCTGTTTTCAATATGTGCAACAAAATCTTCATTTCGCAGTACCTCAACAATTATATTGCTCAGTTCAACAACCAACTCATCACTATAATTTAAAAGTGCAACAGTTGTTACCAAAAAATCTTTGTCTCTTCTTTTAGCTCTCTCAATCTGCTCACTCAAAACTATCTCTGCATTGTTTGCATTTGGTAACATAGTTATCTGGTTAAAGTAAGCCTGTTTTATAAGCTCTGCATCTCCACTTTCTCTCTCTTTAAGCATCTTTATAAGTCGTAAATTATAAAAAAAGCTGACAAGAAATAGAACTGCCAACACCAGTACAGGAAGATTTTCAATTATACCCTGCTCATTCATAAAGGCACCACCTAAAGTTGTATTTTAAAAGATTATAACACAACTCTCTATTTATACATCATTATATAATTACTTACTTCTGAAAAAACAACTGCACGTCTCTTCTCATCAGTATGTAAAATACTCTCAAGCATAAGAGCAATATTTTCGTCAATACCCTCAACTAGACTCCTAATATCGCACAACTCTTCACTTTTAATTGTATTTGTAAAACGTTCATAAGCACTGTAGGGTTCTTGTTTTGCCAATAAATAATACAATTTACGCCCTAATTCAAAAAGTTCAAACTCCTCGTTTCTTCCTGTCGTTACTTTCGTCTCAAAGCCAATACTTACATCAATTTTTTTACTACGCAGATATGACTGTAACATCATCATAAAACCAATATATGCAGGTGTATAATTACGTAAAACCCTTATATGAAAAGCTTCAAAAGTCTCTGAAGGCTTTTTCATTCTTGCATACTCAAGCATAAGTGACTCAATATAAAATTTCGCATAAAAAAGCGGAGCAGATTTTATGATTGTATACCCTTCAGCGGACTCTCCACTAAGTCTTCCTCCGAGGTAAATATTTACCCCACTTTCATTAAGACCATTAACCTTAGCCTTACACCCTTCAAAACCTAAATCTCCAACACCATGTATTCCACACCCTTTTACACATGCTGACCAGTACATACGAACACGTGCAGACTCTAAAGGTACCGTTTCACTTAAATACTCTGCCATCTCAATAGCATCATTTTTATTCTCAATAACTCCAAATGGGCAATGCGCTGTTCCGGCACATGCAATAAGATGATTAAGATATGGAGTATTTATATTTTTGTACTCTCTAAAAAAATTCTCCTCTAAAAGAGCATCAATATCTTTGACACCCATAATATAGAGACTCTGTTCCATATCAAAACGTAACTCTCCATTTCCATACTCTTCTGCCAACTCTCCAGCCTTATACATAGCACTACCACTAAAAATTCCAGATGGCACAATAGCATGGACTCCAAATGTTGCATCTTTGAGTGCAACTTTTCCATGGTCAGGTTCACTATAATCAAGTGTTGTCAGAGTTTCTCCAGCATGTGCAAAATCTACACCTGAATGTTCTCTTATTGCTTCACTCATTGCACGCATACCAACTGCTTCAATCAAAAACTGTAATCTATTTTTATTTCTGTTGTCTCTAAAGCCGTACTGTTTAAAAAGCTGAGTGATTGTACTAAACGCAAGAAGTACTTCTTCTTCATTACGTAAAAATATATCAGCACTTTTTGCTATATGACCTACTCTTCCACCGAGATAAAGGTTATAACCAAATATTCCATCCTTTTGAGCCAGAACAAAACAGCAGTCATTTCCGTACGCATTACATCTGTTAGAGTAATTTCCTGTTATAGAGGTATTAAACTTTCTTGGAAGAGTAGATATCCACTCAGCAGAACCTAAAAACTTCTCTTGAAGCTTTAAGAGAGTTTTGTGTGAAGGTAAAACATTGTCATATGCCATATCATCAAACGGATCTGCAACAATTCCTCGAATATTATCAACACCTGTTTGAAATGCACTTACACCCACTGCATCAAGTCTTTTTATAATAATAGGAAGAGACTCTATAGTTAAAAAACGTATTTCACACTGTTGCCTTGTTGTCAAATCTATATAGTTCTGACCAAACTCTTTTGCACATAGCCCTATCACTTTAGCCTGTTCAGCATTCATTGCTCCACCGGGAATACGAAGTTTCAACATAAACTTTTCAGGTGTTGCAGGTCTATAATAAATACCAAAACACTTCAAAAAGTAGCTTTTATCCTCTTCGGGAACACTATCGAAACCCTTTGATGCATACTCCTCAAGCATATCATATGCCTCTTGAGGTGTTTTCGAGTTTTTCATAACTTCTACTTTATTGAGTTTCTTATTACGTGCTAGGTAGGCTTCTTGTAAATCCCTTAACATTCTTGTGCTCCATCTAATATTATTAATATCTGTATTCTAAAATATAATTAATGTAAAATTAATCAAAAAAAGATTAATTTTTATACAATTTATTGAATATTTATCGTTTATTGGGTGTTACAATGCTTCTGTTGATTATCAGTTTATGAATTCTTAAGTTTTAAACTCACCAATACATAAATTAATCTGCAACATAAATCACACATACTACAAGGATGAAAAATGTCTTACATAGAACCATCAGAGTTTTCAACCAAACTGGTTGATTCAGGCGAGCAAAAAGTACATATGTCTACAAAAGATACAGTAATTAGAGCATACATGGCTGGTGCAGTTTTAGCATTAGCTGCTGTGTTTGCAATTACTGTTGCGGTCAAAACAGGTTCACCACTTTTAGGTGCATTACTCTTCCCAGTGGGATTCATCATGCTTTACTTAATGAAGTTTGACCTCTTAACTGGTGTTTTTACTCTAGTTCCATTAGCGTATTTAGATAAGCGTCCAGGCGTGACTATAGGTCAGATTCTTAGAAACTGGGGACTAGTAGCCCTGGGTAACTTCGGTGGTGCGTTTACTGTTGCAGTTATGATGTCTTTCATCTTTACATACGGTTACAACACAGATGGTGGAGCAATTGCTGCAAAAGTTGCTGGAATCGGTGAGGCAAGAACACTTGGTTACTCTGCACATGGTGTTGATGGATGGTTAACAGTTTTCATTCGTGGTATGCTTTGTAACTGGATGGTATCTATGGGTGTTGTTGGAGCTATGATCTCTACATCCGTATCTGGTAAATGGCTTGCAATGTGGATGCCGGTAATGCTCTTCTTCTTCATGGGCTTTGAGCACTCAATTGTTAATATGTTCCTTTTCCCTTTCTCTATGATTATGGGTGGTAACTTCACAATTGCTGATTACTTACTATGGAATGAGCTTCCAGTTGCACTTGGTAATCTTGTTGGTGGTTTACTCTTTGTCGGTTTACCTATCTACTACACTCATGCTAAAATGAGTCCTGCTAGAGAACTGTAAAAATACTACACGTCTAAAAAGGATAAATTATGACAAAAGTAGAAATGAGCGAGGTTATTATCCTCGCTAAAAAAGAATCGGGAATGAGTTGGGAAGAGATTGCTCAAAAAGTAGGTCTCTCAAGCGTTTTTCTAACTTCTGCTTGTTTAGGACAAAACTCTCTAAAACCTGAGAGTGCATCAAAGCTTGTAGAGATTTTAAAACTCGGTAGTGATGTTGAAAAGACCTTAATTGAGTGTCCATACAAATCTTGGGAATTTACTATTCCTCAAGATCCTCTTATCTATCGCCTCTACGAAGTCGTTGGCGTTTATGGAGGAACAATGAAGGAAATTATCCATGAAAAGTTTGGAGATGGTATAATGAGTGCCATAGACTTCTCTTTAGATATTGATAAAGAAGAAAATCCTTTAGGAGATAGAGTGGTTATTACCATGAATGGTAAATTTCTGCCATATAAAGCCTGGTAGAGAATGCAAGAGAGACAAGAGCTTAGTATCTCAGTTGGAGAGTACTCGAATAAGGGTATAAAAGAGATAAATCAAGATTTTCACGATGTTTTTATTCCAAAAGGACATCAACTCACTACAAAGGGGATAGCTGTTGCCATCGCTGATGGTATCAGTAGTAGTGATGTAAGTCAAATAGCAAGTAAAAGTGCGGTAACATCCTTTCTCATAGATTACTTCAGTACCTCTGAGTTATGGAGTGTGCAAAAGTCTGCCTATCGCGTTTTATCTGCTGTGAACTCTTGGCTCTATGCACAATCACTTAAAGGCAAATATCCATACGATAAAAATCGTGGCTACGTTTGTACGTTTAGTGCAATGGTACTGCGTTCACACACCGCACATCTATTTCACATAGGTGATACACGCGTTTATAGACTACGCAACGACTCACTCGAACAACTTACACAAGACCACAGACTTTTTGTATCTCAGGAAAAAAGTTATCTCAGTCGTGCACTTGGTATAGAAAAAGAGCTCAGTATTGATTATGAAAAATATCCAATACAGGAGAAAGATACTTATATTTTTATGAGTGATGGCGTTTATGAGTATATTGAAAAAAGTCTGCTCATAAATCTCATCAATGATGATACAAAAAAACTCCAAGATGTGGCTAAAGAGATTGTGGACATCTGTTTACATAATGGAAGTGAAGATAATCTTACTATCCAGATAGTACGCATAGACACTCTAGCTTCAGATGCTAAAGAGATTGACAAAGCACTTCTGGAGAAAAAACTTCCTCCTCTACTTGAATCGGGAAATCTCTTTGAAGGGTATAAAATTGTTCGTGAACTCAGTGCTACGGCAAGAAGTCATACCTACCTAGCAGTAGACACCCAAACAGATGAAAAACTTGTTATAAAAATTCCATCAATAGATTTACAAAAAGACAAAGCCTATTTAGAGAGATTTTTACTTGAAGAGTGGATAGCAAAACGTGTGAGTAATCCTTACCTACTTAAAGCCTATAAAGAAAATAGAGAAAAAAATTATCTCTATTCAACAACAGAATATATAGAAGCAAAAACTCTCTCCCAGTGGATGCGAGACAATCCAAAAGTTTCACTTGACAAAGCCAGAGAAATTGTGACTCAGATTGCAAAAGGGCTTCAGGCTATGCACAGACAAGAGCTTATCCATCAGGATATTCGTCCTGAAAACATCCTTATAGACAATACTGATACTATAAAAATTATAGATTACGGTTCTGTAAAAGTCTCCGGAATAGCGGATATAAACACACTCATTGAACAAGAGAATATGCTTGGAACAATGATTTACAGTGCACCAGAATATTTTTTAAGTGAAGTGGGTTCAAATAAATCAGACATCTTTTCTCTCGCAGTTATTCTCTATGAGTTGTTAAGTGGAGAGTACCCCTATGGTGTTGCACTCTCAAAAGCAAAGAACAGAGCCCAACAAAGAAAAATAAAATACAAATCTCTTTACAATGAAGAGAGCAGTATTCCTCTATGGGTTGATGCAGCGGTAAAAAAAGCACTCGCAATTGCTCCACATGAACGCTATTCTGAACTTTCAGAATTCATTTACGATATAAAACATCCCAATGAAGCACTTCTGAGATCATACCGTGTTCCTTTTATGCAGAGAAATGAACTCATGTTATGGAAAGGCGTCTCTTTTGTTCTAGCCTTTGTAGTCCTGTTACTACTCTCTAAATAACTACTCTACGATATCAAAACAGACAATATAATTATCTTCAAACATAGAGACTTTTTGTGCATATGTTCGACAAACGTTTCCACTCGCACGAGAGACATACGGATTACTGAGATACTCATCTCTGAGAGACTCTTTGAGGATAAAATAGTACTCACTCAAGAGATGATTTTTACCAGCTTTTGTCGGTTTAAAAAGATGCTTCTCTTGTGAATGTATAAGTGTATTGCCAAGTTGTACACCACTCTGCTCTTCTATAATATATATAGCCTCTATTTTTCTGTTTTTCGCAATAATGCTTTCTAAAGGCTCTAATGAATCCATACCATTTTTACTCAGTAAATTAACTACTGTATGCATAAGTCTCTGCATACTTTGTATTACAGCTCTTTTCTCATCCATCTCATGACAGATATGCTCTTTATACATCCGTGCTATGTACTCAATGGATTTTCCTATTTCGTGAATTTTCTCATCATTAAAAGATTCCTGCACCCGAGAGAACCAAAATCCCTGAAAAAGGTCTATCTTTTTCAAAAGAGACGCCATGACCTCATCTTTATGTTCTACACCTTCAGCTATCACAAGAGCACCGACATTGTGAGACATATTTGCTATTGCACTCAAGAGTTCTGAGCTTATAAGATTGTTTTGCACATTATAGACGAGTGAGCGGTCAACTTTTACTATTTCAGGCCTTAGGTACTCTAGTCTTTCAAAACTTCCATAGGCAGTTCCAAAATCATCTAAAGCAACTAAAAACCCATGTTTTTTATAAAGGTCTATAAAACTTTTAAGAAGATGAGTATCGCGAATCTTCTCCTCTTTTATAGAGACAACTATATTTTTTGGTGGAATATTGTATTTGTATACAGTAGAGATAAACTCTTTGCCCTGCTCTTTTTCTATAACAGAGTTATCAAACTTTACAAAAAGAAGTAAACTTGCATCTTTTTCCAAATAAGTTTGAAACTTGAGAAGTGCCAGTTCACGGACATACTCATCAAGTTTTGAAGCAATATCCTCTTTTTTAGCTTGTTCAAATAAATACAAAGGGGATATAGGTTCATCATATCTGTCAATGGAACGGGTGAGTGCTTCATATGCAAATACTCTATTATCTTTAATGGAGACTATAGGTTGAAAGTGTATGTCAATCTGTTTATTATGTATTAAATCACTTATCATGCTTTAATTATGCTCTTTTTTACAAACAACAAAGATGTGTATTTGTTTAAATTATAATCAATTTTTAACGCATAGCTTCATAAAGTCTATTCTCTCCACGCCATACAAGTCTCTCTTTTACACCCTTGCAAACACGCTTTGCATGAAATTTTCCCTCTCCTTGTTCTTTATGCTCTTTTGCGAAATACTCATATGCACTAAAAGCCTCTTTTGGTTTTTTGGCATTTGTTTTTGCGAAGAACTCATCAAGCGTTTTAGAAGCAGTACTGTTATAAAAGCAGACATCTCCATCTAAAAACTTAGCTCCAGTATCATAACTATCTTTGCCACGAAAAAAGAGAAGTTCATTCTCTTTCTCTTTTTCACTGATTATTTCAACGTTTTCAAGTCTAAACCCTGCGTCATATTTATTATAGATACCGCCGCCTTTGACATAGGCTGTAAGATTTTTTATAGTAGGAAGGGTTGCATTGGAAAAATCAGTTACAATGAGATTTTCATCATTTCCAAACTCCATAGCTGAAGAGTCATGATTATTTTTGCTATCTACACTCTTTTGTACTACAAGTACATTTTTTATCTCGCCTCTATAACCCAAGTCAACGTCTACAGAGTCATCCATAGCATTACAGACATACAGACCATCAATGTTAACTCTACCGCCCCAAATCTCGAGCCCATCATCTTTACCACCGATAATAGCTATATTTTTCACTACAGTACCAGAGCCGACACCTGCTAATGAGAGTCCATTTAACTCTCTATCTTTACGTATCTCATAACCTGTATGTTTTATTGCAACATACTCCAAAATACCAGAAGACTCATTGTCTTTTTCATGTGTTGTACTCCCAAACGCCACACTCTCATCGGCTTCATATTTATTATTTTCATAGTGTGTGTACGCATTTCCTGCGATAACTAAACCACCCCACTCTCCTGCGCTCTCTTTTGAAGAGTAGCCGAGCAGATCCATTTGTGAAGTAAATGTAATGGGTTTTTGAACTGTTCCTTTTGCAATTATTTTTGCATCTTGAGCGATAACAAGGTAGGAGAAGAGACTACAACCTGCGAGAGTTGTTCCAGGCTCTATTGTAAGTGTTGCACCGTTTTGAACAATGACTTTTTTATCTATTCCATAAACTTTAGAAGCACTGAGTTTCATATCTGCTTCAATTACGTTTGGCAATCTTTCATCAATAACGTAACTCTCACAGTTTCCCATGCTCTCTCTAGCTTCACCTAAACTAAAAAGAGAACAAATAAGTGCTAATAAATACTTTTTTTTCATAATTGCTCTTTTTTTTAAAATTTTTGCAGATTGTAAAAAAAAGAGATTACGACTAGATTACTTTTTCTATCTTCACCGCACTGTGATTGTAATCTGGTTGTAATGATTCTCTATCGAGCAAATCATTTGTAAGATAATTTATATCTCTGTTGCTTATAGGAATAAATATGTACTTTTGCGTAATTCTCTCAGTTACCTCAGCAGTTGTTAAAATTGTTCCACGTCTTGAACTAACACGAATTTTATCGCCATGTTCTATTCCAAGAGCTTTGGCATCTTCTGGATGAATCTCACAAAAATCAAGTGCTTTAAATTTTAAAAGAGTTGCCGGAAGATTTGTTTTTGTACCACTATGCCACTGGTCTCTCGTTCTTCCTGTAAGTAGTACAAAAGGAAACTCCAAGGATGTCTTTTCACTCATGAGTTTATTCTCAACAAAAAAGAGGTTCCCTTTTTTATCTGGTGTTAAAAACTCCTTTACCTTCTCACCCCATACAAAAGGTATCATAGAAAGCGTGTCATACTCAGCATCACTCATATCCATATAAGGATTCAGACGTGTCATTGCCTGATACTCCATGAAAATATCTTTTGCACTACTATAATTAAACTCTTTTGCAAAACCAAGTCCATGTGCAATGAGTTTAAAAATCTCCCAGTCGGGCTTACACTCTATGGAGGTACGGGTTAATCGCTCCTGTTTTGTAATACTTCTATCTAAATTTGTCTGCGTTCCCTCTTTTTCACCCCATGGTGCAGCTGGTAAACGTATGTGGGCAAAAGCTGCTGTTTCAGAGTTTTGATATGCATTTATCTCAACAACCAGAGGAATCTGTTTCATTAGTTGCTCTACTCTGTTTCTATTTGGCAAGTGGTAGATAGGATCTGTATGGCATACAATTAAAACATCCAAATGCCCCTCAAGCATCTGTGTAGCAGTAAGTCCTGGTTTATTGCTTATATTCTCCGTTTTCCAAAATTTACTTACCTTTTCTATAGACTCATCATCAAATCCAAAATGCACAGCAAGCATAGTTGAGAGTCCACCCACTTCACGCCCTCCCATTGCGTTTGGTTGTCCCGTTAAACTCAGAGGTCCATTTCCCGGTTTAAAAATTTTTCCTGTAAGCAGATGTGTATTGAGCAGTGCTAAGTTTTTATCTACTCCCTGAACAGACTGATTTAAACCCATTGTCCAAGCGGTTATTACATTTTCACTCTCTACATAAAGTTTGAAAAACTCTTCAAACTGCTCTTCGCTGAGTCCCGTACGTTTTAACATCTTTGTCACAGGTACCCTTTTAAATTTGTTCTTTAAAAGCGTAAAGTTATTGATATGCTCTTCAACAAACTCTTTATTATAAAGCTCTTCATCTATAAGACGTTTTGAAATAAGGTTGAAAAGGTCTATATCACTTCCCGCTCTAATTGGAAGGTAAATATCTGCAATTTGCGCTGTATCAGTATAACGCGGGTCTATAACAACTATTTTCAACCCCTTCTTTTTTGCTTTTTTAATATGGTTATGAAATACAACATGTGCTTCAGAGGTATTAGCACCTGCTAGTATTAAAAGATTACTTTTAAATATATCTTTCATTCTCAGAGGTACAAAATCAGCACCGATGGCTTTTTTATATGCTACAACAGCGCTTGACATACAGGTACGACTATTTGTATCTACATTATTTGTTCCTATAAAACCTTTTCCTAGTTTATTTGCAATATAGTAATCTTCTGTTAAAAGTTGACCTGAGAGATAAAAACCTACACGCTCTTTTGGAGTTTTTTGTATCTTGTGTACGATTTTGTTAATTGACTCCTCCCACGATATATCCTTATACTCATCTTCTATACTCTCTCTATATTTAGGACGTAAAAGACGTGTTGCCGTATCTATACTAATGAGTTCAGATACTCCTTTAGAACAGACACTTCCTGAATTTACAGGATAAGTAATATTACCTACTAGCTTATCACTCTCATACTCTAATCCGCATCCAACACCGCAATATCCACATACTGATTTAATCATTTTTACCTCTTTTCAATAGTCTTAACGTAATTTTACACGATGTTAATGTAAATTTAAGATTTAAATGATTATTTTTTAATCAAATTACTGTTTATTTACTGTTTTACATAGAGTACAATTTCTCATCAAACATATCTAATATGTAAATTTAAGGATTGAAGATGATTAAGAAGATAGTAGGACTGGGATTAGGGATTTCATTAGTTGCCTCTACACTTATTGGTGCAGAGTTAGAGAAGAAAAAACTTACAATTGGTTTTATTGCACTCACTGACTGTGCTCCAATAGTCATTGCTGAAGAGAAAGGTTTTTTTGACAAATATGGTTTAGATGTACACGTAGTAAAAGAGGGAGGTGGATGGCCAGGGATTCAACAAAAAGTAATCTCTGGAGAGTATGACTTCTCACACGCTCTTGCAGGTATGCCTATTGCAGCTACGCTTGGTATTAACGGTAACGCAAATCTTCAAGCTCTTCTATCTTTAGATTTTAACGGTAATGGTATCACATTTGGAAATAACATTATCAAAGAGATGAAAAAATACGGTATGGATGAGAAAAAACGTCCATTAGGTTCAGAAGCACTTAAAAAGTATATAGATGCAAAACATGCTAAAGAAGGAAGTGCATACCAACCACTCTCATTTGGTATGGTACACCCAGTTTCAACTCACAACTATGAACTACGTTACTGGATGGCATCTTCTGGAATTGTACCTGATCGTGACACGACTATTAAACCTTTTCCACCACCGACTATGCCATCAAATCTTATTGCAGGCAATATAGAAGGCTACTGTGTTGGTGAACCTTGGAATGAGAGAATTGTTCTTAAGAAAAAAGGTTCAACTCTTGTTACAAACTACGACATCTGGAACAACAACCCGGAAAAAGTACTGCAAGCAAGAGCTGATTTTGTAGAAAAAAATCCGGAAACTACAAAAGCAGTTATGAAAGCTGTTTTAGAAGCACAAATGTGGCTTGATTCATCTTGGGAAAACCGTAAAGAAGCAGCAAAAATTCTTTCCAAAGATATTTATGTAAAAGCTCCTGTCTCTGTTTTGGAAAAATCTATGACGGGAACATTTCAATATCTTAAAGGGCAAGACTCTGAAGCTAACCCAATGTTTAACGTATTTGCTAACTACTATGCAGCGTATCCATTTTACTCACACGGTATGTGGTTTATTACGCAGATGTATAGATGGGGACAAATTGACCATGCAGTAGATATGAAAAAGACTATAGAGTCTGTATACAGACCAGATCTTTTTGCAGAAGTTGCGACTGAAGTAGGCTATACACTTCCTCCAAGCCCATGGAAAAAAGATGGTGTGGATGAGTACAACAAATTTATGGATGGTAAGGTTTATGACCCTAACAAAGCAGTTGAGTATATCTTTTCAACAGGGATAGATGAATCAAAAGTAAGCGAAGCAGACTTAAAAGCTGCTAATACTTGGGAGGGAACTCTTAAGACTGTACAACCTGACTATGTATGTCCATATGGACCAGCTGGGTGTGCGGACCCAAAATATATAACAAAATAGCAAAGAGAGCACTGCGCTCTGTTTGCATCTTTAAGTATCTAGAAGTAATTAATCGAAATCGATTCTTCATGTACTCTCCTGTGACTCTAGATACTTAAAGATGCAAATCAAAAACAAAAAAAAGGCAAAAAATGAATAGCGAACTACTCAAAAAGTTATTTTTACCCGTACTGGTATTTATGATTATCATACAAGTATGGGCAACTATTGCAACTCTAGTTGAAGAATTTCCAACTCCGGCTGACACATACGTTGCCGCTTTTGGAGGTGTAAACTCTCTTGGTGATGAAGTGGAAGGTGTACTCTCAGATCCATTCTATATAGAAAACCAAGATTCAAAAGGAATTTTTTGGCAAATTCTTGCTTCTCTACAACGTGTATTTGCAGGATTTGGATTAGCAATCCTGGTTGGTGTTCCTTTTGGCTTAATGCTTGGAATGAGTAAAATGGCGCACTACGCTTTTGACCCGTTTATCCAGATTTTTAAACCAATCTCGCCACTGGCATGGTTACCGCTGCTCCTTTTTATATTTCAAGATATAAATATGACGGCCATCTCAACAATTTTTATTACCTCAATATGGCCAATTATCATTAACACGGCTCTGGGAGTAAAAAGTGTCAACAAAGACTATCTAAACGTAGCGAAAGTTTTACAGTTTACTCCAATGGAGAAGATTACAAAAATAATCTTACCTGTATCTATCCCTTACATCTTTACCGGTATGCGACTCTCACTTGGAATTGCATGGCTAGTAATTGTTGCAGCAGAGATGCTTACAGGTGGTATTGGTATAGGATTTTGGATTTGGGATGAGTATAACAACCTCAACTACCACAACATCATTATCGGTATTATCATTGTCGGTGTGGTTGGATATATCTTAGACCTCATCATGGGAAAAATTGCAGACTACTTTGACTATAGAAAAAAAGGGAGAGTATCATGAGTAAGTTTTTATCTTTAGAAGGAATTGAAAAAAGATTTCCAATTCCAGGAAAAGAAGACTATATAGCAGTTACTGATGTCTCTTTGGAGATTAAGAAAAATGAAATAATCTCTATCATCGGACATAGTGGATGCGGGAAAAGTACACTCTTAAATATGATTTCTGGACTCGATGCACAGACTGAAGGAGCTATAGTCTTAGAAAATAAACATGTTCAAGGTCCTGGACCAGAGCGTGCAGTTGTTTTTCAAAACCACTCACTTCTACCATGGCTTACGGTGTACCAAAACATTGAGATGGCTGTAAAAAAAGTTATGCCTGAACTCACTACAAAAGAGCTTAAAGAGAGAGTTGAAAAGTTTGTATCTATGGTTAATCTAGAGCACGCTAAAGATAAACTTCCAGATGAGATAAGCGGAGGGATGAAGCAGCGTGTAGGGATTGCAAGAGCACTTGCTATTAAACCAAAAGTACTTCTAATGGATGAGCCTTTTGGAGCACTTGACTCACTGACACGTGCGAACCTGCAAGAGCACCTTATGCGTATTCAAGAGAGTGTACAAAATACGGTAATCATTATTACTCACGATATTGACGAGGCTGTACTTTTAAGCGACAGGGTTATTATGATGACAAATGGTCCAGAAGCAACTATCGGTGAAATATTAGAGGTGAAACTCCCTAGACCACGTGATAGAGTGGCACTGCAAAGTCATCCTGAATATATTCGCTGCAGGGAAGCAATTTTAAGCTTTTTATATGAAAAATTTGCAAAAGAAGATGAGTAAAAACTCATCTCTTTAGAGTCTATACATTAGGTTCTTAAGAGATGAGTATCTCTGTGAAACAAGTAAAAAAGGAAGAAAAATGAAAAAGGTTCTACTATCAAGCGTTGCCGTAGCGGCACTTATGAGTTCTGCAAATCTTATGGCTGCAGAAGATGGGTTAAATATATTTAGCGATATAAAACTAAAAGGGGAAATTCGTCCTCGTTACGAAGTTGCAGATGTAAAAGATAACGGTGTTGAAAAAGGGCAAGCATTTACTGCAAGAACTCACCTTGCTGTTACTGCTGGACTCTTAGAAGTTCAAGGACTTAGTGCTACTGTAGGTATTCAAACAGTAAACAATTTTGGTTACACAAACTATTCGCCTGCTTCAACAAACTATGACAAAATCTTAGACCCACAGGCTGCAATGCTTTCTGAGGCTTCTGTTGATTATGTAGCTGGAAAAACTGCTATTCATGCAGGTCGTTCTCAGTTAAACCTTGATAACCAACGTTTCATTGGTACAGTTGGATGGAGACAATTAGAACGCTCTTATGACACTCTTGCAGTAACAAATACAGATGTAGAGAACTTAGAGTTAATGGCTGCATATCTTTATGGTTACGCTGGAGTTGGTGGGACAACAACTACTGAGACATCATCTGTTATACTTCATGCAAAATACAAAGTTATGGATGAACTTACAATCACAGCATATGACTATATGATTGGTTCATCAAATGACACTCTTGGTATTGCCCTTACTGGTAATGCAACTCTTGAAGGTGTAAAACTTGACTATCGTGCGGAGTATGCAATGCAAAGTGATCCAACAATGGAGTATAGAGTAAAAGATGTAAAAGCTGATGCAACATACTACAATCTTGACCTTGGTACAAATATCTCTGGTATTTTAGCTGGTGTAAATTACGAGTTCTTAAGTGGAACAAATGGAACTGACGGTAAAACAAACTTCAATCCTGCGTTTGGTACAAACCACAAATTCAACGGTTGGGCAGACGTGTTTTTTGTAGGAAACACAGGACCAACTGGAGGACTTAAAGACTTTAACTTACGCCTTGGTTATACTGCTGCAGGTTTAGGAAAAATTCTTGCAATGTATCACGACTTTAAGTCTGATGTAGCGATGACAGCAGGATCTGGAACATCTGATAACCTTGGTTCTGAAATAGATGTTGTATATACAAATGCTATTCCTGGTGTAAAAGGTTTAGCTGGACTTCTGAAATTTGCTTCATACTCAAAAGGTGATGTAACAAGCTTTGCAAATGCTACAAAAGACAAACAAGTTGCATGGGCACAGTTAGACTATAAGTTCTAGCCCCTAGCCTCTTTAATAGCAGCATATGCTTCATTGAGACGCTTGGTCTTCTCTTGTGAGAACTCAAGCATCTCTTTTGGCAAGCCTTTACTCACAAGAGAGTCATAATGATGCTCTTTCATAAGACGTCTATAATTTTTCTTTACTACATCAAAACTATCACTAGGACTACACTCTAATTCAGCATAATAAGCGTCCATTTTATTCACGCTGCTTGTATAACTATTCCCACTATTTGCATTAAAACTTGAGTAAGAGTAACTACTTCTCGTATATCCTGCCCTACTCGCTTCTTCAAACCTTTTAAAAGCATCTGCATAGATGAGTCTTAAGCCTAAAAGTAAAAAGAAGTTAAACGGAAAAAAGAGAATTCTCGGAGCAAATATAAGCAGTAAAATACCTATAATTATACTCCCAAAACAAAATCCCAACCACATAAACTCTAAAACAATTCCAGTAATAATAAAAGCAAAACCAAATAACTTACGTAACACGCTATATCCTTAATAAAATGAGATTGTATCTAAATAAATTGCCTATTTTCTATACAAAGAGAGGTGATGAGTGTAACTCTAAAGCATTATAATTGCATAAATAATAAGTTATATTTTTCAAAAGGATACGTTATGCAAGAGTTTATGCAAGCATATAAAGACAACACAGACGACATAGAGAACTTTCTTATAGAGACCATTAAAAACACAGGTATGCTCAAAAACCAAGAGGATAGTAATTTTGAAAAATTTTATAAACTCTTTCCATCTTTAGAGCTGGTGTATGTATGTGATAAGGACAACTATAAACAGACTTCAGGAAATATCTATAGAAATAGAATAACAATCACACAAATTGGTAGTAACAGAAAATATCTGCTTTCAAAACTGCAACTCAATGAGTCTGGTGTTTCTGTATCTGCACCATACATAAGTACTGCGACAGGAAACACATGTATTACAGTTGCTAAAGAAGAAGGAGGAGAGATATTTTTCCTTGACTTTGAACTCACTGTACTATTACAGAGACTCGGACTTGTAAATGTACACAAACAGTTCAATATGATGAGTAAGTCCTTTTACATGATAACAGGAAATATCATGATGCTTCTTGCACTCTTTACTGTAGGATATGCACTTTTTGATCTCTTTAGTTCACTCTTTATAACTCCAAACCTTTCTATAGAGTCCATCTTTAAACCTGTTATAGCACTTACTTTAGGTCTTGCTATATTTGACCTGGCTAAAACAGTTTTAGAACAAGAGGTTGTCTTTAAGTCTTACTCAAAAAATGGTCGTGCAGAGTACAAGGTTCTTATCAAGTTCTCCATTACTATTATAATCGCTCTACTCATTGAGTCCTTAATGGTTGTTTTCAAAATTGCAATTGCTGATTATCACCAGATGATACACGCACTCTACCTTGTTTTAGGAGTTGCTATCCTAATTATCTCTGTTGGTCTTTTTATTGTATTTACACGAGAGAAAGCACAACTTCCAAAAAATTAAAAACTTCTCTCTTAAAGCATCTCTTACTCTTTTATAAGAGTGCTTTTACTATAATCTCTTCGATTACATCTACAATTATATTCTCCAAGAAAGTGAGCCAATGAGCTGGTTAGATTTTTTACAAACAAAGAAAGAGTGTCTCATAAACTTCGGTCGTGGTATCTACGCCCAAATAGCCCCAAACGAAGAGGAACTCTTTAACAGTGCCTATGAGGCTTTTGAAAAAGGGGAAATTTTAGAGGGCTACAAATATTTTTTACACTCTCTTGTAAATTATAATAATGCCACAGCAAACGAGAACATCATCCTTGTTGAAAATGAGAAGAGTATAGAGTTTACACTTTTCCAAGGTAGTGCCAAAATAAAAGGTATTATTACCCCAAAACATTTAAATGCAGAAGTCACCTTAGTCAAAAAAGATATAGCTCCTGTAGCTCTTAAACGTAAGGTTCTTGAACGTAACTATCAATTTACTTATGTTAACTACATGAGCGATGCAGAGTTTATTAAACTCAAACTCTATCAAGACAACATCACGATGAATCCTCAAAAGATATTTTTTCCACTCAGAGAATTAGCACTCAACGCTGATTTTGACAAAGAGTTTATAGTAAGTGAATTTCCTGAATGTGCTTTAGAAGAGATAGAACATCTTGAGCCTCTCAATGAAGTAGAACTACAAATTAAATACTCTTTTTTACAAAAATGGATAGAAGAGCTTGAAGCAAAAATCCCAACGCTTCCGACAAATGACAATGCAGGAATGCAGGCATTTTTATATTTAAACATCCTATTTAAAATTGACTACTTGCTAGTTCCAAAGTATAAAATGTACCAAAGGCTCTCAAAGAAAATCCAGTCCTATTTTGGTGATGAAAGTTCAACTATGGAGACAAAAAACGAAGAACTCAAGCGATATATTACTAAACTTCAGAGTCTCAGCTTTGAGGAGTTTAGTAAAAATTTTTACAATGCAAAGTACACTTTTAACCCTATTGACAAAAGTTCTTATGAGGAGTTTTGTACTTTTATATCTGAGTCTATGGTCAAAATACGTTGGTATAAAAACAACAGATACACACTCATAGTTCCTACAATTTATACATACATGGCATTTTATTCACTCTATAATTATGGACTTAACAATGTTGTTAAAGAGCTACTCCACGTTTATGTAAGTGTTACAAACTCTGACTTCTTTAAGGCACTTGAGTGTCCGACTCTATATGATGAAATAAAAGAGAGTTTTTACAAACGTAACATTGCACAGGCCGTTGATGAGATAATCACCAAACACCAAAAACAATACAGAGCCTTAAGAAGCTTCTCAAATGAGTTAAACTTTAACTCCATGAACGACTTCTCATACAGCTACTATCAATCACTTAAAAATATGAACTTCGAGGAGATATAGCGTATGAATACACAAAAAATACTCGAAACATATATAGAAAATATTATTCAAATTATGACTCCATATGGAAGTGGCACAGGTTTTGTCATAGATGATTTAATCATAACAAACTCTCACGTTGTAGGCGGACTCAAAGAGATTGTAATAAGTGCAAAAAAAATACAACGCAGTATTGCAACTGTTATTTATGATGACCCCTATTATGACCTTGCTTTTATCAGGTACACTTTTGATAAACCAAAAAATCCACTCTCGCTTGCAAGTAAACTTGTAGAAGATGGAGATACAACAATAGCTATAGGACACCCATACGGTTTAAATTATACTGCAACAGAGGGTATTGTATCTCGTGCTTCACGCCTTCAAGGGGACTTGGAGTATATTCAAATTGATGCTGCTATAAACCCTGGAAACAGTGGCGGCCCACTTTTAAATGAGGATGGCGAAGTAACAGGAGTCAATACGTTCATAATTCAAAATGCCAACAACCTTGGTTTCGCCCTTCCTTACTTTTACCTCAGAGAGGCAATTGAAGATTTTAAAACAAACGGTGTTGATAACGTAATTAAGTGTCCATCATGTAAGAACCTCATTGAAGAAAGTACAATTAAAAATGACTATTGTGGAGAGTGTGGAGT
Source organism: Campylobacterales bacterium (assembly GCA_016938175.1). Lineage (GTDB taxonomy): Bacteria > Campylobacterota > Campylobacteria > Campylobacterales > Sulfurimonadaceae > Sulfurimonas. The sequence continues at coordinate 47,372 of JAFGVE010000041.1, forward strand.
TAAACTTGAAACTGCAAGAATGCGCAGGAAAGGCTATAACCCAACTGGTCCGACAAAACTCTTAGAGGATATTTTGGAATCTTTAAACGTTGATGTAACACTCGCACGCCGTTCTCAATCCTCTTGGAGAATAGATGAAGGTTCAGCACGTATAGAACTCAACTACTATGAAAATGGAATTATCATCGGTGACTCAAAACTCTGTGCAATTCCACGACAAAATATAGACAGTGTCTATGATTATCTTCTCAGTGAAAATGCAAAACTTTCATATCTGCAGTTTTCACTCAATGAAAATAGTATCTACCTCTCTTATCTTATAGTCGACTCATCACTAACAAAAAAAGAGGGTAAAATTGCGCTTCAAAGACTACTTGCATATGCAAACAAATATGACGACATACTTATAAAGGAGTATGGAGCAATTCAACAAAAACGAGATGAAGAGGATTAATATGAGTCAATTTAGAGAATTTCAATGTAATCTAGAAACTTTTATAGAAGATTTACAAGCTATTATCGCTCAAAATGAGCAGAGAGTAACTCAGCTTTTAGCGATAGAAGAAAAGAGTTATGCAAACTTTGCACGGCCCCTGCAGATGCAAGAAGAAGCTATCAGCCATCACTTTACACCTCTCTCACATCTAAACGCAGTAAACAACTCTGAGGCAACACAGAAGGTCTATACAGAATCCCTTCCAATATTAACAGAGTACTCCACAAAAATATCACAAAACCTCGATATTTATACAGCGTATAAAGAGATTTATACAAAAGAAAAAGCATCATTAAATCACGAACAAAACCGTGTACTGGAGTTGTCTATTCAGAGTTTTGAGTTAAGTGGAGCACATCTTGATGAAAAGACTAAATCAAGACTTCAAGAGATTAACTTGCGAAAAAGTGAATTAACAAATAACTTCTCACAAAACCTTCTCGATGCTACAAATGCATATGAGTATATTATTAGTAATCCAGACGATGTAAAAGGTATTCCAGAGAGTGACCTTGAGAATGCAGAGTTTGAAGAAGATGGTATAACAAAATATAAATTTACACTTCAAATGCCTTCATATATCGCCTACATGACATATGGACCAAATAGAGAAATACGTGAAGCAATATATAAAGCATATGTTAGCCGTGCACCACAAAACGCTGAGATTATTGATGAACTTTTGGCACTGCGTGATGAAATGAGTAAGCTATTGGGCTTTAAAAACTATGCTAGCTACTCACTTGCCTCCAAAATGGCTCCAGATGAAGAAAGCGTTCTTAAATTTTTACATGAGTTACTAGAAAACTCTAAAAAACAAGCTCAAAAGGAATTAAAAGAGCTACAGGAGTTTGCCCCACACAAACTTGAGAATTTTGATACGGCCTACTACAGTGAAAAACTCAAAAAGGCAGAGTATGACCTTGATGAAGAGGAGTATCGTCCCTATTTTGAACAAAATAGTGTCATGCAAGGAATGTTCTCATTTTTATATAAACTCTTTAACATAGAGTTTAAAAAAATAGACAATGCAACTTTATGGCATGAAAAAGCAGCAGCTTACGACATCTATAAAGAAGGAGTTATAAAAGCAAGACTCTATACAGACTTAGAAGCACGTGAATCTAAACGTGGTGGAGCATGGATGCACAACTATGAGACACACTGCATTGATGAAAATAACACAAGACAACTTGCTTCTGCGTTTATAGTTTGTAACTTTCCTCCTTCAAATGCAAAGGCTCCATCTCTCTTACGCCACGACGATGTTGTAACACTATTTCATGAAATGGGACATGCTATTCATCATCTGCTCTCAGACGTAAATGAAAATGAAGTAAGCGGTGTAAATGGTGTGGAGTGGGATGCTGTTGAATTTCCTTCACAGTTTTTAGAGAGTTTTGCTTACGAGCCACAAGTACTACAACTTTTTGCAAAACATTACAAAACCAAAGAGGTTATCCCTGATAATATGATAGAAAAACTTGTAAAGAGTAAAAATTTTCTCTCGGCGATGGGAATGCTCAGACAACTTGAATTTTCAATTTTTGATTTCCAACTCCATACAGAACTGTATAAAGAAGCAGAAGTTCAAGCCTTGCTCAATACCATTAGAGAAAACACAGCACTTATACAAGCGCCAGAATATAATAAATTCCAAAATGGCTTTTCCCATATTTTTGCAGGTGGATACGCTGCTGGATACTATAGTTATAAATGGGCTGAAGTACTCAGTGCAGATGCTTTTTACCAGGTTATTGACGAGGGAATATTTGATTCACCTACTGCAAAAAAATATAGTGAAATCGTTTTAAGTGGTGGTGGAGCAAAAAGTATGCAAATTCTCTTTAACGAGCTCTTAGGTAGAGATGCAGACGTAACACAACTGCTACGTCTTAATGCTATTGCATAATATATTTATGGAGTAATCATGAAAATTTTTACTCTACTACTCTTTTTTCTATCTTTAGTACATGGAGAGATTAACTTGAAAATTGCAACATATAATGTAGAAAATCTTTTTGACTTAAAAAAAGATGGCCATGAATATAAAGAATATGTGCCAAATACTTCCTCAAATTGGAATCAAAAGACATATAAGATAAAACTACAAAATATTGCAAAAGTTATTAAAGATGTCAATGCAGACATTATCGCTCTACAAGAAATAGAATCTCTACAAGCACTCAAAGACTTACGTTTTATACTCAAACAAAATGGCCTCTACTACCAATATCACAAAATCGCAGATTTGAAAAACACAACAATTAAAGTTGCACTTCTTAGTAAAATTCCTTTTATCTACACACATGAAATTTCTGTGACGTCATCATATAAATATAGAAACATACTCGAGGCAAAATTTCGTTTAAATAACTTCGACTTATTTATTTTAGTAAATCATTGGAAATCAAAAAGTGGACCTGAAAGCCAAAGAGTTTTCTCCGCTAAAAAAGTCATGAAACGTGTTGAAGAACTTGGAAAAGACAAAAACATCATACTTCTAGGAGATTTCAACTCTGATTATGAAGAGTATAAAGTATTTAAAAGGAAAAGAAAACATAACGACACCGATGGTGTGACAGGAATTAATCATATACTTGGAAGCATAAACTATCAAAAAAGTGCAGATAAAACACAGGTCGCTTCTGGAGAGTTTTATAACTTGTGGTATGATGAAGACCCTTTACAGAGGTATTCATACACTTATAAAGGGAAAAAAGAGACTCTAGATAGTATTTTAGTTTCTAAATCCCTCTTAAACAGCGATGGAATAAGATACAAAAATAATTCAATGCACTCTTTTAAAACTGACTACCTTTTTAAAAAACAGCAAGTATATAGATGGGAACTAACACGTTCAAATAGACCTAGACATAAAGGTAAAGGTTACTCTGACCATCTTCCACTTATAGCAGAGTTCCTTGTCCACTAAGACACCACTCGATCTCATCTTTTCCATATTTTTTAAGATAAAAATTCGTCTGAGAAAAGGGTTTTGAACCAAAAAAACCTCTGTAAGCAGAGAGTGGAGATGGATGTGCTGACTTTAAAACAAGATGCTTTTTAGTATCTATAAAAAGCTCTTTTTTTTGTGATGGTGCTCCCCAAAGAATAAAAACTAAATGTTCATACTCACTTGAGAGTTTTCTAATCAAAGCATCAGTAAAGATTTCCCACCCTTTCCCTTTATGTGAATTTGGATGAGACTCCTCTACTGTTAAAACCGAGTTAATGAGTAAAACCCCCTGCTGGCCCCATTTAGTCAAATCACCATTCAATGGAAAAGGACAATCTAAATCATTTTGTAACTCTTTAAATATATTAAGAAGTGATGGTGGAATTTTAACGTTACCAAACACTGAAAAAGCCAATCCATTGGCTTGACCCAATCCATGATATGGATCTTGCCCTATAATTACAACTTTTACATCTTTTGGCTGCATGAGATTAAAAGCTCTAAATATAGTATCTTTAGGAGGAAAAATATTTTTAGTATTATATTCACTCTCAAGGAATTGTTTTAATTGAAGAAAATTGACATTACTAAGTTCATCTGATAAAAAGTATTGCCATTGATTGGAAAGTAACATAGATTTGCCTAAAAATATAATGATTGTAAAGAATGATATGAAGAAGAATAAAGACCGATCGAACTAGGCAGCGACCTACGTTTCCACACCTGAAAGGTGCAGTATTATCAGCGATGAGGGGCTTAGCTTCTGGGTTCGGA
>JAFGVE010000042.1 GCA_016938175.1 Campylobacterales bacterium
ACTATAACTAAAATCATCAGAAAGAGCCGGAGCACCTGCTAGAAAATTCCCATTAGCTGCTGATCCTGAAAAAATCTTAATACTAGCACCACTGGTTCTATCGATTTTTTTGAGTGTAGATTCTGCAACATAGTGTTCATCCCAAAGTTGTTGCAGTGACTTGCTATAATCAGCACTCCCATACGGATGGGTCTCTTTTAAAAATTGTATACTCGAGTCAAAGCTAGAAGGGTCTGTCATAGAAGCGGCGTTTACCCAAATCTTTTGAGACCACTTTGTTTTTGCAAGGTGTACAGGTAAAGTATTTGAACCCGTGTATCCTGCAACTGAGTCTATAACTGGATCACTATTTTCTCTAATAGTAAGTAGAGTTGGAGCAACTGCTTGTGACCCTTGTGTCCATACTAGAGGAGATTGAATATCTATACCTATAACTGCTTGAGGATAAAGGGTTCCGTTGACCACGTTATTTATTATTCTACCTTGATTCCAGCTTGGATCTTCATTACCATCTGTATCTAATTTAACAGCTACAACATCAAAGCCATTACGTTCTTCAACGATCCATATAGACTTATCTGATGTTTCATAGTGAGCAGTTCTTCCAAGTATGGAACTATGTCTGTACATTCCAGAACGCATAACCCAAGGCTGAGACCAGTTACTGTCGTCTGTAGGTGTGATGCAAAATAGTTTTCCGCTAACGATACAATTTTTGTTTGTCGCTGATTGCCCACAAGCATCACCAGGGTCATAAATTTCAAGGTACTCTGATCCTAAAAAAACAGAAGCATTGCCATCATCAAAGAAGAGAGGCTCAGTGCGAACTGTATGGATATTATCTTCCCAATTTAAACTATTTATGCTGTAGTCCGCAAACTCAAAAACCAAATGAGCGCTACCATATGTTGGGGAAGTTGGGTCAATATCAATATGCACAACACCTCCGCTTGTCAACTTATCATTCGGGTTTGCGGGTGTTGTAGGTAAGACTTTTCCTCCAACTGTAGCAAATGCTAAAAGGCTCTTTCCATCTGGTGAGATAACTGGTTTGAGCGTGTAACGTGACATTGGTTTCTCATAGGTATCTTTATTAAACTCAGGAATCTTAGTTACAACTTCTAGTGCATCTGTTCTAGGGTCGAATTTCACTACTAGAGAATCGTTATAACTCTGTGCACCCAAGGGTTCATTAGAATCCTCTAAAGAGCCTGTCATAACAGCATAAAAATTACCATCAGCAGGATTAAGAGAAAATCCGGTTTTGTCTCCACCTACGCCAACTCTTCCTCCTGCATTAAAGATGTCATTAGGATCTGATACAGGAACTCCAGATGTAGTATAATTAGCATCTAAACTACTAAGGTTACTATCTAAAACACTCCATAGACCAAGACCATTCCCACCATCTTGATTCAGTAAAAGAGCTTTTGTAATACCTGTAAAACCCCCACCGCTATCATTTGAAGATGAACTAGAGCCATTACTAGAACACCCTAACATACCTAGCACACTAACAGCTATAATAAGTCCTTCGGTAAGCTTTTTCATTAATTTTCCTTATGATATGACATTGGAATATTGTACTTTAATAATTTTAAATTTAACTATGCTTATGAAACAAATGACGTTATTAGAGCTTTTTTTCACATAATTTATCTATTGCAAAATGAGTGGCTCCAAGAAGTGCAGTTTGTGGGTTTTTAGAGATAAAAACGGGTATCTTTCGTAACATATCCGTAAAACGACCTTTACTTACAAAAGCACGCATAAAATCTCCACTTTGCATAAGTGGCAAAATCTTTGGAGCAATACCTCCTCCAATGTAGAGACCACCCAAACAGAGTGTTTTTAAAGCCAGATTTCCAGCTTCAGCACCATAAAGAGAGACAAAGAGTTGCATCGTCTCAAGAGAGAGTCTGTCTGAGTTGGTAAGTGCTAAAGAGCTTATTTTGGCACTTTTATCCTCGCCCTCTTTTAAAGAGCGCATATCTTCATGCTCTTCGTATTGCTCTCTTTGGAGTAAAAATTCATACAGCGTGGCAATACCCATACCGCTCACAACTCTCTCAACACTCACATGCTCGCTATAACGCTGACGTAACCAGACTAAAAGTTCATCTTCAAGAGCATTTTGAGGAGCAAAATCTGTGTGCCCACCTTCTGAGCCAATAGGGTAAAATGTACTCCCATCAAAAAAAAGTGAAGCCTCACCAAGTCCAGTTCCAGCAGCTATAACGGCTCTATTCGCATCTCTTGTGAGACCTTCATTAAGGGTAATAAACTCATCTTCTTTTAAATAAAGCATACCATAAGCTGTTGCTTCAAGGTCATTTAAAAGTTTTACTTTCGTAGTTTTAAAAAACTCTTGAAGCATTGTAGTTTCAATAGTCCACGGTAAGTTTGTTGTTTTACAGACTCCATCAACTATAGGACCCGCTATCCCAAGGCATAGCGCATCAACTTTTTCTACACCACTCTTTTGAACAAACTCATTCAAAAGCTCTCTAAAAGATGTGTAATTTCCCGAAGAAAAACTATACTCTTGATGTAAAAGAGGAACTCCACTTTCCTCTGTATAGAGCGCAAAATTTGTTTTTGTACCCCCAATATCTCCTGCTAGTATCATGCTACACTCTCCTCGTGCATTAAGAAGCCAAAGGCAGCTATAAAGCTCTCTTGCACCTCTAAAGGAGAGTATTTATAAAAAGCACCCCAAGCCTCTCCTTTATGCTCATCATAAGATGTCCCTTCATTATCTTTCATCCATGATATTCTCACCGCATGACCTATAAGAACATCTAAAATCAAATCGTCTTCAATTCTTAACTCAGGATTTGCCCCAAAAAGCTTTGCAAGCGTCTCAATCAACTCTATATTTAACTTTCTATATGCAGGGATATTTATACTCTGTAACAAAGAGTCTATTTTTAATTCAAAACTTCTCTCACCAGCAGTTGACTCTAAAGTTAACTCACTCCCCATTCTACTTTGAATACTGTACTTATCACCAATGACAAGACCCTTACACTGCTGTAAGATATGCCAAACATTTTGATAAAAATGCTCACTTAGCGCCCCAAGCCTTCCTGCTTTTTCTCTCCAACGCTCCCAGTCTTGCACATCAAAACTCTCTGTTGATTCAAACTGAGGTGCTCTTAACTCAAGACTCTCTACTCCTGTAACATGAAGATTCTCAAGCTCTTTAAGTGCTTGCATCTCTCTAGAGTAAGCACTATATATAAAACGTAGAGTATCGTAAATACCGTGAGGTGCATAAGTAAGTAAGTCCTCATAGGCATCTGCTATACTCAAAGACTTCTCTTTGCTTACATGCCCTACAAGCAGCTGTATCGCATCCCAAGTTCTTAGGGTAAGCATATTTTCAAAAAGTACCGGTTCTATACGCATAAGATGTCCAAGATGTAGTATAACCTCTTGGGTTAATGCCTTCTCTGCACTGTTTTCACCAGAAAATTTCTCTATCATCTCCATAATCTCACTCGCTTCTTTAGGAGTGTCAATGATTGAATCATCACTGTATGAACGCCCCACAGAGAGTCTCTTTTGTGCAACTAAAATATCCATTAAAGCATCTTCAATACGAATGTCACACAGAGCATTTTTTTGTGCTATAAGTCGTACTTCCCGCCAATCATGACATAAGGCAGCACGCTCATACTCTTGAGTATTTTCAACCTGTTCAGAGGAGATAATATCTAAGTTTTCTAAAGAAGCATTATGCATTTTCTCCGTTTCAACAGACTCTATTATCTCTGCAAGCGGTGTAAAGTCCACGCTTGCACGTGTACATCTGTTGTCACGTATCTCATACAAAAGCTTTAAAATAACATCTTTTGAATCATCTCTGAGCATATCTTCACGTACATAAAAAGGAATTATAGGTCGTTTCTCAAAGCCCCACATATTTGCTAAAAAACCAACAGATGAGCGGAAATGCTCCACAAAAAGTTTGTTGTCATAACCAAAATAAAATGATTTCGGGTCAAAATAGTAGGGGAAAAAGAGCACTTTTGTCTCACCTAAAATGTGCAGTCTCGAAGTACTAACTGTTCTAGGAGTTAGAATCTCCCTTCCACTAAGACCAAGTTTTTCATTTTTCCCTAAAAAAGTATGTACTTTTGCAAGTTCAGATGCGTGCATACATACAACCGGTTCTAACTCTTCTAGTCTTTGAGAAGAGATGCCCAATTCAAAAAGTTGTTGTTGTATCTCTGCGTTTTGTGCGATTATAGGAATAAAAGGTGTTGTTTTTACACTTGTACCAATACGTTTAGAACGTCTTAATGGGTCTATATCTTGAACTTCTAAAAGCCCTTCTAAAAGCATGTCACTAAGCATATAAAGACTCTGTGCCCACACAAGAGGAAGGTTTTCATTTGCAACTCTTACTTGTGATTTTGGCTTTGCTTTTTCTAACTCTATACTCTCTAAGGGAACATAGTAAAGCTCAGGAAGAAGTCTTACACCCTCTTGTTCTACAAAAAGAGGCTCAAGTTTAGCTCTCCATAAAGCTGTTGCCTCTTCATCTCCACGCATAATTGCATCTAAAAGCAGATAAGTAAAAAAGAGAGGCCACTCAGATTCAATATGTGCAAATTCACGCAGTTCAGATGCTTCATAGTGCAGTCTCGATGAGTCCTCTATAACACTCTGGTGTCCATCAAGTAAAAAACGTTTACAACCGTAATTTCCCGCAAGCTTCTCTATAATTGTCTGTCGTGTCTTAACAACAAGCTCTGTATCTTCAACGGCATATGCTGGATAACCAATGATGCTTAAAAGTGCGGCATCAGTCTCTTTTGAGTCAGACTCTCTTGGAAGCAGACTCTCTAAAGTAAGCCGAGAGTGAATTACATCATTTGGCACCACATGAATGACACCCTCTTTAGCCTCACTCTCTATAAAAAGATTAAAGCCGCTTATAGCTTCCAAAGCAGCCTTAGCCATTCCAACTGAGCTACAGTTTATCTCTACGTCACCATGATTTATTTTATTACCACGTTCCCAAATTCCATAATCTGGAGTTGCATAGGTTTTCGAGATGTAATGTACAAGGTTTTGCACAAAGTCAACCTCATCTTTTGTATAAATCAAAGCAATACCCGATGCACTCATCTGTGCTATCATCAAAACAAAAAGAGAGGTTGCATCAAGCTGTAAATGTCCCCATGCATCATCTGCTACAACTGCCAAACCACTGTTGGTTGCATACTTCGCATGAAGTGCATCAAGAGGATCATGGCTCTTTTTATAAGCTTCAACACGTGAAGCCTGTAACATCATAGAACGAAGAAGCCCACGCATAAGTTTGACTACACTTTGACGAAGTGTATAAGCACGTATATCCTTAGGAGCATATTTTTTATACGCTAAGGAGAGCCCCCATACACTCAAAATACTATAAACGTTATCTCTTACCCACGCATCGGTATAGTCACCATGTGCATTTACCGCGGTACTTGCAGGTAAAAGCCCTGTTATGGCATCTTGACGAGAGAGAATAATCTTGTCTAAAGCCTCATACTGTTTTTGAAGCTGTTCTAATTTGCTCTGCATCTTCTCTTTCCTTAGTTCTTATACATCTTCTCATAATACTCATCCGCCATACGGATAGAATCAAATCCATCTATCGCATCTTGCATAGAGTGCTTCATCATCTGTATCCACTTGTTTGGATGTTTGTAATATGTAGGAATCACCTTATTTTCAAGCAGCTCCATCATACTCTGGTTATCTATAGCATCTAGCTCTTCTTTTGGGTAACTTTTGTCTTGTTCTTTAATCGTAAAGGAGTTCACTCCATCTTTTGCAAACTCTCTATGCCAACCATCATTAGTTGAGAGATGTAGAGCAGCATTCATAGCCCCACTCATTCCACTTGTTCCACTGGCTTCTCTGGATACTCTTGGAGTATTCAGCCAGACATCTGCACCACATTTGAGTGCACGAGAGAGATCAAGTTCATATCCGATTAATACAGCCATATTTTTCACCTTATGACTTATATGTATAAGCTCGTTAAACATATTCACTGCATGAAAATCAAATGGATACGGTTTTCCAGCCCAGATAATCTGTACAGGATACTCACTGTTTTCAAGCATCTTTAAAAAACGTTCAAAATCTTTTTTAATAAGATCTGGTCGTTTATACTCCGCAAAACGTCTTGCCCAAACAAGTGTTAACACATCCTCATCAAACATTTTTCCCGTCTGATCAGCCACAATGTTAAAAAGCTGTCTTTTAAGATGTTTTTTTCTCTCTACCAGACCTTTATTACTACGTTTTTCCAGAGCATGCAGTAGAGGTTTATCCATCCAAAAAGTTTTGCTTTGTGCGTTTGTTATTGAGATAATTTCAGAGGCTTGTGTATAAGGCGCCCACATTCTGTTTGCGACCTCTCCATGCATTTTTGAAACTGCATTTGTACGTTTTACAGCACATAAAGCACCAAGTGTCAAGTTAAACTTTTTAGTATTACATCCTGAGAGTTTTTGAATTGTCTCCAAAGCAAGCGTACTGAAAAAACCAAACTTATGCAGCAGTTCAAGTTCATGCTGCTCATTTCCTGCATCTTCTGGGGTATGTGTAGTAAAACGTACCGCCTCTTTAACCTTCTCTATAGAAGATGATTTTGCATACAGCTCATATACAAGTGGCAGAGCATGACCTTCATTGAGATGGTATATATCCACCTTATGTTTCAAGGCTTCAAGAACTCTCACTCCACCTATACCCAAAACTATCTCTTGAGAAATACGTGTCTCCTCATTTGCATCATAAAGTTTTTGCGTAATAGTTCTGGATAAAAAATCATTCTCCTGAATATCTGTAGAGAGTAGTATAAGAGGTGCGGAGTGAAAAGTTGCAGGCTTGAGGTAAAAAGCCTTTACATGCACCTCTTTGCCATGTACATTCACGCGTGCCAATATACCTAAGTCCTCTAAAAAAGAGTAATACTTTCGTATAAACTCTACTTTTAAGGATCTGTCTTCACTACGCGCTTGATCATAGTAGCCATAACTCCATAAAATACCTATACCTACAATATTTTGTTTGAGTTCATATGCACTACGCATATGTGATCCGGCCAAAAATCCCAAACCACCTGAGTATATTTTAAGAGCTTGATGAATAGCAAACTCCATAGAGAAGTAAGCAACACTTTTTTCATACTTCTTATCAAACACGTAATCATGCAATTTCATGGCTAATCCAGCTAATAATCTTAAGTTAAATTGTACACTATATTCATATAGAGATATGTAACCAATTGTACGAAATATAATCACTTTTGTATTCAACTTGTAACCGTTTTTAAGTTAAACTGTCTCTAACACAAACTAACTTTTTCTTAGGAGACCAAATGAAAGCAGTCGTAATGGCAGGCGGTTTTGGCACAAGAATCCAACCTCTCACAAACTCCCGTCCCAAACCTATGTTACCTATTATAAACAGACCGATGATGGAACATACAATGATGAGGCTCAAAGAGCTTGGGATAACAGAGTTTATTGTTCTCTTGTACTTCAAACCAGAAATTATCAAAGATTACTTCAAAGATGGGAGTGACTTTGGCATTAACATACAATATGTTGTACCTGACGACGACTACGGAACAGCAGGAGCTGTCAAACTTGCACAAGAACTCATTGGAGATGAGAACTTCGTTATTATAAGTGGTGACTTGGTTACAGATTTTGATTTTGCAAAAATATTCGACTACCACAAAGAGAAAAATGCAAAACTCAGTATTACACTTACTTCAGTTGAAAACCCTCTTGAATTTGGAGTTGTTATCGCAAATGCACAAGGCGAGATAGAAAAATTTTTAGAAAAGCCAAGCTGGGGAGAGGTTTTTAGTGACACTATTAACACTGGAATCTACGTAATTGAACCAGAAATTCTCTCATATATTCCAAAAGGCGAAAACTACGATTTTGCAAAAGACCTCTTTCCACGTTTAATGCGTGAAGGAGTAACACTCTATGCAGGCAATGCAAAAGGCTACTGGAGAGATGTTGGAAATCCTGAGAGTTATCGTGATGTTTATGAGGATATTTTACGCGGAAAAGTGGATTTTAAAATACCAGGCATAGAGCAAAAAATGAGTGATGGAAAACTCTACAGCGACACTCCTTATGAACTCGATAAGAGTGTTGAAATTGTAGGCAACGTTGTTCTAGGTAAAAACGTAAAAATCGGTGCAGGAAGCAAACTCAGCAACGTTGTTTTAGGTGACAATGTCACAATAGGAAAAAACTCAAAAATTCGAAATACAGTTGCTTGGAATGATGTGACCATAGGTAAAAATGCAATGCTTGATGCCTGTGTCATCTGTAACGACAATGTTATAGGGAAAAATGTGACTGTCAAAGCAGGACTTATTTTAGCAGAGGGCTGTGAAATAGGCGAGCTGGTAACAGTTGAAAAAGATGTGACTATCTGGGCAAATAAGGTAATTGAGGATGCTTCCATTGTTAGTAACTCACTTATTCTTGGAAGCCGCTATAAAAACTCTATATTTGAGCATGGTCGTGTTGTAGGACACTCAAATGTTGAACTCTCTTGTGAAATGGCAACAAAACTCGCAGAGGCATTTGGAGCACAACTTCCTATAGGTTCAACAGTAGTAATGTCAAGAGACTATCATAAAAACTCGCGTATGCTCAAACGTGCCTTTGTAGGTGGTCTGCTCTCGGCAGGAATAGATGTCATTGACTACAGAGACATTCCTTCTGCGGTACTACGTCACTCTTTAGCAAATAATGAGAGCTATGATGCAGGTGTCTACTTTAATCAAAAACTTGACGACCCTACAAGTACAGTTATTACTTTTTATAACGATGAAGCACTTCGTATAAACAACGACATATCTAAAAAAATAGAAAAAGCCTTTTTTAAAGACTCATTTAGACGTGTTGATTACTCACAAATTGGACAAATTTACGAGTATGAGCATGACAAAGAGTACTCAATATACAAATCGAGTATTACTGATATTTTAGATGCTGAAGACTTTAATCTAGAAGGGTGTCGTGTTGCCGTAGACATGATGCATGGTATGGCGTATGACATTTTTCCAGATATTCTCAATGAGATGGGTGTTGAAAATATTATGTTTAATGCACACTCAGATGAAGCGAGTTTAGCAAATATCAAATCTCTTGTGAAATACTCAAAAGAGGATATGAGTGCTGTTGTACAAGCACTTAAACTTGATGCAGGGTTTATGCTTTATCCTTACGGACAACGTTTAGACATCATGTGTGACAAAGGAAACCTTCTGGGTAAACAGGGTTCTCTTTACCTAGTTCTTACTCTGCTTAATATGCAGGCTAAAAAAGAGGGAGTTAAAAAACATGTTTTCCTACCAACATGGGCGGCAGACATTATCTACTTTGACTCTTTAGAAATTTCTAGAGGAAACTACGCCAATTTTAAACGTGACAAGATGATGGGCTATGACCTCATTGCAACAGGTGAAGGAAACTTCACGTTTACAGAGTTTGCAACACACCGTGACTCTATGTACGCCACTCTAAAAATTATTCAGATGACTTACACTTTAGGTGTAAAACTCTCTGAACTTATAGAATCAATGCCAAGTTTTTACTATAAGGCTACTGACATCTCTTGCCCACAATCTCTTAAAGGTAAGATGATGCGTATGTTCTTAGAGGACTCTAAAGGCAAAAAATCATCAACTCTTGATGGTGTGAAAATCTGGTTAGATGCTGATGATTGGATACTTATGATTCCTGACCAGTACAGTGACAAACTAAACATCTACATTCAAGCAATCAGTGATGCACGAGGAGAGGAGATTTTAGCTATGTATAGTAAAAAAATCTCTCAATGGTCACAACACTAATGAATACGAACACCCTTAACCTCTGTTTTTTTTGGCATATGCACCAACCTGACTACAGAAACCCTCAGGGTGTTATGAATATGCCTTGGGTTTTCCTGCATGCCATCAAAGACTACTATGAAATGCCATGGCTACTCGCAAAATTTCCAAATCTAAAAGCGAGTTTTAACATTACTGCACCACTTATAGAGCAGCTTAACCTCTACAAAGAACCACTCAAATATGACTACTTTCTTTCACTCTGGTTTAAAGAAGCAAGTGAACTTGAACCTGATGAGCGCTCTTGGCTCATTAAAACTTGTAAATCAACACAGTTTGAAACTATGGTCTTGCCAATGCCACGTTTTAAAACACTGTATGAACAAGAGAGTTTAACTGATGATGAACTTGTAGAGTTTGAGATGCTCTTTATGCTCTGCTGGTGCGGTAATTATCTCAGAGAAGAAAATGAGGTAGTAAAGAAACTTTTTGCTCAAGAGAGCGGTTATGTTCAAGGACAAAAAAAAGAACTTCTTGATGCGCTAACTGCTTTTGTTGAGACTATTTTGCCTTTTTATGCAAAACTTCAAAAAGAGGGAGTCATTTCACTCTCAACAACTCCGTATAACCATCCTATTCTGCCACTGCTCTTAGATATGCAAAATGCTAAACGTGCAAACCCGCACACTACTATTGTTGATAATACGCTCTCCTTACGTGAAGATGCTATTGAACAGGTTAAATGCTCAATAGAACTGTATGAGAAGAGTTTTGGCATAAAACCTACAGGCTTTTGGCCAGCAGAAGGTGCAGTTGATGAAGCAAGTGTAGAGATATACAAAGAGTTTGGTATTAAATGGATTGCAACTGATGAAGCGATACTTTTTCGCTCTTTAGGAGATGACAACCGAGAAAAGCTCTATATGCCTTATGACTTTAACGGAATGAGTATGGGCTTTCGTGACCATGGTATAAGCGATTTAATCGGTTTTACCTATAGATTCAAATCTGGCGAAGGTGCAAGTGAACATTTTATGCAGACTTTAGAGCCTATAGCAAAAACAAAAGACAACTCTACACTTTTTGTTATTCTTGATGGGGAGAATGCATGGGAGTTCTTTAACAATAATGCTTATGATTTTTTCATGACTCTTTATAAAAGACTAGACGAATCAACATGGTGTAAAACTATCACTATGGACAGTATGTCCAAGCTTACTGCAAAAGGAGTTCTCTCTCGTTTATCCCCGGGAAGTTGGATTCATGGAAACTTTGACACTTGGTCTGGACATAGTGAAAAAAATCGTGCTTGGGAGCTTATATACCAAACAAAACGTGACTTCGAGCATCATAAAGGGCAACTCAGTACAGAAGTGCTAAAGAAGATTAAATTTCACTTTTTAGCATCTGAATGTAGTGACTGGTTTTGGTGGTATGGAGATGATCACTCTACAGAGTTCTCACTTGAGTTTGACACGCTCTTTCGCGAACACCTCATCAGCATTTACAACCTTATGGAAATAAGTGCCCCAGCAGAACTCTTTGTACCTATAGTCTCACATAAACAAGACGCTGCATTTATACTCAAACCGCAAAGTACCATCTACCCTCTCATTGATGGCAAAGACAGCTCATTTTTTGAATGGCTTGGATGTGGAAGTATAGATGAGAGTCGTATCTACTCAACTATGGACAGAGTTAGAGGTCCTATTGAAAAAATCCTTTATGGTCAAGATGAAGAGAAGATATATATCGCTTTAGAGGGTGATATGCATAAACTCAAAACAAAAACAATGGCACTAGAAGTTACTATTGAAGAGAGTGGAGAGAGAATACTCTTTAAACTCCAACACAATCAAGAGAACTCTTTAGCCACACTTGCTATAGACGAGCGGGTTGAACTCTCCTTGTCAAAAAGCTGTTGTCAGGAGTTTGGTGAAGTAAGACTGCGATTTGAACTCTTAGAAGGGACTCAAATCATTCAGACAATGCCAGGATACGGGGCACTCGCTATTAATCTTAATGAGAGTTATGCTGCCAACTGGTTTGTGTAAAGAAAGGACATACAAATGAAAGCGTCGACAAAACTACTGTTTGGAATCCATATGCATCAACCCATAGATAATTTTGAATGGGTTATAGAGCATGGCGTTAAGGTCTGCTATGGGCCTTTTTTTGAAGTAATGCGTAACTATCCTGAGTTTAAGTTTGCTGTACACTGTAGTGGATGGCTCCTAGAAGAGATTAAAAAGAAGCACAAGTCTGTCTATAAAAACATACAATACCTTGCAAAAAAAGGGAGTATTGAGTTTTTTACAGCTGGATACTACGAACCGATTTTAAGTGCCATTCCTCAAGAAGACAGAGTAGAACAGATACAACTTTTAAACGCTATGATAGAAAAAAACTTTTCGCAAAAACCAAAAGGTCTCTGGCTTACAGAGCGTGTTTGGGATGCTTCACTCATTCCTAACTTAGTAGAAGCTGGTGTAGAGTACACTGTTATGGACGACTATCATTTTCAGTGTGCAGGTTTTGATACAGAACCACTTGATGGATACTATATGAGCGAAGAGAGTGGCAAAGAGATGGGTCTCTTCCCTATTAGTAAAAAACTTCGCTACGCACTTCCTTTTTTAAGTGTGCAAAGTGCTGTTGAAGCTGTGAAATTTTTCAAACGTGAAGAGGACTCTGCTGCAATTATCTTTGATGATGCCGAAAAATTTGGAATGTGGCCCGGAACCTATGAGTGGGTATATGAAAAAGAGTGGCTAAAAGAGTTTGTTGAAGCAACTCTGGCAGATGAAGCTATAGAAACTATGCATTTTAGTGAGTATTTTACAGAAAATACAACACGTGGAATAGCCTACTTGCCGAATGTATCTTATTATGAAATGGGAGAGTGGAGTTTACGTGCACACGATGCACTAAAGCTACATGCACTCAAAGAGCAAATGGGAGAAACACGCTATGAAGCAGAGGGTGTCAAGTTTTTAAAAGGCGGTATCTGGAAAAACTTTTTAGTCAAATATGAAGAGAGTAACAGAATTCATAAACGCACACTTGAACTCTCTAAAGCCAAAGACGAAGTTAAAAAGAAAAGTTTTGAACTCGCTTTACACAAATCGCAAGCAAATGATTCGCTTTGGCACGGAGTCTTTGGAGGGCTCTATCTTGGAAACTTACGTGATAACGTCTACACCTACATTATCGAAGCGGAGACAATTCGTTACGCAAGAAAAAAAAGTCCTACTCTTGTAACAGATACTAATGAGCTTGACGGTCATTTAAAAGCAAAAGTTGTGACTGATGAATATATCTTTCGTTTTGATGGAGGCTATGGCGGACAACTCATTGAGTTTGACACAAAAGAGGAGAAGTTTAACTGGCAAAACACTCTCATGCGTAGAAAAGAGGCCTACCATGAAGAGCTTTTAAATCCTAAAAAGAAAGTTACTATTCGTGAAGAGGCACATGATGGTATTGATACTATTCACCACGCAAATATCGAAGTCTCAGACGAATTAAAAGCAGCCATTATTTACGATTGGCATCTCAAAAACTCTTTTGTCGACCACATCAGCGATGAACACTTTAACAAAGACAACTTTAAATATGCCGACTTTAAAGAGTTTGGAGATTTTGCAAATCAGCCTTTTACCCAAAAGCTTGATAAAAAAAGTATAAGCTACTCACGAAATGGCGGTATCTATACAGATAAAAAGTACGAAACAGCCCTAACAAAGAACTACTCAGGTTTTGCAAATGGATTTCATTACAAATTAGATCTCAAAACAGAAGCAAATGGCTCATTTCGTTATATAATGGAGCACAACTTTCACTTTAGTGACTACCCTTTAGTTCATGTGAATGGCTATATGTTACAAGATGAAGGGAGTTTTTATGGAGCAGAATCTTTGGAAATTATAGATAGTTATTTAAGTAAAAAAATAAAAATCACTTTCAACACAAGCTGCGATATACACTACTTTCAACTTAAAACTCTCGCACAGAGTGAACACGGTTTTGATTTAAGCACACAAGGAGTAAGTTTTGCTCTCGTGTGGCACTTAGACAGAGAACTTCAACTTGAAGGTTCTTTGGAGATAACTAATGTCTGAAATACGCTACGACCGCCTCTTTGACAGACATGTTATCATAGCACCTGAACGCCTGCACCGTCCAACCAACCAATCAAACAGAGTTGAGAGACGTGCAAGTCAAAGGGTATGCCCTTTTTGCGAAGGAAATGAGCAACTGACTCCTCCTGAAATTTATGCACTCAGAGAGAGTGAGAGTTTTGCCAATGAAGCTGGATGGAAAACACGTGTTGTTCCAAACCTCTTTAAAGCACTTCAGATTGAAGCACCATATAGACACAACTACTCTTTTTTTGAACATTGGGATGGTTTTGGTGCACATGAAATTCTTATAGATACACCTCAACACTACACTTCAATGACGCAATGGAGTGAAGAAGCAGTTATAAATTGGCTAAAAACGCTTCGTCAAAGATTTAATGATTTAAAACAGGACACACGTATAGTCTCTTTAAGTCTCTTTAAAAATGAAGGTGTTGAAGCCGGTGGAACACAGCCCCACTCACATACTCAGGTTATCGCAATGCCAATAATGCCAAAAGCGAAACGTCAGCAGTATGAGCACCTTTTTAACTACTATAAAGAGTACAACAGCTCTCTTTTAGCCACAATGATTCAAAATGAACTTGAAGATGAGGCAAAACGAATTGTATCTGCAAATGAAAAGTTTACTGCTTTTTGTCCTTATGCAAGTTCTTACCCTTTTGAAGTGATTATAAGTTCTCAACAGGCACTTGGAGAGCTAGGAGACTTTAAAGATGAAAACATAAAACTTCTTGCTACAATCTTGCTTGACGTACTTCATAGACTCAAAAAACAGCTTGGGACTTTAGAGTTTAACCTTATGCTTTCAACACCGCCTCTACACGCAAATACACTCGGTGCAGAACTCTTTCATGCTCTACATGCATCAAGTAGGTTCTACATTCGTATAGCACCACGTATCTACAAATACGGTGGTTTTGAACACGAAAGCGAAGTCTATATTAATCCGCTTGCTCCAGAGATGGCGGCAAAACTACTACGGGAGAGTGATTATGTCTAAAACCTCTATACTCTTTTGCGCAAGTGAAGTCTATCCTTTTGCAAAAACTGGTGGTCTTGCGGATGTGGCACACGCTCTTCCACGAGCCTTATCCAAAGAGTATGATATTCAGGTGGTTTTACCTCTTTATAGCTCTATCAACACTCAAAAATACTCTATAAAAGAACGTTCATCATTCTGCTTAACATTAGGAAGTATGGAGTATGCAGTAGAATTTTTAGCAACTGAGTTTGAAGGTATAGAGTATATTTTCGTTGCCTCTGACCCCTTAACACATAAAGAGTGTCTTTATGGTACACCTACAGAAGGCTACAGTGATAATGCACTCCGATTTTCTATCTTCAACCATGCAGTTGTCGAACTGCTCAAAAGAGATAGCTATAGCATTGTACACTGTAATGATTGGCAGAGTGCTCTTGTTCCTCTTCTTATCAAAGAAGAGCCCGAGATAAAAAGTAAAACACTCTTTACTATCCACAATCTTGCTTATCAAGGTATTTTTTCTTACGAAGATTATAAATTTTTAGGCTTAGATGAAAAATACTTCTCAATGGAAGCTCTGGAGTTTTACGGGCAGATAAACTTTTTAAAAGCAGGTATTGCCTTTGCTGATAAAATAACCACAGTAAGTCCAAACTATGCAAAAGAGATTCTTACAGCAGAGTTTGGATGTGGTTTAGAGGGTTTTTTAAAGCATCATAGTCAAAAACTATCAGGGATTTTAAATGGTTTAGATTTAGAACACTTCTCACCAGCAACAGATACACTCATCAAAAAGACTTACACTAACCTTACTGAGAAAAAAGAGAATAAAAAAGCCTACTTACAAGAGAGTGGACTTGGTGGATTCAATAAACCTCTTTTTGCCTTTATAGGAAGACTGACAGAGCAAAAAGGCATAGAACTTCTCTGCTCTGCAATAGAAAAACTTGCAGACTTCTCTTGCAATATTGTCATATTAGGTGATGGTGCACAAAAATATAGTGATGCTATTAAAGAGATAGCACAACAACATAAAAACATCCATTTTGAATACACCTATAATGAAGCCCTTTCACACAGAATTTATGCAAGTTGCGATTTTTTACTCATGCCTTCACTCTTCGAACCTTGTGGACTGAACCAGCTTATTAGTATGAGTTACGGCTCTTTACCTATTGTACACAAGGTAGGAGGACTTAAAGACAGTGTGAGTGATTACAAACAATTTAAATCCTCAAGCAAAAATAGCTATGGAATCCTTTTTAAAGATGCAAGTCTGGACAATTTTATGCAAGCAATTGAAGAAGGACTTATACTTTATGAGAAAAAAAGAGTCTATAACTCTCTAGTAAAACACAATATGCAAGTGGATTTTTCATGGAAAAAGAGTGCTCAAAAGTATGCAAAAATTTATAAAGAGCTTTTAGGAGAACCTCATGCCTAAGTACAACATTTTACTCACAGCAAGTGAAGTAGCACCTTTTGCAAAGACAGGTGGACTTGCAGATGTTGCAGGCGCGTTACCAAAGGCACTTAAAACACTCGGACATGATGTACGTGTAGTGATGCCTCGTTACTATATAATTGACAAAGAAAAGTATGGATTACAAAAACTAGAAGGTGCCTTAAGTGTACATATGGGGATAATGGGAGAGAAGTTTTGTGCTGTTTATGAGGGTACTATTCCAAATAGTTCCGTTCCCATCTATTTTATTGAGTATGAAGAGTATTTTGGACGAAGGGGTCTCTATAACAGTGAAGATGGAAGCGGCTACAGAGATAATGACAACCGTTTTATATTTTTCTCAAAAGCGACTATGCAACTGGCAAAAAAACTCCATTTTCATCCAGATGTTATTCATGCTAATGACTGGCATACAGCAGCGGTCCCTCTTCTTCTCAACACACACTATGCTTTTGACCCGCTCTTTAGCAATACGGGTTCACTACTGAGTATCCACAACTTAGAGCATCAAGGAAAATTTTATAAAGGTGCCATGGATGTACTTGGTGTTGGTTGGGAACACTTTAAAGCAAATGAGTTAGAAGAGTATGATGGCATAAACCTCCTCAAAGGCGGGATAGTCCATGCTGATGCTATAAACGCGGTGAGTCAAAAATATGCCCAAGAGATTCGCACAAGTGAGTTTGGTTTTGGTTTAGAACAACTTATAAACCATCATGAGTACAAACTTCACGGTATACTCAACGGAGTCGATTATGATGAGTGGTCTCCTGAAATAGATACACTAATAGAGTCAAACTTCTCTGCTGAGTCTCTAGAAGGAAAAGCCATCTGTAAACAAGCCTTGCAAAAAAGTTTTGGCTTAGAACAAAGAGAAGATGTAGCCCTCATTGGACTTGTCGGACGATTGGCAGAACAAAAAGGTATAGGACTTATTGCCGGTGCTATTGATACACTTTTAGCTATAGATATACAGATTATTCTTTTAGGAACAGGTGAAAAATGGGCAGAGAGTTTCTTTAGAGAAAAAGCAGAAGCAAATGCACATAAATTTGCTTGTTACATAGGTTATGACAACACACTCGCTCACCAAATAGAAGCCGGAAGCGATATGTTTTTAATGCCTTCTCTCTTTGAACCTTGTGGACTTAATCAAATATATAGTCTACGTTATGGAACACTGCCAATAGTAAGAGCTACGGGTGGATTAGATGATACAATAGAGAACTACGATACATATAGTAAAAGCGGAACTGGATTTAAATTTTACGAAGCAAGTGCTGATGCACTGACAAATACAGTTGCATGGGCAGTCAATGTTTTTTATAATGACAAGGAAGGCTTTTATGCTCTTATACAAAATGCTATGGCTAAACGCTATGAATGGAGTGGTGCTGCAAAAGCCTACGAAGAGCTCTACAGCTCAATAATAGAGGGAAGAAAAAACTAAATGCCACTAACAATCAAGCATCAAATTCACTACAACTGCTCGCCTCTTACGGAGACTGAAATTTACCTCTTTAAAGAGGGAAGCTATGCCAAAATGTATGAAAAATTTGGTGCACATGCAATGGAATTTAAAGGAGAAAAAGGAGTTCATTTTACTCTGTGGGCACCTAATGCAACAGATGTAAGTGTTATTGCAGACTTTAACAACTATGATGCAACAGCACACCCTTTAAAAAAACGTGATGACGAGTCTGGCGTTTGGGAAGGTTTTATATCTCATGTAATAATGGGAGAGACATATAAGTACTCTATAAAAACACAAGAGGGAAACCTACTCGAAAAGAGTGATCCTTTCGCATTTTTTAGTGAAGTCGCTCCAAAGTCTGCTTCTATAACACACAAACTTGACACCTATAAATGGAAAGATAAGCAGTGGATACAAAAACGTGGTGCTAAAAATGCGCAGAATGCTCCTATTAGCGTTTATGAGATGCACATTGGCTCTTGGAGAAGAGTTCCAGAAGAAGAGAATCGCTATCTTACATACAAAGAGCTTACAGACAAACTTGTAGAATATCTCTTATTTATGAACTATACTCATGTTGAGTTTATGCCACTCAGTGAGTACCCATACTTTGGATCTTGGGGTTATCAAGTTGTGGGTTATTTTTCTGCAACTTCACGTTTTGGAGAGCCTGAGGATTTGATGTATCTTATAGACACGCTACACCAAAACGGAATCGGAGTGATACTTGACTGGGTACCTTCACACTTTGCAGTAGATATGCATGGTCTTGTACGTTTTGACGGTACTGCACTCTATGAACATGAAGATCCAAGACAAGGATACCATCCTGAATGGGGTAGTATTATCTTTAATTATGGTCGTAATGAAGTACGCTCTTTTCTTATAAGCTCTGCAATGTTTTGGATGGAGATGTACCACGTCGATGGCTTACGAGTTGATGCTGTGGCTTCAATGCTCCATCTTGATTATGCAAGAGAAGATGGGGAGTGGATTCCCAATAAATACGGAGGCAATGAGAATCTAGAAGCCGTTGAATTTTTACGTCGTCTCAACGAAAACCTTTACAGAGAGTTTCCAGACTGTATGGTTATAGCTGAAGAATCAACAGCATGGCCTATGGTTACACGCCCTACTTCTATAGGCGGTCTTGGATTTGGTTTTAAATGGAATATGGGTTGGATGCACGACACACTCAAATATATGAGTTTTGACCCAATTTATAGACAACATCACCATCACCAGCTCACTTTTAGTCTCTGGTACGCCTTTGACGAACATTTTATGCTGCCTCTAAGCCATGATGAAGTTGTACATATGAAAGGCTCTCTTATCAACAAAATGCCCGGAGATGAAGAGAAAAAATTTGCAAACTTGCGAGCGATGTATGCTTATATGATGTCACATCCAGGGAAAAAACTACTCTTTATGGGTGGAGAGATTGCACAGTATTCTGAGTGGAATTATGAGGGGAGTCTTGATTGGCATATGTTAGAAAACCCATACCATGCAAAACTACAAAAGATGCTCTCAGATTTAAATAAAATTTATAAGCAAGAAGAGGCACTCTACACATATGATGCCGAGCATGAAGGTTTTGAGTGGATAGATAATGGAGATTATCAAAGTAACACTATCTCGTTTATGCGTAAAAGTGATGAGCAAACGCAAAATGTATATGTTTTATGCAACTTTTCGGATGCAACAAGAAGTGCCTATAAAATAGGCGTACCTTATGAGGGTGAGTATGAAGAGATATTTAACTCTCAATCAAGCTACTATAATGGTTCCAACATTGGAAATACAGGTGTTTTAAAGACTCAAAAAGAGCCAATGCATGGTAGGGAGTACTCCATAGAGCTGACTCTGCCTCCACTTGGAGTCATATACTTAAAACGCCTTTCTCCAAAAGTGATGAAAATAGAGGCAAAAAAGAAGAGTAAAGCTGAGTAAATATTGGGAATAATAGTAGTATGAGTAAATATTGAGGAGAATAAGTTGCTAGAAAATCAAACAGAGTTGCATAAAAGGTTTTGGGAAATTTACTCAAAACAAGACAGAGCTAAAATCAACGAATTTAAAAAGTATATGGATAAGTTTGCCATCAACTTTAATCTCTATAAAGATGGCAATTTTATAGAGCAATCACTCCCTTTTGACGTAATTCCTAGAATTATAGAAAAATCTGAGTTCAACAAGATAGAACGTGGTCTGCAACAGAGAATTCAGGCACTCAACCTCTTTTTAGAAGACCTCTACACAGATGCAAAAATTGTTAGAGACGGTATAGTTCCACAAGAGTTTATAGAACAAGCAAGCGGTTATCTCAAAGAGTTCAAAGGATTTTCACCTGCAAAAAAAGTCCGTACACATATCAACGGAATAGATCTCGTTAAAGATACTGTAACAAATGAGTGGATTATTTTAGAAGACAATCTCCGTGTTCCTAGTGGGGCAAGTTATCCTCTCTCTATTCGTGACACCTACAGAAAAATATATCCTGAATTTTTTGAAAAACTAAACATAGAACCAATAAAAGCCTATCCTAGTTATATCGAAAAAGCAATGAACTATGTAAATACGGGTGGTATAAACGTAGTTTTAACACCAGGACGATATAACTCTGCATACTATGAGCACAGCTATCTTGCGCAAGAAGTTGGAGCTCAACTTGTTCGTGCACATGAGCTTATTGTTCAAGATAAGAAGCTTTATTATAAAAACTATAACGGAAAACTTATCCGCGTAGGTGCAGTTTACAGAAGACTAGATGATGATTTTATTGATCCAAAATTCTTTAATCCTGAAAGTCTCATCGGTGTACCTGGAATTATAGAGGCGTATCTTGCAGGAAACGTAGCCCTTATGAATGCAGTTGGTAACGGTGTAGCAGATGATAAAGGAATTTACTACTTTGTTCCTAAAATGATTCAATACTATCTCGGAGAAGAGCCAATTTTACAAAATGCACCTACATATCTTCCGTACTTTAAAGAGGATAAAGAGTACATCTTTAAAAACATTGAAAAACTTGTTATCAAAGATGTTGCAGAGGCAGGCGGATACGGTGTTTTATTTGGGCACACTATGAGTGAGTTACAATTAAATGACTTAAGAGCCCTTATAGAAGCAAATCCTAGACGCTTCATTGCACAAGAACTTATAGAGTTTTATGATGAAGAGTGTTACTTTAATGGAGACATTCAAGCAAGAAAAGCAGACTTTAGAGCATATGTAGTAATGGGTGAAGATGTAAAAGTTTGGCAGTGTGGACTCACACGTTATGCACTAGAAGCTGGAAACTACCTTGTGAACTCTTCACAAGGTGGTGGTTTTAAAGATACATGGGTAATGGAGTTATAAGATGGGACAACTATTAACAGCTAACTCAGCAACAAATCTCTACTGGTTGGGAAGATACTTAGAGCGTATCAACGGTCTACTAACATATATGATGCCTGCTTACGATGAGTGTATAGATATAGACAAAGATGCGGGTAAAAAGCTTTATAAAGGTTTTAGCATAGAGATAGAGTATACAAATGCTTCAAATTTTTTAGAAGTGGCAATGTTTGGTGAACACAACTCAAATATTGCAATGCTCGCAGACCATGCCCGTGAAAATGCCATAATTTGCCGTAGCTATATAAACGCTGAGTCTTTTGGTGAGATTATTGAACTCTACACAATACTGCAAAATGCTTCAAAAAATCAGATTGAGATTGATTACAATCTCATTAACCATGCACTCTCACTCATTAGTGAAATCTGGGGTGAGACATTTAAAGTCTCTAAAAGTAGTGTGAGTGACCACTTCTTAAAACTTGGCCGTCTTATTGAAAAGCTGGACTTTCACCTTAGATTTCACGGGCATGATGAACACGCCATCAACCTTAGCGAAAGTATTAGTTCCATTATCGGCTTTTTATCAAGTTACGATGAAGATCAACAACCAAAAGTTACAGAGATGACTGTCGATACAAAAACAAATATTATCGATACTATGCATGCTCAGGTGCAAGCACTAATTGTTAGCTAAAATGCAGATAAAGGAAATTTTTTCATCCCAACTTCCGGTTGGAGAGAAACTGACTATCAAACGAAATCGTTTCTCTCCTACAGAGGAAAAGTCAGGCAATAAACGTGTAAGTATTGTCAGCGGAATACATGGCGATGAGCTTGAGGGACAGTATGTTATTTATTTGCTTGCTACTTGGTTAGCTAACAATCCTAACGCACTTCGTGGAACAATAGATCTCTATCCTGGTGTTAATGCTCTTGGTATAGACTCAATTACAAGAGGGTTTCCAATTTATGAAGTCGATTTAAACAGAAGTTTTCCAGGTGGAGATAAAGAGTTTCTTCCCGGACAGCTTGTTGATGCTTTAGCTCAGGATGTGAAAGGGAGTGATATTGCCATAGATATACACTCTTCAAACATCTTTTTACGTGAAATACCTCAAATCCGTATAAATAAAGAGTTCTCTGAAGCTACACTCCCTTTAGCGAAAAAACTCAATTGTGACTTTATCTGGATTCACGATGCAGTTACTGTGTTAGAAGCAACCTTCTCACACACTATGAACAAACTCGGTACAAAGACGCTTGTTGTAGAGATGGGTGTGGGTATGCGTCTTACAAAAGAGTATGGCGTGCAACTGCTCAACGGAATTCTTAATCTCTTAAAATCAGAAGGTATTATTGTCACAGATGAAGAGTATGAACAAAGAGAGCCTTTTTCATCCGAAATAGGAGACGTTTTTTATATAAACTCGCCTAAAAGTGGTCTCTTTGTAGCTGAATTAAACCACTGTGCAATGATTGAAAAAGGACAAAAAGTCGGAAGTATCGTCAACCCTTTAAACGGTGAGATACTTGAAGAGCTTTTTGCCCCTAACGGAGGTATTATGTTTACACTTCGTGAATATCCTGTAGTCTATGAAGGCTCTTTAATAGCTAGAATTTTTGGGAATCCTGACAATGAAAAAAATTGAAATACTGACAATCGAGTCTCTCAATCGCTCTCCATTGACAATAGAGGGCTACCTTTTTGAAGGTTCTGATCCAAAAGCTGCTAGTGTTGCCATAGTAGGTGCGATGGAAGGAAAAACTGTTCTTCCACTCTATAGCGCTTCAAAACTTGTCGAGTTCTTGCGTAATGAGATTGGTAACAAAGAAAAAATTCGTGGAAATATTTTAATCATTCCCTCAATTAACCACTATGCTCTTAATTTGGGAGAACGTTTCTGGCCTTTGGATAAAACGGATTTAAATATGATATTTCCGGGTTACGGTGCAGGAGAAACAACACAGAGAATAGCACACAAAGTGTTTGAAGCTCTCAGCGGGTATGACTATGGTATCTCTTTGGAAACACGAAATGATCTCTCTAGCTGTATTAGCTATATCTCACTTTTGCAATCAGGCTATGAAGATATACCAAGTGCAAGAAAATGTGGTTTACGCCTTATACACCATAAAGAGATGAAGCCTACAGACACAGTCTCTCTCCAGTATAATTGGCAACTTTGGGGGACAAAAGCACTCTCAATCATCTGCCCAAGTGATACAAAAATAGAAACAGATGGATATAAGGAAATTTTTGAATCTATGGTGCGTTTTTTATATGCTATAGGTTCTATAGAGTATAAAGTGATGTTAGGCTACGACTCTAACATTGTTTACAACAAAGGTATAGAGATAGTAAAAACACCTAAAAGCGGTATATTTATACCAACAAAAAAGACAGGTGCTTCTGTTGCAAAAGAGGAGATGATTGGTAAAATCATCAACGCCCTTGAAGGGAATGTCGTTCATAGAATCTTTGCTCCGTGTGATGGAGTCATTACTTGTGTCTATAACAACGGACTTATTTTAGAAAATGCTTTAGCATTTCGCATTCTCAAAAATGCTTCTGCTTAGAACTGGTTTTGTACCTGTTCTTTGCTCTCTTTAGATTGACTCTGCATACTAAACTCTTTAGGTTCTTTTTCACGTCTGACATCTACCATTACGTTTAAATGGCTTGAACCACTACTGAGTACAACACCCTTTAGTGGTGAAATATCATAATAATCTTTTCCGCTTCCAAGTTTTATATGTTGTTCGCGTGGTACCATATTGTTTGTCGGGTCAAACTCTGCCCAGCCTGCATTTGGAATATAGAGTGCAAACCAAGCATGTGAAGCATCAACTCCAAAAAGCTTCTCCTCTCCCTCTGGTGGTAAAGTCTCTATATATCCACTCATGTATTTAGCCGGCAGACCTATTGAACGTAGTGCCGCAATAGCAAACTGTGCAAAATCTTGGCACACACCCTTTTTTGCTTTAAATATCTCTTCTATAGGTGTGGTAATGTCACTAAATCCAGAAACAAAGGCAAAGTCTTTGAAAATCCTCTCCATAAACTCTAAAGCAGCCTCATATAAATCTCTTGTAGGTTGAAAAGACTCTAAAGCATACTCACGAATCTCTTTGGACGCCTTAGTAATGAGCTCAGACTCAAACAAAAACTCCTTTGCTTCTACATCATCAACGTGAAAGTTTGTAAGGCGTTGGAGTGCATCCTTATAACTTATACTATTTTTTTGCAATGCAACAATATTTTCTTCAATCAATTCTGGAAAAATTTCTACTCTTGATTTTCCTATAACTGTGAGCTCTTTATGTGGTTCACGGATAAGTATGTGTTTATTATCATTACCATACACATCTTTAAAATCATTCGATTCAAAAGGTTGTGGTGTAATCTCCATTGAAAATTGACGCAGTTTTTGAAATCTACTCTCTTGAGGTTGTAGCCTCGCAATATTATGACTAAAGCTCACCATACTCTGATACTTAAAAGATGTTTTGTGGTAAATAGTATATATCATGTTTACTCGTCGTAGTGTGAAAAATAGGTATGAGAGAACTCATCCGAACACTTTAAAAAGAGTGCAGACAAATCTCCAAAAAGAGTATCCAAATCTACATAAACACCATCTTCTTCTTGCGTTTCTAAAAGAGTTTTCATAGAGACATCTTTGAGTAATCCCTGAGCTTCAAGCATCGGTTTTTCATAAGATGTTACATACTCTTTTGCCTTAGGAAGTTCTTTAAATGCTGCTAAAAGCTCGCTTATCATGTAAGACAAGGATTTTGGAAACTGTGAGTGAAGTACCAAAAAGTCTAAAACGTTTTCAAGAGTTAAAGAGCTTTTATAGTAAGCTCTATAAGCATTAAAACTCTCTTGCGTTTTTAAAAGACTTTCCAATAAATCATACTCTATATACTTATCTACCTTCATACAAACAACCGAACGCATGACTGAAATAAGTAATAAAGCCGACTCTATTTTATAGCCAATAACATAGAGTGTAAGTCCCTGCTCTTTAAAAATACTCTCTTTTACCAGCTCTTTATACGCCATTATATAAATTAAAAACTGCTCAACATCATTAGCGATGTAGAGTGTAGACTCTTTTTTACGTCCTAAGAAAAGCTGCCAGTTTCTATCAAGACGGTCAAAAAGCTTTGACGACTCCAAAGTAAGTAAATCTTTTAAATTTGTATGCGTATTTTTGAGCATACTGACAGTAAAAGAGAGAGAGCCTACTCTATTACTGTCTTTAATTACGGAGCGAATTTCCGTCATTGGAAATCTCTCCATAGTTTCTTTATTTATCTCACCTAAGAAACCAGGATATGTCATTGTCATATGAGTAAGAGCTTTTTGAAGTATCTCTTGCGCCTCTTTTGAAGTGTCTATCTCATAACGGTAAAAGTTTGTTATACGTTTTATAAGGTGCGAAATTAATCTTGCAGTCACTATAGAGCGTGCAAGATAACGCCCGAACCAAAAAAGGTTTTCTGCTTTGAGCGTCGGTATATTCTGAATTGCTGTCTCAACATAAGGAGAATATATAGAAAAATCATAAGCGTATGATATCTCTTCTTGATTACTTAAAATCCATAAGTCCTTACTTGTACCACCCTGTTGAGAAGAGAGTAGCAGAGTGTCTTTACTTGCAGATACTCGTACCAAACCACCCTTCATTACACTGTAACTCTCATCTTTTTTAACACTAAAAGTGCGTATAACCGCGTTTCTTGGCTCCAGTAGCTCATTTTTATAATAAGGTACCGTTGAGAAGTGCATCTCTTCTTGTGCAACATACTGATGTGGAGCATTTTGCAAAGAAGCTTTTAAACTCTCAAGCTCTTCTGCAGAGAGTTTCGATACAAAATATATCTCTACTTTTTCAGTCCTATCTATTTTTTTAATAATGAATTTTTGAATATTTTCTAAAACAAAAGCTAACTCTTTTGGCTGTCCACACCACCAAGTAGCGATTTGCGGTAAAATGAGCTTCTCTTGTAAAAAATACTCTGCAATCTTCTCCATAAAAGGATTTAAACCTGCATTTTCCAAAATAGCGCTTCCAATAGGATTAAGCATATTGAGATTACCTTGACGCAATGCATCAACAGCTCCTGCAACTCCCAGTTGCGAAGAACTTTTTAGCTCTAAAGGGTCACAATATCTATCATCAACACGACGGATCAGAGTATTTATCTCTTTAAGCCCGCTCAAACTTTTTAGCCAGAGTGAACCATTTTTACTTAAAAGGTCTGCCCCTTGTACAAGATTTACCTGTAAGTGTGCACTTAAGTATGCATGTTCAAAGTAGGTTTGATTGTGTACACCAGGAGTCAAGATTGCAGCTTTTGAGAGATCATCGCCGCTGAGTTTTTTTAACTGATTTTTATAATCTTCTATGAATGGATAGAGTTTTTTTATTTGAATATCAGGGTAAATCTCTTTTGAGATTGCATTCATTGTAAGTCTATTTTCTATAGCATATCCCAGACCAGACGGTGCCTGCGTTTTATCACTTATAACCCAAAAACGACCATCAGGTCCTCTTGCAATATCTGTCGCATAAAACTGTAAGGAAAAGTTTTCTAGAGAACCTAAATTATATACCTCTTTAGCATAACCTTTATGTCCAAAAACTACCTCAGCAGGAATAATGTTCTCTTTAATGAGTTTTCTCTCTGAATAGAGATCTTTTAAAATGAGGTTTAGAAGTTTGGCACGCTGTTGCAGACCAAGAGTGAGTTCATCCCACTCCTCTTCTTGAATAACAAAAGGAATAGGATCCATACTCCAGTAGCGATTGGTACTTTTTTTTGAGCTTTCATAACTGTTAAACGTAACACCATTAGACTCTATATGCCACTCTATATCTTCTTGCTTGCTTTTTAGCAGAGCATCTCCGGCACTTTCGACACTTTGTAGTATCTCTTTCCAATACTCTTTGATGTTACCATCAGCATCATATATTTCATCAAAAGATGAATCACTCTGGTAACTCTCAAAGATTGACATCTACTGTTTGGCCCACTTTCTTCTTAAATCTAATGTGTTTGGATACTCCAAACTTCTGGCAACTTCTTGAAAATAAAACTTTTTCGTCTCATTTGACTTCTCTTTGCTAATCACGGCACGCTTTGCACCATTAACATCGACAAGGCTTTGTTGCACAATGGAAGAGGAAATATACTCAACTTCTCCTTGTGAATGGTTGAAATCCCAAAAACGATTGATACGACGAGACTCTGCTTCGTAACTATTTACAGGGAAAGTATCGTATGTTCTACCACCAGGATGTGAAACGTGATACGTCATACCTCCGATTGAACGCTGATTCCATCTATCAACCACATCAAAGACAAGTGGTGTATCTACCCCTATTGTAGGGTGTAGAGCAGACCATGGTTGCCACGCTTTATACTTCACACCTGCAACAAACTCACCCTCAACTCCAGTTGCCGAGAGAGGTACCACGACACCGTTACATGTAAGTACATAACGTTCTGGAGTAAAATGGTTTACTTTAACTTGTACCCTCTCTAATGAAGAGTCCACATAACGTGAAGTTCCCTGAGAACCACTCTCTTCTCCTAAAACGTGCCATGGTTCAATAGCAGCTGTTATTTCAAGATGGAAATTTTCAACATTTGCCATACCATAGAGAGGAAATCTAAACTCAAAAAATGGGTCGAACCAATCAAGCTTAAATGGATACCCCTCGTTATTTAAAAACTCCACTATGTCTTTAATGTCCTCTTGAACATAGTGTTTGAGTAAAAACTTATCATGTAGCTGTGTCCCCCAACGTACGAGCTTATGCTTATACGGTTTTTTCCAGAAGAGTGACACAAGTGTTCTTACAAGCAACATCTGCATAAGTGCCATATGTTGATGCGGTGGCATATCAAAGGCACGAAGCTCTAAAATTCCAAGACGTCCACTGCTTGAATCCGGTGAGTAGAGTTTATCTATACAAAACTCCGAACGGTGAGTATTTCCGGTAATGTCAGTAAGCATATGTCTAAAGAGTCTATCTGTTAACCAGAATGGCACATCCTCGCCTTCTGGAATTTGGGAGAAGGCAATCTCAAGCTCATAAAGGTTTTCTAACCTACCCTCATCAACACGTGGTGCCTGTGATGTTGGTCCGATGAAAGCTCCTGAGAAAAGGTATGAGAGACCTGGGTGATGCTGCCAAAACGTAATAAGACTGCGAAGTAACTCTGGACGACGCAGTAATGCACTATCCTCAGGTTTCATAGCACCTATAGTTACGTGATTTCCTCCACCTGTTCCGGTATGTTTTCCATCAAGCATAAACTTTTCTGTTCCCAAACGTGACTGTCGTGCATCTTCATAAAGTGTAAAGAGATTGTCCGTTAAATCTTTCCAAGACTCTGCTGGCTGAATATTTACCTCGATTACACCTGGGTCTGGTGTGACTTTTATTCTATCAATTCGTAGGTCATGCGGTGCTTCGTACCCTTCAAGTACAACTTTAATATCAAGTTTTTTTGCTACTTCTTCAATACTTACAATTAAATCTAAAAACGCTTGTGTATGATTGATTGGCGGTAAAAAGATATAGAGTTTTCCGTTACGAATCTCAACGTTTAATGCAGTACGAACAAAAATATTGTCTTGAGGCTCAGGTGTCTCCATCATCTTCTTATAACGTGCACGTGCATCTTTTCTAAGCTTATCAAAACCCGGTACATCTGCAAACAGATCTGGTTCAAAATGCATTGGAAGTAGCACTTTTGGCTTTTGTAGCAGTGAATCCATAGGTAGACGAAGTCCAAGAGGTGAGTTTCCTGGAATGAGGTAAAGATTACCACGTTTAAAAGTCCAGCCTGAGCTCAGCCACTTGACCTCTTCGAAGTTTAAAGGCAATACATACCCTATCTCTTTATCAAGCCCTTGAGAGAGTACTTTTGCTATATTTTGTCGTTCTAGAGGATCTTTTAGGTCTACTTTTAAAGGGTCAACATCAACAGGAAGTGAAGCCTCCTTCATTATGTAGTGATATGGATCTTCATAAGCTTTTACTACATTTTCAGGACTAATTCCCAGCATAAGTGCAAGTGTATCTATGAACTTTTTAGCATCTTCATTTGTATAATTATGCTCTTCATTCATGTTGGCAAAAAGCTCTGGATTTTTCCAGATTTTTTTACCGTCTTTACGCCATACAATAGAAGTCTGCCATCTTGGAATAGGCTCACCTGGATACCATTTTCCTTGTGCATAGTGGAGCATTCCACCTGGTGCGAATGATTTTAAAAGTTTATGTGAAAGATTTTCGGCTAGCTCACGTTTATGTTCTCCATCTGCTTCTGTATTCCATTGTGCAGACTCCATATCATCAATTGAAACAAAGGTAGGCTCTCCACCCATTGTTAAGCGAACATCATTTGCTTCAAGCTCTTTATCGACTTCAAAACCGAGTTGATAAATCTCTTCCCATTGGTCTTCTCTATATGGCTTCGTAACACGAGGAGACTCAAAAATCCTTGTGACTGTATTTGAGTACTCAAACTCAACTTCACACTTATCACTTAAACCTTCAATCGCATGAGCAGTTTCATAGTGTGGTGTACAAGCGAGTGGTATATGTCCTTCACCTGCAAAAAGTCCACTTGTTGCATCAAGACCAATCCAACCAGCTCCAGGAACATAAACCTCAGTCCATGCATGTAGGTCTGTAAAATCTTCTTCAGGACCACTTGGACCATCAAGTGACTTCACATCAGCACTTAGCTGTACTAGATAACCCGAAACAAAGCGTGCAGCAAGTCCTAGGTGACGTAAAACCTGAACAAAAAGCCAAGCGTAATCCCTACAACTTCCAAGCTTGTTTCCTAAAGTCACTTCACAGGTTTGTACACCTGCCTCAAGGCGAATAGTATAGTTAAGATACTTGTAAATTTCTCTATTGAGGTAAACTAAAAAATCATTAATTGGACGAGGTGTAAGGTCAAGCGTCTTTATAAACTTTTTAAGTTTTTTACCACTCTCTTCTATCTCAAGGTAAGGAATAAGCTCCTTATGCAGCTCCTTTTTATACTCAAAAGGAAACTCCTTGGCACTATCTTCAACAAAAAAATCAAAAGGGTTAATTGTAATCATATCAGCAATGATTTCAACATCAATCTTGAACTCTTTTACTTTCTCAGGAAAAACAATACGTGCAAGATAGTTTCCAAAAGGATCTTGCTGCCAATTTATAAAATGCTCTTTTGGCGTAATATTGAGGGAATATGCTTCAATCGGTGTTCGACTGTGAGGTGCCGGACGAAGTCTAATAATGTGCGGAGAGAGGTTAATATACCTGTCATATTTATAGTGTGTTTTATGCGATAAGACGACTTTTAGAGCCATTGGCTTCTCCTGATGTTAAATCTTTAACTATTATAACATTGGAGTGTTACAAATGCGAAAAGTCATTGCCTATAAAATGGGCGTTTTTTTTGCCAAATGCTTAGGATAAGCTGCACCCCTTGCCTTTGCTTTCTCTGACCCTAGCCAGTTTAAAAATTCTTCTCCTCGTTCCCAAGCTCCAGATTAGGAATGCATATAGCAACTACAATGACTTTATATAGTTTCATATTGCTACGCTTTTGTGAAAATTACAATAGTTTTTTTTTATTAATATATATTCTACTCTTGAATTAAGATAAAATTTTTTGTAATAAAAAAGTGATTATTGGAGGATAAGTTATGCATTATGATGTTTATAAATTGACGTATATTTTATAATGAATAACTATATCACTCTCTACGAAGAGACACTCTCTCCTAAAAGTTGTCAAAACCTCATAGATAAGTTTGAACTTCACACTCATTCATATAAGTTTCTGCAAATTAATGACCACTTAATGACCACTTACTAAATAATGATAACTATAACAAAGGAATATAAAATTTCATGAACACAATTTTTAAGAAATATAACTACAACATCTTTTATGTGAACTATAAAAGGCTTTTTAAAGTGAAGGCAGTGTAAATAATATGCAAGTGAATGATAAAAACTTAAAACAAAAAAGGAAGTTATATTTATGAAAAATATAATATTGATTTTATTATTTGTGGTTTCGGTGTTTGCCAGTGATGATGCTATAGGGAAATTGTTTTTTGAAAAAAATGATGGACATATTGACAGTGCGGTTTTAGCTTCTGATGGCAAAGGTTTTTATACATTCAAAGATG
>JAFGVE010000043.1 GCA_016938175.1 Campylobacterales bacterium
GGCTGCATTATATTGTTCTCTTTGATAAACTTTGAAAATTTTTCTCTATCTTCTGCCATGTCTATCACGCGAGCCGTTGTTCCAATAATCTTTCCACCAATTACAGTTAACCGCTTTGCAATCTTCAGAGGTGTTTGCCCACCAAAATGCACAATAATACCATCTGGATTTTCAGCTTCAACGACACTTCTTACATGTTCAAAATCAATAGGCTCAAAGTAAAGTACATCACTTGTATCATAATCCGTTGAAACTGTCTCTGGATTACAGTTGTACATAATCGTTTTTACACCTAAATCACGCAGGGCATAGGAAGCATGGACACAACAATAATCAAATTCGATACCTTGACCTATTCTATTGGGTCCACCACCAATAATCATAACTTTTTTTTCTTTGCTTTTTTTGGTTTTTTCTTTTGGTAAAACACTCACGTTAGTTGTAGAATACAAATATGGTGTTAGTGCTTTAAATTCAGCACCACACGTATCTACTTCATTATATTCTAACTCTACATGTAGCTTATTTCTAGCAAAATAGATATCGTTTTGTGTTAGTTCTAAGTTATCTTGTTTATTGATGAGTTTTGCTATCATTTTATCAGAGAATCCCATGCTTTTTGCTTCTCTAAGAAGTGTTGCATTATTAAGAATATCCATATCTATTTTTTCTTCAAAGACTACAATTTCAAAAATCTGATTCAAAAACCAAGGGTCAATTTTACTCCATTCAAATACATCATGAACACTGTACCCTCTTCTAAATGCTTCTGCTAAATATAGAGCTCTATCACAATTTGGACGACGAATCTCTTTTTTCAAAAACTCATCATTTGCTTTCATTCGTTCAAACCCACTAAGTCCTGTTTCAAGCGAACAGAGTGCTTTTTGGAAAGATTCTTTAAAAGTGCGACCAATTGCCATAACTTCGCCCACACTTTTCATAGAAGTTGTGAGTGTAGAGTCTGCAAAAGGAAATTTTTCAAAAGTAAAACGAGGAATCTTTGTCACGATATAATCAATAACTGGCTCAAAGCTAGCGGCAGTTCCTGTGATGTCGTTTGTTATTTCATCGAGCGTAAAACCAACGGCTAGAAGTGTTGCCACTTTAGCAATAGGATAACCTGTAGCTTTTGAAGCAAGGGCGGATGAGCGAGAAACACGAGGATTCATCTCGATAACGGTCATACGACCAGTGCGTGGGTCAACTGAAAATTGAACGTTACTTCCGCCCGTATCCACACCAATTTCTCTAAGAATCGCGAATGAGGCATTTCTCATTTTTTGATACTCTTTATCTGTGAGTGTAAGTGCTGGTGCTACTGTTATAGAATCTCCTGTATGTACTCCCATCGGATCAAAATTTTCAATAGAACAGACGATGATACAGTTATCCGCACGATCACGAATAACCTCCATCTCATACTCTTTCCAACCTAATAGCGACTCTTCTATAAGTATCTCTGTAATAGGACTTATCTCTAAACCTGTTGCAGCTAACTCTTTAAACTCATCTATATTGTAAGCCACTCCACTACCACCACCAGCTAGCGTATAAGACGCTCTAATGATAAGAGGAAAACCAATTTCTTCAGCAGCACTCATTGCCTCTTCTATGTTGTATGCGTATCTGCTTATAGGTAAATCAAGTCCTATTTTGATCATCGCTTCTTTAAAAGCTTGTCTATCTTCACCTTTTTTAATAGCCTCAGGATTTGCCCCTAAAAACTTTATGCCCTCTAGCATCCCTTTTTCGTGCATTTTCATAGCAACATTTAAAGCGGTTTGCCCTCCCATAGTCGGAAGTACTGCATCAACTTTTTCTGCTTTAATAATCCTAGAAATGATTTCTTCGTTGATTGGTTCTATATATGTTCTATCTGCAAACTCTGGGTCTGTCATGATAGTTGCTGGATTTGAATTGACTAGTACTACTCTATAGCCTAACTCTTTTAAAGTTTTTGCAGCTTGGGTACCAGAGTAGTCAAACTCACACGCCTGTCCTATAATTATAGGTCCTGAACCTATTAAAAGTATTGTTTTTATATCTTCACGTTTTGGCATTTACCGTTTCCTTCTTTAGCATTCAATCCAACATCATTACAATGATTTTGGACTCAATCCTAATTTTGTTTAATAATATAATAATAAGCAGGTATCTCTA
Source organism: Campylobacterales bacterium (assembly GCA_016938175.1). GTDB lineage: Bacteria > Campylobacterota > Campylobacteria > Campylobacterales > Sulfurimonadaceae > Sulfurimonas. The sequence continues at coordinate 2,164 of JAFGVE010000043.1, forward strand.
CATCTACATATGGACGGATAATTGCTGTTTTTGAAAGTTCTTCTTCTATCACAGCTGTTACAACACCCACTTTGATACCTTTAAAGAACATATCATCCATCCCACTTGTAATGACTTCATCCCCAATCTCTGGATGCATCCAAAGAGGTATATATCTTACATGTACCTCTTTTTTTTTCCCATAAACAACACCTGGGATATTGTTTTCTCCCACATATACAGAAAAGATAGATTTTGGATCCCCTATCAAAAGGGCTAGCGGATTGCCATCTTTTTGCACGACGATACCAGCACTATTGCCATTATGCACAAGTCCATAAATACGGCTAGCATTAAAATCTTTATAATCGACCCAGACCTTATAATAATCGTTAAGATTTGCATAAGAGAGAGATTTTACAAGCTCAAGTGAAGGAGCATATTCATTCATGCTCTCCCTTCTTAAAAGGTCATTGAGCTTTTGCTCATAAGCAATCCCAAGAGTTGCACTCTGCTTTAATTGCTTATTTTCTTCTCTCAAATACTCAATCTCACTCACTTGAAAAAAATGTTCATCAATTTTTTCTTCTACAAATTGTTTTAAATCCACATAATTCCCCAATAGAGAATTGGTGTTTTTTGTAAAAAATCCTCTTGCATCATTCCCATATTTTAGAGATATGAAAACAAAAAAAGCTATAAATAAAAGGTATTTTAATTTATTCATTCGCCAAATGTTGCAAAAGCTGAATCTCTTCCAATGCTTTACCAGTACCTTTTGCAACCGCTAAAAGTGGATCATCTGCTACAAAAACTGGAAGTTTTACTATATCTGCTAAATACTTATCTATACCGCGAATCAATGCGCCACCACCAGTAAGCACAACACCATTTTCGACAATATCTCCAGCCAAATCTGGTGGCATAACTTCGAGTACATCTTTCAGTGCATCTGCAATCTCTTTTATCGGCTCTTTCATTGCATCTCTTACATCTTCACTGGTAAGCTCTATCCTACTGAGAAGTCCACTTACTTGGTCACGTCCTTTTACCATCATGGAGAGTGGTTGTTCTTGAGGAACTGCTGTACCTATTTCTATCTTAATCTCTTCACCTGTTCGCTCACCAATAAGCAAGTTGTATTTTCTTTTTACATAATCAACAATCGCTAAGTCTATCTTATCTCCAGCGGTA
>JAFGVE010000044.1 GCA_016938175.1 Campylobacterales bacterium
CGTTACAGAAGCTCGTGCTCGCCGTTTCCACGAAACGGAAACTGAAAAGCGTAAGAAGTTCAAAATAGCATCTCGTAAGAAAATGCTTAAACGTCTTTATATGATGAGACGTTACGAATCACGCCTGTAATATAAGCCTTCGGGCTTATATACTCCTAAACTCCGAACTATCCGAACTTTTTAAGTTTTCTTCCCCCTAATAATTAGACACCCAATAGATACCCTTACAGGAAAAAATCACTTAAATTTAGTAAATTGATTAAAACCATACTCTTTTAAAAAGGATTTAGAAGTACATACAAGAGTTTTAACATCAGCAAACTTATAACTTACAATAGTTTTTTTACAAAACGCTCTATCATTAGAAATTAGATAGTTCGCTCGATGAGCATAAGAAGCGTGCCTTGAATCATTTTGAGAGGCATTAAATCTATCTTTATTTTTCTTCACTTTATCAAAATCATCGGCATGATATCCAAACCAATTCAATTGAGTGTAAGCATAAAGGATTTTCTTTTCAACAAGGTTGTTTACAAACGTTGAGTTCAAAATATCCTTATCATTTTGCCATCTTTCTTGAAGTTCTATTACTAATTCTGAAACAGATGGTTCAGAACTCATCAATTTTTTTGTAAGCTCATGTTCTCTATATACCTTAGTACCCAAAGGTAAATTGTTGGAGTCAATAAATGGATTAGAATTAGACATAAACTCTTTGAGTAGTCTTGGGATATTCTCTTGCATATTGATTATTAAACTTTTCATTGGTTCTTCATAATCATTCACATCAAGAAGATTAATCTGCTGAATAGTATAATCAACTACAAGACTCATGTATTTCATTGTATCGTTTCCAATCTCTTCAGGGGTTTTATTAATTGGGTGTCCAGAAATTTTTCTACTTATATCTTCTATTGTTTTTTCCAAGTAAGGATATGGAGTATTGTATGAAGCTCTTTTATTTTTAACATAATTTAAAGCAACTTTATATGGCATATCATCTATAAGCTTTTTATTTATTGGGTCAATATACTTTGCTTCAAGCTGTTCTAAAACCCTGTAATGTTCATGAAAATATTGAGTGTTATGAATTTGTCCAATTTCATCTAATGTGACATGAGAATAAATAACTTCAATATCAGGTCTCATTAGAATACTTTTAAGTAACATTAATTCCTTATTTTTTGTCTCAAATAATTTTCTATCTCTAAGATCACTGATTATGTTTTGGTCTAAATAAACTAAAGTATTCATTTTGTAAACCCTTTATGTGTAATCTCTTAATTTATCATACCAAGTTATTTTATAAAGCTTCAAAGAGATGTCACATTGATATATTTTTGTAACAGTCAACTCATAGGATTATTAAAAGAAAAAATAAAGATTTTTGTATCGTTTCTATATAGGGTAATAGTTTAGCAAAATGTTAAATATATCAGGAGTAAATAATGGAAAAGAAGTTACTTGATATTATGAGAGATTAGACTTAAACATTACAGTATAAAAAAAGTACAAAGCTATGTAGGTTGGGCTAAAAAGTCAGCCCAACAACTCAAAACCAAAAGCTCTTAATACTTTTAATTTTACAGTTTAGCGCCATCTATAAGACTTAAGGGCTCATTTACATTAAATATTTTAGCTCTTATATTTCCATATCCAAATGATTCTAATCTTTTTGTATGTTTATCAAGGTATCGTTGAGCGTCTTGAAGGTTATCAAATAGGTAAATTCCTCCAGCCTCTTTCGTAGCTTCATTTTCTGTCCAGACTTTCCAAATAAGTCCCGACTCTTCTGCTATGTCTTTAGCTAAGTCTGTAAATGCACCTGTAAACTCTTCTCCAAATGGTCCTTGATGTGGAAAGTCAACTTGTAGTAAATATTTCATCTATTCTCCTTATATATTAAAGGATATAATTGTAGTAGAATTACAAATTTATGTCAACTAGGTTTACAATGTCACTATGCTTTTTATCTCTTGAAACTTCTAAAGTTTTCAACAAACTCATCCTTAACAATCTTACAGAAGCTGGATATGATGGTCTCAGCGATGCACTTATTATTCTGTTTCCATACATTGACGATTCAGACGGCATCACAAGTGCACAACTAGCCAAAGAGGTTGGTTATACACGTCAGGCTATGCATAAAAATATAAAAAAACTTGAAGAGCTAGGCTATGTAAAACTTCTCCAGTATAACCTCAAAAAAAAAGTGATTGTATTTACCCAAAAGGGCAAAAAACTTATGGAGGATGCTAACAGTTACATACTTCAAGTAGAGCGTGAGTTATCAAACCTCGTAGGAGAAGAGGAGCTTCAAAGATATAAAAAGACACAAATAAAACTGCATGACTACCTCAACACTCTACAAACTTCTTAGCTATTTTTCAAAATTAAAACTCTATTTATTTTTATTATAGTATTATTTTATAATTAAAATAAGGATTTAAAATGAAACAAATAGCATTATCACTTTTACTACTTACAACTCTCTCTTTTACAGCTCATGCTTATGACAAAACACAGGCAGAAAAATTTGAAAAGTTTTATGCAGGTATGGATCAAAAAGCGTGTGCAAAATCTACATTGTTTATGGAAGCGACAGAACTACTAAAACTTATGCGCGAAGAGAAAGAAGTTCTTGTACTTGATGTAAGAACTGCAGGCGAAAACTCTGTAATTTCTGTATCATACAAAGATGCAATGCATGTAGAGATGAAGGATTTATTTAAACCAGAAAACTTAGACAAACTTCCTACAGACAGACCCATTGTAGTTGCATGTCATTCAGGAACAAGAGGTTTAATGGCAGTGCTCGGACTCAAGCAAATCGGTTTTAAAAATGTCCAAGTGCTCAAGGGTGGACTAATGGCCCTTGCAAAAGACAACACCGTAAAAAATGCACCGTTAAAATAGTAGTTTTCGTGTAACAGTCTCCCTGTTACACACAACTACACCCTAAATTTTTCCATACATCTCATTATAAAAATTAAGAGCATATCTATCACTCATACTTGCTATATAGTCTGCCACTACTCTATGTTTTGCACGAGTGTTTAACTGTTTAAAATAGAACTCCGGAAGCATCTTCTCTTCTTCCATAAGCCCTTTATAGAGTCCTTTTATAGCCTGTTTTCCTGCGTACATTTTTCTAACAATATTTTTATGTTGATACATTTTTACAAAAAGAATTTTTTTCAGTTTTTTGATTTTAGTCTCAAGAGCCTTATCAAAACCAACTGGCATCTCTATAGTTGCATCGTGAAGCTTTGGCTCGGTGTAATCAAGTAGGGAATAAACAAGATGATTAATTAAATGCGAACTAAATCTATATCGAAACATCTCATCATTTTCAGTACCAATACCTTCAGAAGCCACTTTTTGAAGTATCTCTGATGCTAATTCACTCTCTTTTAAATCTTCAAACGTGATAATTCCTGAGTTTACACCATCATCTATATCATGACTCATGTAGGCTATCTCATCGGCTCTATCAACTATCATCGCTTCATAAGATGGATGTTTTTCCAAATTAAACTGCTCATGAATACTTGATGGCAAAAAAGATTTTTTATAAGGGTAGGAGTGCTTTAAAATGCCTTCTAATGTTGCAAAAGTAAGGTTTAGCCCATTAAAGTTTTTATAACGTTTCTCTAACTGCGTTACAACTCTAAAGCTTTGAAAATTGTGTTCAAAACCATTACTAAAACCATCCGACTTTAAACACTCATCCAAAGTATCACCACCAACGTGGCCAAAAGGTGTATGTCCTAAATCGTGAGCCAGAGCAATAGCCTCGGCAAGAGACTCATTAAGCCCTAAATTTGCAGTAATTGAGCGAGCAATTTGTGAAACTTCTATAGAGTGAGTGAGACGTGTACGAAAAAAATCACCCTCATGATTGAGAAAAACCTGTGTTTTATACTCGAGTTTTCGAAAAGAACCAGAGTGAATAATTCTATCTCTATCCCTAGCATAAGGATTACGAAAATCTTTTTCTATTTTATAAAATCTATCCGTTGCTTGCATTATGCTTTTTTAATGAATTCAGTTTTTATAAAAATCTTTGTTCCGTTTACTCTACCTTCGATGTGTGTCTCATCTCCTGGAGCAAGTCCTATACGCGTCACAGTCGTACCACGTTTAGCAGTAAAGCCTGCACCTTTTACCTCTAAGTCTTTAAGTATAACAACACTATCACCTGCTTGCAGTTCTACTCCGTTAGCATCTTTATATACTAACTTGTTAGCTTCTGCATTTATAGCCTGCTCTGCGAGTTTTAACTCATCCTCTTCAAGATACATCATCTCAAGCATATCTTGACGCTCAAGTTTATTCCAGAGAATGTAAGAGAGTATTTTCACCGCACCTACTTCACTCCACATTGCATCATTTAAACAGTTAAAGTGGTTTGCATCGAGGCTATCACTACTTATTTGTGTACTACAGTTTTCACACAAGTGTACAGACTGCTCTTCACTCCCATCACTAACAGGTAACTCAACAAGAGTAACACCCTCACTACTTCCACATAATTCGCATACTGTACTTCTAGCCATCACTTCTCCTCTTCAGGTACAAACTCTATATCTTTATCAGAAACTTTTTTCTGCTCAACAACTTTGTTAAAGGCCTTATCTGCCTCTTTTTCGCTATAGTTTCTACACTCTTGCGGGACAGTTACACCTGGCTCACTCGCTATCTGGTCACACATAGTAGAGTTCACTTTAAAGTTCGCACATCCACTCAAAGCAATTACAACTAAAAGTACAATTTTTTCCATTACTTTTCCTGTTTGTTTTTAATAATTAAATCCAAATATTTTTTTGGTGTTACACGCATCATCTCTTGTGCAAGCCAACGAATCTGAAAATATGCAGCTCCACTGTCACGAAGTGCAAAATAGTTTTTAAGACTTCTTAGGTTAAACGTCACTACCATATCTACTTTTACATTGTCAGTTATAATATGCTTAAAAGCATCTCCTACATTGCGCTTTTTCTTACCTTCTTGTAAAGCATCGTAAAGCCCTTGCGAGTCATTAGAAAACTGCTTTAACAGAGCCAAAGAACTCTTTGCAACAGAGATGGCATAAAAATCTTCTACTTGTGATTTTTGGTATGCCAACTTATCGTACATAGCCCCAATCTCAAGTCTATTATACTCTTTGTTAGTTGTAACAAACATGTCAAAAGAGAGTACTTTTTCTATAAAAAACTCTTTTCCTCCACCATGTAAAGAGGCAACAAAAGCGTTAATAATCCCACTCATTGTATAACGTGTTGAACGCACTGAGATAGCTTGTAAACGATGACGTGCATGCTCTTGGAGTACACCGCGGGAAGTTCCACGAATCAAATAAGAGAGATTTGCATGTTCTAAAATAGAGTGATGAAAATAGGTCCACGCCAAGTCGTCTAAAAGAGCTGAATCTTCTATAGCATTGAGAGTATCGCACATCTGTGGAGTCGGCATAATATGCTCTATTTCTTTAATAACACTGTTTTCTGAGTTAGTAAAAGAGTCATAACAAGTACGTGCTGCACTCTCGGCAACACCTATGCCTGTATCTTGCAGTAAAACAACCTCAGGTTTTGAGTACTCTATACCGTACAAATTCTCCATTATTCACTCCTAAAATATAGTGATATCATTTTACTCTTCTAAAGCTTTTTTCTTACTTTTGGACACCATCAAGAACAGGAACAAAGTCACACTCTTCTAGCTCATACTCTTCTATTGTTGCACCTGCTTTTTTGTAACGCATAATAATCTGCTTGTCACCCTTTTGTACAGGTGCTATTAAAACGCCACCATCTGCAAGTTGGTCAAAAAGTCTCGTTGGTACCTCTTTTGCAGTTGCCGAAAAGAGAATTCTGTCGTATGGAGCATACTGTACCCAACCATTTTGTCCATCATCTGTACGTGTATGAATATTGCTAATTCCAAGTGTACGGAAACGTGCTTTTGCTTCTATCATAAGCGATTCAATACGCTCCATAGTAAATACACCTCTGAAAAGATGTGAAAGCACAGCTGCTTGATAGCCGCTTCCACAGCCAACTTCCAAGACTCTATCAGCCCCTTGCGGTTCAAGATATTCACTCATTTTTGCAACTGTTAATGGAGAACTAATAAACTGTGAAGCCCCTATAGGAAGTGCATCTAACTTGTAAGCATTATGACGAAAACCCTGTGGGACAAAGGCTTCTCTGTTTGTTTTTGCTATTGCGTTTTTTACCTCTTTGGAGAGCTCAAAAAGCTTCTCAATCTCATCTGCCATACGTGCTGTTTTTGTTGCGGTGATTCTATCCAAACTACTTAATTCCTACATCAAGATAACGTCTCATAAGCGTTATCTCCCTTTTTTCATATACTTCCTCTAAGCAAGGCGTATTCCCATTTCTTTGGACTTTTCCCTGGGGTGTGACTATACCACTGAGTCCACTACACTCCTCATTAGCACTATCACTTGCAACGACATAACATTGATTCATAATTGCGAGTGCTTCTGTAAGAGTTCTAAAGTGTTCCCTTCGAAGTGCTCCCCACCATGCTGGCACCGCTATAACATCTGCACCTTCAACCTTTTTCCATAACTCTTTAAAACGGAGTTCAAAACAGACGAGCAAAGCAACCTTAACCCCATCAAGTTCAAGAACAAAAATATCGCTCTCATCTCCTTCTTGCATATGTTTATGCTCCTCTCCGAGGTGAAAGAGTTTTGCTTTTGGCCGTGCATATACAAGTGCACCTTTATGAAAAATCTTTGCCATGTTAACTATGCCATCTTCACGCTCTTCTAGCATAGTCATAACAACTGTTTTACTCTTTGTAGCGATGAGCAGTTTCTCTGTAGCGTTTTTAGAAAACTGTGCCGATTCATGTATATTTTCATAATCAAAGCCAGTTAAACAGACTTCTGGAGCAACTAAAAAACTCTCATCAGGAGATTCTTGTATAAGTTTTAAAAGTGTTTGGAGATTATCTTCGTAATTATTTGTAGTCTCAAATGAGAGGGAGCATAAAGTTGTAATGGTGTGACTCCATGAAGATATAATATGGCATTATATCTTTATGAAGCTAAAACTCTTTTACTCGTTATCGTCTTGATGTAAATCGCTAAATTGTGATAGTAAAAAATCAACACTCTCTAAAATATCTGCTTCCATACTCTCAGCATCTGTTTCTATAAAATCAGTTGCCTCAAACGTAAGTGCAAACGTAGCAGCTTTTTGCTCTCTAAATGTCAGTACTTCTTCACCAAGGGCAAGTTTAATATGTATATAGTAAGTCTCATCTCCAACAAGTTCTTCTAAAGAACACATGAGTGTAGGGCTATCTTGCTGGTTTGTTGCAATAGCGTTATTTTCAAGCATCTTTGCCATTTTTTCTTTAATTTTTTCTATAGTCTTTGGTTTAACTATAGAGAGCTGATTTTGAACATATATATTTGCTTTTTCAACTCCAGTAAGAGTCCAAAAACCAGCAGCATTTAAAGTTAGTGCAGTTATAAGTGTTAGTAAGAGTTTCATCTATTCACCTTTAAAAAGTGTTTGTGCTTTATCTAAATCTTTTACAAACTCTTTCTTTTTAATATATCCAGTTTTGTCATATACACTCTTTTGTGTCTTTGGATCTATAAAAAACACTCTTGGTGTAAACTGTGTCTGAAAATCTCCTGGAAAAGTCTCTATATCGAACTTTTTATCTACTACTAGAACAATAAACTCTTCTTTAATTCTTGGCATAACCAGCTTAGAAGAGAGTGTATTTCTCTCAAATTTTCTACACCAAGGGCAATAATCTGCGCCTAAAACCATCATTAAAAGTTTCTTCTCATCTTTAGCTTTAGCAAGTGCTGTTTTATAGTCTCTCTCAAAACCTACCTCTTTAGCAAACTCATCTACGTTTGCTCCAAAAAGGCTCAACGTTAACATAACCAATAAAACTATTTTTTTCATTATTTTCCTTCAAATATCTCTTATTTAAATGTCATCAGTGCATATCCGTCATTCTGATAAGATATGGTATCTAAAAAGCTATTAGGCGATATAGATATTTTTTCAATAACATCCTCTTGTAAAATCGCATTATTATTTAAGCTCATTGCACAAACAGTAACTTTTACACCTCGCTCGCTTATAAGACTTTGTAAATACTCTTGCGCTACTTTAATATTTTGTATATCTTCATCAGGTACTATCATCTCATAGTGCTCAGAAGTCATAGCAACACACTTACCATGAAGCGTAATAGCAAACGTAGCCTTATCACCCTTTGATTCAATCATGCTAATTGTTTTATCTAGGAGCCACATACGACTTTTTATATATGCCGAATCTCCAGAACTGCAATCAAAGACAGCTTTATACTCTTTTGCTTCAAGAGTTTCTACTAAAATTATAAATAGCAAAAAAACATTTCTCAAATTTTTCATAGATTCTCCAAACTTTTTAAATTTCCTATTGCATTATAATCAAAAAACGTTAACTGCAACTTGCCGTTAAACTTCACCTAATCATCAGCAGGGTCTTTATAATCTATAGTTGGAATTAAAAATGCCACAGTCAAAAGTATTGTACTCATAACAAGTATAACTGTTAGTTCATAACCTTGAAAAAAGTCTGTTAGTCTAATTTTGCCAAGATCAGCTCCTAGTATATTTTTTATCCAAGGGTAGCCTAGACTAAACGCTAGTCCGCCAAACATACCTCCGATTACACCGACTAAAGCATCCACACGCCCCTCAGAGACAGAGACAAAAAATGCTGAAGGGCATTTCCCCAGAATTACTAATCCTATACCAAATAGGATTCCTCCAAGAATCAAACCACCTAAAAGTGTAGGCTTTACATCATATGTCGCATAGCCATACTCTGTTAAAAAATAAAAACCAATACCCGATAAAGCAACAGTCATCATTGCCATTCTAGGTACAAGCGTATCCTCAAATATCATAAAACCAGCCATTTTTTCAAATTTATCTAAACGTGAGTATAAAATAATAGCTCCAAAAACAAACCCTATAGCAAGTACCAAAAAAACTGAGCCATGCTGCTGATTCTCAACAACACTAAACATATGAACAATAGAATCAATCATCTGCTTTTCTCCTTTTTTTATAGAAAAATCTACCCGTAATCATTCCAGTTCCAAGTGCAACAACGGCAAATATCATGCCACTCACAGCTATTTGACTTCCACCAGAGAGAATATGTCCAGCATTACATCCTCCTGCCAAACGTGCACCAAATACTAGAAGAAATCCAGCTATAAAACTCCATATCATACGAGATCGAATTGAACTATTTTTACGCTCTTTCCAGAGTGTTGGTATGTAACTTATATGAAATGTTTTAGTAACAAACAAAGACATAAAAAGTCCCCCAAAGAAAACACCTATAAGCATTACTGCTTCCCATGCACCAGACTCTTCTATCATGGCAGCATACTCACTCTCTTGAGGTGTTATTCCAAAAATCATATTAGATATATAAGACATTCCTGTTGATGCTCCAATAGGGCGATCAGCGCCCCATACAGAAAATGTGAAGTAAAACAGTAGGCTCATAGATATACCACCTACCCACCAAGGTATTTGACGAGGCATTTGCACTCCTTTAATTACTATTTCAAAAACGTTAAGTACTACTTAACGTTTAGAATTATAGGATACAATTCTTACAGCAATATTAATAAGGTTTATAAGTGGAATATAAAATCTCAGAATTGGTCGCTCTCACAAATGTACCAAAGTCAACTATCTTATACTACATTAGAGAAGGGTTATTGCCCGAAGCAAAAAAGATTAAATCAAACGTTCACCGATATAACAACGAACATGTAGAGTTACTCAAATATATCAAGTATATGCAACAAGAGATGGGAAGCTCAAATGAGCAGTTAAAAACAATTTTAGAAAACAAAAACCAGTCACTCTCAAGCTCATTTAGTATGTTAACTCCCCTCATGCAGACACTCAGTGCAATTCCAAGTGATGCAAAGCATTACACAAAAGAGGAGTTTATAGAGCATTACGGTTTTGATAGTGAACTTTTAGAAAAACTCTTAGAAGATGGTATCCTTGTTCCAATAAATAGTAATGACTTTACAGATAAAGAAGCTTCTATCATCCGTTTAATTGAGAAGTTTGAAGAGTTACATATAGAGTATGAAATTATCAAAGAGTACGTTCAGCACGCAAAAAAGCTCTCTGAACTTGAACATAGTGTACAGAAAAAACTCTGTAGTGTACGAACAGATGAAGATTTTCCAACACTTTGGAAAATTATGTTTGAAACACTCTTTAATGCAAAAGAGTATATTTTTAGCCGCTATACCCACCAAGTGCTCTATAAAGCACTCAAAGATGAAATAAACTAAAAATTAGAAATCATCAAAAGAGAGACTTCCTTTAGAGTAGTTTGTTACAGTTCCCTCAAAGAAGTTCGTCTTTTGGTCATTAAACTTAGCAAAGTCATCAACCCATTTAATAGGATTGTTCACATTATAAAGTTTCTCAAAACCAACAGCACGAAGTCTCTCATCAGCTAAAAACTTAATATACTGCTCCAAAATATCATTCGTTAAACCTAAAATCTGTCCTTGAGTAATATAACGTCCCCACTCTACCTCAAGTTGTACCGCTTCTTTAAACATCTCGATAACTTCTTCTTTAAGTTGTTGCGTAAAGAGATCAGGACGCTCTTTTTTAAGTGTATTAATAAGGTTTTGAAAGAGAACGAGGTGTGTTACTTCATCACGTTGAATAAAACGTATCATCTGTGCACTACCAAGCATTCTTCCAGAACGTGCAAGTGTGTAAATGTAGGTAAAACCACTATAAAAGTATATACCTTCTAGTATTTGATTTGCAAAACATGCCTTTACAAAGTTTGTTTCACTTGGATTTTTTGCAAGCTCTTGATAAACCTTTGCAATAGCATCATTTTTGCTCTTAAGCATCATATCTCGACGCCATAAGTCATAAATCTCTGCCGAATTTGTCGAAATACTATCAACCATAACCGCGTATGATTGTGAATGTAATGCCTCTTCAAATGATTGACGTACCAAAATAAGGTTTATTTCTGGTGACGTAACATAAGGATTGACATTGTCAATAATGTTGTTTGTCTGTAAAGAATCCATGAAAATAAGTTGTGAAAGTGCTTTATCATAAGCTGTTTTTTCAGCCTGTGTGAGCTGTTTATAGTCATTCACATCACGTGTCATATCCACTTCTTTTGGAAACCATGTATTATTTAACATCATCTCCCAAAGGTTATATGCCCACTGATATTTAATATTGTTTAACTCAAATATACCTGTTGGATTACCGCCAAAAATTTGTCTGTTATTGACGCTTTCATTTGAGTCCGGATTATATATCTGCTTTCTTTTCATCGAATAATATCCTCATTGGATTTTGTTTAATTTAGCATTATATCTATGTAAAATGAAAGTTAGCTTGAAAGAAAAAAAGAGGAAAAAACAGCAGGCTAATGAAGCCTGCTTTAGGAGAAAAAAATTATTTACGTGCGTGACGTTTACGCTCACTTTCAGTGAGGAATTTTTTACGAATACGAATGTTTTGTGGTGTAATTTCAAGAAGCTCATCATCCTCTATCCACTCTAGTGCACGCTCTAAAGACATGTCACGTGGTGGAATAAGTTTAATAGCCTCATCTGCTCCACTTGAACGTACGTTTGACTGTGCTTTCCCTTTAATTGGGTTGACAACTAGGTCATTTGAACGTGAGTGCTCACCGATAATCATACCTTCGTATACTTTTGTCTGTACTCCAATGAAAAGTACACCACGATCTTGAATACCAAAAAGAGAGAACGCTAATGTTTCACCATCAATCATAGAGATAAGTGCACCATAACTTCTTGACTCAACACTTCCTGAGTATGGTCTAAACTCTAGGAATGAGTGGTTCATTACACCCTCACCTTTTGTATCTGTTAAGAACTGCCCACGGAATCCGATAAGTGCACGTGCAGGAATCTCAAACTCAATACGTTGGAAACCTTGACCCATTGGAAGCATAGATTTCATCTCTGCCTTACGTTTACCAAGGCGCTCAATTACAGTACCACTTAATTCTTCAGGAACATCGATTACAAGGTGCTCGAATGGTTCACATTTTACACCTTCGATCTCTTTAACGATAACCTCTGGACGAGAGATAGAAAACTCAAAATCTTCACGACGCATATTTTCAGCAAGAACCGTAATTTGAAGCTCACCACGACCAGAAACTTTAAATTTACCCTCACCGATAACTTCAAGTTTCATCGCCACGTTTGTACGCATTTCAGCTTCAAGTCTATCTCTTAATTTGTTTGAAGTAACATGTTTTCCTTCTTGACCAGCAAGTGGAGAATCATTAACAGCAAATACAACAGTAAGTGTAGGCTCTTCAATGTGCATTGGATCAAGTGCAACAGGATTTACTGGGTCACATACAGTATCTCCAACATCAACAGTCTCCATACCAGCAAATGCTACGATATCACCAGCTTCAGCCTGCTCAATCTCCATACGGTTAAGACCGTGGAATCCAATAAGTTTTGTAATACGCCCTTTTACAATCTCACCATCAGCTTTTGCAAGTGCAACATTGTCACCTTTTCTTACAGTACCGTTGAAGATACGGCTAATACCGATTTTTCCAACATAGTTGTCATAGTCAAGTGTAAAAACTTGAGATTGGAAAGGATTTTCAGGACTTCCCTCTGGCTCAGGAATTTTTTCTAAAATCGTCTCAAAGATACACTCGAAGTTTCCATCTTCATCATCCATATCAAGCTTTGCAATACCATCACGAGCTGCAGCATAGATAATTGGGAAATCAAGTTGATCGTCATTTGCATCCATATCTGTAAAAAGGTCAAACATCTCATCAACAACACGTTCTGGTTCTGCAGAAGGTTTGTCAATTTTGTTAATTACAACAATTGGTTTTTTTCCAAGTGCAAGCATCTTTTTAACAACGAATTTTGTCTGTGGCATAACACCCTCGTATGCATCAACAAGAACTAAAACACCATCAACCATTTTTAAAACACGCTCAACCTCTCCACCAAAGTCAGCGTGACCCGGAGTGTCGATAATGTTAATCTTGTGATCTTTATAACGAATTGCCGTATTTTTTGAAAGAATTGTAATACCACGCTCTTTTTCTAAAGCGTTACTATCCATAGCTCTTTCATCGTGTTGTTCGTGAGAACCAAATGTACCAGACTGCTCTAAGAGTCCGTCAACAAGTGTAGTCTTACCGTGGTCAACGTGTGCGATAACGGCAATGTTTCTTATTTTTTGCATGAGGAGTGTCCTTGAATTATTTGCAATTTCCCTTGAATAAGGGGAAAAATTTTCGCGATTATACCCAAATAATTATAAGTATCTTGTAAAATAAGTGTTATACTTGTAAGCAATAGTATAAAGTGTGAAGCAAGCATTTATATAATGGAGTGTTTTATATTTTAGAATCCAAATTAAAAAGTAAGAATTATAATTTAAACTTTTACTTTTTTAAAATATTTATAGGCTAAATATGATTGATTATCCAAATAATTTAAATAATATATTTGATAAATTAAATGAATTTAATATAAAACCTATAATTGTTGGTGGATATATTCGGGATAAATTACTACAAATTGACTCAAAAGATATAGATATCGAACTTTATGGTCTCGATTCATTAGATGATTTAGAAACCATTTTAAAAAATTTTGGCTCATTAAACACTGTTGGTAAGAGTTTTGGTGTATGCAAGCTTAACTATGAAACTTACGATATAGACTTTTCTCTTCCTAGAAAAGATTCTAAAATAGAAAATGGACATAGGGGCTTTAAAGTACACACCAACAAAAATCTAGATTTTAAAACAGCAGCAAGTAGACGCGATTTTACTATAAACGCTATGGGATACGATGTTATAAATAAAATACTTCTTGATCCCTTTGAAGGGCAAAAAGACTTGGACAATAAAATACTCAGAGCTGTTGACATACACAAGTTTGAAGAAGACCCTCTACGTGTACTTCGAGGTGTGGGTTTTAGCACTCGTTTTTCTCTTAGATATGATGAAAAACTTTTTAAAAAATGTAAAGAGATGATAGCCGCTAAAAAACTAGAAGAACTTCCCTCTGAAAGAATCTTTGAAGAGTTAAAAAAAATATTTTTAAAATCATTAAAACCCTCTTTAGCGATTGTTACACTACAACAACTAGGAGCATTTTCATTTTTTAATGAACTCAACTCCCTTACCAATAACAAACTATCTAAGGTACTTCAATCATTAGATACTTTACAAAAAGAAACTGCAGATGAAAAAGAAAAATTACTTCTCTCATTAGCACTTATATGTAAAGACTTGCCAAAAAATGAAAGAACATCTTTTCTTGCAAAACTTACACAAGAGACTAAAATTATAAAAAGTGTTGATATTTTAATTTCCTGTTTTCAAACGACAAGCATTGACTTACTTGATGATCATGGACTCTATAGTCTTGCAAAAAAAATAGAAATTAGACAATTTTTACTATTTGCCTTACTCTCTTGTCCAGAAGAAAAAACTAAAACTATCAAAATGCTTGTAAACCGAGCAGAAGAGCTAGGTATACTCTACTCTGCTATGCCTGCACTTGTTGAGGGAAAAGATTTAATCGCCTTAGGTTTACAGCCCTCTAAAGAGTTCAAAATAATTTTAGACAAAACATATGAAGCACAGATGAGAAATCTTTTTTCTACAAAAGATGAGGCATTAAACTGGCTAAAAATAAATATGCTTCAACTCTCATAATTTTTTTCCAAGTCGCTTAAATATTTTCCCTGTATACACTCTATGCCTATCTCTTTACTAAGAGCTAATAATTCTAAAGACTCTATATTTTTCATCCACGATTTAACACCCTTCTCTTTTGCCATAAGCTCAAAACCTTCAACTATGTTTTTATGCTCAAGGAGTCTATTTTCATCTGAATAATATCCATCAAAACGTATATAGTCTATATCTAACTCTCTTAGGTAAAGAAAACTTGTATGAATGGTTCCAACTCTATCAATTGCAAACTCTGCACCATACTGCTTTAAAGAGTGAATTATCGAGTTATAACGTGTTGTATATGAGTAGTACTCTTGCTCATTAAGAATAAATATAAGCTTTTTATTTGTATCTTTTAAAAGATCCTTTACTCGTGATAAAAACTTTTCATTTCTAAGTGATGTTGGAAATATATGTACTGCACATGCTGTCTCTTTATCCTTGAAGGAGTGTCTTAAGACTTCTTCTATAATCATTGTGTCATATTCAACACCAAGACCCAGTTTGTTTATTACTTTGATGTATGTTTTTGGAAAAAGTCTCTTTCCATTAGTTGCTTTTAGCTTTACAAAACACTCTTTAAATATCTCTTTTTCTTGTGAAAAAACACTTTGAGTCATAATGGAAACTTCTCTTTGTTTAATAGCATTTATAACTAAAAATTCCAACTCACTTGGATCTATATTTTCTTCATTCTCTCTATTTTTAAACTCTCTATTTTTTTCTTGTATTTCAAACATCTTCTCAATCATATAATTGAGTTCATTTGAATAAAGAGTATCAATAAGTGCTCCAGAAATTTTTACTTCAATATCATCAATTTTCAGTTCCCCTGATTTCAAACATAAAAGCTCTAAAACAGTGCTATATTCACTTTTTAAGCCTTTAAGACCAATAATAAAATCCCCTCCCTTTAAATGCCCCATAGGAAAGTTTTCTATATTTTGGCTCTTTAAATACTCTACAATCCAGTTCACAACTTTTTGTAGGATTTTATCCCCATTTTTAATTCCATAAAGTGCATTTATGTCACTTAAATTGTCAACAGTTACAAGAATGAGTGTGTACTCTTTATGGGACTTCAACTCTTTTTTAAGATACTTTAATAGATATTCACGTGAAAATGTTTTACTTACATCATCTGTAATTTTTACATCAAAACCACTATAAATAAGATAAAAAATAAAATAAATACCGACTAGTAATAGTAGTATTGACTCAATATAAAATGAAGGTTTGAGAGTGTCATAGTTTTCGACAAGTGTATGTGAAACTAGAGCTAGAATGAGACCAAAAATTGGAAGTCCCATTCTAAGTGCTAACTTAAAACGGTACTCCCTCTCTTTCGTCTGCGGTAGTAACATTGTTTAAACGTCTAAATGTTTTACATCTTTTGCATGTGTTTCTATATAGTTACGGCGAGGTTCTACTTCATCTCCCATAAAGAGTGTAAATGCCTCAGATGCAACTTCTGCATCATCAATTGTAACTTGAAGAAGTACACGATTATCCGGAGTCATTGTTGTCTCCCATAATTGATCAGGATTCATCTCTCCAAGACCTTTATAACGTTGAATATATGAACCTTTCTTAGCATACTCTTTAACGTCTTCAAGAACCTCTATAATATCCTTGTCAAAATTTAATTCCCACTCTTGTATTTTGTTATAAACAAAATTTGCTTCTGTAAAATGCGGTGCACTAAATAGTTCATCATTTATAAGAAGCTCTTCCATTCCACCTTGTGTTTGTACAAAAAGATGAATTTCATTACTCTCTTCATCAATAGTTTTTGTAAGAATATTGTTGTTGATAGAACCTAAAAATTTCTCAATATTTGCATAAAGTTCTTTAGCGCCTAAAGAAATTAAATCTGGATTTTCAATAAAATGACGAATTAAATCAACTAGAGAGTAACGACGCTCTAAAGCATCTAAACTTCCAACATAATGATCTACCATTTTAAAGAAAGAAACCAAATCATTATGTCCAACACCTTCTATTTCTAATGATTCAACACCATTTTCAATTAAAAAGTCATTCATCTCTCTATCATCTTTAAAATAAATCTCTTTTTTTCCTTTCTTATAACGATAAAGAGGTGGTTGTGCTAGATAGAGATAACCACTCTCTACTATGTGTCTGAAATGTCTGAAAAAGAAAGTAAGTAGTAGTGTTTGAATGTGAGAACCATCAACATCCGCATCGGTCATAATAATAATTTTATGATAACGTAGCTTCTCTTCATTGTACTCATCACCAATTCCACAACCCATAGCTGTAATAATGTTTGTAATTTCATCAGACTTTAAAACTTTATCTAGACGTGCTTTTTCAACATTTAATATCTTACCTTTGAGCGGTAAAATCGCTTGAAAAACTCTATCACGTCCCATTTTTGCTGAACCACCTGCAGAATCCCCTTCCACAAGATAAAGTTCACATACACTTGCATCTTTACTTTGACAATCAGCTAATTTACCTGGAAGTGTTCCGACACTCATAACATCTTTACGACGTGTTAATTCTCTAGCTTTTTTTGCAGCTTCACGACCACGAGCAGCCATTAATGACTTGGCAACTATCGCTTTTGCTTCAATTGGATTTTCTTCGAAATATTTACTGAGTAACTCGTAAGTAGATTTTTGTATAAGTGGTTTTACGTAGGTATTTCCAAGTTTTCCTTTTGTTTGTCCTTCAAATTGTGGTTCAGGAACACGAGCTGAAACTATAGCAATAAGACCTTCACCAGTATCATCTCCAGAAATTTTTACATCTTTCTCTTTTGCAGCACCATTTTGTGAATTGTATTGTGAAATAGCACGTGTTAATGCTGCACGAAAACCTGCTTCATGTGTTCCACCGTTTGGAGTTCTAATGTTATTTACAAATGATGCAACTTTCTCTTCATATGATTCGTTGTACATTAAAGCTATATCAAACTCAATATCTTCAACTTTTCCTGAAAATGAGTATGCCTGTGCAACTGTTGTTTTTTTATTTAAGTCTTGTATATACTGTTCTATACCACCTTCAAAGTGATAAACCTCTTTAACATTGGTTCTTTCATCATTGAATTTAATAGTTATAAATGGATTTAAATAAGCAAGTTCTTTAAATCTTTTTGCAAGATATTCATATTCAAAAGTTATAGTTTCAGTAAAAATTGATGGATCAGCAGCAAACTCAATTGTAGTTCCAGTTTTACGTGTATTTCCTGTAATTTCTAAAGCTTTTTGTGGAATACCCGCTTTAAAATCTTGTTCATGGATTTCACCATTCCTATGAATTGTCATATGGAGAGATGAAGAAAGAGCATTTACAACCGATACACCAACACCGTGAAGACCACCGGAAACTTTATATGTATCTTTATCAAATTTACCACCAGCATGAAGTACTGTCAAAACGACAGTTGCAGCAGAAATACCTTCTGTTGGGTGCATATCTGTTGGAATCCCACGTCCATTATCTGAAACAATACATGTTCCATTTTTAGTAAGTGTTACGGTGATAGTATCACAGTGTCCAGCCATAGCTTCATCAATAGAGTTATCAATAACTTCATAAACGAGATGATGTAGCCCTCTGTGACCTGTGTCACCTATGTACATTCCAGGGCGTTTTCTAACAGCTTCTAGTCCCTTAAGAACTTTAATATTA
>JAFGVE010000005.1 GCA_016938175.1 Campylobacterales bacterium
ATGCCTTTTCTTTTGATGATTTTACAATCATCACACATCTTCTTAACTGAAGCTCTTACTTTCATCGTAAGTCCTTGTTTCGTTGTCTTTACTGTTTTCAGGCGGATACTGCTCGCTACTCGCTAGTGGCAACTTTATCTCGCCAATACTTTTATCCGTATAATCATTATAAAGATAGAAATACTCTTCTTCTATGGTTAAAACAGTAAAGCGGATGTGGATTGTACCCAAAAAAATTTAAAAGTTTTATTAAGCTTTTCTATTTTCTCTATTATTTACATCTCACTTGCGAACTTTATGGAGTCAATACCATATTTTTCTCGTAAAATTTGTAAAGAGTTTGTCAAAACATGGAATTTTCTTTCATCTTCAAAGCCAAGCAGAGATAACTCTTTGCGTGAGTCTCGTGTAAAACTTGAACAACTAATACTCAATCGTATGACATGCAATCTTGTATGAACATCTGCTGCAAAAAACATTTCCAAACATAATTTATCGAACTTATGCTCTGTATATAACTCATTAATCGAAATGTTTTTATGGCTCTTTTTATTCATCTCATAAGAGATACTTAAATGATACATAGTAGGAATTACTTGTAATTTACCAATTGCAAAACTAAGGTGACGTGCTAATACATGAATACGCCGTTTTAGCTCTCCTCTATCATACAAAGGATCAAATGTACGTGATATACCTATAGACTTACGTTTTCTCGTTGCCTTTATTGCATCATCACTCTCTCCATTTACACGTTTATATAACTCTTTTGCATAAGGACCGAAAGACTCTACTAAACCTCTATTTTTGCGTAATTCACCTAATGTATATATGTAATGTTTGGAAAGTTTTTCATACATTCCTCTTCCAATACCTGCAAAATCTTTAATGGCTATTGGATTTACAAACTTATCAAAATCGTGTTTATAAATTGTTTTACAACCAAAAGGTTTTGCATAAGTTGTCGCTAATTTTGCAATATATCTGGTATGCGCAGCACCTATAGAGACTGGCAGTTTTATACTTTTTTTTATCTCATGCCGTAAGGCATCTATAAATTCAGGGACATCTTCATCTTCAACCCACCCTTTTAAATCACCATAAAACTCATCTATACTCGCCTGTTCTATTAAAGGAACTCTTACAGCCAAAAATTCCCGTAACTGATAAGACAACTCTTGGTATAAAGACATATTTGGTGCTTTTACAATAAGTTCTGGACAAAGGCTAAGCGCCTCACGTATACTCATTGTCGTATAGATACCATACTCTCTTGCCTCATAACTAGATGTAGTTAAAATTCCACGAACTCTTCCACTCTCATCTTTAAAACTCTCAATATCATCATCTTTAGGCTCATATGTCTTATAAAAGGTAGGAACAAAACTTCCACTATTTTGAAAGTTTACTGTTTGGTTTTTGGCTTCTTTTGTAAATATTTTCGTATCACTTCTACCGCCAATGGCTACTGGTTTATGTTCAAGTTCTGGTTCTATAATGCGTATAGCACTTACAAAAAAACAGTCTATATCTATATGTATCTTCATAAGAACGTAGCATAATAGTTTTTTGTTTTTAAATAGAAAAATATGACTTTTTGTCAAATAAATTATTGAAGGTTAAAAAGAAGAGGTGAGCTCTAGGCGCCATGATATGCCTAGACTCTTAAAAAATTTAGATTAAAAATCACCTTCAGCAGCACGCGCCGGAATCTCTTCCATAGCTTTTTTCACTTTGAGTCCCATCTCTAACATTTCATCAGGAAGAGGGAAACCTCCATGTATTGCAAGAGTCATATCCATAGTAATGAGAAACCTATCTCCATTTCCATATTCTACAAGCATAATTCTACACGGCATAAAGCCTCCATAATATCTTGAGTGATTCAAGAAAACTTTTGCGATATGCAGTGAACAGAGAGAAAAAATTCTCGCATGTTTCACTTCTTCTGGAGCTGCATCCTCTTTTGTATACATTTTAATATCACCAGTGATACGCATATTGTATGACGCAGCTAAAGAATGTATTGATTCCGCAACATCTTCGTTAGTTACATCTTCAGAAACCTTAAACTCACGCATCATTGCACGAGCAGGGTCACCATACTCAGTTACTTTTGTAAACATATTGTCATAAGCTTCCATAGCACCATCGTCAAGTTTATGCTGCTGTGTTACTGCTGTCCAACCCATGTGCATCGTTGAACATCCCGTGGAAACCATAGAAATAGCGACTAAAAGTAGTGGAAGTATTATTTTTTTTATCATTTCATTCTCCTTGTTGTAAAACACCTCGATTGTACAAAAGGAATATTAATAAAAGTAAATGCCCTGTAAATTATCACTCCCAAAGAACCCTTACACCGTACTCTTCATCTAAAACAACTTGCTTAGTGTAATAAATTTTTTTTCCATATTTTTTACTCAGTAGCTCTACTTCCAAGTTCTCATCACTCAGTAAAGCACGGACATCTTTATACTGTAGCCATTTGCCATATTTTGCCAAAGAGTTTTGCCATATTCTAAAACTACATGTAGCATCTTGTGTTAATTCAAAAAATTCGCCATCCTCTGTCTTCCAATGTGCATTTGAACAAGCATATAGTTTTACTTTTTTGCCTCTTACCTCTTTATCTCGTACTTCTATCTCTCCATTTTTACAATAAGGACATGCTCCTAGTACCATCATACTTCCTTGTAATTACTTATATGATAATAACCTAAGAGTCAACCCTATAAATAATTCCATGTCACTTTGCAATATATTTCATAAAACTTTTAATGAATTTTAGTTGCTTTACAAAGGTTATGCTTTTTATTTGCGGCTCTTGCACATTTACTGCATATATATTTCGGGTTTGAAACCATATCACTTAAGTTATCCATATATTGAGAAATTTGCTCTTTTTTCATCTTACAGATACGAATAGATTTATTCATGAAACCTCATTATTTTATTATTTTGATAATTATAATCATTTTATTATTAATTAAATTTAATTTGATAGAATTAATTTATAAAACTGTAAAAAGGTATAAAAATGATTTCTAAAAAAATACAAAAAGCTCTCATAGAACAACTAAACAAAGAGTTCTACTCTGCTTATCTTTATCTATCTATGTCAGCACACTGCCATAAAATTGATTTAAATGGTGCTGCTAACTGGTTTATGATTCAATATCAAGAAGAGGTAGATCACGGGACAAAAATTTACAACTACCTTATTGACCAAGATGTAGATGTTGAACTCGAAGAGATTGCAAAACCGCCAAAAGAGTTTGGAACACTTATTGAAACATTTAAGGCAAGTCTTGCACATGAGCAAAGAATGACAGCGTACTTGAATGACTTAAGTGATTTAGCACTCAAAGAAAAAGACCACGCAACATACAATCTACTTCAGTGGTTCGTAACAGAACAGGTTGAAGAGGAAGCAACAGTAAGTGAAATTATTTCAAAACTAAAAATTGTTGGTAATGACGGTTATGGATTACTTATGATTGACAATGAACTCTCAACAAGAGTGCCTACAAATATTCCTCTAACTACAACTGGTGCATAGACTCATTACGAGTCCAAAAGCACTTTACTCTTTTTTTTGCTAGAATTGCGATTATGAATGACTATAAAGATAAATTTATAAACGCAACAAAAGCAACATTTTTTGCCAAACTACCTCTGAATGAACAAGAGTTTATAAAAGCAAAGGCATTTGAGTACAACTTTTCCCACCAAGAACTTAAACAGATGATAGACATCGCTCGTGATTTAGGTATGTGGGATGAAAAGCGCATTGACAAGCTTTTTATTGACCATGTACAAAAAAAAGTCGCTTTTAAACGCCTCAGAGAATCTTACGAGACTATACGCAATGCTCCAAACTCTTATGAGAACTTTACACTTAAAAATATTCCCAAAGAACAAAAGTTCCGTTTTCAAGTCGCTCCAAAAGAGGGGTTTGGTTTAGGTCTCTGTCCTGTTGCAAGTGAAAAAACACGCTGTTGTAACCTATTAACGCTCGATGCGGTAGAGTCTTGTGGCTTTGATTGTTCTTACTGTTCTATACAGAGTTTTTATAATCAAAACACTATTACTTTTGATAGTGGGTTTAAAGAGAAACTTCTTAATCTCAAGCTTGATCAGAATAAAACACATCATATAGGTACGGGACAAGCCTCTGACTCACTGATGTTTGGAAATCGTGAAGGAACTCTTGACGCACTTTTTGAGTTTGCACGACAGAATCCAAATGTCATTTTAGAGTTTAAAACGAAGTCAGACAATATAAAATATTTTTTAGAAAATGCAGTCCCTCGTAATATTTTATGTACCTGGAGTCTCAATACACAGACCATTATAGACAACGAGGAGCATTTAACAGCTTCCCTTGACAAACGTATAGCCTCTGCCAGAGCACTCGCAGACAGAGGTATTAAGATTGGTTTTCATTTTCACCCTATTGTTGAATATGTTGGATATTTACAAGAGTATCAAGCTGTTTATGAACGTCTTATTAAAGAGTTTACACCAGCAGAAGTGGCACTTGTTAGTTTTGGTACGCTAACGTTTATAAAACCTGTTATCAAGCAGTTAAGAGAACGTGAATTCAGAAGTAAAATAACACAAATTCCTCATGAAGATGCAAGTGGCAAAACCTCCTACCCAGAATCCACCAAAATAGAGATGTTCAAACATGCCTATGAGAGTTTTAAACCTTGGCAAAGAGAGATGGCAGGGGATGACAAAGTGTTTTTTTATCTTTGTATGGAAGAACACTCTTTATGGAACAAAACATTTGGATATAACTACTCGACAAATAATGACTTTGAAAGGGATATGCTTAGCTCTTACGCAAATAAACTCGGTATGAAATTTTTACTTTAAGGGTACAAAATATAATAGAGTTGTACTCAAAACGTAATCTTCCTTCGCTACACTCCCACGCAAAATTCCTAAAGTGGAGAGCGTGTGAGAAGAGCCCTAAGTATACTCATTTTTTTTCTAGTAAAACTACAAGCTCAAGAACCCCATTTTGAATTTGGACTTGGAATAGGCTCTCTTTATTATCCAGACTACATCGGTACTAAAACAACACAAACCTTAACACTCCCTATACCTTATGTTCGCTATAAGAGTGAACATCTCAATATAGATGAAGATGGTGTAAGCAGTAAAATCTTTGGCATAAAAAGACTGCAACTAGACCTTAGTTTGAGTGGTTCTCTTCCTGCAAGCAGTAGTGAAGAGTCCCCACGAGCAGGTATGGAGACTCTTGAACTCACTGGAGAAATTGGTCCAAAAATTCTTTATGAGCTCTACTATAAAGGTGTTAGCCGTCTTGATTTTGAATGTGACATTCGTGCAGCACTCTCAACAGACTATACCTCTATTAGCTATAGAGGCATAGTTATGAACCCTCAACTCAAATACTCTTTAAATTACAAACATCTTGAATGGACACTCAGAGCAGGTGTACTCTTTAATGATGCAGATTATAATAACTACTACTATGGTGTTTCAAAAGAGTATGAAACTGTACAGCGAGAACAATACACTGCCGAAGGTGGTTATAGTGGTACACGTTTGAGAAGTGGACTGACTTATAAAAAACTTCCTTGGTGGGGAGGTGCATTTATCTCACACCATAATATTAACGGAGCTGTCTTTGAGAGTTCTCCACTCATAGAGGTTAAAGAGGCACTCTATTTTGGCGCATCGATAGCTTATATATTTTATACAATTGAATAATTAAAAATGTAATGAAGAATAAAAAGAGGAGTTACTAAACCCTTTAAGGGTTTAGAACTTATTTTGCTAATGCTGCTTTTGAAGCTTCAGCTACTGCAGTAAATGCAGCTGCATCGTTCATAGCCATGTCAGCAAGAATTTTACGGTCGAGTTCGATACCTGCTTTACTTACACCATTCATAAATGTTGAATAGTTCATATCGTTAAGACGAGCCGCTGCATTAATACGGATAATCCATAATTTACGGAATTCACGTTTTTTCTGCTTACGGTCACGGAAAGCATACATCATTGAGCGTTCTAACTGCTCTTTAGCTTTTCTGAAGTGTTTACGGCGTCCGCTGTAAAAACCTTTTGCTAATTTTAATATCTTTTTGTGTCTTCTTCTACGAACAACACCTGTTTTAACTCTTGGCATTTTTTTCCTTTTTCTTTACCCAGTCACTCTTTGGCAATCAGGGTGCCACATCTTTAGGTGGACTTGCCCAACTCTAAAAAGCTGGAGAGATTTATGAATCAACTAAAATTAGTTAATCATAGCCTTAATGTTTTTCTCATCTACTTTAGCAACCACTTTTGGAGTGTTTTGCTCACGACGAGTCTGTGCATCTTGTTTTGTTAAGATGTGGCTTCTAAACGCAGTTCCACGTTTAACACTACCGTTTTTCTTAACCTTAAAACGCTTAACAGCGCCTTTTACCGATTTCATTTTTGGCATCGATGGCTCCTTTGTAAAATTCCTTGCAATATGCTTGGCTTTTAGCTTGACATATTTTAAGAGTGGGATTATACCCAAAATTTGCTAAACTTTAGCTACAATCGCATTATGAATTCGATTAAATATATAGAAGCAGCTCTTAAAGAGCTCGATGATGACGTACAAAAAATACTCTTGGATTGGAGTATTCCACTCAATGAAAAGGACAATTTAATGCTACCGATTCTTCAGCAAAAAAGAGTACTTACTCAGACACTAGAGGACTTAACATACCTCAAAGAACACCCACCTACTCCAAATCAGCCTTGTGGTATATCTAAATATAGAGACGAGTAAACTACTCCTCTTTGTTGAGTGCTTTTGTTTTTAGCAGTATCTCTTCACCATTTTCTAAAACAGTATGTATCAGGTAAAGATGTAACTGCTCATTTTTAGCAGGATATATACGAAAACTCTTTACTTCTGTGAGCTCCTCTGCTACAAACTCGTTATCTGCTGCTAAAGGATACTCTTTGAACTCTTTTAAAGACTCTAGTCTATAAAGTTTTTTCTCTTTGACAATATAGGCTACATAAGGCTCAAAACGTCTATAAAGAGAGTGGCTTGTTTGTAAAAAAAGTACATCTTCTTGTGATGATTCATTTTGTACAACAACCTTCTTAGCAAGTGTTACATCAAGGAAAAGTGTCTTTTTTAGCTCCTCAAGCTTTTGTACTTTCTGTGATTCACTACTTAAAAGAGAGTTGCTTCTATTCAAAGAGCCATAGCTCTTATATAAAAAGAGCATCAGCACAACTAAAATAACAGTAGCGACCATCATTTCTATGAGCGTAAAAGCTTTTCTCATGGTATTCTCACCCGAATCAAAGAGTTTGAAAACTCTTGCGTTTGTGCTTTTGTAATCCCTATCTCAAAGACTATGCTTGAGCTGTTTTCATCAAGCTCACTCATATCTATACGGCGTATCTCATCATAGCTAATGTTAAGTTTTACTCCAGATAATCGTCTTTTTAAATCACCCTCTAGCTCAAAATCACCCAGTAAATCTTTGAGATTTGTATTACTACTCTCAAAGCCTAATCTATTTGCATTATAAAGAAGTAAAGAGCTATAAGGTGCACCTTCTAGCATCCCTTTAAGATGTATAAACTTATGTGCAGACTCACCCTGCATTCTCAGAAGTGCAGCGATAACTACTGAGACAATCATCACCGCAACCATGACCTCAATAAGGGTAAATGCTTTACGCATGTCCTAAACCGATACGTATTGCTTCATCAAGTGAAGTCTCTCCCTTGAGTAGCATCTCTTTTAGTTGCATTGCAATTGTTTTTAAACCTTGTGCTTCAAGTGCAGTTTTAATAGTATGTTCATCTGTAGTAGTCTTTAACAACTCTTTGACAGTGTCATTCATCACAAGTAATTCACCAATAGAGCGACGCCCAGAAAAACCGCTATATCCACATACCTTACAACCACAAGCCTTATATATCTTTGCATCTCTTGCTATGCCATAGTCATCTGCGAAGTTCTCAGCGAGTTCATCTTCCTCTTTACACTCTTCACATAAAACGCGTACTAAACGTTGCGCTAGAATACCAAGTAATGAAGAGCTAATGAGAAATGGTTCAACGTGCATATCTGCCAAACGTGAGATTGTTGCTGCAGCTGAGTTTGTATGCAGAGTTGAAAACACCAAGTGTCCAGTAAGTGCCGCACGCACAGCAATGGCTGCGGTCTCTTCATCACGAATCTCCCCTATCATAATAACATCAGGGTCTTGACGAAGAATAGAGCGAAGTGCAGAGGCAAAAGTAAGCCCTACTTTCTCATTGACTTGAATCTGTGCAATATTATCTGACTTATACTCAACAGGATCTTCAACAGTTATCAGATTTTTATGTGGCTCTTCAACCTCGCGTAAAAATGAGTGTAGAGATGTTGTCTTACCACTTCCTGTCGGACCCGTTACTAAAATAATCCCATGTGAAGAGCGAAGGAGGCGTTTGACATCTCCTATAACCGTGTCATTAAAGCCCAGCTCATTTATCTGTGGAATTTGTGAACTCTGCATCAAAAGACGCATAACCACACGCTCACCATAAAATGTAGGCAAAATAGAGACACGGATGTCGAGTACTTCACCTGCTATTTTTATCTGCGTACGTCCATCTTGAGGAATACGTTTTTCTGAAATATCAAGATTAGAGATAACCTTAATACGGCTAACTATGAGTGCAACAACCTTTTTATCTAAGTCAGCATTTTTCGTAAGCATCCCATCTATACGAAAACGAACCTCGCCTTTTTTCTCTTGCACTTCAATGTGAATATCCGAAGCACGTTTTTTAACTGCTTGATAAAAAAGAGCATTTACAAATTTAATAATAGGAGCTGACTCTTCACTTGTAAGAATATCGCTAGAAGTACGTAAAAAATCTGTAAGAGAAATATCTTCCTCTTCACTTGGAGCATCAGAGTCTTCTCGCATAGTCTCAATTGCTTTATCAGTTCTAAGTTCTAAAAAGCGGTTATAAAGGCGCTCATAAGACTCTTCTGTAAGCATATAAAGCGGGTACTCTTGCGGTAATTTTGTATAGTAGTTACTCGCTTGAGCGAAGTGTGTTTCACAAACAAAGGCACACACTTCTCCCTCATATTCACTAAAGAGAAGATAGTTTTTAACACTTATGTCAGTTGTTAACTCCTGTGGTTCATAAACCTCAAGTTTTAAATTATGAATAGGCTCTAAATCAAACATCTTCTCTACTTTGTAGCATCGTTCTCTTCTGTTTGCTTCGCTTCTAAAGCGGCAATTGCTTCTTTACTATACTCCTCTTGTATCTTTGCAAGTACACCCAAGTCTTTTTGGAGTTGTGAAAGGTTTTCACTCTTATCTACAACATAAGGAGTAAGTATAACAACAAGGTTATCTTTCTCTTCTGTTGTAGTTGTTGATGAGAATAGATACTCTCCAATAATTGGAATATAACCCAAGATCGGTAACTTACTAACACTATCTCTATCATACACCTTAACAAGTCCACCAATAATAATACTCTCACCATGACCTAAAATAGCCTGTGTTTTTACCTCTTGCTTAGAAGTCACAGGCTGACCTGTTCCATTATTTGAACCATCATCCAGAACATTTTCCAAAATCGCTTCTACATCAAGAGTCACCTTATCGTTAGAAGATACACGCGGTTTTATTTTCAGCGTTAAACCAACATCTTCACGTTTGTAACTACTTGTCAGTGTTCCTGTATTAATAGAATTAGATATAGTTCCAGTCGAGATAGAAATAGTTTTACCAACATAGATAGAAGACTCTTTATTATTTACACAGAGTATAGAAGGATTTGAGACAGATTTTGAAGCCCCGTTCTCTTCTAAAAAATCCAGAGTTGCACCAAGAGCAAGCGCTTTTCCTGCATTACTTCCGATACTTCCTAAATGATCAAGTACAGCCGTACTTGCCGCTGCAGTTAAAGCTGAAGAACCAAAGTTCGCACTCATTGCATAAAGCCCAGAAGCCGTTACTTCACCTGCTGCAAGTCCATACTTCACACCTATACTCGAGCTCTCATTTTGATTTATCTCAACAATTCTTGCTTGTACATATACTTGATACTTCTCTTTGTCAAGCTCATCTATAATCTGTTTCACACCCTTTAAAACGGCAGGCTCACCTACAGCGATGATAGCGTTTATCTCCTCACTTGCAGAGACATTTGGCTTCATTGCAGGGTCAGCAAATTTCTGCTGAGCGATAATTGCGTTAAGAGTTGTTGCAACTGTCGTTGCATCTGAGTTTTTGAGAGGATATATCTGTATTCCGTTACTTGTGTGTGCTTCTACATCCATACGTTTTACAAGCTCTTCAATTTTATTGACATTTTTTGCATTTCCAACCACTATAAGACCGTTAATGTTTTCATCAAAAATAATTTTTATCTGCTCTGATTCTATTTTTGCATTGAATATAGATTTACTAATATCCAAAAGGCGAGTCTGCAGTTTGTTTGCTTCTGTGTGTTGAATAGGAATAATTTTTACAATCGCTTGATTGTTAGTATCTATATCTTCTATAACACGTTTTACGGTCTCTATATTTTTAGGATAGTCCGTTATAAGAATCGTATTGCTCTCTTTCATAGCTATAAGTTTGGCTGTTTTGGAGATAAGATAACGTACTTTTGCAGCTATAACATCTACATTTTCACCCATTACAGGTATAGTCTGTGTCACCATTAAAGAGCCGTAAATCTTTTTTCCGACACCAACAACAGCGACATTACTCTTTGTTGCCTCAGTAGAGCGGACAACCTCATATATGGAACCGTTTTGAACAAGAGTAAAGCCTTTTGACTCAAGTACAGAGATAAGAATTCCCATAAGTTCATCATCATATACTGGTGTCGTACTTACGAAGTTAACAGTTCCACTGACTTTATTGTTTACAAGAATATTTTTCTTCGTTACCTTAGAGATAAGTTTTATAAAGTCTTCTATCTGTAAATCTGCAAAGTTTACATTTACCTGTTCTCGTGCTTGTAGAGAAAACGTAAGCAGTAGTAGTAAAAAAAGTTGTTTAGTGAATCTCATAAATTATTTCCTTCTCTTGATTATTTCTTTGTATTGTAAGTGCAAGTGTCTGTATCTTGTCAATGTCTTTATAGAGATTAAAGACATCATTTAATGATGTAAAAAGAACGTTATTAGCTTTAATAATAACATCACCCTTTTGTAAACCCAATGTTGCCATCTTTGACCCCTTTTTTACACGTGTCACACGAAAACCTTTCAACTGTTTTCCATCCATTATTTCCTTGATTCCTATGTCTTTCCATATGAGTGCGGGATTTTTCGAATAATTGTTGATGTCAGCTCGTGAGACCTCTTTTTGTACAGACTCACCATCATCTACAGGTTCAACCTCTTGTACACTTGCAAGTACTTTTGTATCCAACTCTGCAAGTGAAAGCTTATACTCTTTAGCATTTCTCGTAAAGATAACCTCATTAAGCTCTATAGCTACAAGTTTATACCCTTCGTAACTCTCACCAACTGCGACTATAGCCGTCTCATTTTTATTAGATTTTTTTGAGATAATGACGAAACCACTGTGATGATTTCCATAAAGCCCTTTGAGTATCAGGTTATCAATATTCATAGCAGTAACACTCTCCTGTATAGGTGTTGCGATGCTCTTTTTAACAGGAAGCATGTTTTCAAATGAAACTCTCTGATATTTTGGCTGGTACGAGTTTTTCGCATTCAACTCAACTCCTTCACTAGGTAGGTACCACCAAATTACAAGTGAAATCACT
Source organism: Campylobacterales bacterium (assembly GCA_016938175.1). GTDB lineage: Bacteria > Campylobacterota > Campylobacteria > Campylobacterales > Sulfurimonadaceae > Sulfurimonas. The sequence goes on from JAFGVE010000005.1 coordinate 11,800, forward strand.
TTTGTAATAAGCAGTAAAGTAAGAAGTGTTGTTGCAATTGAAATGAGTTTTACATTAGAGAGCTTTTGCATATGTATACTCCCCATTTTCAGCTTTTTGGAACATTCTCATAATACTTTTATACTCTTTAAGCATTTTGTCTGTAGGTTCTAAAGTGACAAAAACCTTTCTCTCTACCAAGTCAAAAACCAGCTTTGCTTCTCCAAACTCTCCCCTAGCTTCACCGACCACGTTTAAAGGATTAATGAGAGAATAGACTACGGATAGATGTTCTATCTGCGTTGGAACATAACTTTGAAGCACCTCAGAAATCTCTATACTTTCAAGTTCTACTCTATTGTAAAGAAGCAAGAGAGTAACCTCTGCACTCTTTGCATGTACGCTCTCTACACCTTTTGCTGAAATGTCTAGGTTATGTAACTGTAAAGAGAGTAGGCTCTCTTCTCTTAGCTCATTGGAAATGACAACATCAAACTTTTTCAGCTCCCCTTCAAAAAGGAAGTACACACTCTCTTTTGGTACAAAAAGCAATAAAGAAAAAATGAAAAAGAGAAGATATGCAAAAAACTTTCCTATTTTTACCATGCTATCTCCATCTCCAGCGAAGCTGCATCATCTGAAAGTTTTTTAATTCGTAGCTGTACTACGTTATAAGAACCATTCATAATTTTACTCATAAAGGCGTTTAAAGCTTTTAAGTCTACTGTTTTTGCGCTAAGACTCCAAGAGTTTTTTCCTTTTGTGAGTGCAATATTTGCACTCTTTAACGAACCCTGTGCAACTAATCTTTTCAAAGAGTTTTCTAAACGTTTCTTATCGCCATATACATCCTTAAGCGAACTAAGCTCAACTGCAAGCTGTTCACTCTCAACATATGCTGCTTTCTCCTCTATGAGTTCCTCTTTAAGTGTATGCAGCGTAAAAAAGAGATAGAGTAAAACTACAACTAAAAGTGCACCTATATGTAATGGATTTACTTGATTCATAGACTCATCTCCACTCGCATATCACTTCCTTGCAGAGTCTCTTTAAAATTTATGCCTTTTTCTTTGAGGATTTTAGCTATCTCTAGCTCTCTTAGCTTTGTTACTCCAGAGAGCAGTACGCTTAAAGAGGAGTTTTTATACTCTACAAGTTCTATTTTTTCCTCTTTTTTTAAAGAAAGAGACAAGAATGCACCGACAGACTCTCGAAGCCCTTTTTGCTTTTTATGAATCTTCATATACTTGTCCAAAGTAGAACGGTTTTGCATCATTGTCGCTTGGAGTTTATACTCACTAAAGAGCTCTTCCTTAGCAAAAACAATCTCATCTTTTTTTACTGCTGTTATATATACTTCAATACTGATAATAGCTATAAGAACCACAAGTACAGTAGCAATTTTATAGGTTGCACCTCTGTTGACGATATGTCCGAACTGTTGTAGTTTTATTGTGTGTGTAGAGAGTTTGAGACTCTCCAAGTCCAAGACTTGTAGCTCTTTTGCCCAAGTTCGAGGGAGTAAAACAACCAAAGAGTCTTTGACCTGTAGTGCTTGTGTCTCATTTATGCCAACTGTACCCTCAAGCTCACAAAAAATACTCTGTGCAAAATAGACACCCTCTACATCCGCTAATGCTACTCCTTTTACTTGCAACAACTCGAGTATTTTTTTATCTTCATAAGCGAACAGATAAAACTCTTCACCACTTTTGTAAGCCGAGTAAGAATAATCCCCTTCTAAAAGTATCTCTTCAAATATAGACGGAAGAAGTGATTTCGCTTCTCGTACACTCTTTACTGGGAGCTTCATTTTTTTAACCCAATAGAGTGAAGGCGAGAGAATGATAGAGAGCTTTTGTGACTGATCATACTCTTCGATCTCTCTGTTCACAGGATCTAAAAAGACTCTTTTTGTTTCGCGTTTAAATTTCGTAAACAAAGTTACTTCCCTTCTTCTTTTTTATGTCATATTCAAAATTTATATAAGCTTTTTGCTGCTCTTGAGAAATCTCTAACTCAACAAAAAGTATTGGCTCAAAAAAACTTGTAGTAAACCTATCGAGCTTTTCAAGCTCTGTAGTATCAAGTCCCAAAGACTCCTTATTTTCATAACTCCCTGCGTTTTGTGCCAAAGACTCAGCTCTTTGTGGAGTTGTACTTAAAAGTAACTCCCACGTAAGAGCTGTTGCAAAGTTTAAGTCTATAGTCGTATTCGCATCGCCTCCAAAATAAAACAACTCTTCAAAAGCAAGAGACTCCACAGCGTTGTCATTAAACTCTTGTGCATAAAAACTATTGAAGCTTTTAAAATGCTCCTTGGAAGTTATATAGTCTCTAAAAAGATACGGAGATTGCTCAAAAATGCGACTATTATAGCTTGCATCGGCTTTAATGCCACCCATACCATCAAGGAGTATATCCACATACTGATTATTCACTCCCTTAGCACCCATAAACTCTCTTAAAGCTTCCACTCCTTTGGTATTTAAAGAGTTTGGGTTGAGTTTTGCTCTTGCACTACTCAACTTTAAAACAACATCTAAACCTGCAACTTCAATAGGTATAAATGAAGCTTGTGAAAGTAAAACAAAAAGCTCCGTCGAGGAGTTTGCATCGCCAACACGTGCCACATCGGGAGAATTTTGTAAAATGTGTAATATATCTTCAAGTACCATGGAACTTTGATACATGAAATTTTCATCTTTGAGCATATTTGAAGTGAGGTTTATCTGCTTAAGCCCAAAACCCAAAGCCACAGTAATCACCATCACAAAAACTAATGTTATAAAAAGGGCTATAGCATTTTTAGCTTGTAAAACTCTCATTATCTCACGCTCATTGAAAAAATAGGAAGTAACATCGCTGCAACTATAAAGCCTATACTTCCACCTACAAAGAGCATAAGTGCAGGTTCTAAAAGTGTTAGTAGGACAGAAATTTTGTCACGATTTTCTTCAAAATAAAGTTCAGAAACATTCGTTAAAACACTCTCTACCTGCGATGTCTCTTCCCCCAATGCAATAGACTGAATAAAAGCATTGTCAATCTGTGTTTTAGACTCCAAAAGTGCCTTTGAAAGCAGTTTTCCTTCAACAACTTTTTTACTTGCATCTACAAAAAGCTCTTTAATAACTCGGTTATTTAAGATATTTGCACTCAAGTTTATCGTCTGTACAAAAGGAACTCCTGAACGTGTTAGCAAAGAGGCAATATATGCAAAACGAGCGAGTTCGCTTTTCAGTGCAATAGCACCAAAAAGCGGCAAAGAGAGTACAAATTTATCTACCATGTATGCAAAACTATAGACTCTCTTTTTTAAGAAAATAAAAATAGCTACAAAACCAAAAATAATTCCCAAAAGCACTTGGAAATTATTTGAAAAAAACTCTCCTGCTGCTATAACAAATTGCGTTGCAAGTGGCAATTCTTGATCCATACTCTCAAAAATTCCAGTAATTTGCGGTACAACAAAGGTAAGCATAAAAGCAATCATAAGCAATGAGACAATTATCATAAAAGAGGGATAAGCAAAAGCACCTTTTATCTCTTTGTGAATTCTATCCTGCTCTTTTAAAAAACGTGAGAGCTCTAGAAGTACCTCATCAAGTATACCACCGCTTTCACTCACTTTTATGGACTCTTTATAAAAGGCAGGAAGTGTCACGACACTTTGTGACTCAAGTGCAGTATAAAAATTTTGTCCTTCGTCGAGATGCGTACTCACTGTTGTTAAAAAGAGCTTCATCTTTTTATTTTTTGCATAGTGCGTCTGTACAATTTTTAAAGCAGAAACTATACTAATACCTGAACGTATATACATGGAGAGTTCACGTGAGAGTGAGGCTAGCTCTTTGGGAGGAATTTTATACTTTGTTGAAAAGTCAAACTTTTCATAAAAAGCCGGAGTATCTTCCTCTAAAGAGCGATAAATTATCCCTTGCGCTTTTAATTTACTTCTTGCTTCTTCGATAGAGACCGCTTCGACTCTATCACTCAGCTTTTTTCCTGATTGGTTAATGCCTTTGTATTTAAAAATCACTGCATAACCTCTCTTGCAAGCTGCTCTTTTGCCTCTACTAACTCCTCTAGAGAGTTATACTCTTTTACTTTATCAAAATAGGTCGTATAATCATAAGCTTTGTCATTATAAACAATAAAAACTTGCTCAGATATACCACGTTTATAGAGCAATAAAGAGAAACATACATCCTCTTGAATTCCCTCTTTATTAAAGTAGACTGCATCAGGAACTTTTTGCGCTCCATAGAGTGTATTGTAACTATACAAAGTCACACTATCGTCAAAAAAGCTTTCAATACGTTCCAACTCTTCGCCATCTACCATCACACTACACTCTTGGCAATCATCTAAACACAGAAGCCTTACACTCTTATTCTCTGTATTTAAAAAACTTCCAAGGTATTCTTTAAGATTTAAAAAATCAGGACTCATTTTTTCTTCATGTACACGTTGCAGTTTAGCAACTGCAAGCGTATATATAAGACCAATAATCACAATGACAACCATCAACTCTAGAAGCGAAAAAGCCCTTTTCAAAAATGCCTACTTACACTCACTCAGTTTAATATCTTTAGCCTCATCTTTACCGCCCTCTTTTTTGTCGGCTCCTAAAGAGATTAACTCTATTTTTCCATCATTGTTAATATAAATAAACTCTTGACCCCATGAGTCTTTTGGCATTTTTCCATCTTTAAAATAAGAATCATCTTCCACAAGGATAGCTAGTCCCTCTTCAGTCGAAGGATAAATACTGTTTTTAATCTTGTACATATCAAGTGCACCATCATAAATTGACTTCATTTGCACACAAACCAAATCACGTTTTGCCTCTTCACCTTTACCTGTTAGACTTGGCATTACCATAGCTGCTAATAGTCCTAAAATAACAATTACAATCATCAATTCTATAAGTGAAAACGCCGCTCTTTTTGTTCTTTTTTGCATAATAAAATTACCTCTTTTTATTTGAGTTACAATTATAGTGAAGTTTGGTTACAGTTTGGTTATAGGAGAAGGTGTAGGGGTTCCCACATAATGTGGGAACAGTTTAAAAAGTTTTTATGGCTGTTGAACAACTTTTTCAAAAGTCACATTCAAGTCACTATTTGTAATTATCGGATACCCAATTACATCAAATGAAATATTTGTATCAGCTGGAGGACCAAATATTCCATTGTAATCGACATAAGGCGTAAACGATACTGTTAAATTTGTATCTACAAGATTCGCAGTATATGAGCCTCGCTCAAACATATTGTAAGTACATGTACCTTCATCACAAACTCCATCATAAGCGACACTAGAGTTAACATCAATCATTGTGGAAAGATAACTATTATCACTATGTAAAATAAGTGCTTCAAAACTTGTGTCTGTCTCGTTTCTCGTCCAAGCACCTAAAACATTCGTTCCTTCATCTCTAGCAAAATCAAAACTAAACCCATCAACACTAAAAGTGAGTGTATCATTTGTATCATTATAGGTTGCAACACCTCCTACTGCTGTATCGCCTTCATTTGAATTAACTAAAAGTTCTCCTGTTATGGTCAAAGTTGTATTAGTTTCATCAAGTGTAAATGAACCTATCTCTATTCCACCTGCAACACCACCACTTCCATTATTATCTTGTGCCATAAAATAGTGAGCATCATCAAAAATAACAAGATTGATTCCAAGGTCTGCATTATACCAAGAACCAATTGCAGTAATAGTTCTTGTTGTCATATCACCACTACTACTTCCCATAGCCGCTAAAGCATCATCTCTATCTTGTGCAATCGTATATACAAAGAAAGTTGCAGTACCAGTAATATTTCCATCCAAACTTTTAAACGTTACATTTACCTCTATACCATTATATGCATCACTATTTCCAGTCGGAACTATTTCAGATATACCTTGCCCCTCATTACCATCTTCAGTCACGCGAAGCATCTCTCCAATAATCTCATATGTATGATCTGTCAAACTTGCATCAATTCCATAAGGACCCCACTCATCTGTACCACCTGAATACCCTGAACATACAGGATCCGTTGCAATGGTACAGTTATCAAAACTCATTGAAGTACCATATGGCTGACCATCATTACTTACATTACCGTCACCATCTGGTTCTGTCTCATGTACCTGAATTCCATAAAGTGTCTGTCCAGCTATAATTGCAGTAAGATTTGCATCACTTGGTGTTGTTGTGTTTAGATCAGGGAAAGGGTTCCATATTCCGTTAAAAATTACTGAATCATATGTGTAATCATCTTGCACTTCTATGGTAGAGTTGAACTCATTATTTTCATCAATACCCACTTCTGCTTTTACTAAAAGATACTCTTGTGTATTCAACAGTTCAAGTGGAACTGTTAATGTTAAAAGTGAAGTATCTAAAGAGTAAGAGTAATTGGTCTCAGGTGTACCATTTGTGAACTCACCATCTGTGTAGATATCTTTATTCAGATATGGCATCAATCCTCCATTTCCATCTGACATTAGCCCAAATTCCAGATAGTTGTTAATACCTATCCAAACAATATTTGAGTAGCCTATTGGAGCTTCAGAAGCTAATTCTGTAGCGATATCCCCCGCATTTTGTAGTTCTATGACAAGTGTATTTTGTGTCGAGTCAACTCTAACGTTTAAAGTATTAATTTCTTTACCGTCACCTAAGCCTGTAGAGTCATTAATCGCATCATCTACTTGATAATCAGTTCCGTCAAACGTCACAAGAGCAGCCAAAAATGCTACTTCACTTGTATAAACTCTTTCAGTAGTATTGTCATCATCATTTCTAATAATCATCATATCCGATGTTGAAGTATCTAAAAGAGATAATGTTGTTACATTACCATCAGCCTGCGCTACAAGAAGTTTCCCATTTTCAATGCTATAAGTTGTAGTAAAATTTTGATCTTGCGCATTGACAAGACTTAAAAATGACACATTACCCACACTTGCTCCTACACTCTGTGGCACAAAAGTAATACGTACAAACTCCTCACTGTAAAAGACACCACTAACGTCATTAGCAATAAACTCTGTTGTACCTGCATTTTGAGTAGCTACATCTAGAGCCTGCGTATATAAGCTATCTAACTCTGCAAACAATGGATTAACGATAGTTCCAAGAGCATCTATAGCTAAAGCTGCTGTTGCTGCTGAATTATTTGCATCTATTGCGGCCGATTCATCTTGGTTTGCAACGGCTATCACCATCGAAGAATTTGCATCATTTATCGTACTTACATAACCCTGCAATGTAGTATAGTGGGTCACTAATTGTGTTGCTATGTTTTGTGCATCCGTTGCTATACTACTTGCTGCAGAGTACTGCGCTGCTATAGCTTCTATCTCTGCTAAAGTAGACTCAGCATCACTTTTTTGCACAGTTGCTTCTGCTAAAGTAGTATTTGCTATTGCTGCTGTTTCTATAACAATCGCCTGCATTTGAGCAATTCTTGTAGCGGCTTCTGCTGCAGCTTCATCAAATGCGAGCTTAATACCCTGGGCTTCTACAAGCAATCCATTCACTATAGTTGCCTGAATTTGTGCATTTGAAAGATAACTCACGTATTTTGCTGCTTCTGTATCTGAAATTGCTTTAGCAGCATTTACGGCTATCTCATTATCTACTGCTTGAGCTGTTAGAGCATCTGCATATACTCCTATAATTATCTGCAATGAATTATTTGCATCATTATAAATACCAAGAGCTACTGCCGCCGCACTCTGTGCACTACTTACTTGTGTTGAAACATCATAACCAGCATTTGCGATGATACTAAGGGCTTCCATATCAGTCTCAATATTACTTTTGAGTGTACTTGCATTAACATCAAAAAGCGTTTGTATTTCACTCTTTGTGCTGTTTATATCCTCTACAACCAATGCGACTCTCTCACGAAGTAAGTTCAGTTGCTTAATAGCCACTGCATCACTTAGGGCTGCTGCCGCTATATTAGCTTCAACCTTTACTGCTAGTCTTTTTTCTGCTGTAAAAGTACTGTTAAGGTCAGATGCTGCATTTACTTCCGTTTGTATAGCTAAAGCAGCACTATAGGCGGTTTCTGCTGTTGTAGCATTTGCTTCTGCATCCGTATATACATTAGCTATGACTCTTGTAGCATTAGCATCAGCCCAAGTTTGGTTTACATACTGAGTAATTAAACCTAAATCTGTCTGTATTGTTAAATTTTCTTCTAAAGATATCGCTGCTGCTTCAAGTGATTCATTATTATCTGCAGCAGTTTGAACGACTGTTACAACAGCTGTAACATCATTTGTTATCTGCGTTTGAATTTCATCATTGACGCTACTAATCGCATCATCCAAAGCATTTGTTGCCTCTGTGACATCAGCATTTGTAATCGTTTCTTCTGCTCTATCTGCTGCTACAACAGCTACTGAAGCTGTTGTCGTTGCTACTGCTTGAGCTGACACTTTTGCCACTTCATTTTCTGCATACACTTCCGCCGCAACATTTTCTATAGCAGTTTTTACTACTGTCTCATCAAGAGTTACAGGAGCTGTAGCACTGCTAAACGATGTAGCGATTTTTGCAAACGTTGTGCTCATTGTATTACTAATTGAATTATTCGCATCTGCACCTGCAACTGCTGAAGAGATTGTATGTACTAGAACCTGTAGTTTTGTTTGTTGTGCCAGTACTTTTTTTGCATTCTCAGCAACTGTAAGATTTGTATCACTCACACTGTTATAAGGATCAAACGAAGTAAGATCCACATCAACATCACCAAGTCCCATCGCTGTTTTTACGTTTGCCTGTGCATCTGTAGCGCTTTGTCCACTCTCTACAAGTGCTTGAACTGCTGACGTAAGAGGAGAGACTACCTTAGAACCCGCAGGAGCTTTTAATGTTCCTGTAAAAGGTGCATTCGTTGAAAGATCTGTACCGCCAATTAAAACAAGCGGTCCTGTTTCTGTCGTTGCAGGAATTTCAAATGTACCATTGGCATCTGTAATTGCCGACGGTTCTCCCACATCACATAGATTATTTCTATTTACATCAACACACACGGTTGCACCAACTATAATCCCATCTAGTCCAACCCCACTATAGCTTGTAGCTGTCGATGTTGAACCTGAATCCCCACTTCCCCCACTACAAGCACCTAATGTTAGCATCAAAGCTAAACTCAGTGCAGTAAGAGAACTTTTCACCACTGAACTTTTCATCTTTTTTCCTTTTTAACTTAAAATTTTTACCTAAGTAAAATGTACTACTTTCATGTCACATTTTATGTCACATTTTTATTTTTTAGTAATTTCTTGCTACACTTTTTGCATGAAAGTAGCACTCATATTTTTACTAACTCTCCTATATTACAGCTCTCTCTTCGCGATAGACATTAATGAAAAAAGCTCTAAGCTATCAGTGACACAAGAGTCGTTTATCTACATAAATGAAGGTTCTAAGCTCACAAAAGAGCAGATAAAACTTAAAGAGTTTACGCCAACAAACAAAGATACCCTTGACTTTGGAATAGTTCCAGATACAGAAGTCTGGGTACGCTTTACTCTTACAAATACAACAGATAAAAATCTTTCTAAAATTTTAGAATACGCCAATCAAGAGACAGAAAGCATTCTTTTTTTTGATGGAAATAGAACTATCCAAGAAGGCATGTTTTATCATCCTTCTACACGTGAAACACTCAATCCTATCTTCAATATAGAACTCGCGCCCCATGAGAGTAAAACCTACTACATACGAGCAGCATGTAAAATCTCTACATTTGTCATAAAACTCACACTTTGGAATCTAGAGGAGTTCATACATTATGAGCACAAGCATGAAACAGTAATCTTTGTCTTTTTTTCTATTATCATCACACTTCTTCTTTACAACTTTATGCTTTTTTTGTTTACTCGAGACATCATCTATTTTTACTACATCGCATACCTTACAGCAGTAATTTTTTTCGAATCAATTTATCTCGGTATTGCCCAGCTCTATATATTTTCAAATGAACTCTCTATACTCATAACAAAAGCGACCATAGGCTACATTGTTGCACTTGTCATTCCTATGATTCTCTTTACACAAGAGTTTTTACAAACACAAAGATTTCCTAAAATTAATCGTTTTTTAAATATCTATCTTTATGGACTTCCAATTATCGCTATCTTAAGTTTTGACAACTTTTTGTTTGACCTCAACATTATGCTCATCTTCTTTCCACTAGCATTTTTAATGATTTTAAGTGCCATATATGCACTAAAAGAAGGTACAAAAGAGGCTGGTATTTATCTTTTTGGATGGAGTTTTGTAATTGTCTCATTGACACTTTCAGTACTACAGTCTCTTGGAGGATATAATATTTTTGAAGATTTTCGTTATATAAACGAAGTTGCTTTTGCATTTGAAGCTCTTATATTCTCAATAGCACTTGCATACAGAATTAGAAGGCTAGAGAGTGAAAAAACAAAACTAAGTGAAGAACTTATAAAAGCACAACAGCATAAACAAAATGAACTACAAAAACTAGTTGATATACAAACGCAAGATATTCTTAGCTCACTTCAAGAAAAAGAGATTCTCTACAAAGAACTCAACCATAGGGTAAAAAACAACCTGCAAATGGTTCTCTCTCTCATAAGACTGCAAATTAGCAATGTTGTGTCTCAGGAAACCAAAGATGCTCTCTCTACAACAAAGAACAGAATTAACTCTATCTCAAAACTTTATGAACTTCTCTATCTTTCAGATAATAAAAACTTCTTTAATACACAAAACTACTTCCAAACCATTGTAGAAACAATTAAAAGCAGTTTTTCAAAGGATGTACAGATTATTTACGATATCCGTCACAATATTGACTCACAAAGTGCAATATACTGTGGTCTCATTCTCAATGAACTTGTCACAAACTCTTTCAAGTACGCTTTTAAAAACACTAAAAATCCCGTCATAACAATAAGTTCATATATGCAAGAAGAACTCGCTTGCTTATGTGTAGAAGATAATGGTGAAGGCTCGGTTCAGGGTTCTAAAGACTCGCTTGGACTTACAATTGTTAAAACTCTTGCAGATAAACAACTCAATGCTGACCTTATAATTGAAACACATATAGGGATAAAATACACCTTATTATGGAATGAAAAGAAAAATGAAGAATAAGATTATGAATATTCTCATTGTAGAAGACGAAAGTCTCCTCGCTTTGGAACTTGCAAATACCATAAGTGAAATGGGCTACAATGTAATAGAATATGTAACAACTCCCCAAAAAGCTAAAGAAGTATGTCAAAAACATGATATTGACCTTATCATTATGGATATAAATCTCGATAATAAACTTAATGGCATAGAACTTTATAAAGAGTTGCATACACAGGCTAAAGTACTCTATTTGACATCATACGTGGATGAGGAAACAATAGCACAAGCAATAAATACTCAACCTCTTGGTTATCTCGTTAAACCATACAATGAAGCCGAACTCTCCGCTCTTTTAAAACTTGCAGAGATAAAAGCTCATACTATAGAAACACAAACTGTACAACTCGCATACGGCTACGAGTTTGACATTAAAAGTGAAAGGCTCTTTCAAGATGGGAAACACATAAAACTAGGCAAAAAAAGTGTGGCATTGCTAAAAATGCTTATAGAAGCGAAAGGGAATGTGGTCTCTTTTGAGGAAATAGAACAGAATCTTTATACAGAAACCCCACCAAGTTCATCATCCATTCGTACGCTCATTTATAGACTACGTAGCTCATTAAAGTCTGATATGATTGAAAATGAATTGCAGTATGGAGTTCGTTTAATTATGTAAAAGGAGGTGCCCCCCTCCAGATACCTGCGGCACATAGCACAAAAAGGTGTGCTGCTGTATTCCTACCCTGACACATTGTCTCTAAGCGCCATTGCACAGGTCTAAAGAAGAGCGGCGAAATTATAACTTCTAAAGGTATATATTTTGCTTAAAGAGTTACAAATACAAAAGAAAGGCTTTGTGATGATATACATAGTGGTAGCATTAAAAGCAGAAGCACAAGCCTTTGTAGATGCCTACAAACTTAAAAAGTCTAAACTACAAAACTTCATCCTGTTTTCAAATGCTACAATGAAACTTATAGTGAGTGGGATGGGTGTTACAAACGCTCGGCTTGCGACTCAGACACTCATCAACAACTTTGACATTACAGATGATGACAGTTACTACAACATAGGCATTTGCGCTGCAAAAAACAGCTATGCAATTGGTGAGACACTACATATCGGTTCTATTATGTATGAAGATACGCTTTACAGTTTTGATGAATATAAAAAAACTATTACATGTGTTGATGAAGCACAAGATGAGTCACGATACGACATAGCCGATATGGAGTCCTACGGTTTCTATGATGCCGTATTACACAATCCTGCAATAAAGAACTACCACATTATAAAAATAGTAAGCGATTATTTTCAACCCCAAAGTGTGACTAAAGAGCAGGCAAAAATGTTACTATTCCATGCATTAAAGGATATATTTTGAAAATTTTCATAACTCTTCTTCTCATATGTATAGCACTCTTGTCTCAAGAACTAAGCGATACACAACTTAAAGACAAAATAGCCAGAATGATTATTATTGGTTTTGATGGTGCAACTGTAAATGAAAATTCACAAATTGTTAAAGACCTCAAAAAATACCCTCTTGGAGGAGTTATACTCTTTGACAGAGAGTATAAAAACAGGGACAGAGTAAAAAACATCTCCTCTCCCAAACAACTCGCTACACTCACACAAACTCTACAAAACTATGCTAAAGAGCCCCTCTTCATAAGTGTTGACCAAGAGGGAGGAAAAGTTGCACGTTTAAAAAGTGAGTACGGTTTTTTAACAACTCCTTGTGCTGCTAAAGTTGGCAAAATGCCTTATGAAAAGACTTTAGAGACCTATATGAAGCAGTCTCAAATGCTAGAAGACATGGGTATAAACATGAACTTTGCTCCTGTCGTTGACCTTGCCATAAACCCAAAAAACAAAGTTATTGTTGGGCTTGAACGCTCATTTGGACGAGAACCAAAAAGAGTCTATGCTTACGCAAAAGTTCTCATTGAAGCACAAAAAGCACACAATATAGTATCCGTTCTTAAACACTTCCCAGGACATGGCTCCTCTTTAGGTGATTCACACAAAGGCTTTGTTGATGTAAGTGAAAGTTGGTCACCTGAAGAGTTAGAACCATATATGGCACTCATTAAAGAGAATGAAGTCGATGCCATTATGACAGCCCACGTTTACAATGCCCATATAGACTCTAAATATCCTGCCACTCTCTCTTATAAATTCAACACAGAGCTTCTACGAAATACTATGGGCTATAAAGGTGTCATAATCAGTGATGACTTACAAATGGGAGCAATTTCGGAACACTACACTCTTAAAGAGCGTCTTAAACTTGCTATAAACGCAGGTGTAGATATGGTTCTCTTTGGCAATCAACTCAGTAATGTCTCCACCGAAAAACTTGTAAATACGATTTTTACCTCTGTAAAATCAGGGGAAATTTCACAAAAACGCATAGAAGAATCTGCTGCAAAAATTGAAACACTGCTCACACAAAACTCTATAGTTCAAAAACCCATTATATTTACACAAAAGCGTAAAGAGATGACAAAAGAGTACATCAAATCACACTATGATTTAGATGTAAAAAGCATAGAGATAACTCCTAAAATGCTTGTACTGCACTGGACTGCTGTAATGGACTTCAACGATAGTTTTACTCGTCTGTATCCAGAGGAGCTCTATTCAGACAGAAAAGATATAGTAAACGCTTCCTCACTCAACGTCTCAGCACACTTTTTGGTCGATAGAGACGGAACAATTTACCAGCTCATGCCAGACAACTGGATGGCACGTCACGTGATAGGTCTCAACTACTTTAGTATAGGTGTTGAAAATGTAGGGGGAGAAGGAAATGCTAAAGAAGACTTAACACCTCAGCAACTCAAATCAAATATACGTCTTGTCCAGTATCTAAAAGCAAAATATCCTTCTATAAAGCATGTTATAGGACACCATGAGTATAGAGAGTATGAAAACTCGCCTCTGTGGCTTGAACGTGATACAAACTATAGAACACAAAAAGCAGATCCTGGAGAGAAGTTTATGAAAAACGTGCGAGATTCGCTTGATTGGCTCTAGTTTCTCTTTACTTGACTGGTCTATATTTTTAGGATACTTTGCTCTTTTAGCACTCAGTTCCTACTGGTTTTCACGCAGTAAAATAGAAAATTCTAGAGAGTATTTTACAGCGGCAAACTCTATGCCCACACTTGCAGTCGCACTCTCCATCTTAGCAACAACGCAATCAGCCGCAACTTTTTTAGGCGTACCCGAATTCTCTTTCACTCACAATTTTACACTTCTTGGCTTTTACTTCTCCTCACTGCTAGCGGTGATATTTGTAGCTAAATATTTTGTTCCACGTTTTTATGCGATGCGTGCGATTACAGTCTACGAACTCCTAGAGCTTCGCTACGGAAAGAGTGCGAAAATGCAAGCCGGTGTAATGTTTTTACTTGGACGTATTTTAGCAAGTGGTGCAAGACTCTACATAGCTGCACTTGCGATTAGCATGATTCTTTTTTTGGATATCAGCTTTTCACATATGCTTTTTGCAACACTACTACTGCTTTTAGGTGCTCTTGCCTACACCTATTTTGGTGGTGTAAAATCAGTCATACTCAGCGATGTTATTCAGGCGATTACCTATGTCAGTGCTGGGATAGTTGTTGCCCTCTACCTCTACTTTTCCCTACACACACAAAACGTTTTCACAACTCTGCAAGAGGCAGGAAAATTACAGCTTTTTGACCTCTCTTTTGATGGAAAATTTTCACTTATCGGGCTTTTGAGCGGATGGCTACTCTTAAATATTGCTGCTTTTGGACTTGACCAAGATATGACACAAAGAGTGCTCAGCTGTAAAAATAAAAATGAAGCTTCACGTTCGCTCATTCTCTCCATTATTTTCACCATTCCGATAGTTCTGCTCTTCTTACTCATTGGTGCACTACTGTTTCTTTTTTATCATGAACAGAGTGTGGTACAAAACTTTGCAGGAGAAAAGATTACTATCTTTATGTACTACATCCTTCATGAGATGCCAGATGGACTTCGTGGTTTTGTAACAGTCGGTGCTATTGCTGCTGCACTCTCTAGCACAAACTCTGTTCTTGGAGCCATGGCCTCTGTGGCAGTTGAAGATATCTACAGACCACTTAAACTCAAACGCCATCCAGATACCACAGAAAAACACTTTTTAGACGCTTCAAAAAATGCCGTGCTTCTTTTTGCACTTGCTCTATTTCTCATGGCAATGGTGAGTTACTTTTGGCAGCGATATGCTGAACTTTCACTCATTAGTTTTGCACTTGGTGTCATGGCCTTTGCATACACAGGATTACTTGGTGTGTACTTTTCTGCAATCTTTACAAACAACGGTAACGCTACACTTGTTCCATACGCACTTGGAGCAGGTTTTCTAACAGTTTTAGCACTACAGCCATATATTTTTGGAGTACACATAGGTTTTGCATGGCAGATAACTCTTGGTACAATAGTCGCATTTATTACAATGCAAAGTACTCTTTTAGGGGACAAAAAGTGAAAAAAACTATTTTACTGCTTGAGGATGATATGGCACTCCATGAGACTATAGTAGACTATTTACAAGAGTGTAACTTTGAAGTTTTAAGTGCATATGATGGTAGTTTTGCTCAAGAGCTGATGTATGAGAAAAACTTTGATTTATATCTTCTTGATGTAAATGTTCCAGACATCAACGGCTTTACACTCTTGCATGAAGCCCGTGAAGCTGGAAAACGGACACCTGCTATTTTTATAACCTCTCTTAACTCTATGAGTGATGTCGAGAACGGTTATGACAGCGGTTGCGATGACTACATCCGAAAACCCTTTGCCCTTAAAGAGTTAAAACTTCGTATTGACACACTCCTCAAAAGAGAGTTTTTTCACACTACAAACGATAAAATAAAAATCCAAAACGACACATATTACGATACGACAAACGACACTCTTCACATCGCTGAAGAGAGCATACAGCTCAGCAATAAAGAAGCAAAACTTCTTAAACTTTTTTTACAGAACCAAAACAGACTTGTAACGCACGAAGAGATTTACTCTGCACTCTGGGAGTACGATGAAGCTACTAGTGATACTGCACTGCGAACATACATTAAAAATCTTCGTAAATATCTGGGAGGAGAAAAAATTGTCAGTCTTAAAAAACTTGGATATAAATTTACCTCATAGTGAAAAACGCTCACTATATAGATTTTTAGCACTCTATACATTTTTTACTCTTGTTGTCTTAGCACTCACTTCATGGCTCTACTATTCTCTGCAAAAGGAGCTTGCACAAGGAGCACAAACTATCAAGCTTAATGCTTACACGGATGAGTTTATGCTTGAACTTCAAGAGCTACAAGAAGACACTACAAACACTCTGCTTTATCCACGAGATGAAGGTTTTGAAACCTCCTTATATGGAAGTGATTATAAACTTATCTACTCAACACTTTCAGAGCCACAAAACGATTTTACTGAGATTATCTATGCACCAAACAAACTCATCCGCTATGTCACACGACCAAAAGAGTACTACTTGCATACTCAGTACATTGTTGTAGAAATCATGCCGGATGAAACGTGGCTTGATGAAACCATACAAAACATTACACTTTACGGCTCTCTTTTCTTTTTACTTATGAGTATGTTAGGGTATTTTTTAGTACGTCTGTTTTTAAAGCCTATGAGAGATGCACTCATACTTTTAGACACTTTCATAAAAGATACAACTCATGAGTTAAATACTCCTGTGAGTACCATACTTACAAACGTAGAACTCATAGATACAAAAAGTCTTGAAGACACAAAACTACTCAAAAAAGTTGAACGCATTGAGATTGGAGCAAAAACTATCTCAAATATATACGAAGATTTAACCTACCTTATTTTACAGCACAAAATTATCTCTTCAGATGAAGAGATAACACTCAGTGAGCTTTTCAAAGAGCGTGTCGAGTACTTTACAACCATGGCACATATGAAAAAGATAACCTTTACTCTTGCATTGGATGAGCAGGTCGTACTGCATGCTGATAGAAAAAAAATGATTAAAATCATAGACAACCTTCTCTCAAACGCCATCAAGTACAATAAAATGGGCGGGTCTATTACACTCTCTCTGAATGCTCAAGGTTTTAGCGTAGAAGATAGTGGACGTGGAATTGCCCAACAAAACATTGCAGAGATGTTCACGCGATATGCCCGTTTTGATAAAAGTGCCGGAGGTTTTGGCATAGGTCTTAACATTGTCAAAATGATATGTGATGAGTACAACTTCACCATACAGATAGAGTCAAAACTGGGTGAATTTACAAAGGTACACATAACTTTTTAAACTACACGATTACTTCACAATTCTTTTTTATACTGCTCTTGTAATTAAAAAAACAAGGAGCAAAAAATGAAAACGCTACTTAAAACAACTCTTGGTTTAGCTCTCTTAGGAGCACTCTCTTTAGTGAGTGCAGACGGTGCGGCTACGTTTAAAAAATGTACAGCTTGTCATGGAGTAAACGCTGAGAAAAAAGCACTTGGAAAATCTGCAGTTATTGCGGGTTGGGAAACAGAAAAAACTATAGCAGCTTTAAAAGGTTATAAAGACGGTACATACGGTGGAACTATGAAAGCACTTATGAAAGGTCAAGTTGCAGCGCTTAACGACACTCAGATAGAAGAAGTTGCCGCATACATTGCAACAAAAAAATAATACAAACAGAACAAAAGGATAGATTATGAAAACTTTATTTAAAACTCTTTTAGCAACTCTAGCGATAGTTGCACTTACAAGTTCAGTTGCATCAGCAGATGCCAAAAAAGGTCAAAAATACTACCTGAAAAAACTCAAAGTATGTAAAAAAAATGGACTCAAAAACGGGGCTGTCTTTGCTACAAAACATACACGTAGAGAGTGGAGTGCTCTACAGGAATCGGGAAAGCTTATGGGCGAGTGGCAAAACATCTGCCCCTCTGGCACACAAAAATTTACAAAAATGAAAGACAAAGACATCAACAACCTTTACGATTTCGTCTACAAGTATGCAGCAGATGGTGATGTTCCATCATGTGGGTAATTCTTTAGCTCCTTATCACAGGAGCTAGAATTTTAGTTTAGTAACGCTTTGTATTTATTTTGCATAACAGACTCAATACACTATAATACTAAAAATATTTACCCTCACACTGGAGTTTTATGAGCGAGTACTATATTGGCGTCATGTCTGGAACAAGTATGGACGGTATAGACATTGCCCTCTGCCTTATAGATGAAAGCTCATGTAAACTCGAAGCCTATGAAGAGTACCCATTCCCATCTACACTTAAAGAGAAACTTTTAGCAGTTATTGAAACTGGTTCGACCTTACAAACTATAGGTACACTGCACACACAATTAGGTAAACTCTTTGGCGATAAAATAACACAATTTTTACACGCACACAAAATCAATCCTGCCAACATCAAGGCTATAGGTCTTCACGGACAAACACTCTGGCATGAACCAAATGCACAAGATGCTTTTTCTATGCAACTTGGTGATGCGAACAGAGTTGTTGCACAAACGAACATTACAACTATCACTGATTTTAGAAATGCCGACATCGCTCATGGTGGGGAGGGTGCTCCTTTCGCTCCTGCTTTTCATAATTTTTTATTTCATAAACAAGAGAGAAAAGTTGGTGTCCTTAACATTGGCGGTATGGCAAACATCTCCATTTTAGGAGAGAACTTGCGTGGATGGGACACCGGTTGTGGCAATGTTTTACTCGATATGTGGATACACAAAACTCACAACAAAGCCTTTGATGAAAATGGAGATCTTGCACGTAGCGGCAAAGTCGATGAAGCACTTTTACAAAAAATGATGCAAGATGAATACTTTACAAAACTGCCTCCAAAAAGTACCGGCAGAGAGTACTTTAATGCCTCTTGGCTTGAGAGTAAACTTCCACTCTTTCACACAACAAGTGATGCTGATATGCAGAGAACTCTTTTAGAACTCACAGCGCAAAGCATAGCAAAGGACGTCAACAAAGAAAAGCTTCAAGAGCTAATTCTCTGTGGCGGCGGAGCAAAAAACATTTTTTTACTTGAACGTCTTAGCGCTCTTTGCAGTGCAAACATTGTTACAAGCGATGAGTATGATGTTCCTAGTCAGGCAATCGAAGCGATGGCATTTGCTTGGTTTGCATACAAACGCATTCATAATGAAGTAGTAGAACTCTCCAGTGTTACAGGTGCAAAGAAAAACTCGCTTTTAGGAGCCATTTATGGATAAACTGCAAAACTGGCTAAGTACAACTCCCTATGCACAGTACAAACTTACTATAGCATCAGCAGATGCAAGTTTTAGAAAATACTACCGACTTACAGATGACAAAGAGAGTGTTCTAGTCATGGATGCCTCACTTGAAAAAGAGTCACTGAGACCATTTTTAGAAGTAACAAAGCGCCTCCATCAAGCAGATGTCAAAGCACCTCAAATTTTGGAGCATAACCTTGAAGATGGATATCTTATTTTAGAAGATTTTGGTTCAACACACTATCTTGATCTGTTAAACAAAAACAACTTTAAAAGCCTCTACCAAGATGCAATCAAACTTATAGTACAAATGCAAAATGCATCTGCCAAGTCTCTTCCCCTTTATGATAAGGCATTTTTACTTTTTGAGATGAATCTTATGCAAGAGTGGTACTTACAGGGCCTACTCAAACGCTCCTTAACACAAGAGCAAAAAGAGACTCTGGATACAACTCTTAAATACATCTCTGAAATTGTCCTCTCGCAGCCTCAGGGCTTGTTTGTTCACAGAGATTTTCACTCACGCAACATTATGCTAACTGCAGGCAAAGAAATTGGTGTTATAGATTATCAAGATGCAATGAGTGGAGCAGTAACCTATGACCTTGTTTCACTCTTAAAAGATTGTTATATAGAGTTTGATGAGGAAACAATATCCTCTCTTGCTTTAGAGTTTAAAAGAGCAAAAAACATAAACGTAGATGATACGACTTTTTTACAATGGTTTGATTTTATGGGATTGCAACGACATATAAAAGTACTTGGAGTATTTGCACGTTTACACCTGCGTGATGGTAAAGATGGCTATTTAAAAGACATTCCCCTAGTACTAAAATACACTCTACATGCAGCAAAAAAATATCCACAGACACAAGCACTCGCAAAACTTTTAGAGGAGTTTACTTGCGAGCAATGATTTTAGCAGCAGGTCGAGGTGAACGGATGCGTCCTCTCACCGACGTCACTCCAAAACCTCTCTTGGAAGTGAAAGGAAAAGCACTCATTGTATGGCACATTGAAAAACTTGCAAAAAGTGGCTTTAAAGATATAGTTATTAACATTGCACATCTTGGCTATAAAATACCACAAGCCTTAGGTGATGGCTCTCACTGGGGAGTAAATTTACACTATTCAGATGAGCAATCAAGTGGGGGCTTAGAGACGCTAGGTGGCATAGTAAATGCATTGCCACTTCTAGGAGAAGAGCCTTTTTTAGTAGTCAATGGAGATATATTTTGTGATTACGACTTTACACCCACCTTTGATTTGAAAGCAAAAATGGCACATCTCGTTTTAGTCCCAAACCCAGAGCACAACACCAAAGGCGACTTCGCCTTAGAGGGTTCTGAGGTTTTAAACGTGGGTGAAAATATGCTTACCTTTTCAGGCATTGCATACTACAATCCCAAACTTTTTTTTGCTCAAGAGGCTAAAAAAGCTCCTCTTGCACCACTTCTAAGAGAAGCTGTAGAAAAGTCTCTGGTAAGCGGAGAACTATTTACAAAGGTGTGGCACGATATAGGTACACCACAAAGATTAAAAGAGATAAATGATGCACTATAAAATACTTCTACTCCTAGCACTAAGCTCAACACTCTGGGCAAAATACACAAACTGTACGTTTAAAAATCCTGACTATATAGATGTTTGTGAAGCTGTTATAAAAAAAGGTGTTTCGCATAAATACGCAAATGAGTTTCTTCTCTCTTACTTTAAAACTCAAAAATTCGATGAAATTAGCTGGAAGTATCTCCAACCAAGTAAAATCGAACATCATAAAACGCAAGAAAAAAAAGCAAATAATGTACTTGTGAAATTTATTCCTAAAATGGTACAACACCTACAGGAGTACAAAACAGTTTATGACTATGCAGAAAAAGAGTACGGTGTTAACCGTGAAATAATTGCGGCGATTTTACTCAAAGAGACAAAGCTTGGAAAGATAAAACCGACACATGATGCTTTTATAGTTTTTAACACTATGGTTGTACGTACAAAGGGTGAAACGCCACGTGAAAAGTGGTTGCTGAAGATGGGTAAAACCAATATGGCTACTATCATAGAGTTCTGTTATAAAAACAAGGTAAAACCAGAAGAGTGTAACCTTCCATCCTCTTATGCGGGAGCTATAGGAATTCCTCAGTTTATGCCAAACAGTTTTGTCTATGCACGTTCATATAAAGGCGGTATGCCAAATCTTAGTAAAATGGAAGATGCTATTATCTCAGCGGCAAATTTTTTACACCACAAAGCTGATTTTACAGAACTCATAAAGTGGGCGCAGATGCCAAATATTCCACAAGTTGAACAAGAGTGGTATGAGTATGAGTTTACAAATAAAAACACCTCTTTTGTTTATGAAACAAGTAAAGAAGGCAAGGCATACAACTGCTTTACAAAAGACAAACCGGAACTTGAATACCTAAGAGAGTATGCAAGAAAAATTATGCGTTACAATAACTCTTCAAACTATGCTGTTGGTGTTATGAGTCTCGCATATCAAGCGCATAACAGCTACTAAAAGTTATAATTCGCAGAGTAAAAGAAGGAAATAGTATTATGGAAAAAATATTTGATAATATACCCTATGAGTCAAGAGCTGTCAAAAGTGAAGCCCTTACCGCTAACCAGGCTCAAGAAGCGATCGAAGATGTTTTAGCAGACCCCTCTGCATACTACAAACTACCCAATAAGAGTGACATTATATTTGTAAAAAGTGAAAGTGTTTACGGCGTTTATAAAGTAGAAGTAACAGTCGCTCATGGAAGTGTTTTCCCCGAGTATATGCTCAGCGGACGTGTAGCTGAGTTAGAGCCAAAAGTTGTGAGTGTAGTTTTTCAAGCCGAAGGCTTTTAAGCCACACAAATAGCTTTTTAAAACTAAAAATGGTTATAATCAATTACATTTTTACATAAAAAGGAATAATATGACACACATCCTTGTTATATTCTTCATGATACTTGGACTACTTTTAAGTGGATGCGAAAGTCACAATACTACATCCACTCAATTAAGTGGTGAGCTTGACACTGACTTTGGTATTGGTGGAATAGTGACTGATAACAACGCTTCTGGTGGAAATGGTACTGATAATGGGGAAAGTATTATCGTTGTAAATAATTCCATTTATGTAGCAGGGTATTCTTCAAATGCCGAAACCTCACCTTCTTGGGATATGGCATTATGGGCTTACAACCTTGATGGTTCTCTCAACCAAAACTTTGGTACAAACGGTATTGTTACAGATAATAATGCTTCTGGTGGAAATGGGAATGATATAGCCAATAGTCTTGCTTTAGCACATTCAAAACTTTATGTTGTAGGATACTCCGACTCCGATGTATCTACATCATTAAACTTAGATATGGCACTATGGTCTTATGACCTCAACGGTTCTCTTGATGCAAACTTTGGAACCAATGGTATTGTAACGGACAATAATGCTTCTGGTGGCAATCGCAATGATATAGGAAAAAGTATCTTTGTTACCGAAACTAAAATCTATGTTGCTGGCTCCTCTACAAACAGTGCATCTAAAACAGACATGACTCTTTGGGCTTATGACCTTCACGGTTCTCTTGATCCAAATTTTGGGACAAACGGAATCGTTACAGATAACAATGCCTCTGGCGGGAACGGCAATGACCTAGGATATGCTCTTACCATTGTAAACAATAAAATTTATGTTGCTGGAGAGTCTCAGGGCGTAAATTTTCGTAATATGACTCTATGGTCTTACAATCTTGATGGTTCTGTAAACACAGATTTTGGTGGGGGCAATGGTGTAGTCACATATAACAATGCAAATGGAGATTCTTTTGCAAGGGCTATTGCTATCAAAAATAATAAAATTTATCTTTCAGGTGGCTCTCATAATGGAGTAAATGTTGACCTCGCTATATGGCGCTTTAACATTGATGGAACCTTAGATACTAACTATGGAGAAGATAATGGAGTTACACTTTTTGACAGTGCTGGTAACGGAGACATAGGAAACTCCATTGTTATAGATGATAATGAAAATGCTATTGTTTCTGGGACATATAGTATAACTAGTTCTGTTGTTGTCATGTTTGACAGTAATGGTAAAGTTGCTTCGGACAACTTTGCGACAAATGGCTTTTACTTAGATACTAATGCTGTTGCCTATGGTTCAACTTTTAATAATGATAAGAGCAAACTCTACGTTACAGGACATAAAATACAGACAAATATAGATATGAGTATTTGGAGCTTTAAATAAAACCAAAGGTAGCTTTATTTAAAGTCCTCCTCCCCATCTATATTGATAAACAAGTCCTGCAGTAGTAAAGTCTGTACCAACTCGTGTGTTAATCCCGCTACTAAAATTCACTTTGATTGAATCGTATCTGCTTAAAGGAAATGCTATAACCCCTCCATAACGAGAGTTGGCAAGAGCATTTCCTTGTAAAACATCATTAAACTTTGTCTCGCCACCTAAAAAATAATTTGCATCTGCACCTATCCAAATTCCTTTATCAAAAGTGTATATAAGGTGTGTCTGAGCAGAGTAGACAGGTCTCTGCTCATAACTGTTGCCATTATAATAGTTACTATTTTTAGAGTAAAACTCTGCGTCAGCAGCAAGCTCAACAATGAGCCTGTTTAATCTCTTTGAAGCTCCCATTCCAAGCTTAGCAGCCCAGACATTTCTTCCTATATTTACCAATTTAGTCGCATCATACTTGCCTGTGGGCATAGTCAGCTGGAAGCTTCCTCCAAGAATCAACTCCTGTTTATAGGCTGCAAAATTTTTAAGTGCTAAAGCAGGAGCGCCGTAAAAGTTAAAAGCTATGCGTGACTTTATATCCCCCACTCCGTCTATAGAGCGCTCAACTCTATCTCCATTATATATTGCATTTCCATGTAGATGCATATAGGGAATTGCAATATCAATTTTGGCACTTTTTCCAAACAAATCAAAACCTCTGGCATAGGCTAAAAGTGCAACATCAACATCCATATTTGCATCTTGCAAATCTAGCTGTGTATTTAGCTCTAAACCGCCAAGCGATTTTGTATAACCGACAATTAAAAAGTTTAAATCTTTTGGAACATTAGAGTAGAGTCTTGGCTCTAAACTTTGAGCCAAAAGTGGAAGTTGTAGCAACACAAAAAGCAAAAATGTCTGTAAAGTTTTCACTCTTACGCACTCATAAGTACAAGTTCAAGACTTCCGCTTACATAATTTGCAAAGAAAGTAAGTGTCTCCATATCGTCTTGAGTAAAACCGCCTCTCGACTTGTTTAAAAGCTGTATTATTCCCATAACATCACGTTTAGAGTTAAAGATAGGAACAGTTATCATGTTACGGGTAGTGTAACCGCTTTTCGTATCTATATTTGGTAAAAAACGCTCATCTTCATAAGGCTCATTAACAATTTGCGCTGTCTGTTTTTTATATGTATCACCCACTATACCTGCATCAAGTCCTATAACAATGCGACCTATCCCATCACTGAGTTTTGTCCAGAGGATTTTCTCTTGCGCATCAACTATAAAATAGAACAACGGTCTGCACCAACCATATTTTTTGCCTCTTTGGCTATTAGCTCTAGTGCATTATCCATGTCATTTAGAGCCATAAGCTCCTTTCCAAAAGCTGCTATCTGATTAAACTTACTCATCTATGCCATACCCTTTTTTTTCTCTTATCCTCTTCTAAGTAGAGTGTTGTAAGCTCTAAAAAGCCACTCACATAGTGTGCAAAAAATATCATAAACTTCATATCGTCACTATCAAAACCACTCTCTTTGTTCAGTAGTTCAAGTATGCCTATAATCTGACGTTTTGAATTAAAGATAGGTGCAGTGATGAGATTGTGCGTTGTGTAACCACTCTCCTTGTCTACGTCCGGTAAGAAATGCTCATTGCTATATGGATCATTGACGACAAGCGGTTTTTTCTCTTTTAATGTCTGACCTACTATCCCTTTAGTACTGTCAACAATTATTTTTTCAATCCCGTCTGAAAGTGTTGTCCAAAGCTCATTTTGTGCAGAGTCATATATAAAGATGGAGCATCTATCAGCTTTTATGACCTCTTTTGCATACTCAGAAATCAGAGGTAAACCGTCAATAAGAGATTTTTGGTTGAGTAGTTTTCGACCAAAGTCTGCAAGCTGTGCATACTTTTGCTCTTTCATGCAAATATCTCCTCCCATTTAGTTTTAAAGATTATTATAGTGTAAAATACACGGAAAAAAAAGGAGATATTATGAATAAAATCACAATATGGCACAACCCAAGATGTACAAAATCACGTGAGGGTGTAGCTATTGTCGAAGAGAGCAAAGTAGAACATGAAATTATAAAATACCTAGATGACAAACCTTCGGTAAAAGAACTCAAAGCCGTTTTAAAAATGCTTGGATTTAAGAGTGCGAGAGAGTGGATGCGTACAAAAGAGGCTATCTATAAGGAGCTCAACCTCAAAGATGAGACAGATGAAGAGAAACTGTTAGAAGCAATGGCAGAGCATCCAAAACTTATAGAACGTCCTGTGATTATTAAAGGTGACAAAGCCATCATTGGTCGTCCAAGCTCTATAGTGGCTGATTTTTTAAAATAAGAAGACCTTTACTATGAAAAACTTTACCTATAAAAATCCAACGCAAATTGTATTTGGAAAAGATACACACCAAAGTATTGGAAAACACATTGCCGACTCTAAAATTAAAAAAGTACTTCTTACATATGGAAGTGAACGTATAAAAGAAGATGGTTTATTTGACATAGTCATAAAAAGTTTAGAAGAGCACAATATCGCGTATGTAGAATTAGGTGGCATTGTGAGTAATCCTGTACTCTCTAAAGTGTATGAAGGAGTAAATTCGGCTAAAGACAATAGTGTAGACGCGATACTCAGTGTAGGCGGCGGTTCCGTACTCGATAGTGCAAAAGCTATTGCAGCAGGAGCTCTATACAGTGGTGATGTGTGGGACTTTTTTATCGGTGAGAAGGTCATTGAAGATGCTCTGCCAATTTTTGACATTATCACTCTTGCTGCTACCGGAAGTGAGATGAATACTTTTGCAGTAATAACAAAAGAAGAGACAAACCAGAAGTTTTCCATTGCCTCGCCTCATGTTTATCCAAGAGTCTCTATTATTAACCCAGAACTCCAAAAGTCAGTTTCACAAGAGTACTTAGTCTATTCAGCCGCTGATATTATCGCACACTCCATTGAGGGGTATTTTACAGCCACGTATCATCCTGATATTGTTGCAAAATATGTAGAAGCAAATATAAGCACTGTTATAGCTACAACCGAAAAACTTATAGAAGACAAAAATGATTATGATGCACGTGCTGAGTTTGCATGGGCTGCGACACAAGCGCTAAATGGTACAACGTATCTCGGAGTTCAAGGGGCTAGTTTTCCTAACCACATGATAGAACACTCCTTATCTGCACTTTTTAACGTGGCTCATGGGGCAGGACTTTCAGTAGTCATACCTGCCTGGATGAAATGGTACTACCAACAAAATGAAAAGCAATTTGAAAGATTTGCACAAAATATTTTTGGCAAAAAAACAGCCCTAGAAGGCATTGAAGCTTTAGAGTCGTGGTTCAATAAAATAGGTACACCAACACGTCTCTCTCAGTTTGACATTCATGAATCGTCTATAAATAATATAGTGGAAAATGCATACACAAATGCGCAGTTTTTTGGCTTATCAAAAATTTATACCAAAGAGGTACTCACAGAAATTTTACACCTAGCTCTCTAAAAAGTGTTCTAAAAGCACTTTTTAGTCGCTACGTTTGGAAATCCAACTGAGCATACTTAAAGAACCGTGTTCTATCTTTTCATAAAAAAACTCCGCTTCTTCATCCTCAAAAAGTGCTCCTGCACTGTAAAGCAGAGGTATAAAATGTTCTATACTTGGGTGTGCTTTTGAGGTATAGGGATGTTGTCGTATATTTATTAAAGCATCAAAACGCTTCTCCTGAAGTGCTACGTGAACAAAGTCATGAAACTCTTGTGCCCATGCTACGATGCTTCCCTCTCTATCCCAATTAATACTTAAGAGACTATGTGTTACATTGCCGCTTCCAATTATCATCACACCCTCTTGGCGTAAAACTCTTAATTTTTTTCCTAACTCAAAATGCTCTTGCATTGTTAGTGAACTTCCAATGGCAAACTGCATTACTGGAACGTCTGCATCTTTAAAAAGATACTTCAGCACACTCCATGTTCCATGATCAAGAGCTCTATCACGCACCTTTATTCCTACAAAAAGTCCTTGTAAACGCTCATACAAAAAATTCGCATTCGGAGCAGGATACTCTACTTCGTATAGTGGGTCTGGAAACCCATACATATCATACATAAGTGCATCATCGCTCTCATGAAGACTTACTTCACAACTACTACTTAACCAGTGCGCAGAGATAACCAAAATCGCTTTTGGTTTTTCTAGTCTCTGTGATAACTGAGTTAAACTCCGTGTAAATGGAGTATCTTCGATCGCATTCATAGGATTGCCATGCCCAATAAAAACAACAGGTGCTGGCATAGACTCTTCCCTCATCATAGTTACTTTTTTTGTAAAATTCCCTCTAACTCTATAGAAATTTTCACTTTATCTCCGACCATAACACCACCGCTTTCTATAAGTTGATTCCATGTAAGTCCAAAATCAGCTCTGTTTATAGTTGTATACAAAGAGAGTCCTCTTCTTATATTACCCCAAGGATCTTTTACAGCTGCTCCACTACTCTCAAGTTCCATTTTTACCTCTTTTGTAACACCGTGAATAGTTAAATTAGCAACAACAGTATCTCCTGTAACTTTTACAAGTGAGAGTTGCATATTCGGATATTTTGCAGCATCAAAAAAATCAGCACTCTTAAGATGTCCATCACGTTTTGCATTTTGCGTGTCAATTGAATTTACATCAACCACACCCTCTAGGGCTGTTAAAAGATTTTTCTCCTCATCATAGGCAAAGCTACCTTCAAACTTTGTAAACTGTCCTTTTACATTGGAAATCATTAAGTGTTTTACTTTAAACTCTAAATGTGAGTGGTCAACATCAACACCATAAGTGCCACCAAAGAGCATACTAGAACCAAGCAGTAAAGCTGCTATACTTGTTGTATATTTCATTTTATATCCTTTATGTTACTAATTAGTAATATTAACTCAAAAAAAAGCTACTGCGATTTATGCAACTTTCGCAAGAGTTTAAAGAGAGTCTCCACCTCTTCATCATCAAGTGCAGAAAAATACTCTGCAAAATTTGTCGCATGAGTAGGAAACAACTTTTCTATTATCTCTTTACCACTTTGTGTAATGGATAAAATAGAAGAACGTTTGTCTTTCGGGTCGGAAATAGCGTTTATAAGACCATCACGTTTTAAGTTTTTTACCACAACGGTTACATTGCCCGGAGTACCCATAGTTAGTTTTGTTATGGCACCCACGCTCAAATCTCCCCTATGGTATAAAACTTCTAAAACCTGAAACTGGTTTATAGTTAGATTAAACGAATTTATATAGACCAACTCTTTAGAGCGAATTTTATTAAAAGCTCTAAGAAGTTGTATCCATGTTTGCATGACTCTGTCATTTCTAGAACCATAGCTTTTAATGTTATCTATTTTCATTTTCTACTTCCTTGAAAACAATTATATTACTAATTAGTAATAATTACAAGAAAAAAAAGAAATTTTTTCTCTTATAGAGCTAATTGCTCTATTGTAACGCCATTATCCTCGATAAATTTCGAGATAACTTCTGAGTGCGTATGCTCATATGCTTTATCATAAACTATACGTTTAATCCCACTGGCGATGACATTCTTGCTACACTCACTACACGGTTCTAGTGTTACATATATAGTAGCACCTTCGATTGATATACCTTTTCGTGCCGCCCAGATAATTGCATTCATTTCTGCATGAATTTCGTATGTTTTACTCCACTCATGATGCTCTTTTGTATACTCACCATCCCAATGTTCAGAACAGTTTACATACCCTGCAGGAGTTCCATTATAGCCCGTGCTAAGAATTCTTCCATCTTTTACAATGACCGCACCAACTTGCTTTGAAACACATTTTGAAGCACTCGCTATCTCATGTGCTATCTTTAAGAAGTTAATGTCGCTAAGCATACTACTCTACCGTTCTTATAACGTTAATATCTGCATTGTGACGTAGTCTTGCGAAGTAGTCACTCAAAACAAGTTCACGCTTATCTGCCATGATAGAATTAACAATCTCATTTTTGACACTCTCTAAACCACCCTCTTTTGCAGACTGTACTTCTTTTACATAAAAGCTCATAAAACCGCCTTTTCCATTTGGAATAACTGGTGTAAAAGAGTTCTGCGGTGTTTTTTCAAGCAGGGATGCTAACTCTGGGGAGATTCTCTCATACGGTAAAACCTGCTCATTTGTAGCAATTTCAGGAGAGTAAAACATAGGATTATCCACTTTTTCTTGTAAAAGAGACTGACTGTTTGCATCGTAAATAATAACTGTAAAAGAGGCTGGGTGTTTATAGTTGTCTTTATGGAGTTCATAATACTCCTCTATTTCACTTTGACTTGGCTCAGAAAGAGAAGAGTATGCAATAGCAGAGTAGAGTTTTTGTGAGAGAAGCTTCTCTTTTATTTTCTCTTTGAGCTCAGTAGAGCTAAGACCATTGGCTTCACGAACAGCATCGTAAAAATCACTCACGCTCATGTTGTTTCTACTAGCCATCTGCTTAATGTCATCATACACTTCAGTAGAACTTACTGTTATTTTTCTCTCTTCAATCTCTAAAGCTTCTAGTTGCTGGCGTATGAGTTTGTCAGATGCTGCTTGAGCATCAACATGAGAGAGTTGCATCTCTTTTTCTATGTCATACATAGTTATCGCCTTATCTTTAACGACTATAGCCACACCATCGTAAACGTTAGCACTTAAAGAGATACTAAAAAGGGTTATAAAAAGTAGTTTATACATATGTTATTTCACTCTATTAATAGTTTAGTTTTGTATTTTACCCTTATTTAGCAAAGGGAAAAATTTAAAAGTGGTACTTAAACCCTATGTTAAAATCTTGTTGCGAACTGTGGTCTATCTCTGTGCTTTGTGTTCCAGACACTACAAGCGTGTTGAAATCCATCATCATATATCTATAGTACCCGTAAAGACTTAAAGGTCCATACAGCTCCACATCCGTTCCAACTTGAAATCCACCAGTTACTGAGTAAACACTTGAAGGTGCACTTCCACCGCTCACAGGACTAGTCTCCCAGTTAAGTTTTGCAGCTCCTACAAGAACACCGGCGTAAACATTGGCAGTACCTATCTTTTCAAGCTGATAATTCAAAGAAGCAAAACCTGCATCAAAAAAGGAGTGACGTAAATCTGTTCTTTGGTAATTAAGTGTTGCAAAAACGTGCTCGTTTACATAGTAACCAAACTCTAAACCATAGTTAGGTCCATAACTTCTCATAGCAATATCTAAAGGTAAATCACCTTTTGTACCCAAATCAAATTTACTTGCTCCAAAAGAGACCCCTATAAACATATTTTGCTCTCTACTTTCAACTTGTCTCTGAGTGGATTGAGAAACTACATCTTCTTCTCTTATCGCTACACTGTTTTTACTTTCAACAGAGTGTGTAACAACACTAGAACCTGCTGTTGTCGTTACAGTGACAGTTGCCACTTTTTTCTCTGCTTTCTCTGCTACTTCCTCTTTAGGCTTTGGAGTAGCATCATTTGTTAGTGGTGTCGCATACACCTTGTTGTTTTTTACTTCAATCTTTGTTACATACGCATCATATGAGATATTCTCTTGAATCTCTTTTAGTGCCATTTTTGCATCATACTGTGTTTTAAAAGGACCTGCATACACTCTATAAAATTCATTATGTTGTGCAACATAACTTCTATAACCCAACTCTCCTAGCTCATACTCAAGAGTAAAAAGGGCATCTGAACGTGTGACGGAAGCAACTTTAACGTAGAGTGATTCAGCATACAGGGCTGTAAAGAGTGAGAAAAATATAAAAAGAAATAGTAATTTTTTCAAAGTTTCGCCTATCTATAATTTAAAAAAGAAGTATAGCATTGTTAAGTTAGTTTAGCTAAAATTGCACCACTAAAAAATAAAAGGTTTTTACATGGTTGTTACTCGTTTTGCACCTTCACCTACGGGCTATCTTCACATTGGCGGTCTCAGAACTGCACTTTTTTCTTATCTTTGGGCACGAAAAAACGGCGGTAAATTTTTACTTCGTATAGAAGATACAGACAAGGCAAGAAACTCTCAAGAGGCGGCTGAGGCTATCGTAAAAGCATTCGAGTGGCTAGGTCTTGAAGCAGATGGTGAAATCACATACCAGAGTCAACGTGATGATATTTACGCAAAATATATAGAACAACTTCTGAGTGAAGGCAAGGCTTATAAATGTTATATGAGCAAAGAAGAGCTTGCTGAACTTCGTGAAACACAAATGGCGAATAAAGAGCGTACAATGTATGATGGACGCTATCGTGACTTTACAGGTACACCACCAGAAGGTGTAGAGCCTGTTATTCGTATAAAAGCACCACAATCAGGCGAGATTCTTGTAAAAGATGGTGTCAAAGGAACTATCTCTTTTCAAGCAGAAGATATTTTAGATGACTTCATTATTGCACGTGCAGATGGAAGCCCAACATATAACTTTGTTGTAGCAGTTGATGATTATTTAATGGGTGTCAATGAAGTAATTCGCGGAGACGACCACCTCTCAAATACACCCAAACAGATAGTTATCTATGAAGCACTCGGTTTTGATGTTCCATCTTTTTACCATGTTCCTATGATTCACAACTCTACAGGTAAAAAACTCTCTAAACGTGACGGGGCAACTGATGTTATGGCATATAAAGAGATGGGTTACACACCTCAGGCTCTGCTTAACTTTTTGGTACGCCTTGGATGGAGTCACGGTGATCAGGAGATTTTCTCTTTTGAGGAGATGATTGAACTCTTTAATCCAAATGACATTAATAAGTCAGCTTCTATATACAATACAGAAAAACTTGACTGGCTAAGTGCTCACTACATTAAAAACATGTCTAATGATGCACTTGCAGAACTTCTTGAAGAGTATGGCGTTATCTTAACGTCTCATGATAAAAAAGAGATTTTACTCGATGCACTTAAAGAGAGAGCAAAAACGCTTAAAGAGTTAGCAGAACTTGTAAATGAAATTGTTGCGACTCCAAGCAGTTATGATGAAAAAGCGATGCACAAAGCTTTTAAAGAGGACTCAGTAGAGATACTCAATGCTTTTGGAGCAAAACTTACAAAGGCAACTGAATTACACCTGCCTGTTGAGTACCATTCACTTATGCAAGAGCTTGTAGATGAGATGGATATCGGTTTTGGGAAAATTGGTATGCCACTTCGTGTAGCGCTACTAGGTAAAATGGGTGGACCAAACATCGATGTTATCATGGCAGTAATTGGAAGAGATGAGACTCTTCTAAGAATTGCTAATGCAATCACTGCAAACGCGTAAGGGAAAAACCTTTACGTAAGACTCTTATTAACGTTTACTCACCCTATCTCTTCCATTCTCTTTTGAAATGTAGAGTGCTTCATCTGCTCTTCTTACAGTCTCTAAAAGAGACTCATCACTAAGCATCAGTGAAACACCAAAACTGCAACTCATATGCCCGACATATTCAAACACATGTGCTGCTACTTTTGAACGTAAGTTCTCGGCTACTGCAACAAGCTCATCAGCAGAGTTCGCAGAGAGTAAAATAATAAACTCTTCACCACCCCATCGAATAAGGTAATCATTACTGCGGATGGACAGAGAAATCTGCTCTATCAACTCAACTAAAACAGAGTCTCCAACTCCATGTCCATAGGTATCGTTAACAATTTTAAAGTAATCAATATCAAAAAATATAATCCCAACAGAACGCCCACTCTCTTTTGTACTTGCTACAATCTCAGTCTGCTTAAGCTCAAAAAACTCTCTATTATATGCACCTGTAAGTTTGTCGTGAATTACTTTGTTTTCTAAAGAGTGCTGCTCTTGGAGTGTATCGGTAATATCGGCAAAGGTAAATATATGATGTTTCGTATTATATCGGCTCGTTGTGACGGCAAAGCTATGTTTATTCC
Organism: Campylobacterales bacterium; assembly: GCA_016938175.1. Taxonomy (GTDB): domain Bacteria; phylum Campylobacterota; class Campylobacteria; order Campylobacterales; family Sulfurimonadaceae; genus Sulfurimonas. The sequence continues at coordinate 45,366 of JAFGVE010000005.1, forward strand.
CCTTATGATCTTCTACGAGTACTATTCTCTCTTTGTGTGGAATAGTCTCTAAGTAAGAGATCCACGTTATACCCTCAGGAACTTTTTTAAGATGAAAATAGTTCTCATCTTCTATGAAAGTTTCACATAAACAGCTGTATCTATCTTTAAAACTCTCCAAAGAGTCGTATCCGTAAAACTCTAATAGTTTTTTATTTGCATCAATCATCTCAAATCCATCGGTAATTAGAACCATAGACTTTTGAGTATCTAAAATCTCCCTGTTTTGTAAAGAGAGGGCTTGATAATCAAGCTTAACACTTAATTCTCTGTATATGAATATGAATAAAAGTAAAATAAGAGTGCTTCCCCCTCCAAATATAAAGCTAAAAAGCTCTTCATCTTCCAAAAACGCAGCATTTTCTCTCTCTATAATGAGTGCTCCTACAACTTCATGCGAAATAGCATTTTTCAAAGGAATAACAGAGAAGAGACTATGTGAGTCCTCTGATGGAATAGTAAAAATCTCTCCCTTTTTAATGGTGTTGTTAATATACTCTATTTTCTTAGGAGAAAGTTTTTCAATATTTATATTATTAAAGGCTTTTCGAAACTTCTCTTTTATAATCGAATCATAGTAAAAGTCATCAAATTCACTCTGTTCATAGTTTGTTTTTTCCTCATGAAAGAGCTTTTCATCTGTTCTCTTTTTAGAAACTAAAAAAGAGACCTTTGCATTGTGTCCTAGAACAAATTCGTTTGCTACTGCATGGGCATTAAACGAGACCTCAACACTTCCAAGATGCTCTTTGGTTCCTCTGTTGTTACTCACACTTAAAGGAAAAACATAACGAAAGCCATTATAGATTCTCCCCTCTTCAAATCCTTGAACTTTCTCATGGTTCTCATTGACCCACTTTACTGTTGCCCTTACACCGCTTAAATCATCTCCATATTTGTTTGGTCTATGAAAACGTAAGAAGCTCTCGTTGTTGGTAAGATGAAAATGAAGTTGTCTGACATCATAACGGTTATAGTAACGATACTTATCAATTAAAAGTGCATAAAGAGCTTCTCGACTTTTCTCTTTCTTATCTCCATATGCTTCTCTCATAAGCGCATGAACTTCATTTGTATTTAAAACTGTTTCGAACATAATCTCAGCAATAATCTCAAACTTTCTACTTATAAGCGTATAATCTTTTTCAATACTGACATTATAATTCTCTAAAAACTCATCTTTTTCATGCGTTTTATAGATACGCAGTAAAAAGTAAAAAAGTGCAATAATAAAAAAGAAAATCGTGACAAAGAGCAATACCCTCTTAAGTGTTTCTTGCTTTATTACATCTTGGGTTTTATGGACTTTTGAGTGCTCTTTATTAGAAAAATAGATGAGTATGAAAGCAAAAAGTACAACCGAGAAGAGTAGCATAGAGTCTATGAATAACTCTTCAATCCTCAAGTTCTTTAGATCAATGTCTTTTACTCTTTGAAACATTAAGATGTAGGCCAAAGGTTTTGCATCTGTTTGAAAAAGAGTATAATTTATACGCAGATAAAGGCCGTCTGAAGTAAGAGAGTATCTTTTTTGATAGCCAACGACATCTTCTATCCCTAACTTTTCAATGTATTTTAGAAGCTCCTCATTAGCATTTGTATTAGCAAGATAATAATCACCTATAAATTTCTGCGTGAAAGGATGGCTAATCTGATTTTTATATGACTTATCAACAAGTACTATGGTCTCAAATCCCTCATCACTGAGTTTGAGGGCTACGGAGTTAAAGTGGGTAATAACCTATAAAGTTTTTTTCATCATCATAAAAAGGAACCATGCCTTTAAAAGAGAGGTCATACTTACCCACACTAATACTTGTACGTACTTGCGGGAATAAAATCATCTCAGATACATCACCTCTTAGAGTCTTAAGTACATCTCCTGCTTTGTCCGTCCAACTTCTTGAGATGGAGTAGCCTCTCTCGTCTAAAAGCTGTATCCAAACATTTTTAAAGTCAGTAGAGTCTTTAAGTCTTTTTGAAAAGAGTGCAAGCTTTTGGTGAATGTTTTTTTTACTCTCAATTGCTTTTTGAATCACATCATCTTCTGCAAGAGAGAGGGCTACAGTAAGCGTTGCATTTCGTTTCTCTTCTATAAGGGTATCAACTCTGTTTGTAACCGAGTATGCTATTTTTCCGTAGAGTGCTTCAAGTGTAAGTGTTCTTTCCTTCTCTTTGTAGTCACTGACAAAGGAGTAGCCGCCACTGGCAAGTAAAAAGAAGACAACAACTAAAAAAATATTCCAATACTTGCTTTTCAAAAAAACTCCAACAGATTTAACTTACATATAGATTGTATCCAAATAGTTTAAAAGCTGGCGGATGTTTTTACAAGTTTTTATAAGCTACAATCCCTGCTATGAATAAAGAAGTAACACTCAAAAGCATATTTACCCTGGTCTTACGCAACAGAAGATCACTCGTTTACGGTCAACTCGTCACACTCATTGCTATACTTGTAAGTGTCCCAATTCCACTACTTCTTCCTATTTTAGTGGATGAAGTTCTCTTAGATAAGCCTGGGTATGTAGTAAACTCAATCAACTTTTTTATAGAGAGCACAACCGCTTTTTACTACATTCTTATTGTCACGCTTGGTGTTATTTTCTTACGAGTCTTCTACTATCTTTTAGGCGTGTACCTTACAAAAGTTTTTACCTTCATAGCAAAATTTGTCAGCTTTGAGATACGCCAAAAACTCCTCGAACACCTTAAAATAGTCTCTATGAATGAGTATGAAACACTTGGAAGTGGGACTATCACTTCCAACCTTGTCACAGACGTAAATACCTTGGAAAGCTTCATAATGAATGCAAGTTCTAAAATGCTCTCTTCTATACTAACCCTTCTCGCAGTAGGTATAGTCCTCCTTGCTATTGAGCCTATTTTAGGTCTTATGATACTTACCATTCAACCAATGATGATGTTTTTGAGCAGAAAGATGTCTAAACGTGTTGGTGGATTAAAAACTAAAGAGAATGAAGCCATAGCCAACTTTCAAGAGGACGTAAGTGAGACCTTGGAGCTCTTTGGACAGATAAAAGCAAGTAATCAGGAAAACTACTTCTTCTCTCGCGCCAAAGAGTTTGCGAAAAAAGTACAAACAACCTCTAATGAGTTTGGCTATAAAAATGTAGCATACGAGAAACTCTCCGGAACACTTTTTTTGGTAATGTTTGAACTCATACGTGCTTCTGGTCTTCTTCTTGTCGCTTATAGTGACTTAAGTATAGGAATGATGCTTGCCATGTTTGGCTACATCTGGTTTATTATGACTCCTGTTCAGGAGTTAATTTCACTGCAATACTCTTTAGCCTCAGCAAAAGCTGCTCTTGAGCGTATAAACAAAGTACTTCTTTTAGAGACTGAACAGAGTGCCGATGAAGAACTTGGAGAGCATGCTGTAAATATTAGGCTCCAAAATGTTCACTTTGCATATAGCAATGAAAAAAAGATTCTTAACGATATCTCTTTAGAGATTAAAGCTGGAGAGAAAGTAGCCCTTATTGGAGCGAGTGGTAGTGGAAAAACAACTTTGGCACAACTGATATCCGGTTTTTATGAAAAAAGTTTTGGAGATATTTTTTATAATGGAATTTCCACCGAAATACTCAACAAAAGCTCCCTACGTTCAAAAATATTTTTAGTTCTTCAAATGCCTATACTCTTTAATGCAAGTTTACGTTTTAACATAACAATGGGGGATGAAAACATCAGAGATGAGACTATTTATCAGGCACTTAAAACGGCCCAGCTAGATGTAATGCTTGCTGAAATGCCCAATGGCTTAGAGAGTATTGTAGGGCGTCATGGTATTCGTTTATCAGGAGGGCAGAGACAACGTCTCAGTATCGCACGTATGATTGTCGCAAATCCGAGTGTTGTCATCTTTGATGAATCTACCTCAGCACTTGATGTACATACAGAGATGAAGCTCCAAGCCGCGTTAGAGCCCATACTCAAAGAAAAAACAGTCATTACCATTGCACATCGTCTCTCAACTGTTAAAAATGCAGATACTATCTATGTTTTAGAAAATGGTCAGATAGTACAACGTGGTACACATGAAGAACTAGAAGATGAAGAGGGACACTATAACGAATTTGTTAAGAGGCAGTTAATTTAAAAAGTTTTATAATTTAGAAAAACCCATAGAAGGAGGATGTCATGCAAGTAACACAATACACATACCAGTCACCCTATACGAGCCCTGTTCAATTTGGTAAAGTAGACCCAAGTACGAAACAAGAGCAAAGTACGCAGACTGACCAATTACTACAAAACAACCAAAGTGCTGTACAAGCCCAAGAGTTACAAGCAACACAAACTCAAGAGGTAAAACCGAGCGTTACTCAAAACTCTCTTTTAGACGTTTACGCTTAGAGAATCTGTAACTACGAAGAGCAACTCACGTGTGATATACCTGCAATCTCAAATAGTTCGCTCGGTTTTTCTTTATAGTATTTCTCTTCTATCTCTTTAGAGCCTTCACCATAAGGATTATTCATAACATCTTGTAACTCTTTTATAAGAGTATAATCTCCACGTTCTGCCGCTTTATAGGCTGGTACTAAGAACCACTCTCGAAGTGTATACTTTGGATTTGTCTGCTTCATCTGCTCAGAGAGTCTCTCTTTAGACTCAAGGGTTGTGACGTTTATAAGAGAGTGCCATTGCTCCAGCCACTCCTTCCATCTTCCTAAAAGTTTATCATCGTATATAGCGTCTCCATAAAAACTTTTCGTTAACGGTGCTATCTCATCTGGAACAGCTGAGAGTTCACGAAAAAAGATTGTATAGTCAACAGAGGTATCTATCATTAACACAACAAGCTCATTAAAGAGTTCAGCATTAAAGCTCTCTAAACCTAGTTTTGCAGCCCACATTTTTATCATTTTTGCCTGCATAACTCTTCCAAATGCATTCCTAATTTTTGTCAACTCTTCTAAGGCTTTCTCATGAGACTCTAAAAGAGGTAATAGTGCTGTATAAAACATATGAAAGTTGCGTTCAGCTGCTTGAGGCTGATTTAAAAAAGAGAAGTGTACTCCTCCGCCAGTCCACGGTTGATAACGCGGGTCGAACATATCTATAAACCCAAATGGACCATAATCGAGAGTAAACCCACCTACTGCTGTATTATCACTATTAAAATTTCCTTGACAGTACCCCACACGAATCCAATCGGCTACAAGTGAAGTTAAACGTTTTTGAAACTCCAAAGCCAAGGCAATTATTTTTTTTTCTAAAGGAAGCTTTGCATCTATAAGCTCACTGTACTCACGTTTTATAATGTGTAAAACCAGCTTTTCTAACTCCTCTTTGGCATTTGCATGTTCATTTTTACGTGCGCGACGACCAAAAAGCTCAAGCTGTCCAACTCTTAAAAATGAAGGAGCAACACGCGTTGTGATAGCTACATCCTCCTCAATCATAACCTCTGGATCTCTTGAATATGAACCGTTTAAAAACCATGGACGTCTTACTTTTTCACTTCTTGAAGTGTAAAGTGTCAAAGAACGAGAAGTAGCTACACCAAGTGCATGCATATGTTCTTGAGCTAAAAACTCACGAATACTTGAACGCAATACAGCACGTCCATCCGCACCTCTGCAGTAAGGAGTTCTACCGCCTCCTTTTAACTGCATCTCCCATCTTTTTCCACCAAATACACCCTCAAGAATTGAAACTGCACGACCATCACCATAAGCATTTCCTGTTTTAAAAGGACACTGCTCATAATACTCTGTTCCATAAATAGAAAGGGCATATCCTGTAGCCCAGCCACTCTTTTTCATAGGTGCAGGAAGTTGTGAACTATCTCCTGAAAAAAGCTGCATAAAATCTTGCGATGTTGCCAAAGCATCATCAAAACCAAGCTCTGAGAATAGCTCTTTACTATGCGCTATGTAGATAGGATTTTCAATAGGTGTCGGATTGACAGGGACGTAGTGTCCGCTAAAGACCTCTCTTGGATAGTGATCAACTCCGTCTTCTCGCGATTGGGGGTCAGGATTCATACTGTTTACAAAAGAGTAATCTGCATACTGTGCAAGCTCTTCAAGACTTCTTATTTTCACAGGGTTTGTAGCAACTGATTTCATAACTATTTTCCTTATTCTAATGGGTAATAGTAACAGATTGTTTTAAAGAGGAAGCGTGTCTTAGATATGATAGTTTGAAATTTAGTGGTAATTAAGAATTACTAGAGTGTTTTCCCTTTACCTCTTCTAGCATCCAAGGCCATTCACCAAAACCGCTATCACTATTTATGTGTCCAGCATTTTCTAAAACTTTCATCTCAATATTTAGTTTTTGTTGCAACTCCTGAGCCTCTGTCAAAGACATATATGGATCATTTGTAGAGACAATGAGCAGACTCTCTTTTGCACAGAGTTTTTGCGGTATTGCAGCAGGGAAAAACTCACTAAGCTCCTCTATCTCACAACTTACGCGTGGAGGTGCGACAAGATAAAGTTTTTCTATCTCTCGTATACTGCTTTGTATGCAAAGATGAAACCAGAGTGTATTTGCCAAAGAGTGACAAATCACAATATCCGGGGTAAACTCCATAAGAGCGTTTTGCAGCTCAAGCATCCACACAGAGAGTTTTGGGGTGTCATAATTACTAAAACGTAGAAACTTTACCTCTCCATACTCTTTTGCCAGCTCACCAGCAAGCCAAGATTGCCAGTGAGGAAAGTCACTGCCACCCCAACCGTGTAGTAGTAAAATTTTCTTTGCCATTACTCCACCAACTGCTTAAAATTTTTCAGTGTAAAGAGTTTAAGAGAATCTCCTTTCAGGGACTTTAACTCTTGTGAGAAGCCCTCTTTAGCAACAAGCACAAAAATATCTGCTTGGATTTTCGCTTCTTGACACATCTCTTCCAAACGTGTTAATTCGCTTTTTTTCAGCTTTGAATTTGTGTATTTACAAATTCCAACGACTCTTTTTCCACTTTTTGTCTTTGCGTAAATATCAAAAGTAATACCCTCGTGTACATGTTCGCCTATCTCTACAAATCTATCTTCTGTAAAACTTTTTTTAAGCAGTTCATGGGAAAGTTGCACAAAAGGAAGATGTAAAAACTCTCTATATCTATTTGTAAAAAGCTCACGAAACTCACTATATTCACCGTCTCTTATACCTTTAAAAATGGGAGAGACAAAGGCAAACCAAAAACGTAAAAACGGAGAGTTAAAATAGAGTTTTTTTGGTTTTTTAACCTTTATCATGCCTCTCTCTACAAGCTCATCTACTGCCTTTTGTCCAACCTCAGCAGAAACTTTCGCACGTTTAAAAGCTGTATGCGTCTGCCCGTCACCTTGTGCAATTCCTGAGAGAATAGTGTGATAAAGCGGTAAACCCTCAGTTACTTCAGTAACATCTGAACGGATAAACTTAAAATCACTCAGTACAAACTCTTCGATAAGCTCTAAAGTTGAAACTTTAGTATTTAAGGGACCCCAACCAACACCACCGAATATAGCGAATTTTTCTATAGCTTCCTCCATAGTTGCGGGTTGCTGTTCTTTGTAAAAACTTTTGAATTGCTCTAGAAGAGTCTGCTTAGTGAGTATAATAGCTTTGCCTTGGGGTAAATTTTTGCATCATTATACCCTATATACTAATTTAGAGTACAATGGTGCATATTCAAATCATAAGGAGTTAATTATGAAATTAACACTCTCTTCTCTTCTTTTAGGTGCCGCTCTTTTTACGGCTATGGGTGCTACAACGTTAAGCGCAGATATGAAGTGTGGTGCAGGAAAATGCGGTGCCGGTATGATGAAAGGCAAGAACCAAGAAGGTAAATGTGGTAAAGCCAAAGGTGAAGGCAAAATGGACGGTACTGGAAAAGGTGTTGGCAAGTGTGGTATGAACAAAAAAGACGGCAGCGGAAATGGGAAATGCGGTCAAGGTAAAAAAGATGGTACTGGAAAAGGTGTTGGCAAGTGCGGCATGAATAAAAAAGACGGTAGCGGAAAAGAGTAAAAGAGACTCTCTACTCAATTAGCTAGTTTTTAAACATCAAGGGCTGGAATTTTTTTTCCTCATTAGCTATCATAAGCTTATGAATACACTACACAGAAGAAAGTTTTTACAGCTCGGTCTGCTTAGCAGTGCAATTTTTGTGATGCAAGGGTGTGAACTCAAAGGCATCACAACTATGCGTTCCACTATAGAGTTACTTCAACGTGACCTCTTTGAAAAATCACATACACTTAACATCAAAACAACACACTACTTTTATAACTCTGTTCTTGGACACTCTCGAATATCTCAAGAGGAAAAAAAGTTTTTAAAAAATGGTGTAAGCTGGCTCAATGAAGCTGCTCAAGAGCAGTATAAACTTCTCTATGTAAAATTACCACGACATCATCGTGAACACGTCTTGCAAACTATATCACAGAGCCAATGGGGAGAAGAGTGGCTAAGCAAAATGCTTGGTTATATCTTAGAAGCAACACTCAGTGACCCTATATACCTAGGCAATACCAATGAAAATGGCTGGAAATGGCTTGAGTTTCAAGGTGGAGTACCACATCCAAAGGAACCTTACTTATGATATATGACATCTGTATAATCGGAAGCGGTGCAGGTGGCTCTCCTGTAGCTTATGAACTTGCGAATGCAGGATATAAAGTTGTTGTTTTGGAAAAAGGGAACTACTACACAGAAGAGGATTTTAGTAAAGATGAAGTCGCTGTCTGTAGAAGAGAGTTGTACACTCCACCACTACATGAGCAAAAACACATTATAAATGAGTACTCTGCTTCTGGAAAGTATACACGTTATGATGGGGAAGAGTCTGGCTGGAACTTCTGGAATGGTTCTATGGTTGGAGGCTCTTCAAATCTTATGAGCGGTTACTTTCATAGAATGAAACCAAATGATTTTGAACTCAGAAGTGTTTATGGTGAGATTAAAGGGGCTAATGTCGTTGACTGGCCTATATCTTATGAAGAGTTAGAACCATACTATGAAAAAGTCGAACGCATTATAGGAGTAAGTGGCAAGGTTAAAGAACATACATACCAAGAACCCCGCTCAACACCTGACTTTCCATATCCAGCACTCAAAACAAGTAAAGTCACAAAATGGTTTGATGCGGCTTGCGAAGAACTTGATATTGAATTTTTTGAGACACCTAGAGCGATATTGAGCCAAAATGCACTCAACAGAGATGCCTGTTACTACTCAAATTTTTGTGGTTCTTACGGATGTTCTAGTGGTGCAAAAGGGAGTGCAAGAGCAGCCCTACTACAAAAATGCGATGCAAAAATTATTACTGATGCCTTTGTATATAGACTTGAAGCCAAAGAGGGTCGTGTAACAAAAGCTTACTACTACACAAAAAACAGAATTAAGCATAGTATTAATGCCAAAATATTTGTTCTCGCTGCCCAAGCCATAGAGACTTCACGTTTGCTCTTAAACTCTAGTTCCAAAGAGTTTCCACACGGCTTAGCAAACAGTAACAAAGAGGTTGGGAAAAACCTTATTTTTTCTGCTGGCGGTGCAGGAAGTGGACGTTTTATTTTTGAAAAGCTGACACCAGAAGCACAAAAAGAGCTTATGGAGCCAGGTGTTTTTTTTAACAGAAGCTTGCAAAATGAGTACGACTATGACGATGGATGTAGAAAATACAAGGGCGGTACTATAGATTTTCTTTTTGAACACCAAAATGTCATCTCTAGAGCAACACAGGAGATCTATAATGAAGAGGGAAACCTTATCTGGGGAGAGGAACTACAAAAAAAGATTCACAAGCGTTTAACAAGCTCAAGAGTCCTCACCTTTGAAATATTTAATGACTGGTTGCCAACTGACAACTGTAACGTAAACGTAGATGCAAATGTAAAAGATATCTACGGGGTTCCTGTCGGTGTTATAAATGTAAACTCGCATCCACATGATTTAGCAGTAGGAGAACATCTTGCACAGAGTGCAGTAGAGATTTTAGAACAGATGGGAGCAGTAGAAATAGAGTACTCCATCAGCAGTTCACCACCACCAAACCTTGTGGCAGGCGGATGCCGTTTTGGAGATGACCCAAGAAGCTCTGTCTTAGATAAAAACTGTAAAGCTCATGAACTTGACAACCTTTATGTAACTGATGCCTCATTCATGCCTACTGGTGGCAGTGTTCCCTACACATGGACAATCTATGCAAACGCCTTTCGTGTTGCCGACGTCATAAAAAAAGAGATTGAGTCTAGTTTTAAAGATACAAACTAATTCAAAGCACAGAGTCATTTCTCTAAGTTATAAGATACAATTTTGCCAAAAAAGGGAGATTTTATTATGCCAAAGCCAACAAACATATATGAAGAGCTCAATGCTTTAGGCGAACCTTTAGAGCCATGTAGTCTTGATCCTCTTACAGGATACTACAGAACTGGAAGCTGTAAGGTTACACCTGAAAACAGAGGTATTCATGCCGTATGTATCTACGCGACAGAGGAGTTTTTAGAGTACTCAAAACGTACAGGAAATGACCTCTCCACACCAATGCCACAGTATAATTTTCCTGGTGTGAAACCGGGACAAAGTTGGTGTTTATCTGGTCCTCGCTTCGCTCAAGCAGTAAAAGATGGTATGGCACCGAAAATTTTCATACACTCTACACATCAAGCAATACTACAACTTGTAGACCTCGAAACTCTCAAATCCTGCGCTATAGATTTATAGTCAGCAGACCCCTTAAAAAGGGGTATCACAAAATAAAAAAACAAAACATAACACTCTATTTTTATCACGTTTTAATATAATTTAAACTTATTATTTTATAAAATAAATCTTATCAATTTATTTGCAACTAAGTTGCATTTAAGAGTTTGACGAGTACCATTTTAAGTATGAAAACACAATTTATCCCTACATTATTACTATCAACACTCCCGCTTTTAGCGGTAGATATACAAACAGTTCACTCAAGTGCGTCACTCTATTATGAGCTACGAGACTTTTCAAATTCAGTCCAAAAAGATGATGGAGCATTTGTTGGTGTTGGTGGAGATATTCACTACAAAGAACATGAACTTCGTTTCACCTATGAAAAAGGAAATGTCAATACAAAGCAACCACCATTACAAGAGAATCTCAACAATGACATTCTATTCTTACGATATGGCTACAATATAAACGAAAAACTGGCATTTAATACAAACTTCATAAACGTAATGTATGACAACATGGTACCAACTGATGAAGCAGTTGCTTATGGGCTGGGAGTTACATACTCTCCAAGTAAAGCTCTCAGTGCAAACTTTACACAATACTATACTAATTACCAAATTTTTGAATCCTATCAAAGTGACTTAGCTCTACACTATAAATCTAGTTATGAAAAATTAAAATACAAAATCTCTCTTATAGCTAAGCACATTGACCTGAGGGACAAAGACTCTAATATCTTTAGCAAAAATGCACAAAACAACTATACAACTGCAGGTTTTAAGTTTCATTCACACTATGAGAGTTATCACTTTGGGTTTGGTGCCTACTTTGGCAAGCGTGTCTTTGCCATTATGAATGACGGTTTTAAAATTCAGCATCATGCGATGGAAATTGATAAAACTTATGCCCTAGGGATTGGAAAAACATTTGGGGATTTGGTTATACGTTATCAGTACATCTATCAAAGAGCTGTAGAGCTTCCTATGCAAAATAAAAATGTAGACATTGTAAATAACCGTTTTATTGTCAATTACAAATTTTAAGGAGTTATCATGCGCTATCTACTCACTTTTCTATTAATGTTCAATACACTTTTTGCAAATGACAAAGTACATACATTTGCATCCAGTAGTGAATGTATGGCCTGCCACCCTGCCATTTATGAAGAGTTTAGTAGCTCTATGCACGCTAACGCAACACCGCAAAAAGACCCTATACACAATGCTGTTTGGGATAAGCATCCACAAAAAAATAAGAAAGAGCAGTATGGATGTGGAAAGTGTCATACTCCTGCTGCAGATGATTTAGACCATATGCTCACACAAGGCAAAAAAGCACTTCCAAAAATAGACAATGCAACTCACCAAGAGGGAATTAGCTGCGCATACTGCCATCGTATTGAGAGTATTGAGCTGCATGCAAAATCAAACACAAATATCATTGCAAAAAATGATAGAGCCTACTTTGGGACTAAAAAAGAGCATATTGACTCCCCTTTTCATGGCATCATCACCGAGGGAAATGAGCATATGCAAAATGGAAATGTATGTATAGGGTGTCACTCACACAAAATGAATAACCACAAACTCAACGTTTGCTCAACAAACATTGACAATACAATGGATGGGGCAAACTGTGTAAGTTGCCATATGCCAAAAGTTACAGGAAGTGTCTCTGTTATGAATGAGACCAAAGAGCATACATTTCACGGCTTTGCAGGTTCACATTTTCACTCAGATATGCTTCAAAACTACGTTGACATCTCACTTCTCAGAGAGATAGATGATTTCATAGTCAACATAGACAACAGAACTTCACATGCTCTACTTCTACATCCTCTAAGAACAGCGGTACTTAAAGTAAGTATCTACAGAAATGGAGAAAAAATAAACCTAAAAGATGAGATATTTGTTCGTGTAATTGGGCATGAAGGAAAACCGGCCATGCCTTGGGCAGCGACTACTACGCTTAAAGACACAATGATTCAAGCCAATGAAAAAAGAAGTGTACTCTATAACTTTAAACTCCAAAAAGGGGATGAAGTGAACGTAACACTCGGTTGGTATCTTGTCAATCCAAAAGCACTGAAAATGCTAAAGTTGGAAAATGAAGATGTGGCAACAAAATTTACAGAGTTTAAAAAAGAGAGTTTCTCTTTTTAAGACTCAATCACTATTTTTTTTCTACCCCTTATCAACTCTTGTGTAACATCCTCTAGTGGCATAGGTCGTGCAAAAAGATAACCTTGTATCTCAACACATCCCTCTTGAAGTAGACACTCTAACTGCTTTGTAGTCTCCACACCCTCGGCTATAATGCCTAAATTCAAACTTTTTGATATTGCAATTATGGCTTTAATAAGTGCTACATCATCACTATTTTGAGGAATATCGTCTACAAAAACCTTTCAAATAAAACAATGAAGAAGCTAAACGATACTACAGTGCTTCAAGTTTATTGAGTTTTTTTAAATGCATAGTGGACTACATCAGTATCCTGATTCTCTATGCTCTTTTTTAAGAGATATCCTTTTGGTGTTTTATTTACAGTTATAAGTATCTCCAAAGAGTCAAAAAACTTTATATGACGGGAGACTGTCGCATAACTCGCTCCTACGTTTGACTCTCGAAGTTTTGTAAGTAAATACTCTATACTCACAGGGTAATTCTGCTCATATAAAATCTTAAGTACTCTCTCTCTTTGGTCAGAGTAACGTAGTCCTTCTTCTTTTATTTTTGTATATATTAAAGAGCGAAAGACTTCTATGCCGGCTCTCTCTTTTGCGTTTATATAAAGCATTTTAGTTTCCTAACGCACCCTCAGGTGCTAAAGGTGGAATAAGATGCTCATAACGGCTATCTGTAAGTGTGTTTAAAAATGCTTCAAGTGCACGAATCTTTGTATCTGTAAGTGCCGCGGTATCATGTAACTTTGTCAAATTTATAGTTGCATTATAATCATTTGCACCCCAAGAGGCATTTGTCTCTGGATTTATAGAATGGTCACCATTTCCAGCCATGTGGTCATAAAACTCTAAAACAGTTCGTAATTTACTAAAGACACCATTGTTCATATATGGTCCCGTTACTGCTACGTTACGTAAGCTTGGTACTTTTGTTTTGCCTAAATGTAGAGTAAAGTTAGCATCACTACTCTGCACAGTTGCACCCAAACCTCTAAAAGTCGCATTTGCATCCTGGAGTCCTAAAGCTGCTCTTGCATCCATTGCCGATGAGTTTCTCGGTGTTCCAATGTTTTCATACTTATAGTTTGTAAAAAGCTCTTCACTCACATCATTAGGTGTCTCATCAAGAGTGTGGCACTGCGAACAGTTTGTATTTGACTCAGAAAAGAAAAGGTCAAATCCTAACTGCTCATCTATAGTCCAGTTCCCCTCACTCAAACACTCACTCGTAAAATTTCCTGCATCTTTACAAGCTCTATATCTGTCATACTTTGAGTCAAAAGGAGCAAAAACTTCTGTTCTCTCAAAAGCAGCGATGGCACGTGTCATATTGAGATAACTTGCATTGACATCACTGAAGATATCTGCTCCATAAAGTGCTTCAAATGCTTCAACGTACAGAGGGTTCTCTTTGATTCTATCAATTACAGAAGCCTCATCTGGCATCATCATCTCACTCATATCAAGTGGAGGTCTACCTGATTGGTCTTCCAAGGTTGCAGCACGTCCATTGTGAAACTGTCCACCGCTATAGTTCCCATCACTCAGCTGTGAAAAGCTTGGTGAAAACATTGCATAGCTAGCAGTTGGAGTATTACGTCCACCTAAACTCACATTATCATCTCCAACTGAGAATGCACCGTGAATAAACACAGCTTGGTCTACCCCAGCCTCTCTAAAACGTGCATCAATAAACCCATGTTCTGGGTCGTGACAAGTTGCACATGATGTATTTCTTGTGAGTGAAAGATTGGTATCAAAAAAGAGTGCTTCACCAAGCTTCTCTTGTGTGTTGAGTGTTATCGAATTTGTAGGAGACTCGGAGTCTCCTCCACCACCACATGCACTGAAAAAGAGAACTATAGCGATACTAAAGGATGTAAAAGTTTTCAAAATATAAATCCTGCACTCATAGTAAATGCTTGCTCATCTGCAAGTCTTGCATCTACTCCATAGTCTCTCACACTATAGTCCGCTTTTATAACCACTTTTGGATCTGGATAGTATGCAATACCGCCCGTATAGTCATAAAATCTATTATTATCAACATACTGTGTCACACCGGTTGCATCCATATCAAGACGCTCTACCTCAGCAACTCCGTAGAGTTTATGTGTCGTGGAAAAAGAGCTTAAAACATCGTAGCCAAAAGTGATATACTGCCCATTCACGCTCTCAGAAATGCTCTGACCTATATCACTACTCAACTGTGTTACATCACCTCCAAGACTTCCATACGTTGCAAGTGCCTGAATGTCAAAACCATTCTCTTTGTAAGAGAGGTGCGCTTCAGCCATCATCATTGTTATCTCTGCGTCTGAGCTATTTCCTGTAGTGACACCTGGTCTACTTTCACTCTGTACAGTTGAACCACCATACATAAACGATGCTCCAACATTGAGTGCTGGCGTTACATTGTAAGAGGCACGAGCTACAAAAGAGACATCATCTGTAAATTGACGTGCTCCAAGTCTTCCCTGCTGTATAAATCTTCCCTCTGTAAAGCCTCCAGCATCTGGAGAGGTAATAATTCCCGCGTAGTACTCAAAATCTTCTATCTTACCGTGTGCAAGTAGTCCATTTGTATGCCACGTTGAAGGGATAATCCAGATCTCAACTACTGGTCTCTCCGTTGTTAAAAAAGAGACTGGCTCGTGATTTAAGTTTGTTAAACCAAATGGAGTAAGAATGTGACCAACACGCAGAGCAAACTCCTCTTCTATCAAGAAGTCAAGGTAAGAGAACTCAACAATGGCATACTTGTAGTTCTTCTCATTATCACTTCTTGCTCCACCATCTTCAAACTCAATCTCTGTATTCATAACAACCCAATCATTAAACTTAAAACCTATGTATGGAACAAAACGCACTATGTTGTACTCTGCCTTGTTTCTAGTCTCATTTGCTGTTGTAGAAGCATAGTTTTTAAAGTCCTTATACTTTTTAAACTTATACTCTCCATATCCACCGATTGATACCGTAGAGTTTGAGTGGTACACCTTAGATGCCGCTTGTCCTAAAGAGCTAAAACTCTCATACTTTTCACTACTGCTCATAGTCACATTTGCAACCTCATCAAGCAGTGAAGCATTTGTCTGCTCTTGCTCTTGCTTCATTGCCTGCATCTCTTGTTTGAGCGTTTGTATCTCTTGATATAACTCCTCATTTGTTGCTGCCATACTCAGACTTGCAACCGTTACTACACTTAAAACTATTTTTTTCATTTTCTTTCCTTTTTTATGATGCACTTCGCATATCAATTAATTTTTTTCTCACAGAACTTTTCTGCTTACTCTTCTTACTCTCTTCAACTCCACATCCCGTTTTACTCTTCTCGCCTGCCAAGAGTGAGCAAAGACCTACAAGACATACCAACAACACTTTTTTCATGAAGCTCCCTTACAAAATGGTCTGTAAAGCATTTCCAAAACACTTTTATAAACCCTCTCTTGAGCAAGTCCATACTCCAAATGTGTACGTGTTTTTTCTATATGTAGGGTCTCAAACAACCAGTCCCAAAGAGCTAAAGCACCTCCAAAGTTTTTAGTACTCAACTCTTTTGTATGGTGTAGCTGATGTTGATAAGGCGATATAAATATCTTCTCCAACACATCTCCATAACGCAGAGGAATATGTGAATGACGCAGATTTGCCCCAAGGATTCCAAAAATAAAGACAAATAGATTTGCGCCTACTATCTGAATGACACCTATCTTTGCTCCAAAGTAGTAAAGAAACACTCCAGTTACAAAACCCACGCTCAAAGCGTAACGCAGACCAAAAAGAACATTCTCTACAGGGTGTACTCTATAAAACGTAAGCGGGTTTAAAACCTCAGCACTATGGTGCACTTTATGAAAACGCCACAGTAATGGAACTGAGTGCATCGCTCTGTGTAACCAGTAACGTGTAAAATCACCAACTACAAATAAACTCAGCGTATATAAAATGACTACCTTCTCTTTTGAAAGGCTCAGTGGTGCTACAAAACCAATATGATCCTGCATAAAGAGCGTTACATAAAGAGCAACATCTTTAGAACTCAAAATAAGAGGTAAAATGAAAACTACTTTTATAAACGCAACAACAACAAAATATTTGTAATCCATCAATGCAGATGTATGTGACCAAATCTTTCTCTTTTTGTACTCCTCTCTTGTTTTTGGAGCGAAGATTAAAAAGAGAGAAGCTAGAGCAAGTGCACTTACTATATAGAGCCAAAATACTCTTTGATGCGAACTAGCAAGATAGTCTAAACCAAAGTACTCCATGCTTTAGTCTCCATCAGCCTCAATAATGTCTTGCTGAAAATTCAAAGCATTTATAAGTGCCGTATAACTCACTTGGAGCTGATATGCTCCGTTATAAAGCTGTGTTACCTTTGCATCACTTACACTCTCTTCTATAGGAGATGTAAAACTGCCAACAAGTGCTAACAGTTCATCTATTTTTGTCTCTATCGCATCCGCTTCAGAAGTAGCACCACCAGCCTGTGCAATAGTGTAAAGACCATTTTCTAAAACTGCTTTATGTGCTTGAAGAATCGCCTGCATAGCTTCCAGTGAACTCTTCGATGCCCAGTACTCAAAACGCTCTTCATCTGGATTAGCCAAATACTTCTGCGTAAGCCCGCCAGGATCACCAACTCTCCACTCTTTTAAACGATTACTTGAAATTGCCAACTGATTCAGCAAGATAGTTATAGAAATACTCGCATCATCTAAAAAGCTACTATCACTCTCATAGAAACTCTCTATTATCCCTAGCTGAGTTACTATACTCTGTGTCATTAATTTTGCTGCATCTACTCTTCTTGTATCCATTTTTGCAA
Organism: Campylobacterales bacterium; assembly: GCA_016938175.1. Lineage (GTDB taxonomy): Bacteria > Campylobacterota > Campylobacteria > Campylobacterales > Sulfurimonadaceae > Sulfurimonas. The sequence goes on from JAFGVE010000005.1 coordinate 63,107, forward strand.
ACAGAGTCGCACTACTTTGTTGGTCTTCATACAGCAGATATACAAGCCCTGTTATACTTTTATAAGCATTTTTATAAAGAGCACTCTCTATAGGCGTAGTATTTGTTGGAGCGAGTATGCTTGCCAGCTCATTTAATATAGGTGTTTTTCTATCTATATCTCCTGCACTAAAAGCCTCAACATAAACTGGTATGTCAGTCATTGCACTCTCTAACTTTTCAGCTACATAGAGCGCTTCTACTCTTTTATATGAGAGAATTAACTCCTCTGTTTTCTCTCTTAGTGCTTCAAAATCTGCTAAAGAGTTGTTTGCATCATCTACTAAGGCATCTAGCTCTTGTGCAAGCAAGAGTGTTGTATTTGCATCTTCTTGAATTAGTACATAAATAGAAGCAAGTGGTTCACTCACATCACTTCCTCCACTACTTAAAAGACCATTCTCTCCATCATAACTATTCTCACCACCGCACCCTTGCAGTAACAAACTTACAAAAAGTAGTAGTGCTATGAAACTATTTCTCATCTATATCCCCTTTAAAAACTCTATAAGAGTCTCTCTTTTTCGTTTTGGCAACTCTATGTACGCCACTTTTTGTGCCTCTGCTTCTCCGCCGTGCCAAAGAATTGCTTCACTTATGCTCTTTGCTCGTCCATCATGGAGTAGATTAAGTTCTCCGGATACTCTTTTATAGAGCCCCATTCCCCAGAGTGGAGGTGTTCTAAACTCACTTTCTTGAGCTTGAAACATTGTATGTCCATCACTCAAGCTCTCTCCCATGTCGTGGAGTAAAAAGTCGCTATAAGGGTTAAAAACGCCATATTTCTCACTCTTATAACTCTCAACATGACACTTCACACAGCCTAGTTCGTGAAAAACTTCCCGTCCCTGTGCGAAATTCTCACTCTCTCTTTGCAAAGGAATTTTTAAACTCTTCAAATAGAGTGCGATAGCATCAACTCTTTTCATAGGCAAATCAAAAACATCACCTCTGCTTTTTGGAGCTTTCAGACACTCGCTTTGAAACTCAGTACAGTTGTCCCCCTCATAAAGAGGATTTGAGAGACCCATATCATTATGTGCAGCGTTTGCCACCTGCTGTTTTACAGTTGCAGCTGCTGCTTTCCAGGTATAACGTCCAAGTTCTGTTTTGTTTGTTTCAGGGTTATACACCCAGTTTGCCTTCCCTGATATTCCATCGCCATCTCTATCATTAACATCTTCATATGCCAAGATATCTCGGGCATCTATAGAGTCAATAGCACCAAGTCCAACAAGTGCAAGTGCTATATGCGGTGCCACATTTGCATCCTCATGCAGACTTCCATACTGAAGATTTTTTACTTTGTAGTTTGGACTATGTAAAACATAAGGCTCTTCATCTGCAAATTTTCCAGATACTTTCATATAGGAAAGCGCGACACTTCCTTCATATTTCACATCACCTGTGCCATTAAAACTAAGCTGTGAACCGTAGTTCGGCTCGGGTATAAACCCATTTTTCAAGACTAAGTCATTATTAATATTTTTTTTAGAAAAAAGAGAGAGACGCATCACCAAAGAGCGGTGTGCATCTCCCTTTTCTCCCAAAGCTATACCTGCACCGTTATTTGGATGACAGTGTTTACAGCTATTGGCTGAGAAGAGTGGACCTAGCCCATCTCTTGCGGTTGTTGCCGCAGGAGCTTCTACCCAAGGTTTGGAAAAAAAACTCTTTCCTAGTAAAGCTATATCTTCTTCCTCCCTTGAGAGCTTCTGAATGTGAGTAAAAACATTTTTACTCACATCCTTTGTGTAGAAGTCTCGTGTAGTGTTTTGAGTACCCTTTTGTGATGAGCAAGCACTCAAAAGGACCAAAGCTAAAGAGGGAAAAAAGAGAGGCTTCATTTAGATTGCCGTCTCATCTGGATCTGTAACATCATCTTCACTCAGACTAATTCCGAAATCATTTGCTACATCAACCATAGTATCACCAAAGTCACGCATTGCATTTTTAGCATCTACTATATTTTGTCTGTATGTACTTCCGCTTCTAATCTGGTAATCAAAATGCTCTGTTGCCGCAGCACTGTCAATCGCATCTACTTTTGCATCTATATTTGTCAGCAGAGCATCAACATCAGCTTTCGTTGCACTATCTAAAAGTGAGTAAAAACTTGTAGCATTTGCATCAATCGGCGCGCCTTTATACTCACCTTTTAAAATGTTTATAAAACCTTTATAGTTTAAGTAAATATCTCTATGTGTGTTGTCAGAAAAACATGAATGTTCATCCTCTTCACTTGGAGTTAGTACTGCAACAGCCATACGTTCATTTGCAAGTTCAGACTTTATAAATACACCCATTCCCGCAAATATTTGTGTTAAAGCTGTATCAGCATCTATATTTTTACTTGCATCTGCTCCATCAAGTTCGCCAAGAAGAGCAGCTCTATAACAACCAACACCTGTTGTACAGTTTGTCTCACTTGTCTCCCAAGCATTTTTAGTCGTATTTAAATCATCTATGAGTAATTCCACAGCCGCACTTAAATAGTTTAAACGACGGTCTGCATTCCCCGCAGATGTAAAGTCTGTAAGAGGACGTTGTCCGGCTACTAAAGCTCCATTTGTAATTGTGTCGGCAATAAACGAGTTATAATCCTGGTCTTGCCCCCAGAGTAAAAACTCTATCGCGTGATAACCAGTAGCTACGTTTGCATCACCACCATTCTCATTTAAATCAGCCAAAGCCGTTTTTGTAATGTTTGTAACATCAACTGCACTTCCACCACTTGGTATAAAGTTACCAGCAGTATCTATGATATTTCCACTTGTTACATTACCCTCTGCATCTGTTGTATAGTCAATCATGTTCTCATCCAAAGGCCAAGCATTCATCTGTCCTTCAGGAGCACCATAAAGTGTGTTTACCCAGCCACTCTCAGCATCGATAGGTCCTTCAGAGAGACGAAAAGCCTCTGTTGTTCCATACGATTCACGAGCTGTTAGCCATGCTGTTTTTACAGCATCTAAATTTGTTTGATCAGCCGTAGTAGAAAATGTACTAATCGCTGTTTGGAGTGCAACCGCATCGCTCAGTGCATCTGTATAGTTTGCAAGTGCAATGTCTGCATAGGTTGTAAGTACAGCCGTTTTTTGTGCAGCTGTTACACCAGCAGTTCCAGCGCCAGAAGAGTCATCACCTCCTCCTCCGCCACATCCTGTAGTACCAAGAGCTAAAGCCAATACTAAAGCACTGCTTACTCCTACATTTTTTAAAGTTACTCTGCTTAATGAGTTCATTACAAATCCTTTTATGATTTTGATATTAATTATTGGAATTGTACATATTTAAGCTTAGCAATATCTTGTATTGATAATCATTATTAAGTTATTATTAAAAATAAAACTATTATTTTCGGAGGATTAAATGCTATGTAAGAGTAGAGAAGAAAAGGGCTAGAGAGCCCAAATAGAGAAATTTTTGTTTTTTATTTTATTACGTTTGAGGTGTGTCAGTGCTTTTTCGATATCTTCACTTTTTATAGCAACATAAGATTGTTTGTCATAGATATCTATTTTTCCGACACTACTACCACTAACAACTCCTGTACCTGTCAAAGCACCTAAGATATCACCAGCACGAAGTTTGTCTTTTTTGCCACCTTCAATGACAAGTGTTACATTTTTTGGAGCAAGAGTAAAAGTAGAATTTCCTTCTAACTCCTCATCCCTTTTAAAGCTTCGCTCATCATTTTGATACTCTTCAACCTTTAAAGACTCGCTTTGTTCATAGAGAGTTATTGCAATACCTTGAGCCCCTGCCCTTCCTGTTCTTCCTATTCTATGTGTATAGGTCTCTTTGGTGTGGGCCATATCAAAGTTAAGTACCATAGAGAGTTCTTTAATATCCAGACCACGGGCCGCAACATCAGTTGCTACTAATATAGGACATGAGCCATTTGCAAACTGAACAAGTACATCATTTCTTTCATACTGTTCCAAATCTCCGTGAATAGCAAGTGCATCTATGCCACGAGTTTGTAAACTTTGTGCAAGTTCTGCAGCAGCAAGTTTTGTATTTGTAAATACAATGACGTTTTGTGGCTTATAAAGAGAGAGCACTTTTACTACACTCTCTTCTTTATTGTCACTCTTTATAAAGATCTCTTCAATATCATTTGGGGACTCATCAATATGTGTCTCAATATGTAAAGGCTCATGTTGAACTCTTTTTGAAATTTCTAAAACACTCTCTTCATAGGTAGCAGAAAACAGAAGAGTTTGACGAGACTTTGGAGTAAAGTTTATAATAGCCTCTACCTCTTCAAAAAAACCCATATCTAACATTCTATCTGCTTCATCTAACACTAACGTTTGCATGTTAGTTAGTTCTAAACTCCCTTTATTTAAGTGTTTTAATACCCTTCCTGGAGTGCCAACCACTATGTGTGCGTTATGAGACAATGAAGAGAATTGTTTTCCAAAAGACTCCCCTCCACAGAGTGTAAGTATTTTTACATTATGTTGAAATTTTGCTATTTTTCTCAACTCTTTAGCTACTTGATCGGCAAGTTCTCTAGTCGGACATAACACAAGAGATTGCACTCTGAAATTTTTCACATCAAGTCTGTGCAGCACTCCTATACCAAATGCCGCAGTTTTTCCGCTTCCTGTTTTTGCCTGTGCTAAGATATCTTTAGCAGCTATTATATGAGGAATTGACTCAGCCTGAATTGGTGTCATTGAGAGATACCCGAGTTTTTCCAGAGTATCTAACATAGCTTTGGAAAGTGGGAGTTTTGAGAAGTTCATAAGGACTCTTTTTTAAAAATTATACCATTTTAAAGATGTTAAGAAGGGTAAAAGAGTATGATAAGACAAACATAAAAGGAGAAATAGATGATTAAATTTATTGTAGCCCTTCTCATGGGTACGACCTTACTATTAGCAGAGGGATTTTCACTCAAAAGCAATGACATACTAGGGCAACTTAGCAACGAGCAAGTTTTTAACGGTTTTGGCTGTAAAGGAGAAAACATTTCGCCTGCCCTAGAGTGGACAAATGCACCAAAAGGGACGCAAAGCTTTGCTATAACTATGTATGACAAAGATGCACCTACTGGCAGTGGATGGTGGCATTGGGTTGTATTTAACATTCCTGCCGAAGTTACTTCTTTAGCCAAAAACAGTGGTGATACCCTTGCTAATCTTATGCCAAAAGATGCTGTACAGAGTATGACAAGTTATGGAAAAAGTGGATTTGGCGGAGCTTGTCCACCTCTTGGACACGGTCCACACCAGTATGTAATTACGGTGTATGCACTTGGTACAAAAAAACTAGACCTAGATGCTAATGCATCACCTGCTCTTGTTGGCTATATGCTAAACGCCAACACACTTGCAAAAGCTTCAGTTATAGCATACTACGCAAGATAATTGATAGCCTCCGTACTGGAGTCTATCACACCTTAATCTACCCGCTTGAATCTATACATCATTATGGATGCCGCAACACCTACATTAAAACTTTTAACTCCCTCTTGCATCTCTATAGTTACTACCTCATCACACAGGTTCAAAATATCCTGACTTATGCCTCTTCCTTCATGACCCATAATGAGCACCCATTTCTTAGCACTTTTAACATCTGCAAGCATCGTTGCATCCTCTGCCACCTCTGCCGCATAGACTCTATAACCTCTACTTTGTAACTCTTTTATACTTTCTTTAATATCTGCATGAACATATGTTTTAACTCTATGCGCATACCCCATGGAGACACGAAGTGCACGACGGTTAAAAGGGTGAGGAGTCTCTTTTGGTATGATGAGCGAATCAACTCCAAGTGCAGCACAGCTCCGTACTATAGAGCCCACATTTTCGGCAGAAGTTATACCGTCAAGCATCAAAATAGCATCACCTAGTTCTTCAAGCTTTGCATCATTTGGACGGATGGCATGCATCATACAGTTATGGTGAATCTTATGCCCTACAATCGAGCTCATCTGCTCTTTTGTCGCCACATAGCACTTATTCTCTAACGTATCTATAAGCGCAGCAAACTCTTTGTAATACGCCTCAGTTGCTAAAATGCTTTTTACTTCCAAGGAAGCATTTTCTAAAAGCAGGTTTACAACTTTTGGAGAGTCGGCTATAAAACTGCCATCGCTACGGAATGCGTGTTCTCGTAACTCGGTGTAAATACGTAAATCATTTCCAAATATATCCTCAACTGGCAAAAGATTCATGAAGTAAACACCTTTCTTAGAATTTATTTTAGGAAGTATAACAAAGAAGCGGGCTATAATTGCACTTTCAAGGAGTACAGATGAAACTCAAAAACAAAACAGCTTTTATTACAGGTGCAAGTGCCGGAATCGGTAAACGATGTGCAAAAGAGCTTGCAAAACGAGGCGTAAACCTTATTTTACTCTCAAGACGTAAAGAGAAACTCAAAAAACTAAAAGAAAAACTAAGTAAATATGATGTTACTATCAATATTTATGCGGCTGATGTAACCCAATACGCACAGATAGAAAAAATAGCAAAAGAGCTCCAAGCTCGTAGTATTGTCCCAAACATTCTCATTAACAATGCGGGACTTTCACAAGGACTTGATGCAATTGATACAGCAAATGTCAAAGACTGGGACAGAATGATAGATACAAACTTAAAAGGTCTCCTCTACGTTAGTAGACTCATTATCCCTATGATGAAAGAGTTACAAGATGCACACATTATAAATCTTGGAAGTATAGCGGGACGTCAAGTTTATGCGGGAGGAAGTGTCTATAACGCTACAAAGTTTGGTGTACACGCACTCAATGATGCTATGAACATAGACCTCTTTGGAACAAAAGTGAAAGTTACAAACGTAGCCCCAGGTGCTGTTGAAACAGAGTTTTCAATGGTACGTTTTCACGGGGATAAAACAAAAGCAGATGGCGTTTATGCAGGTTATACTCCATTAAATGCAAAAGATGTTACAGAGTCAATTCTCTTTGCACTGAAACAACCCACTCATGTAAACATTCAGGAAATCTTCCTCACGCCTACGGCACAAAGAACTACCTACTTAACCCATAGAGAGACTCTTTAGAGTTTCTCTGTGAGTTTATTTTCATAAAACTTACGCAACCATCTATCAAGAGGGTTTATAAATCTATAAATAACCGGTACAACAAGCAGTGTAAGAAGCATTGAACTTAAAAGTCCACCGATAATAGAGATTGCCATCGGTGCATTTGTCTCACTTCCAAGTCCTGTTCCAAACGCGAGTGGCAACATTGCAAACACCATAGCAACAGTTGTCATAAGAATTGGACGCAGACGTTTTTCACCTGCTTCTACAAGTGCCTCATCTGCACTCACTCCTCTTGCCATTGCAGCATTTGCAAAGTCAACAAGCAATACGGCATTTTTTCCAACCATACCCATAAGCAACATAAACCCAATCATAACAAAGAGACTAAATTGTAGTCCACTAGCATAGAGTGCTAACATTACTCCCACAATACTCAGAGGCAGTGCGACCATAATGATTATAGGCTGAATGAGTGACTCATAAAGAATTGCCAAAATAATGAACATTAAAATTATAGAAAGACCAATAGCCGCCCCAAAAGCCTCTCCTGTTTTTACCATCTCTTCTGCAAAACCTGTAAATCTATACGCAACACTTGCTGGCATAAGATTGTCTATCTCAGCTTTTGTATAATTTACAGCTCCACCAAGGTCAAGTCCAAAAAGGTCTGCAAACACTGTCACCTGACGCTCTCTATCAAAGTGATTAATCGTTGCGAGTGCCTCACTCTTCGAGAAAGATACAAGCCCATCAAGGTATACTAAATTGCCATTTTTATCTCTTAGTTGAATCTTTTTAACATCCTCAAGTGAGACACGATTTTCATCATTGAAACGTAGTGTCACGTTATACTGTTTTCCGTTCTCTTCATAGTAAGATATTTCCAAATCCGAACTAAACGCAGTCGCAATAGCCTGAGCAATCTGTGAAGCAGAAATTCCTAAGCGATTTGCGTTTCCACGGATAATATTAATATCTATCTGCGGTTTTCCTGCATCAAGATTCGTATCAATATCAACAAAACCTTTTTTCTTTGCCAAGTACTCTGTTAAGTTCTTCGTTGCAACTTTCAAGTCTTCAAAAGAGTCAGACTTAAGTACTATTTGGTACGGCACAGAAACACCAGCACCTTTAATGTTTGGAATTGCTGCCGCTGTTATGAACATATCCTTTTTAAACGGCTCCAACTCCTCTCTAAAATGTTGAATAATATGCTCTTGATTAAGACTTCTGTCTTTTTTAGGAATGAGTTTTACATAAATCATCGACTTATGCTTCTCTTGTGCCGAGTTGTAACCTACACTCATAGTTGTATATTCTACGTTTTTATCAGCTCTTACCATATCCTCAACAGCTTTTGATTTTTTAATCATCTCTTCAAGTGAAACACTAGCATCAGCTTTCATCTGAATCTCAAACTCACCCTTATCCTCTTTTGGGATAAAGTCCATACCGATTTTTGGAAAAAGACTCAAACTTCCAAAGAAACTCACAAGAACTATAATGAGTGTAAGTACCTTAAAACGAAGTACCACTTTAAGTGCTCTTTCATACACACGCTCTAAAAATTTAAAAAACGGTTCTGTCAAAGCGTAAAAACGGCTCTCACCCTTATGAAGTACCCTTGCACTAAAACTTGGAATAAAACTAAGTGCTATCGTGTACGAAATAACAACTGCAAAACCAACTGTCATGGCAAAACTCTCAAAAAACTTTCCAACAATCCCACTCATAAATGACACAGGTATAAAAACGGCTAAAAGCATTGCCGAGATAGCTAAGATAGTAAACGCCATCTCTTTTGTACCTTCATAAGCGGCAGTAAACTTATCCATTCCCGCTTCCATTTTTTTGTAGATGTTTTCTATGACAACAATGGCATCATCGATGATAATACCAATAGCAAGCGTAAGCCCGATAAGCGTCATTTTATTAAGCTCAAAGCCCATATAGTCCATCAAAGCAAAAGTACCGAAAATAGAAACTGGGATAGAGAGTGCTGAGACAAGTGTAATCGTCACGTTACGTAAAAAAACAAAAACAATGATAACTGCCAAAAGTGAGCCATACATTAAGTCAAACTCAACATGTTCAAGTGAGCTGATGATAAACGGTGATGTATCATTCATTAGTTGTAAATTGTACTTATCACCTGCTATTTTTGTCAGTGCAGGTATGCTCTCTTTTACTTTTTCTACAATATCAATAGTATTTGTTCCCGAGATTTTCTGTACCTCAAGCATAACACCCTCTTGCCCATTGTATGAAGCGTAACTCTTTGCATCCGAGAGTGTATCTTCAACACGTGCAATATCTTTGAGTTTGATGTTATCTTTTATTTTTATCTCTTGTAGTTCTTCTACACTAAGGGCATCTGCACGCGTTTTAAGTACATACTCTTCTCTCTCAGATATAAGCTTTCCGCCCCCAATTTTTACGTTTTCGCGTGCTACTATGTCATTGAGTTCTGTAACTGTAATGCCAAACTTGTTTAAAAGATTTGGGTCTGGAAAGATTTTTATCTCTCTATCTTTGTAACCAATGATGTTTACACCACCCACACCGTTAATCTTTTGAATAGCAGGTTTTGCTTTCTCATCAGCAAAGAGCATTAACTCTGTTAAAGCAGTTCCCTCTTTAGCGGTAATAAAAAGATTAATTATAGAAGCTCCACCGATGTCAAGCTTACTTACAAGTGGTGTTTTTGCATCTTTTGGTAAAGATACAGCAGCAACTTTATCACGAACATCATTTGTCGCCTCATTAATGTCACGCTCTAAAAAGAACTTTATAAGAACAACACTTACACCCTCACTACTTGTAGAGGTTATAGTGTCAATTCCACCAATACTAGAGATTGCCTCTTCGATTTTGTCTGTTACTTGTGACTCTATAGTTGATGACTCAGCACCCGGGTAGACTGTCTTTACCGTAACCATAGGAAAGTCTATGTTAGGAAAGAGTGCCGCTGGCATCGCCTTAAAACTCATCTGACCAAAAATTACAAGCGTGATGACGTACATCAGCGTTGTAATAGGTCTCTTAATGGCTAATTTATACATATAAACACCCTACTATTTTTGGCTGTCTGGCACTTGAATGTAGCCTTCACCAAAAAGCCCTACAACAAAATCTTTCGCCTTTACCTCAGCCTTTATTTTTCTGTTGGCACTATTTGCAAAAGGGTATATCTTAGAAATGGTACCTGTGTAAACCGTACTGTCACCATCTACACCGTAACGAAACTTCTGCCCTACTTTAACAACTTTATGATACTTTTGATCAAAACCTAAAATGAGTTTTCTCTCTCTTTTACTCTGAATTTTAAAAACAGTTTTGAGCATCATGCCACTTACCGTATCACCCACTTCAATGTCCTTGTCATAAATAACACCATCAAAAGGAGCACGTAAAAATGTCTTCTCATACTTTGCTTGTGCATACGCTAATTGATCTTTAGCGTTCTCATACTTATACGCATAGCGGTCAAACTCACCTGCATCTATAAGATCTTTTACTTTGAGCTGTCTCTCGTAATCTTTTTGTGCGTATTTCATAGCTGTTTGTGCAGTATCAAGTGTTGCTTTAGCATCTTCATTATGTAAAGATGCGAGAACAGCTCCTTTTTTTACTGTATCTGCTATCTGGTAATTTACCTCTTTTGTAATTCCACTTGCATCAAATGCTAAGTTTGCACTCTGCTCGGCATCTACTGTAAAAGTCGCATAAACTTCCTCAGCTTGAAGTGAGAGGCTTAGTGCCACAACTGTTATAAAACTCTTCATTGCTCTTTTCATTGTAAAAACTCCTCTAGTTTTTGTGAATTGTAGTAATAGTAAAGTGCATAGGCTAACTCTAAATTATTTAGCGATGCCTCGTAAGTAGACTTAGACTCTGTTTGTGATGAGAGCGCGTCAAGATAGACTACATTGTCGACAATACCGTTGTTGTATTTTTTCGTAATTGTTTTGAGTGCACTATTTGCAGCTCGTAAAGCACTCGAAGCACTCTGTATGTTTAGTTTTGCAGTCTCTATTCTCTCTAAAGCAAGCTCTTGTTGCATCTTTTGCTCTTTGTTTTGGTAACGTATCTGCTCACCTAAAGCATTTGCACTGAGCATTACAGCCTCTTTGGATTCACCAATAGCACCAAAGTCAAAAAGTCTTAAGTTAAGAGTTGCCATAAGTTTGTTTTGCTCTGTTGGTAAATCAAGAGCTGCTCCCATAATAGAAGGAATCTCCTCATATCCATAAAAACTATAGGTATCTTCAACACGAATTTGTGGGTAGTAATAGCTATCTATTGTCTCTGCTGCACTGAGTGCTGCACTTTTTTGCGCTCTAAGTGCTTTAATGCTATCAAGCTCATCTGTTATAGCTACAGAATCTTTAACAAAACTTGAGGTATCTAGGTGTTCAATTTTTTTACCCACTTTAAGCTCAAGAGACTTCTTGACCTTTAACATCTCAAACTTAATCGACTCAATGTTGTAGATATTATTATCATAAGCAGATTGGAGTCTATCGACATCATCATTTGTAGCGAGTGCAGCATCATAAAAACGCTGCATTCGGTGGAGTTGTGCCTCTACAGCCTTTGAAGCCTCTAAACGTGCATCGAGCTTTGCCTGAAGTGTTTTATAGTTGTAAAAATCTTCCACGATAGAAAGAGAAATGTCTTTTTTTGTCGCTTCGTACTCATACTGACTTGAGCGATACTCCTCTTTTTTCTGTTGGAGTTTATTACTTTTTTCTCCACCGCTATAAACATCAAAACCGACTGTTGCAAACCCTGAATATGTAGCTGTTGGAGAGAATGGACTGGCTTCATCATAACGTTGATAAAAAGCGCCTACATCAACAGTAGGGAAATAACTGCTTTTACTCGATGTTACTTCACTCATTTTTGCTTCAGATGCAATACCTTTAGAGACAATAAGTTCATTGCTCTTTTGTGCGTGTTCTAGCAACTCTTTTAAACCTTCTGCAGAAAGTAGAAATGGGAGTGCTAAAAGAAGTATTTTTCTCATTTTTTCACCTCTATAATATTAAAAAGATTGTCTATATAAGTATTGAGATCTTCTTGAAGATTCCCAAAAATATTTGTTGTACAGCTTGAAACGAACATCCCTTTAGCAGTCACAAAAACACCTTTAGTAAGCCCAAGTGACTCTTCAATAAGCTCACCGCTCTTAACTCCTTCCACAAAAAGTTGTGCAAACCAGAAGTAAAAGCTGTTAAAACATGCTGTTTGAAATGCTTGTAACTCTTCACTTGGAGCTGTTAATGAAAGTGCAAGAAAACCTTTATAAAGTTTACGTAACTGCTCAGTCTCCTCTATGTAAAAAAACTCTGCAAACTTTTTTACTTTATCGCGTACTGTCTTTTGTACTAAAAGCTCCTCTTGTAGTGTGGAGGTATACTCTTGTAAAAGTAATTCAACTAACTCGAAGACAATCTCTTCTTTATTTTTAAAATACTCATACAAAGTCCCCTTACCTACGCCGGCAACTTTTGCTATTTCAGATATAGTAACTTGGGTAAAACCTCGTACAGCAAAGAGATCTCTACAAGCGAGTGCTATATCTTTACGTTTTTGTTCTTTATCAACAACTATTGCCATTAACACCTTTCCTTAAAATGACTGACCGTCGGTCAATTAAAAAAAGAAAGTGTACTCCACGAGCTCTTAGAGATTTATTAAGATATTTTTCACCTTAATCTTCTAATTCTTTTGGTGATTCAAAAGCCTGTACGTTTTGTATACTTGCCAAGACAATATCGTTGAGTTGCCCCTGTTTTAGACCATGCTTTTTCTCAAAGGCAATAGCAGCATCAGTATTAAACTGTTCTATCTCCACTATTAATTCCAAAATTTCACCCATTATCCCTTCGTATTTTAATAAGGCTTGTTCAACCTCTTCAGAGATATGTATATGTTTGAGTACATCTTTAAGTTGCATAGAAAAAACTCTATCTATCAATGAAAGTACACCGACAAAATAAGCTTCTCCCAACATATTACTTCTTACATCAGGACGAAGAGTTTTTAAAATACCTTCCATAAGTTCTGTTCTATTTTTTACCATCAACATTAGTGGTGTTTTTTGATGCTTTGAAGTAATAGATTTAGAATAAATCATTAACATCAACCACTGTGCAAGTGGAATACGTCCTACAAGAACCAATACATGATGAATAGAAGAAATTTTTCTTCTAAAATGAAAAGCTCCAGAGTTTATAAACTGCAACAACTGAAGAGTAATTTCATGATTGTTTTCAAACTCTTTTGTTATCTCATCGATATTCACATCATCCATGAGAAGTCTATAAAGTTTTAAAACCTGCATATAAGAAGCTTCATACTTTGCATTTTCAACAATTTTCAACTCAGCAAAAAAGTAACCCTCAAACCAGTCACATCCAAGAGCTTTTGCTTTTTCAAACAAAACAGAATCATAAATATTATCACCTACAACTGTTATGCCACTACGTTTAAAATCACTAATTATCTTTGTTACAGAGGCGTCCATATCTTTTCGAATATCTATCTTAACAAAAGAGAGACAGTGTAGAATTAGTTCGTACTCTTCAACAACTGAAAGATTAAAATCTAAATGTTCTATAGAGAGTAAAAAGCCTTTTTTATGAAGAAGTTCAACACGTTCTATGACACGTTCACTGAGTTTAACATCACTAGCAAGAGAGAGAATAAAAAATTCGCCAGGAATTGTAAGAATCAAGTCGTGAAGTAAAAACTTCTCTTCAACAGTTACAAATGCACGTTTATCACCTAAAAGTGTCTCTGTACCAAACTTGTTTAATACATTGCTGATAAGTGATGCACTACTATATTTGTTCTGCAAAACTTCTCTATACATAAGAGCATATGAGACAATAGTCTCTTGACTATCTAAAATAGGTTGTCTGCCGATACGTACGTTCTCCATCACAAACTCCTAAAAATATTACATAAATTATAACAAAACTAAGTTTATAATTGTGATGCAATATTATGCATCTACTCTTTTATACCGTATACTTGAGCACGTTTCAGAATAAAGCGAGAGTGCTTTGCCATTGTACTTGTCTCTGCCATCTTCTCATTTAGAGAAAATACAGCTTCCTTACTATTAACAATCAACTCTGCCTCAATCAGCTCCTCTTTTGTGACTTTGTAAAGCTCATTTGTAAGAGTAATTTGAATAGGATGAATAATTGTTTTTGAAAAAAGTCCCTCTTTCAAATCCCTACTCACATCTTTGTTAAATCCCTCACTATCTTTAAAACAGGGGTAGACTCCTCCGCTGACACTAAAACCTGCGCTCTTAAAGGTAGCTATAAAACTACCTAACACAAAATTTGTAGCACTAACATCAAAAAGAGACTCTTCACACTTACGACGCATTCCAAGCGCTAAAAGCATATCTTCTAAACCAAAACGTACAAGTGGTACACGTTTTTTCTCTTTAATAAGTACATCTCTTAACTCTAAAAGTTTCACTGGATTAAAGAGCTCTTCACCCTCTATACTCGGCATAAAAAAGTGTGATGTACTTTTTAAAAGTCCTAGATACTCTGAAGCATTCAAAAGAGAAAATTTTGGAAGGATAAAACCATGAACTTTTTCAATGCCATTGAAAGATAATATTTGTTGGAGTATTTCTGGATTTGTTGGACGTAAAAAAATGTATAAAGTTGGCTCAGCTAATTTAGAAAGTAGTAATTGAACTTTTTGTAACGCTTGTTCTATCTCTGTCTGACTCAATCCATCTTCAGTATCTATCAGCACACTTTTTAAGTCTGGATATTTATTCTCTAAGAGTATCGCTTCGAGAGAAGTGTGTGTTGCAGGAACAAAGAGTGTACCCCCTAAATCAATAGCATCTAAGCACTGCAAAACATACTCCTTAAATTTTATCTACTCTAAACCAGCCTGCTATAGAGTAACGTTTTTTCTTCGCGACAACAACCTCATGTGGGAATTGTTCACTTAAAAATACTACCAGTGTACCCATACTTGGAATAATACGATCTAAAAAAGCATCCTCGTTATTCCAAATCAACAGCTCTCCGCCATCTTCTGAATGCCACTCTTCATTAAGATAAAATACAGTCGAAACGATACGATTTTTATAATTACTAAAAGAATCATAATGTTTCTCATAAAAGTTACCTATCTCATAAATAGCAAAGTGACTCTCATAATAATTTAAGCCTAAAAAGAGATGTCTGTTCAAGTACTCTTGTAAGCCTTGCGTAAACTCTAAGAACTTACTCTGTGCACCACCGTTATCATGATCTATCCAACGTATAACATTACTACGAATGGAACTATCGACTTGTGCGTCCCCATCAGATATACCTGCCTGTACGAATCCACCCTCATTTTTACACAAGTGCATTAATTCCTGTGTCAAACCTATATCAAGTGCGTTGTCAAGGACTATATAGCCCTCCTCCACTAAGGCATCGGTTATTTTTTCATAAAGATTTTGGTACATGGAAAAATTTTTCCCTCACAATTAGAAAAATGGGTGAAGTACTCTTCTAACATTGAGAATAAAAGTCTGCCCAACTAAGGAAGGACATCAATGTTACTGCGGTTAATAGGAAAAATGTTTAGCGTATTATAGCGAAAAGAAAAAAAGGAAAGAGTTAAAGAAAAGAGGGTGAGGATACCAAAATATTGGTGTCCTCATAAACGTATTAGATTGGTAAAACGCGAATATATCCAGAGAGTTTTTCCTGAAGTGTTGACTCAATTGCGTAAAGTGTACCAGTTGAACTTGAAGCACAACCGTTACATGCACCAAGATATCTGATGTATACATCAAAGTGCTCTTCATTTTTCTTAATGTCAACAATCTCCATATCACCACCATCCATGATAAGGAACTGACGAACACTCTCATCAATGATTGCATCAATAGCTTTAATCTGCTGTACAAGAGTCATATCTTCAAATTTCATATTTCCTTGTGCTTGTGCATCAGCTGCAGCTTTCATCTTCTCATTTTCCATCTCACGACGAGTATCTGCTAAGATATCTACAAGGTAGTAATCCATTGCTTCGTGACCACCTGGTTTAATACATGATTTACAGAAACCACCAGCTTTTGTATAGTCAGTAATCTCTTCAACTGTTTTCAGGTCATTAAGTCTAATAACTTCTTGAAGTGTTCCAAGTGAAACACGAGCACACTCACACACGATAATTTCAGTCTCGAAACTATCTGCATCAACACCCATGTAAAGACCCGCTGCCTTTTTAATAACGTCATACGCCATTACAGAACAGTGCATTTTTTGTGGTGGAACAGCTGGAACATCCGGTGTATCACGAAGTGCCATTTCAACGTCAATATTTGTAATTTTAACAGCTTCCTCAACTTTTTTACCGATACAAAGTTCAGTCATAACATCACTAGATGCGATAGCCGTACCACAACCAAAAGATTTAAATCTTGAATCAACAATAGTATCTGTATTTGGGTCAATTTCCCAGTAAAGACGAACCGCATCACCACAAGACTCCGCACCGAAATCAGCAACGATTAACTTGTGTCCACGTGATTCAGCCTCAGCCTCAAAAATCTCACCTTGATAGCGAGGATTGTTCATAAGAGTTGTAACTTTATTTGAATAAGCATCCCATAAAGATGCTCCAATCATATCTGCCTTTGCCATAATAATCTCCTTATTTTTATTTATTAGTGGTGATGGTGAAGTTCACATTCTTGAACCTCTCCACCTTTTGTTGGTGCTTGTTTTGCAAACGAACTTGAGATGTTTCTAAGCCTCTCTACCGCATTTTTAAAGTGTGAAATAACATAATCTATCTCTGTATCTGTCGTAAAACGTGAAAGAGATAGTCTTATACCAGTATGCGCAAGCTCATTGTCTGCCCCAATCGCAAGCATTACTGTATTTGCCTCTAGATCTTCTGATGCACATGCTGAACCAGTCGAAGCACCAATTTGGCCATTATTTAAGTCCCAAAGCATACCTTCACCCTCTACTCCCTTTATAGAGATAAGAATAGTGTTTGGTGTACGGTTTGCTCTGTTTCCAACAACAAAAACGTCACTAAGTTCTAAAAGTGCATCCTCAAGACGGTCACGTTTAGCTCTTATAGAAGCCATAGTTGCTTGAATATTTGTAGTTGCAAGCTCTATCGCTTTTCCAAGACCAACAATGTATGGAACATTGAGTGTTCCTGAACGACGTCCACCCATTTGTGATCCACCGTGTAAAAGTGGAGTAAGTGGCTGAGAATCTTTTATATAAAGTCCACCAATCCCTTTTGGTCCATGGAACTTATGTGCTGAAAATGATAAGAAATCAACATGAACATCTTGTAAATCTACTGGGATTTTTCCTATAGCCTGCACAGCATCTGTATGGAAAAGTACACCCTTCTCTTTACAAATTTCACCAATCTCTTTAATTGGATTAATCATACCTGTCTCATTTGAAGCCCACATAATTGTTACAAGTGCAGTTTTTTCTGTAATAAAACTTTTTACAGTATGTGCTTCAACAGTACCTTCATTATTTACTGGAAGGTATGTAACTTTTACACCTTGGTCTTCTAAAAATTTACATGTTGCGAGAATAGCAGGGTGCTCAACTTCAGATGTAATAATGTGGTTCTTATGTCCATGTAAGATATGGTCAACCCATACAGATTGAAGAACCCAGTTATTTGACTCTGTTGCACCCGATGTAAATACAATATCATCACTATCCGCAGCATTTAATGCAGTGTACGTTTGATCTATCGCATGCATAAGTGCTGGATGAATTGATGAACCAAATTTATGGAGTGAGTTTGGATTTCCATACTGCTCACTAAAGTACGGTTGCATTGCCTCTACAACTTTTGGATCACACATAGTTGTAGCGTTGTTATCTAAATATACTTGCATTGTTTCTACCTCTTCATTTTTAAGAATGATTTTCATTCTTTTTAAATCAGACTATTTTTGTCCTCTTTTAGTTTTGACATAGTATTGTCTTTGTTATTACGATTTGCTTAAGGGAAACTGATGTCACTTTTGGCTTAAGGATTGAGACAGAGTTGTATAATGTTATACTTTCATACTACGTTTAAGGAAATCAAATAATGTGCAACTTTAATAAGCAAAATGAAGATACAAAAGCCTTCATACATCTTTTCATGAGTAAAGCGTCTCAGAGTATTGGCGGTACAAATTTTCTACTTGCGCTTATAGAAGCAATACGTGCCTATAAACCGCATCCATTAACACATAATAGTTCACAAATCGCTTCTAATAACTCGATAATTAAATGGAATAAAGTTGTATTCAAAGACAAAGTAGATCTTATACACTCAATACTAGATGTTCATAGAAGTTCAGAAAATCCCGACTTTAATATTCTCAGTGAGACAAATAATAAAAAGAAGAAGAACATAGTAAATATGATACGTGCACTCACACCTATAGAGTTTGTTGTCACACCCCAAAATCATCATGATGGAGGTGGCTTTAGTTTTAAAGTTTTTGACAGAGTTGAAGAAGATTTTGTAAGCTTTAACCCAGTATTTGTAGCAATGTTTTTCTGCTCTACTGAATTTACAAAAAAAGCACTCAAGTATACACCATAAGCCTAGTCATCCCATCCGTCTTTTATGTAGAGGCTATCAAGCACCCTTTGACTTTGTTTTAGTAAGTCTTCGTAGGAGTACTCTTTTGCTAATGCTTCTAGTTCTTTTGGGAGAGTTGGGGATTTGGTATATGTGAAAATGATAACAACATTTTTAACTATTGTTCTTTCTGGATTGAATTTGTAACAATCATAAGTTTTCATTTTAACGCCTCTTGGAGTATACTCTTCGAAAACTAAACATTGATAATTTTCTTTTCCTAATGTCTCTAAATGGGCGTTTATATAATACACTCGTCCATTTTTTTCTTTACCTTGTTGATATTTTTCGTGAATATATTTTTCATTTCCTCTTTCAATCTCTCTCTCGATCAGTATATGGGTATACTGTTGTGATAAAATGCACGTCATAAGATACATAGTCAAATAAGCCTCTAGTCCTATTCCCTTTATTATCTAATTTATATTTGTTAAGAGTATACACGCTATAACTATCGCGACTTGTCATTATTCCCCATAGTTGATTATTTGTAAAATCTTCCTCTTTAAACTCAGGAAATTTTGAACAAAATTTATCTCTAAAACACCGAATATTATCTTGATATTTAAGAGATGGATAATAAAATGGCATAGGTAAATTCATAAATCCCTTTCCTTGCATATGCATTTGTTCTTCATTTTCATACATAGTTAACGGTTGTGATGTACATCCACTTACTAAAAAAATCAATACAATAATTAAAATAGATAATTTTTTCATTACTTCCAAGGAGACAACTTAATAGGAGTTATTGTAATGCTTTGAAGCATTTTAGGAATAATTTCTTTGTTGAAACAAGTCCCTATCATTTTGTGTATTTGGATAAGCAAATCTTGTAATCAAAAATACATCTTTTTCTAATCTTTTTGCATAACAAATTGCTTCTAGAGGTTGAAACTGCTCATCTCGTTCCCATTTATGAACCTCTATATTATTGTCACATCTATATTTCACAAATTTATTTATACTAGCTAACTCTAATCTTTTTTCATAAGATTGATTAATAATATTAAAATATTGGCGTAATCCTTTATCATAGGGTTTTTCATTTAATGTGAACATCATAAAAGTATACGAAAACGTATATTCATTATATGGAATTAATCCATAAGTTTCTGTAAAAGAACTTGAATCCCTTAAGCCTACAATCATATATTTACTAAAATATCCATTTTTAATTTCAAAGTATGGTTTTGCTCCTAAATACCTAATACTATATCCATCAAAATAAGTATCTTTCTTGAATTCTTGATATATCTCATACGCTTTCAAAGATTTATTTTTATTCAATACTAGAGCAATATTCAAGGGGTCTTTATACAACTCATTATTCACTTGAACATATTCTGTTTTGGTCGCACATCCATTAAATAAGATAAGACTTATAAAAACTAATGCCATTGATAATATATCTTTACTCTGCCACATTTACCTTTCCCTTTGAAGAATTTAATAAATCATTTATGATTTGCTGGACATCAGACTTCTCAAATTGTGGACTATTATAAAGGGTATCGGTAATTTTACCTTCTGTCAGCATTTTAAAGACCATGACTATTAAAACTAACCTTGAATAGTGTTAATGTCTATTAGTTAATTTTTTTGTGATTTTTCTAACCAATAATTCATCTGTTCAAGATTGTTTTCTTCTTTATAAACTTTAATTAGTTCTTGCATCGCCAAAGCATAATTTAGCTTCGCTGACCTAATATAAAATTCTTTTGCTATTTCATTATTTTTTTCCACACCTTCACCATTTCTATACATTGCACCTAAATCGTATAAGGATGGAGGAAATTCAGCTGATGCTGCTTGAACAAACCAATAATGTGCATACTTATAGTTTTTTTCAATCCCATCTCCATTTAGGTACATAAGTGCAAGTATATGTTGAGCAGGAACAAAATGTTTTTTTGCAGCATCTAAAAGTTCAGGGTAAGCTTCTTGAAACCTTTTTTGTTGTACCAATCCAATGGCCTTAGTCGTTTGAGCTTCCAAGTGGGAATCTTTTATTGAAAGTCCGCGTAACTGAAATGTATCAGTATCTACACCTTTTTTCCATGAGAAAATTGCAACGATCTCTCCACAATTTTTACATGCTTTATAATCACCTTTCATCATCGCCATCTGGTCTACAGAAGATTCAGAGGTTTTATAAAAATATTTATACACTATTTTATCACCAAAAGACATCTGAGATATTGCTGGTTCACCTAGTATAAACTTCACGTCACTCATTGTACTTTTATATGCTTGTAAACTTGACATATTAGGTTTCGAACTACTATATCCAGGATTTATAATTGAACATCCGGATAAACCTAATAGAACAATTAATACACTTACTATATTTTTTTTCATCTTCTCGAGACTCCTTGAAGCATTAAATAAAACTAAAAAAAATATTTTGAGTTTTATTTAATTAATTTTTCGTATTATAACACATTAAAAAACAAATATATAGCTTTCTATAAAATGTGCTATAATCGCGAAACTATTTACAGATATAAGAAGGTTCAGACTATGGGTCAAACTATTACAGAAAAAATATTTTCTCAGCATGTTGGACATGCAGTCTATGCGGGTGAAATTATCCGTTCTGACATCGATATGGTTATCGGAAATGACATTACGACGCCTATATCTATCTCTCAATTTAACTTAAGTGGTGCAACAAAACTAGCAAATCCGGACGGTTTTTCTATTGTACTAGACCACTTTATTCCTGCAAAAGATATTGCTTCGGCAAACCAAGCAAAAATCTCTCGTGACTTTGCAAAAAAACATGCGATGAAACACTTTTTTGATGAAAAAGATATGGGGATTGAGCACGCACTTCTTCCAGAAAAAGGACTTGTAGTTCCTGGTGACGTTATCATAGGTGCAGATTCACACACTTGTACTCACGGTGCACTCGGAGCATTCTCAACGGGTATGGGTTCTACTGACCTTGCATTTGCAATGATTACAGGTGGTAACTGGTTTAAAGTTCCTGAAACTATAAAAGTAAATCTTAGCGGCAAGCCAGGAAAATATACTACAGGTAAAGATATCATCCTTGAAATTATTCGTATGATTGGCGTTGATGGAGCACTCTATAAAGCTCTAGAGTTTACAGGAAGTACAATTCCTCACCTTAGCATGGATGACAGATTTTCTATGTGTAACATGGCTATTGAAGCGGGTGCAAAAAATGGAATCGTTGCTTACGATGAAATAACAACTGAGTTTTTAAGTGACAAACCTCTTGCACGCGAGCCACGTATTCACTACTCAGATGAAGATGCTTCATACTGTATGGTACTTGATATAGATGTAGCTGCACTTGAGCCTGTTATTGCTTACCCATTTTTACCATCAAATGGACATCCAGTATCACAAGCTGTAGAGGATAAAATTAAAATCAATCAAGCTTTCATCGGGTCATGTACTAATGGTCGTCTTTCAGACCTTAAAACTGCTGCTGAAATTTTAGAAGGTAAAAGAGTACACGAAGATGTACGTCTTATAGTTACTCCAGGAACACAAAAAATTCTAAGAGAAGCTTACAAACTTGGATATATGGACATTATCATTGATGCTGGCGGTGTTGTATCGAATCCAACATGTGGTGCATGTCTTGGTGGTTATATGGGTATTTTAGGTGATGATGAAGTTGCTATCTCTACAACAAACAGAAACTTTGTTGGACGTATGGGAAGCAGAAGCTCGAAAGTATACCTTGCAAACTCGGCTGTCGCAGCAATCTCAGCTATAACTGGTTATATTACAGACCCTAGATAATAAAAAACTCTTAAGGAACTAAAATGAAAAGAAGTATACTCCTAACTACGCTTTTAACGGCTACGTTGACAATGGCAAGTGATTATAAATATGAAATTTCACCAATGATAGGTTATGACTTTACAGAAGCAAACCTCAACATCAAAGATGATAGCTATCCTGTTTTTGGTTTAGAAGCACAATTTAACTCAACTGACTCATCGTGGAGTCCAGAATTCTCACTCCTTTATTCACAAGGTGTTGACTATGTAAATGGTGGTAGCACTAAAGTTATTCGTGGTGCCTTTAATGCTGTGCATACTTATGATGCCTATGAGAGCTTTATCCCATTTGCAAAAGTTGGTGCTGGTTATGAGAAAATCTCATCAGAAAATATTGACAATAAAAGCGGTTTCTTTTTAGACGCTGGTGCTGGTACAAAAGTACCATTTACAGATAATGTAGCACTTAAACTTGAAGCTATTTATCTTCCAAAACTATTTACTGACAATAGTGGTAGAGTTGATAATAACTTTATTTTTATGGCTGGTCTTACATTTTCTTTTGGCGAGCATGCACAAAAAGCTGCACCAAAAACACAAGAGAGTGCTCCAGTTGTTCAAGAAAGCACTCCGGAACCAGCAAAAGAGAGTGCTTCTGCCGCTGTTGTTGCAGCTCCGGTTGTAATAGATGGTGATGATGATAAAGATGGAGTAAAAAACTCTAAAGATAAATGTCCAAATAGTTTAGAAGGTATTGTAGTCGATATGAATGGATGTGATGCCGACAAAGATAAAGATGGCGTTTTAAACGAGAAAGACATTTGTCCAAACACACCACTTGGCGAAGCAGTAAATGATGATGGATGTCCAAAAACTGTTAATCTACACATCAAATTTGAAAACAACTCTGCTGCTATAAAAGGGGAGTCTATGCCTCTCATGCAACAGTACGCAGATTTTCTTAATGCACACACAAATTATAAAGCCCACATAGTTGGTTATACAGACTCTAAAGGTAGTGAAACATACAACCAAAAGCTCTCTGAAAAACGTGCGAATGCAGTAGTTTTAGAACTTGAAAATAGAGGTGTGGCAAAAGGACAACTCAGTGCAAGTGGTAAAGGAGAGGCAAATCCAATTGCAGACAACAAAACTGCAGATGGACGTGCACAAAACAGACGTATAGAAGCACAGCTTACAAGAGAGTAGATGTTCTCTATTCCTTGCGTCATCTTCGCAGGTGGCAAAAGTTCTCGAATGGAAGAAGATAAAGCACTTCTTCCTTTTGGTGGATATTCTACTTTAACAGAGTATCAGTATCAAAGACTCTCAAAAATTTTTAAAGATGTCTACATCTCAACAAAAACACCCGAAGAATTCCCTTTTAAAGCCTCCTTCATTGTTGATGCTCCTGAAGAAGATACACTCTACGCTCCTACCAATGGATTTATAAGTGCAATGCAGCATCTTCAAAGTGAAGCAATTTTTATTATAAGTGTAGATACACCTTTTATAAGTAAAAATGAGATTACACAATTACTTCATGCAGATACAAGTACATGTGATGCGACTATTGCAAAAACACCAGATTCAATTGAACCTATGTGTGGAGTTTATCACCTCTCACTCCTTCCGAAATTTCTTCAAATGAAAACAAACAATTCCCATAAACTAGGACAACTTCTCAAAAACTCACAGACTCACTATGTTACGTTTAATGAAAAAACTCCTTTCTTAAACCTCAATTATCCTCATGAATACCAAGAAGCACTTCGTCTACTTGATAGTTAACTCCTCTCTGCTATAATATACTCTATTTATTTTCAAAAGAGAGAGTATGCAACTCACACATTTAGATGAAAACCAAAGACCAAAAATGGTTGATGTCAGCGACAAAAATCAAACAACACGTGTAGCTGTTGCGAGCGGTATT
This sequence comes from Campylobacterales bacterium, assembly GCA_016938175.1. GTDB lineage: Bacteria > Campylobacterota > Campylobacteria > Campylobacterales > Sulfurimonadaceae > Sulfurimonas. The sequence goes on from JAFGVE010000005.1 coordinate 87,541, forward strand.
ATTGAGATGTCGCAAGAAGCTTATGACAATGTTGTTAGCAATAACAATAAAAAAGGACCTGTTTTACAGACTGCTGTTATTGCCTCGATTATGGGTGTCAAACAGACAAGTAATCTTATTCCAATGTGCCATCCTTTAAACTTAAGTGGAATCAACTGTGATGTAGAAGAGCTTCCTGAGTTACCAGGGTTTAAACTACAGGTTACAGCAAAGCTAACAGGGCAAACAGGTGTCGAAATGGAAGCGTTAACCGGTGTAAGTATTGGACTTTTGACAATCTACGATATGGTAAAAGCAATAGACAAAGGTATGATTATAAGGAATGTACAACTTGAAGCTAAATCTGGAGGAAAAAATGGAAATTATCAACGATAATGACAAAAAAGTTGTCATAAAGTATCCATGTAGCTGGTGCTACAAAGTTATAGCAACTGAACAAGCTGCCCTTGAAAAGGCTATCCGAGATGTTATAAGTGAAAGAGAGCATAAGCTAACACCTTCCAACAGCTCAAAAACTGGTAAATATACAAGTATGAATTTGGATTTACTTGTACATAACGAAGATGATAGAACATTTATTTATGAAGCATTAAAAAAACACCAAGATATTAAGATGGTACTCTAAGGAGCCTATGATGAATGAAATACAGTTTAACGACAACATCAGTAATTTATATAACCGAAGACTTAAAACTCTTGAAGAGAGAATTTCAACTTTAATGGCTGATGAGTCTGTTACAAAAAATGAACTCTCTTTAGGAGATATGAAAAGTTTGGCAACAACTGTTATAGAGATTGAAACTTCTATGTTGGAAAATGACGTGGAGATGCTACTAGCACAAAAAGAAGCCCTTGAGAGAGCATTGGAAAAAAAATCCGATGAGTTACAAAATAAAAAGTACGAAATTTTCAACATTATGGAAAAACAGCTTTCATCTGAACTTGCTCTCTCTAAACTGCATCAGGTAAAACTTCAATCAATTGACCTCTATGAAATTTTAAGTGAGATAGTTGAATCAAGTATTATTACAGCACTTGAAAAAGAGAGAGATGTAGAGATAAATGATTCTCTTGGTGAAGTCATTAAAGACATAACTTTTGAGTCTATAAAAGAAGGTTCTTTAAATACTATAAGAATTAGAAAAATACTTTCAACAATTCTTATTTCAGCTATAGATGTTGCAGAAGCAACACCGACTAAAGCTCAAGATATTTTACGTGCAACATTAAAGGGTATGCGTTGGGGGCTTGTACGCTCTATTGATAGATTTAAACAACGTTTAGCATATATGCCCGTCGAAGCTAAACATATTCTTATAGAAGACTATGACACTATTATGGAAGATTTAAATCAAACAGATACTTTATTCTCTCAAGTTATCACAACACAGGCATCGGAGAGCTCAAATGAAGTAAAAAAACTGCTCTTAGAACTTAACAAAGAGATGCATTATGATCTTGAAGAGCTTGTGCATATATCTAGAGAAGCTGCAGAAGCAATGAAAGAACGTTTTTCTGCCTTTGCAAGAGAAGCTGTTAAAAAAGCTGACTCAGCAATGCGATCACCAAAAGCACAGGAAGCAAAACGTATGGGTATTGAAGCCTGGGGTGTTGCAAAAGTAGCACTTGGGAACGCAATTAAAACTGCAAAAGATGTTATAGATAAAAAATAGAAGCTTAGTTTAAATTATAAATTATTATAATCACACAGTTTACAACATTTCAAGGAGAGAAGAATGATACATCCAGCAACAGCACATTTTGCGATTGTTTTGCCAATAGTGGCCTTAGTATTTGGACTGATTTATATGTTCACAAAAAGCGAAGGTATGTCAAAAATATCTTCTCGTCTTTTTGTAGCTGCTGCACTTGCAATGATAGGTGTTTGGTATACAGGTTCACAAGCAGGTCCTGAAGTTTATGATTATTTAAGTGAAGCGGGTCAAGCAACACTCAGAGATCATAAAGAGTTAGGAGAACTTCTTGCAATTGCAATGGGAATTATTGCTCTTATAAAGTTTGCAGGTTGTCAAATGAAGAAATTTGCAATAGAAGCTTTAGCTGTTCTTTTACTTTTAGGAGCTACTGGAGCTACTCTTTACCAAGGAAAACTTGGAGGAGAAGTAACTTATAACTTTGGTATGCCATTTAAAGCATACATGATGGAAGATTCACTAAATGAAGCCGTAAAAGCAGCTGAAGAAGAAGACAGTGATGAAGCTAAAGTAACCGTATACGAAGATGCAATTGATGAAATTAAAGCTTTCTCTGAAGAGCAAAATGCACTTTATGGTGAAAAATAGGAATTCTTTTGAATAAAATGGAAGAAAAAGTAAAAATACAGATAGAGCAAGAACTTAAAAAATACACTTCGGACTCTAAAGTTTTTAAAGATTACTTTACTTCTATGCAAGAGATTAGCTCCTGGCTTGACACAAAGAAAAGCTCATGAAAATTTTCTGTACGGAGTTGTATGAAACACAACTCAAAGAAATTTTGGAGAAATTCTCAAAAGAGGATTTCTCAGCAACAAAAGTATTTAAAACCTACCTCGACACAATAATTATAAATATACCTACAAAAGCTCAAAAATATAAAAAATCTATATACTTTAATGACGACAATATACGAGATATAGAACATGAAGCTTTTCGAATACCTTTTTATATTGATAGCGCCAATAATAGTTACCTTATATTGGCAATTATTGAAAAATAACCTAGAATAACCTCTAAAAAACTTCTTCTTTACAATAATGTTTCAATTAGTAACCTTTTTTTATTTCAGAACAATCAAAAAGGATAATATTATCCCTATTTTCAGTATACTGCACTCTTAGCTATATTTATCATTAAGCATAAAATGGCATAATATGAGAGTAAAAAGCTTTGTATTTTCGGACGCAAAGTCTATATATAATAAATATAACACAGTATAATCTATCAAAGGAGACAATGTGGATAACAAAAAATCTAATCATGAGATTGATGTGAATAAAAGAGATTTTTTCAGAAAAACAGCTGCCTTATCTGTAACTGCACTTGCTGGAACATCTCTATTATCATCTAATGCAAGAGCAGATGATCCAGCTATAATGCACCATGTACCATGGGGGCAAAAATGGGGTGATCCTGTAACAAAAAATCGTTATGGAATTCCATCTGCTTATGAGCACAACGTAACAAGAAGAAATACAAAGCTTCTTGCATCAGGTAACTATCGTGCTTCTATTGCCGTTACACCAATACATGAATCAATGGGAATCATCACTCCAAATGGTCTATTTTTCTCACGTTCACATGGTGGGGTTGCACATGTTGATCCAAACCAATACCGCTTAATGATCCATGGTTTAGTTGAAAAACCAATCGTACTTACATTAGAGCAACTTAAAAAATATCCGAGTGTTACACGTACACACTTTATTGAATGTCCAGCAAATGGTGGACAAGAGTGGAGAGGTCCTCAATTTAACTCTGTACAATTTGCAAAAGGTTTCATGAGTTCAGCTGAGTGGACTGGTGTATACATCAAAACAATTCTTGAAGATTTAGGTCTTAAACCAGATGCTCGCTGGATGCTTGCTGAAGGTTCTGACAACTCTGAAATGGGTCGTACTGTTCCAGTAGAAAAAGTTCTTGATGATGCAATGATTGTTTGGGGACAAAATGGTGAAGCACTTCGTCCAGAACAAGGGTATCCAGTAAGACTTCTTCTTCCAGGCTGGGAAGGTAACCTATGTGTTAAATGGCTAAAACGCCTTGAATTCGCTAGTGAGCCATGGTACTGTAAAGAAGAAACTTCTAAATATACTGCTTTAAAACCATCTGGTAAAGCAATTCAACACTTTTATGCGAACGAAGTAAACTCAACTGTAACATCTCCATCTCCTGAAATTCCATGGACTAACCTTAAAGAAGGTGACATTGTAGAGATTGAAGGTCTTGCATGGTCTGGTATGGGAACAATCACTGGTGTTGACATCTCATTTGATGGTGGAAACTCATATGTGCCTGCTAGCTTAAAAGGCCTTGTACTTCCAAAATCATGGACTAGATGGTCATATATGTATACAATTCCTAAAGATTTCCAAATAAATGGTAAACAAATTATCCTCGCTTCTCGTGCAATGGATGATGCTGGTTATATTCAACCAACTGTTGACGAAGAGACAGCAATTATGGGTGTAGAGTCTGTATATCACAGAAATGGAATAGAGACTTGGGAAGTAACAGCTACAGGAGAGGTAAACCATGTTCAACTTAGATCGTAAATTAATTATATCTGCTTCAGTAGCAGCAGCTGTAGCAGTTTTTTCAGGATGTATGTCTGGAAATGCTGAACCAAAGGGTGAAAGCACTGTAAATGGTAAACCAACTATTGATGGTGGTGTTTACTACCCAGTTGTTAACGATAAAACTGGTCCTTACTATGTAAACCCTCAAGTTGCAATAGATGCAAAAAAAATATATAACGGACGTGTTCCAACTGCAAATGAACTAAAAGCATGGGATAAAGATCTTATGCCCGATGGTACAGGCTATCCAGAAGGTGAAGGTTCTGTCGAAGATGGTGAAGCACTTTATGAAGCACAGTGTGTTATGTGTCACGGAGACTTTGGCTCAGGTGGTGGTGGATATCCAGCGCTTGCTAAAGGGAATGGTTATGAACTTAAAAAGACTTTAACAAACAACAGATATAAAAATGCTGATGGTGATGGTCCAGTTCGTGTATTTGGTTCTTATTGGCCAAAAGTTAGTACACTATGGTGGTATATTCAAGATGGTATGCCTCACCCAATGAGTAAAACACTTACTGTTGATGAGACATACGCATTAACTGCCTACATCTTAAATATCAACGAAATTGAGTATGAAGGTGAGCCTATTGATGAGGAATTTGTACTAGATCGCGAAAAAATGATGAAAATAGTACTTCCAAATAATGATGGCTTCATACCAAATATTGATGGTCCTACTGGTCCTGATGACGTTCGTGCATTCTATGCAGATCCAAATAACTTTGGAGCAAAAAAAGTTAACCCTGCTGAGCGTTGTATGAAAGACTGTTTAGAGCCAACAGCAAAAGTTACTTATATAGCAGGTGCAGGTATCTCTGAGTTCTTACCTCCAATGGCAACAGAAAGATCTCTTCCAAAAACAGAAGAGTCAAACGGTGGAGCTAAAAAACATTACGAAGAAGCTTGTATGATGTGTCATGCAGATACAAGTATGGGAGCTCCAGCTGTAGGAGATGCGAAAGCATGGGCAGCTGTAACTGCTAAAGGTATGGATGCTGTATATCATAATGGTATCAATGGTATCAATGGTATGCCTCCAAAAGGTGGTTCAGACCTATCAGATGCAGACTTCAAATCAGTTGTTGATTATATGATCAGCCAAAGTAAATAAAAAAAGGAAATAACCATGGAAAGAAGACAATTTTTAAATTTAACTCTAGGTGCATTAGCTTTAGCTGTTGTACCTGCAAGTGTTAGAGCTGAAGACTTCAGAACTCTTAAGCCAAATGTTTGGACTGCACACACAGTTGATGACGCTATTAAAGCTATGTATGGTACAACTGAACTTATTGAAAACGGTAGTGTTTTCTTAAAAGCTTCAGGTGAAGCATATAACAGCGGTAAAAAAGCTGTTGCAAGTAGTGGTGGAGCTATTCCTGTAGTTTTCTCAACAGAAGTACCTGCAAAAACTATTTCAGTTTATCAAGATGCAAACCCAGAGTCAGCTGTTATTGTTTACTCAGTGAACGAGTACTCAGTAAACGAATATGAAATTAAAATCAAAATGGGTAAACCAGGAACTATTACAGTTGTAGTTGAAGGTCAAGACGGTAAGCTTTACGCTGCTAAACAAACTCTTGATGTTGCTCTTGGTGGATGTGAAGGTTAATTCCTTTACCGCGTTTCAGACTAAATATTATTAATTACAAGGAAATAAAATGGCTGGTATTAAAGTAAAAGCAAAACTAAAAAAAGGCGTTGTAAATGTGAAAGCTATGGCTAAACACGAAATGAGCACATACAACCAAATGGAAAAGAAGACTGGTAATAGAGAAGATGCAAACTTCATTACTCACATTACAGCTACTGTAAACGGTAAAGTTGTATTTGATGCATCAACAAGTCAATTTCTTTCTAAGAACCCTATCTTCAAATTCAACTTCAAAGGGATTGGAGCAGCAGGTGATACAGTAGTAATGACAGCTGTAGACCGTAAAGGTGGTAAACTTTCAGGTAAAGGGAAACTTAAATAATTTCCCTCCCCTTTATTTGAAGCCCATAAGGGCTTCTTCTCTCTTTCAACAAACAATCCTAATTCAAAACTTTTTAATCATTTCTTTTTAAACAATATCATCTTATAATTTAGAAAACATTTTTTATATATTGAGGTTTTTATGATAGGAAAAGTTATAGAAATATTTATTACGCAAAATGATGCTAACAAAACACGCAGAAGTGTTGATTCAATTCAAGTCGACGAGAATGGAATCATAGGTGATAAGTTTTACGCAAAAGATTCTCAAAGACTTATTCTAATTACATCTTTGGATAGCTACAAATTAACAAAAGAAAATGACATCCATCTTGAGTATGGCTCATTGGGAGAGAACCTTCTTATTGATGTCAATCCATATTCACTTTTACCAGGCGAGCAGCTAGTCATAGGAAATACAACACTAAAGATAACGCAAAACTGTACCCTCTGCAAAGGTCTCTCAAGTATAGATAGTAAACTTCCTAAGCTACTGAAAAATGATAGAGGCATCTTTGCAAAAGTTGTTGGAAAAGGTGGTGTGATAAAGTTACAAGATAAAGTCAAATTTTAACCCTATTAATATAGTTTATATATAAATGATGTTAGAGTACTAGTCTTAATCTCAAAAAAGGAAAAAGCGTGAAAAAAATATATTCACTTATTATTGCTGCTTTAGTAGCAATGTCAATTGTTGGCTGTAATGGAACTGAGGCTGCTCCGGCTAAACCAAAGAAAATTCAAAATGTACAGGTATATTCAGCTCCTAATGCTGATGGTGCAATCACTGCGAAAACTGTAGAACAAGGCTTTGACGCTGTAGGTTTATCAATTGCTGGTAACAACGATATGAATAAACCATTTAGCCTAAGATTTAATAAAACTCACTACAAGGTATACAACCTTGCAATGTTTAGTAATGCAGAGTTAACACTTAAACTTATCAAAAAGTACCCTAACTTTGGTGCACTAACTCCACTAACAATGTCAATCTGGTCAGATGATGAAGCAAAGACTATGAATGTATCTACACTTAACATTCACGGTATGGCAAGAGCGGCTGGTATTCCAGTAACTGATCCAGACCTTATTGCATATGCAGATCTAGTACAAAAAGCGCTTACAACTGGTATGCCAAATGGAACTTTTAAAGATCTTGACTATACAGTTAAATTTCCAGACAAAAAACTTGCAACTGACTTTGTTGTTGAATTAGAAGAAGATGCTGATCCGGCGACAACTGTTGAAGATTTTGAAGCTGAATTTGAAGGTGAGTTAGAGCCATTAGGTTTCTTATTACCAAACTACTCTAACTTACAAGAAGAGATTTTTGATGATGCTGGGTACACTGGTGTATATGACTTTTACCACACTTACTCAATTTGTAAATTTGATGTAATCTTCCCAGTATCAAAACTTCACCCGGAAGCTGGTGCATGGGCGCCATGTTCATTCTATATCTATAAAAAATCAGATGAGAATATTATGCGTATGGGATTCTTATCGGTTGATAACTGGATTACTACTCTAGACATTGAAGATGAAGAGTCAATCAAACCACTTCGCGAAGCGCAAGGTATGATTGAAAAAATCATCAAAAACATTACAGAGTAATCTCTACTTTATATCGAGACTATGCTCTCGATATATCCTCACTATCTCATTTAGTACAATAAAAGTACTTTTTAGAAGTATTTTTCTTTTACTATAGGAGTCACAATGATACAAAAAATCGCACTATCACTACTATTTACATCTTCATTTATGTTTACAAGCGCTCTTGCTTTTACACCAAGTGCCAATGATAAACTTGCAGTAGAATATACACTTGAAGAGACGGATGCAGATACAGACAAAAAGTTTTTTGATTTTACTGGAAAACCACTTGCAAAGATCGGTTTTTTTGTAAATGATGCTCACCATAATGTTAATAATGTCTATGAACAGCAAGTGGGAGAGACTTCACTAGAACAACTCTCTTTCTCATCACTCATCAATGATGACAAGGCAAGACCTCTATTTAACACTGACCCACGTTTAGGTGGATTTACTCCATTTAACCTTGTTATTTACAGAAAAAAAGAGGATAGTAAAACAGTTATTACTCACATTATGCCCGAAGCTGCTTTAGACATTTTGCAAATCTCTGATGCTTCTGTAAGAGAGAGTTTTATAAATATGTTCAAACCTCTTGATGCAGAGATAGAAAAAATATTTAAAACAACAAAGTCATATACAAAACTCCATGGCTATGCAAAAGACACAATGATGACATTTGAGCTTCCATTTGAAGAGCCGGATGATATTGATGATTTTTTTGATGAGTTTCAAGAGGAATTTGAGAGTGCGTTTGAGACAAAGGGCTACATCATTGCAGGTTTTTACAACATGAAATACAGCCTCAATACAGAAAAAGATGTGCTCCCTGGTTTTGACCAGTATGTAGTATGGTCACTCTGCCATATTCCATTCTCATACACTATTTTTGATGGTCCAAATCCACTTCCAAAAGCAGCAATGTTTGCACCCTGTTCAATGTATGTTTACATTAAAAAGGGAGAAAATAAAATGGTTATAGGTATGCCTACGCTTGGTGCTTGGGCAGCAGCTCTGGATATAAAAGATGAAGAAAAACTCAAAAAAATCAACCAACTAGATACTGAAATACCTGCAATTATTGAATCCTTAGGTGGTGTAAAAACTTACTAATGAAAGAGACTAAATACTATTGATAGTATTTAGTCACTCCCTCCATATTAGAGCCCATATTGAGCAGTAGCATATCAGCAATTACAAGTGCTGCCATTGCTTCACATACAACTGTTCCACGAATTGCTACACATGGATCGTGTCTTCCTTTTAAAGAAAAATCCACTTCTTCATTTGTTGTTGTAACAGTACGCTGTTCTTGAAAAATAGATGGCGTTGGCTTAAAGTAGACGTTTAAAACAATATCATCACCATTACTAATCCCACCTAATATTCCACCTGAATGATTCGTTTCAAAACCATTTGCTCTGATTGAATCATTATTTTGAGAACCTCTTACACGTGAACTCAAAACTCCATCTCCAATTTCTACGGCTTTTACTGCATTAAGTCCCATCATAGCATCTGCTAATAAAGCATCAAGTTTATAATAGAGTGGTTGTCCTAAGCCAATTGGCACGCCTTTTATCAAAACACGAGAGGCACCACCAACAGAATCATGCATATTTTTTGCTTCTAATATAGCAGCTTTTTGTTCTTCTTCTTTTGTAGGATCAAGAGCATAAATAATACTGCCTTTAGCATGTTCATAATCAAAGTTATCTGATGCGATGCCTGCAACCTCACTTATACCGCTAAAAACCTCAATATCTAGCTCTTTTAACATCAACTTCGCTATAGCTCCAGCAGCAACTCTTGCAGCTGTTTCACGTGCAGAACTTCTTCCTCCACCTCTATAGTCTCTAATTCCATATTTATGAAAGTATGTAAAGTCAGCATGTCCTGGACGAAATACATCTTTAATGTTTGAATAGTCTTTAGACTTTTGATTTGTATTGTAAATTATCATAGCAATTGGAGTACCTGTACTCATACCCTCAAATACACCACTTAATATCTCTACACTATCAGCTTCTTTACGGGCTGTTTCAAATTCACTTTTACCAGGCTTTCGGCGATCTAATTCGGATTGAATATAGGCTTCGTCTATCTTGAGTCCTGCAGGTACTCCATCTAAAATACACCCTAAAGCCTTACCATGAGACTCTCCAAACGTACTGAAACGTAACTTCATTCCAAAACTATTCACTCTGCTTCCTTTGTCAATATTTTCACCACTTTTTCCGCAGCCTTTTGCTGTGCAATTTTTTTGCTTTTGCCAATAGCTCTAGCGTACTCTTTACCTTCGATAAAAATACCTACTTCAAACTCTTTTTTATGGTCAGGTCCACGACTTGCAATTACTTTATACTCAGGTGTTATACCATAACTAGCTTGCGTCATCTCTTGGAGAGTAGTTTTAAAGTCTCTAAAAAGAGAATCTAAAGAAATTTCATCGTAATTACTCTCCAAAATTCTAATTACCATGTCCTGAGCCTTTTGCAAGCCTGCTTCAAGATATACAGCACCTATTATCGCTTCAAAAGCATTAGAGAGTAAAGATGGCTTCTCTCTTCCCCCATTATTCTCTTCAGCATTTGAAAGTAAAATATACTCTCCTAAATCAAGAGAACGTGCTAACTTGTCAAATCCCATCTCATTAACTAGAGAAGCACGTATCTTAGAGAGTTTACCCTCATTAGACTTTCTAAACTTCACAAAAAGATACTCTCCAACAATGAGATCTAAAACAGCATCTCCAAGAAACTCTAAACGTTCATTGTCATAAGACTGTTTATAACTTTTATGTGTAAGTGCTTCTAATATAAGTTGTTTATCTTGAAACGTATATCCCAGTCTCTTTTCTAATGATTCTATCTCTTTTGCCATCTTATTTTCCTAGTTTAGTGAGTCTTTAACAGCTTGTGCAGCATCACGAGCCAACTTATCACACCTTTCATTCTCTTCATGACCATCATGGCCTCTAACCCATACAGCAGTAATTTTATGTGGTTTTGATACTTCTATATACTCCTGCCAGAGGTCAGGATTTTTAACTTTTTTAAACTCTTTTTGTATCCAGCCTCTAAGCCATTCATTTATACCTTTTACAACGTATGATGAATCAGAAATTATCTCAACATCACAAGGCTCTTTTAGCACTCTTAGTCCTTCAATAACTGCTAAAAGCTCCATTCTATTATTTGTTGTATCCTTAAACCCTGCACTCAGTTCACGCTCTTTATCTCCATAACGTAAAATCGTGCCATACCCACCAGGACCGGGATTTCCTAAAGAGCTACCATCACTGAAAAGAGTTATTTTCTTCACTAAAATCCTTGTGATAATCCCTTGTAAGCCGAAACTCTACTCTTGCACTTCCTAAGGAGTGACAAGACGAACATCGGTGAAAGACAAATGGAAAAGCTATCTTACACTTATCACACACATACTCAAAAGCGAGTGTTGCATTAGCCTTTCCATGTAGCTTTATCAAAATATCAAACTCAAAAATTGAGCTTGACTCGGTTAAACTAACATCCCCACGTGCTGTATAAAGTTCACGGAGATAGGTATTTTTTGAAATTATATCGAAATTCACACTCTTGGCCGGAAGTTGCCAAAAGATATCTGTTAAAAGTTCACATTGAGAAGCATCCAAATTTTCCCATGCTAAAGATGGATTTACACGGAAAATATACTCAAAAATAAGATATTTTAACTCATGCGATTCTTCATATATCGCTAAAAGCATCTCTACTTTCTCTTGTGCAGAAAATTCGGCATTTGTTAATGTCATCAAACTTTTAAGATAGGTTTGCACTTTTTTAATATCTTCACCAAGTTCATCAAGAGGCTCTAATACTTCTAAAGCACTTTGGTAGTCTCTCATCTGTTCATGTATAAGAAGCAAGTAATGAAGTGCTTGTGGTGTTCGGGGATTTTTCTTCAATAGTTCTAAAAATATCTGCTTTGAACGCTCTAAGAAACCCGCCTTAAAATAGGTTTTTCCAAGTAAAAACATAGTCTCTTTTACATTCGAACTACCAACTTTTAAAATTGCATTATAAATCTCTATAGACTTCTCATACTCTCCACTTCTAAAGTAAGAATCAGCAAGCAGTCTCCAAGAACTCTCTGAGAGCTCTCCGCCTGAAATAAGAGTTGCCAATTCATCCTTTGAAGGAAGTGTCTGAAATTGACGTAAAAAAGCATCCAGATATTTCGAATCTTCTTGACGTTTATATCTACTCCACCAATAAGAGAAGAAGGCGACTATAAAAATAATGGCAAAAAAAACTATTATAGAAAAAAGTGGGTCACGAAATTCGATAAAGAAAGTATTCATTAATCATAAACCACAATGGCATAATCTTCTTTAAGTCTATAAAAACTTGAGTCAGGCGTAATTTCCAAATCCTTAAGCTTACCGAGCTGGACAAGTGAATTTTTTGACACTTTAATCCCATTCTCTCTAAAAAATTTTCGAATATTTACAAACTTAACATCTTCAACGAACTTATACTCAAACTCTCTATAGAGTCGCATTTTCTCATATGAAAATATATGCTCATTAACATGTAGTTGGTCCGAAGCATATTTAATCGGTAGATAGCCTGAAAGATCTGTCAATATTTCTTGAATGTGAAGATGTTTTTCTGGGAGAGTGTCTTTTTTTAAAAAGACGTATTTATTGTTGAGTTTTATACTTTGTGTCTGTTTCCAGTACTTATATGTAGGATTTGAGACTCCTAACTTTACAGAAACTTCACGCCATAACCAAAAGGAGTTGAGTCTGTTTGGTAATAACTGCGACATACTCAATAACTCCTTTAATGATTAGTTATGGTAGATTATATACTCTTTTACGTAATGGCTACATTAAAAGTTAGCCACTACCAATTTTGTCACTATAAACCCACCAATTACAAGCCAAACAAACATTGCACCTGCTGTATAAAGTGGTGCAAGTCCTAAGCCTTTAAATTTTGCAAATACTGTTCCCATGCCAAGAGCAGTCATAGCCATTGTCAGTAAAAATGTATCTATTTCATTAATTACATCTACAATGTTTTGTGGCACAATTTGTAGTGAGTTAAATCCAGCCATACCTATGAAGTAAACCGCAAACCAAGGAATAACAAGTTTTACTCCACCAGCTGCACCACCACTTTTTTTAGCAGACATAGAGAGATAAATTCCTAAAATAATAAGCATTGGAGCAATCATAATAACACGAGTCATTTTAACAATGACAGCAGAGTTTGCCATCTCTTCTGGAGCACCTTGAACTGAAGCTGGCACGGCAACAACTTGTGCAACTTCATGAATTGTTCCACCAACATAAATACCAAACTCTTGTGGAGTCATGTGTAAAAATCCAGTAGCCGGTTCAATTATAGAAGCATAAAGTACAGGATATAAGAACATAGAGATAGTACCAAAAAGTACAACCATGCTTACAGCCACTGCCGTTTTATGCCCTTCTGCTTTTAAAACAGGTTCTGTAGCTAAAACTGCAGCAGCACCACAAACCGAAGCTCCACTCGCAGTCAACATAGAGGTCTCTTTATCCATTTTAAACATTTTTATACCAAGATATGTACCTATTATAAATGTTGTTGCCAACATAATAAGAGAGACCATAAAACCGCTCATTCCAACATCCATTATCTGTTGAAAAGTGATTCTGAATCCATAAAATACAATAGCAAAACGGAGGATTTTTTTCCCTGAAAATGTTATACCTGTCGCCCAAGCATCCGGTGTTTTGTTATGAAGGGTATTTGCATAAAAAATACCAATAACAATACCGATTACTAAGGGAGAGATTCCTAGCTTTTGTACAAAAGCAAGATCTGAAATCATAGTTGCCGCTGCGGCAAAAATAGCGACAAATATTATTCCAGAAATAGTGCCTTTTCTTTGTTCTTTTGAAAATGCCATTTCTATCCTTTATTATGTAAAGTTTTCATACCTAAAAGGTGGCATTATACCAAAATGTTATTTTACTTCTATCTCCATGCTCATTTTTACATACTTCTCATCACTTTTTTCAGCAATGTGTGTAGTTTTTTTATTCACTCTAGTTACATCAAGCATTTTTTCAACTGTGAGATAATTTATAATTGCATCTGCTCTTTTTTGGGCAAGTTCATTCAAATCATTTTCATTCACATCTTGTAAATCCCTACACAACTTAATAAGTGCACGATTATATGCCCTCTCATACTTGTTGCTGTCCTCATTCTCTTTTTGTAAGTGCTCTTGTAGTTTTACTAAAACATCATCATCTTTTTGCTCTTTATAAATCTCTTCAAGCATATCTATTGTCATGACACTTTCATGATCTTGAATGTTTTTAATGCCACTCTTTTGAACAACTAAATTTACAAGTTTTTGCATCTGCAATGCCTCTTTATCTTTAAGAAGTTCATACTCTCCTGCAACACCTAAAATAATCTTTGGCTTTTTCTGCATTAAAGATTCAATCTGGTCTAACTTTTCACGTTGTGGTGGCGTTATCAATGCACTCCCCGGTTCAAACGCTACATACTCTAACTCTTCTCCATCTATTCCTAAGGCTGCTCCTAAAAACTTGAATGGTGAAGTAACCGCTTTTGTTATCAGTGTTCCTATTGCTTTGAGTACTACTTGCCCATATTTAAAATCTGGCTCATCTAAATTACCCTCTACAGGCATATTAATATCTATAATACCTTCCGAGTCTTCTAAAAGACCTATAACAAAACCAAGTGGCAATACTGTTACATTCTCATCGTCTCGCTCTTTTCCAAGCTTTATCTGTTCAATAATAACACTATTACTTCCTAAAAGCTCCGAGTTTACGATATCATACCCAAGATCCAAATAGAGTTTTCCTGACTCTATCTCATGCCCTGCAAAACTTGCACTATAGCCACTAAAAGAGTTCAAATCGAGATTTTTAAAGTTAAAGTCTAAATCCGTATATGCCTTTGGGTTTGCGCTATCCACACTTCCTTTTAAACGTGTAGAAGCATATTTATCCACTTCCCCTGCAATATCTACATAACTAGTCTCTCCCGCAGCGTTTGAAATCGCGTATATAGAACCTCCAAGATCATGTATATGCGTTGCAAACTTGATTGGAATTGAATAATCAGCGAACTTTGCACTTCCTGAGGCAACATTTACACGAGCAACTCTATAAGGAAAAGGCTCTGTAGCGCTTGGTGTTTCTGTAGTTGTAGTATTACTCTCGGTCTCATTGTTCTCGCTCTGTTTTATAAGTTTTGAGAAGTTGAGTGTCTTATTTTCATCTATGCTCGCATCGACATAAAAAGAGTTTATATCTACCTCATCTACATAAAGTCTTTGTGGATTAAGCTCAAGTGTATACTTATGTATCTTTGCATCTCCAAGTGAGAGTAACTGTGTATTATTTAAAGAGTCGTTGACAAACAGTGACTCTAAAAGTAAAGAACCATTCACTTGTAAATCAGGGGCAGATGATTTTTGTTCATACTGCATTTGTGCATTCAGAGAGAGTTTGCCATCTTCTACACTTACAAAAGCCTGTTCTTGTATGTATGGAGTAAGCGCTGTTAAGCTCAACTTGTCTAAAGAAAGTTTCCCTTCCTGTTTTAAAGGGGTATGTCGTAGTTTTCCAGATGTAGCAAGTTTTCCTGCTTTATTTATGCGCATCGCTAAATTATAATCAATCCAACTACCCTTTTTACTCTCCACGTTATATGCATTAAAATAGATGTTTTTAAGACTGTTAACAGCTGTTTTTTCCAAAGAGTTATCTGTAAACTTCAAAGAACCATTATTCAGTGAGACATGTTTTAAAACTACACTATAAGGAGCTTCCGTCTCTTTTACTCTCGTTTTATTTTTAGAAGGATTTTTTTGCGTTTTAGGTACAAGTAAATCCTCTATATTTAACTTTTGGTTAGAGCCTTTAGAGAGATTTACCGCCAAGCTATTAAGCGCTATGTTTGCAACTTCTACCTCTTTACTCGTCGTATTGACATCTATGCCACCAAATGAAAAACTCGAAAAATTTGCAAGTCTTTGACGTGTCGAGGCTTTATTAAGATGAAAGTTATTTACAGTGACATTTCCACCATGTATAAGAGCAGAAATTTCTCCATTATGAGCTTGTAAGGATGTTGCAGCATTAAAATTCAGTTCCGCACTCTGTAATTGCAAATCAAAACGCTTCAACGCCTTTTTTGCAGCACTTTTTATATAAGGGTTATAGTGACTTATCTCCATCGCTTGACAATTAATATACGAATCAATATCTAGTTCTTTATGTATAACCGTCCCCTTGGATTGACAGAGACCTTTATCATTAATGTGCATATCCAGGGTATAACTAAAAGGTTGTTCACCCAGTAAAGTAATCTCCTGTGCATGAAGGTTAAACTTATCAATCTTTGTTTCTACCTGAGGAGTAACGGTAGCATCATCAAACAAAAAGGCTATATTTTGTAAAGACAAATCTTTTAAAAGGAGATTCCAAGGTTTACTCTCCTCTTTTGTTTGTGTTTCATCAACTGTGGCGTTCACATCTTCTTTATTGACAGCAGCATAACGAGTCCAGTCAATTATTCCATCTTTATCACGTTTGGCTACTACTCGCATTCCATCAATTCCAGCAGCACCTATTACAACACTCTGTTTTAAAGGAAATACCTCTGTATCTTCCACAAAAAGTCTGTCTATATTTAATACATCGCTATACGACTCTTTTGGTTTTATTCGTAGTTTCTCTACTGCAACTCTTAGATGTTCTAATTTTGTTGCATTAATATCTTCAAGAGCAAAACTATAATCTGTATGAAGTGATACTTTACCATCTGCTACCTCGAGAGCTAACATGTCTCGAATGTATTTCCACTCAGTATAGAGTTTACTTGCTTCAAAATCTAAGCTTCCCGTTGTCTTCAAAGATTTTAATGAGGTTATTTTATTTTGTAAATCTACAAAGCCACCATCACCAAGTGTCGTATAGAAACGTAGGGTTGTTTGTAGTTCTTCACTCTCATCAGTATCTACGTTTAAGAGCTCAAAACCTATGTTTTGAAAAGTAAAGTAAAAAGGCGAAGGACGTGTATAATCTTCATAAAAAACTTTTCCTGAACGAATGTTCACATCATCTACAATGATACGTGGTAAAGAGAGTGTCGTATTTGTCTCTTCTGTTTTTGTTTCGCTCTCTTTGAGGATTTTTAAAAGATTAAAGCTTTTGTCTGCATTGTATACAGCCAAAACCTTTGGCTCTACCAAAGAGAGTTCTGCTATATGAATTGCACCCATAAACAGTGAATACAGTTCCACATCTGTGCTCAATGACTTAAAGCTTATCAGCTCCTCATCTTCTAAACTAAAGAGCTGAACATCAGAGAGTTTGACCTTAAATAAAAATGGATTTATGTAAAGACTTCCTATCTCTATTTTAGCATTGAGTTGATTTGAGACTATTTTTGTAAGCTGTGGTTTAAGTATATACGGAAGTACAAGAAAACCAAAAAGTCCATACGCAAGAAGAATGTAAAAAAAAGTTTTTTTAAAAAATGAAGACACGATAAACTCCCCAAAATGATTGGATAGAGTTTATCTTTTTTTGCGTTAAAGAATTATTTAGCGGCTTTCAGCTCACTCTCTTTTGGGAAAATAAAAGTCGAATTTCTAAGAACAGCTATCTTCTCACTTTTCTTACCATCTTTGTCAAGCGCATACGCATGAATTACAATTGGAATAACCGTATCATGTCTTGCATCCGAAACAAGTACATCTGTTGTTGAGAGTGTAACAATTTTTTTCTTCTTCGTTCCTGGCGTTGCGAGGAAAGGTTTATTTGGTTTTGCAATCTCAATTTTTCCTTGAATATCAGCAGGAGCTTCAACATCAAAGTAGTACTTCATTGGCTCATTTTGAGTATTTTGCAGTAAGAACACATACGAGTTATCTACTCTCACTTTTCCATCAGGTAAAAGTTTTGTTGAGTAAAGACGAGTCTCTTTATTAATGTTTAAAAGCATATGCTCTTTTGTGCTTCCCATCATTCCTAAAATGATAGAGATAATAACTAAAAGTGCTCCATATGCAAGAACTTTTGGACGGAAAAAGTTTGTTTTTCCTTTTTGGTCAATAATCTCATAGTCACTTGACCAAGTAACCAATGACTCTTTACCAAGTTTACCCATAACTGTTGTACAAGCATCAACACACTCAAGACAGTTAATACACTCTAATTGTAAGCCTTGACGAATGTCTATGTGTGTTGGACATACTGTCACACATGATTCACATGTCGTACACTCAGCTGCCGGTTCAAATGCTTGCAACTCTTTTTGTTTCGTAAACTGTTTTTCGTGCCCATCATAGATGTCACCACCGCGGTGTGTATTGTAAAGCGCCATAACTGTGTGCTCATCATAGAGTACAGACTGAACACGAGAGTAAGGACATACATAAACACAAAAATTCTCTTTTAAAAATACAATGTCATAAATCAAAAACGCTGCAACACCGATAAGGAAACCTATCATAGTCATATGTTCACCAGGGTTTTGAATGTAGGCAAAAAAGTCAGCCGGTGGAATAAAGTACCAAAGGAAATCAGCTGCTGCAATGAATGCTAAAAGTGTCCAAATAGCAACTGCAACAACCTTTTTGACCTTATTTTCTGGCTTTGTCATATCAGGCTCTTGTTGTTTGTTTTTAATACGTTTACGAAGACCTAATAGTTTTGTTTCAATGAAATCTCTGTAGATAACACGGAATACTGTTTGCGGACATACCCATCCACAAAAAACACGTCCACCTACAACCGTCATACCAAAAATTCCAAGGAACATAAGCATTAATAAAAACGGCATTAAGTAAAGCTCTTGCATATCAAACTGAATAAATGCAAGATGTAACTTCATCTTATCAAAGCTAAGTAAGAAAAACTGATTTCCATCTATAGTTATCCACGGTAAACCAAGTGCAACCATTGTCGCAATGGCATACACAACATAACGTTTATATCTCCAAGGTGTCGGTATCGCAATACCCTTTACATTTTCACTCATTACTTTTCTCCTATTTATTTTGGACACACTATAGTGTCAATTACCTGTTTTTCAGCGTCTTGCATCGTCTCATATACTAAAGAACCAAACGCAACTTCTTTTAATTCACGTGATTCTATGTAGTCTTTAAGAGAACTCCTACTAACACCTAACAACCTTGCCATCTCGCTAACACTCTTTTTCTCTTTGAGATAAACAATAATCTCATTCATATAGACATCAAATTTGGAGCTTGATTTACTCCCTTTTGGTCTGCCAATTACCTTTGTAGACTCCTCTTGGAGGGTCTGTCTTAACTGGTCCATCAAGCCCAGCGTTAACATGGTACTACTCTCTGTTGTCATTATAACAGATTGCTTAATAAAATGTACCTGAAACTCATTTTTAAGTAAACATGAAAACATCTGAATCAAATCTTCCATATTTGTTGTGAGCACCCATACATCATAAACAAGTAGTATCGAACGCTGTCTTGATTGAAAATACTGTGTAATATGTGTTCTTTGACTTAATGGTTTATTTTGTGAAGTATGATCTATAAGTTCGTCATCAATAATAAGATTGTTAGCACTTGCATAAGAGTTAATGTGTTGTAACTGTTCATGCACTGCAACAAAGTTTTTATCTGGACGTATATATGCTATTACCATTAACGATAAAACCTCTCTTATTTTTGAATTTCATCGTCATTATATCGATATTTGACGATTAAAGTCAAGTATTATTTATATTATTTCGTCATTTTTTCTTGAGGCACTTATTTTTAGCTTTAATTATTTTCCTCTTTAAACTCCTAACAGTATTGTTTATGCACAAATTTGTTAAAATAAAAGTTCTTAATTTCTAGCAAAAAGTTTACATCAATGACAACAAAAGACTATATTTTACAAACAATAAAAAAGCGTCCACTTATTATAGACGGTGCGATGGGTACGCAATTACAACAACGTGACGATAAAATCCCAAAAGAAGCATGGGAAGGTAACGAAGGATGTAATGAACTCCTCAATGTTACGGCTCCTGATATTATGGAAGAGATATTTAATGCTTATCTTACAGCAGGGGCAGACCTCATCACAACTAATACTTTTGGTTCTTTCTCTTGGGTTCTTGATGAGTACGGTATAGGTCACAGAGCTTACGAACTTACAAAAGCAGGGGCAGAGACTGTAAAACGTAAGTGTGAAGAGTTCTCTACTCCAGAACATCCACGTTTTTGTCTAGGCTCTATCGGCCCCGGAACAAAACTTCCATCCTTGGGACATATAACTTACGATGAAATGTACGCAGGTTATACAGAATTTTGTACTGCTCTTATCGATGGCGGTATCGATATATTTTTGCTAGAAACTGCTCAAGACCCACTACAAATAAAAGCTGCGCTTCACGCTTGTCAAGAGGCTTGTCGTATTAGAGAGGTAGAGATTCCAATTATGGTTTCTGTCACTATTGAACTTAGCGGTACTATGCTTATTGGAACAGATGCAGCAACCATTGCAACCATTATGGAACCTTTTGACAT
Organism: Campylobacterales bacterium; assembly: GCA_016938175.1. Taxonomy (GTDB): domain Bacteria; phylum Campylobacterota; class Campylobacteria; order Campylobacterales; family Sulfurimonadaceae; genus Sulfurimonas. The sequence goes on from JAFGVE010000005.1 coordinate 107,997, forward strand.
CTTAAGTCTTGGATTTAACTGTGGAACAGGTCCTGAACAAGTACTCAAACACGTAAAAACACTTAGTGAGCTATGGCATAAGCCTATTTCCGTGCATGCTAACGCAGGTCTTCCACAAAACCGTGGGGGCTACACCTATTATCCAATGGGACCAGACGAATTTGTCGCACAGCAAAAAAAGTTTTTAGATTTTGATGGAGTCTCCTTTTTGGGTGGTTGTTGTGGAACAACACCGCAACATATACGTGCACTTGTAAACGAAGTAACATCTATTACTCCAAAAGTGCCAAGCGGTTCACACCCGACATCTATAGCTTCACTCTTTACATCTGTACCTCTTATGCAAGAGCCAGCTCCACTACTCGTAGGAGAACGCTCAAATGCAACTGGTTCAAAAGCATTTAGAGAACTTCTTTTAGATGAAAACTATGAAGGCACTCTGAGTGTTGCACAAGAACAAGTAAGAGCAGGTGCTCACGTTTTAGATGTTAACGTAGGATTCGCAGGACGTGATGAGACAAAAGACATGCATGCTGTTATGTCCATGTATGCGCAAAAAATCGCTCTGCCACTTATGCCAGACTCAACACAAGTAACAGGGCTTGAGACATCTCTGAAGCATATTGGTGGGAAACCAATTCTCAACTCTGTAAACCTCGAAGACGGAGAAGAAAAATTCGACCAAGTATGTGCTCTTGCAAAAAAATATGGTGCCTCGCTAGTTTGTCTGACTATTGATGAAGTAGGAATGGCAAAAACTGTGGAAGATAAAATAAAAGTCGCCGAACGTATTATCGACCTTGCAACAAACCGTCACGGTATAAAAAAAGAGGACCTAGTCTTTGACGTTCTTACCTTTACTCTTGGAAGTGGAGATGAAGAGTACTATGATGCGGGCGTAAACACAATAGAAGCGATTCGCCAACTCAGACAAAAACATCCAGAAGTTGGAGCAATATTAGGACTCTCTAACATCTCATTTGGTCTAGACAAGGACGCAAGACCATATCTAAATTCAATGTTTTTACACCACTGTGTTGAAGCTGGACTTACTTCGGTCATCATCAATGTTAAACATATTATTCCTCTAAATAAAATCCCGCAAGAGGATCAAGAGATTTGTGATGATCTCATTTTTAATCGTAAGCCAAATGGAGAAGCACTCTTTAACTTCATAGAACACTTCTCAAACAAAGAGGCGGTAGATAGTGATGCAGTAGATGAAGCCTACCTGGCAATGAGCGATGAGGAAAAAATCGCAAAACTGCTTATGGATGGAGATAAAGAGCGCATGATACCTCTTGTTGAAGAAGTACGCCATAAAATTGCTCCAGAAGTTATAGTTAATGAAATTCTCATAGATGCTATGAAAGTTGTTGGTGAGCTATTTGGTTCTGGACAAATGCAACTTCCGTTTGTACTTCAGAGCGCAGAGACTATGAAAAAAACAGTTGACTATCTCAACCCTCACTTACCAAAAGTTGATAAGGCAGTCGACACAACGCTCATTTTGGGAACTGTAAAAGGTGACGTTCACGATGTTGGAAAAAATCTTGTTGACATCATTCTCTCAAATAACGGTTACAAAGTCATTAATCTTGGCATAAAAGTTGAACTCGATACATTCTTGAAAACACTTAAAGAGTCAAATGCACACGCTCTTGGAATGAGTGGACTTCTAGTAAAATCGACACAAGTAATGCTTGAAAACCTCAACACTCTTAAAGAGCAGGGAGTTACAATTCCTATCCTTTTAGGCGGAGCTGCACTTACACGTTCTTTTATAGATGACTTCTGTCATCCTGCTTACGATGGACCAATTTTTTACTGTAAAGATGCCTTTGACGGTGTCACTGCTATGAGTCGTATAGAAGCTGGTAACTTTGATACAAACCTTCATCCAGATGCTCCAGAAATTGAAACAAAAGAGAAAAAAGAGATAGTTATACCTCCGTTTAAAGAGTTAACAATGCCTAGTCGTGATGTCGCTGTACCAACACCACCATTTTGGGGAAGACGTGAGATGAAGCTTACAGAGCAACAGATAGAGATGGCATTTGAGTGGATAAACCATAAAATACTTTTCAAATCACGCTGGGGATACAGCTCTAAGGGTATGAGTAAAGAGGCGTATGAAAAACAGCTCGATGAAGTTGTTTGGCCAGCGTACGAGAGACTCAAGTCTGAATTTTTAGAGAAAAAACTCTTTGAACCTACTATTATTTACGGCTATTGGCCTTGTAGAAGTGACGATAACCGTCTGCTTATTTTTGATGAGAGCGAAGGCTACAACTCTGAAAATGAAATCAACAGAGAGAATCTAGAAAATCGTAAACAACATGTAATAAAAGAGTTTAGCTTTCCGAGACAGAGTAAAAAACCACATAGAGCACTGAGTGACTTTTTTCACTCAGAAAGAGATGATGTTATCGCCCTTACTTGCGTAAGTGCAGGAAGTAAAATAAGTGCTGCGGAAAAAGAGATTTATGATGCTGGGAACTATACTGAGTACTACCAGTTTCACGGACTAGGTGTGGAACTTGCAGAGGCACTTGCAGAAATTGTTCATAAACAAATAAGACTTGACTTGAACATTTCCGAGGGAGAGGGAAGTAGTATAAGTGATGTACAGATGAACAAGTACCAAGGGAGTCGCTACTCATTTGGATATGCAGCCTGCCCAGACCTTGAACTTAACCGCCCACTCTTTGATCTACTCAAACCTGAAGAGTTTGGCATAGAGTTGAGTGAAACTTTCCAGATACATCCAGAACAATCAACATCTGCTTTAGTAGTGTATCATCCTAACGCTACATACTATAATATTTAGATAAGTTTCCACAAGCTTCTATGTCCAATCGGGTAAATTACATTTACCCTTGATATAACACTTAAAGTACTTTTTATAAATTTTGACTATCGACTATAGTGTTTCAGGTTTTGGTGTATTCTTCGTACTTGGTGGCAATACTGGGTATATCACTTGTGGTTTTTTACCTGTTAAGCTTTTAAGAAATGTCTCAATAGAAATAGCATCTTTATCATCTATTTTAATTCCAAGCTGAATACTTCCCATCATTTTTATGGCTTCTTTAAGTGACCATACTTGACCATTATGAAAATACGGTGCTGTTTCTTCTATGTTACGGAGAGTAGGTACTTTAACCATTCCATCGGTATTACCTTTAAAATTACCTACATTGGAATATTTATATTAGTTTACTACTTCAAACGGTTGCATTGTTCCACCAATGCCAATATCATAATGGCAAGTTGTACACCCTTTACTGATAAAAGTATCTAAACCTTCTTTTTCTGCTTGACTTAAAGCGTTTTCATTGCCCAGCATAAAGGTATCAAATCTAGAAGGTGTTACAAGAGTACGTTCATAAAGAGCAATCGTATCAGCAATTTTTTTAAAGTCAATCCTTACATTGTCACCGTATGCATTTTTAAATTCATTTACATAAGTAGGTATAGATGTTATTCTCTGAACAATTAACTCTTTAGGAGCTGCCATAACAGCTCCCGCCTGAATAGGTCCTTGAACCTGGTCCTCTAAGTCAGGATTCCTTCCATCCCATGACTGTACTGCGTTAAAAACAGAATTATAAACCGTAGGAGAATTAAGATGATGTGGATTATCTTTCCACTTATGGCCAATTGCCGTACTTAAACCGTCTGCACCTCCAATTGCAAGATTATGACATGTATTGCAGCTGAGAAGACCACTTTTAGAAAGGCGTGGATCAAAATATAACTTTTGACCCAGCTCAATCTTTGCATCAGTAATTGGATTTCTAAAATCATCAACTAGTTTTAGTATTTCATTTTTACTTGCAGGAATCGGTACAAGTCCAGCTCTTTTTGCCTTTTCTTCAAGAGTTTCGGCAGACGATAGTGTTATTATTGTAGCTAATGCTACTAGACTAATGAATTGCAATTTTTTTCCTTATTTTAAATCATTTATTCTGGACATAATATATGATAATAATTATTAAATAATAATTAATTTCCTTTAGTGTTTTATGAGAGTTATCATAATTAATATATTTTATGCAGTTACACTTTCAAGAGGAATAACAAAATATTCAATTGTCAATTTTATATAAACAATATGGCAAGCATAAAGACCTTCAATATGTTATGAATAGTAGTAAATATTACTAATAATCAAAAAGAAAAAAATTAATTTCTCTTACATTATTTCATCTTTTCCTATAGCTTAATGCTTCAAGTAAATGACTTTTTTGAATCAACTCACTTCGCTCTAAATCAGCTATGGTTCTAGCTACCTTTTGTACCTTTTTAATGCTTCTAAAACTCAGAGCAAAGTTCTGTGTTGCCTTTTCTAAAATAGCCTCTGCTTCAATGCTAAGCTTACAGAACTGCTCTACCTCAGCATCACTCATCTTCGCATTAAAACTTTTTTGACCTCTACTTTTAGCAAATATATTTGCTTCAAGCACTGCCTTGTGCATCTCTTTTGAAGATATGGAAGCTTTGTCATCTGCACGTACATTTTGCATAGTAACATGGAGGTCTACTCTATCTAAAAATGGCTCGCTCAGACGGTTTTTATACTTTTGAATATCAAGCTCATTACATCTGCACTCTTTTACCTCATCAAGCAAGTTACCGCAAGGGCATGGATTCATGGCTCCTATAAACAAGAAGTTAGCAGCATAGACTGACTTTTGACTTACACGTGAAATACGAATCTGATTATCTTGCATTGGCTCTCTGAGTGACTCTAAAATGCTTTTAGAAAAGTGAGGTAACTCATCGAAAAAGAGTATGCCATTGTTAGCTATAGAGACATCGCCTATCTTAGCGCTACTTCCAGAGCCACCACCAAGTACACTCGCAGGTGTTGCCGAGCAGTGTGTCACTGTCATACCTCTACGTGGGGCAAACTCTACCTCTTTTGCTTCAAGTGCTTGGATTTTTGCTTTGTCGAGTATCTCCTCTGTTGTCATTGCTGGTAAGATATAGCGCAGTCTTGAAGCTATCATACTCTTTCCACAACCTGGACTCCCCTCTAAAACCATGTTATGAAACCCTGTAGCACTAATGAGCGCTGCACGCTTTGCCACCTCTTGACCTTTCACATCTAAAAAGTCCTCATCATACTCCTTTACGTAATAGTACTTTTGCCCTGCTATCTCATAATGAGGGTAAACTGATTCTTGAGTTTGCAGGCTAGGAGAGAGCTGTGCATCGTTTTGTAAAAGTTCTGCCGCCTCACTAAGTGTTTCAACTCCGTAAAAAGCAACATTTGGAATCATTGAGAGTTTTACTAGTGCTTCTTTTGGGACTATGGCTTTTTTAATGAGTCCTTGATTTGCTAGAGATAAAATGAGCGGGTAGATAAGGTAAGACTCTTTCACAGAGCCATCAAGTCCCAACTCCCCAAAGACAAACCACTCAGAGAAATCTTTTTTTGATTCACTCAAAATAATTAAAAGTGCAACACCTAAGTCAAACTGACTTCCATTTTTGGCTAGGTCAGATGGAGCTAGCAGGGCTGAGACACGTTTAGGAGGGAACTTATACTCTGAACTTAAAAGTGCTGACTTTATCTTCTCACGAGACTTCTCTATGTTCGAGTTTGCACCTATGATAGTAAAAGAGGGGAGCCCTTTAGTAAGTGTAACCTCAACATCTACAACTTTAGCGTCTAAGCCCTCATAAGTAGCACACTTTACACTTTTCATAATTACTCTCCTATAATTTTAAACGATTAGGCAATGGATTAACAACTAATATAGATTTTACATTTTTTTCAATACTTATAGTTAAAACATGTCATTTTGAAATATTTATTGTTTTAAATTATTTAGAATATATAAAGCTTCCATTTATATAATACTAGGCGATTAAATGGTTACATAAAGGAAGAAAATGAAAAAATATATATCATACTCTTTGATATTAATATTATCTCTATCTCTGCTAGGTTGTGCTAAGCCTATTCACTATCATGATAAAGCACCAAAAGATGAACTTGCGTTTTTAGAAACGATATCTGAAAACGATGACCAGATTAAAATATTTAAAATTAATGGAGAAAAAACTGAAAACTCATGGCGTGGTGGTGCAGCAGACTATTACGTCAAATATGGAAAAATCACCATTGGAATTAAGTATCGTAATGATTCAGAATATGCTACCGCATCTACATCACTTACTTTTAGCACTTTACCCAACAAAACATATAAAATTTCTTCTGATTTAGACATAGATTCCGACAATGTCACCATAAAAGTTACTCAGGATAGTAACTTATTAACTGAAAAAACTGTGGAGCTAAGATACCAAAGTACTCCTGATCCTGCCATTCCTGTGTATATACCTGTAATAATATATTAGAAATAATGTATTGTTATAATTAATTTGATTGCAAATAAGTAAAAATAGAAAACTCAAAGAGTTAAGAGGAAATAAGCCCTAAACCTTTTTTCTCTCTTTTTGCATACGTTTGTACTCTTTCTCAAACTTTTTACGGCGAGAGTATGAAAGTTTATCGATGAATAAAATTCCTTCCAGATGATCCATCTCATGTTGAATAGCAATACTTAAAAGACCATCTGCTTCGAGTGTTTGTGTATTACCATCTCTATCTTGGTAGTTAAGGATAAGTCTCTCATATCTACTTACATCCTCATAAAATTTCGGAACACTCAAACATCCCTCTTGGTAAACCGTTTCACCCTCTTTATGCGTTATAACAGGGTTAATTATCTCAAGTAAGTTCTCATCAGGCTGTTCGCCCTCTTCATTTGGTATGTTTAAAATGAGTGCCCGAATAGGATGCGCTACTTGAATAGCCGCAAGACCAATTCCATTCGTTTCTATCATTAACGGGTACATAGCATCTAAAAGTCTATGTAAATCAGCGTCAAAAGAGCTTACTTCCTGAGATATTTCACGTAATCTTTTATCTGGATACTCTACTATAGATAAATTCACTTATTATCTCCCTACTCTCTTAAAGAGACCGCATAGTCAGTATTTTTTATTTTATAAGCTTTTTCTATTCCATCTAGAGCACTTACTACTGTCTCTTCAACAGTATGTAATGCCGTTATATCTGTAATACCTATAGAAATTTTGAGTTGAATCTCTCTGTCTGCTAAAAAGAAGTTTGAATTTGAAACTAAATAAACAAGTCTTTCACTCGCTTTTTTAGCACTTTCAATATCTGTATGTTTTAAAAGCATTGAAAAAATACCGTTTCCATAGTGAGAAACAACATCACTTCTTCGAGAAGTTTTCAATAAAAGACGTGCTATTGTACGTGTCATCAAGAGTATTGCTTTTTCATTTTTCACACTTGCTTTAAGCTCACGAGAAAGTTCTATCATAATAAGGGAACTTTTGTGATTGAACTTGTTTATAAGACCTATCTCTTGCTCAATTTTCGTTAAAAGATAGCGTTTATTATAGACACCAAACTGGTTGTCAAAGATAGTTTCATTCTCGACATTTTTAACTATCTTAGCTGTATCATCATAAATAGTTTTCATTTGGGAACTTTGTGTTTTTACAATGACGTTTAACTTTCTTACATCACCTTCAAGTGCGGCAATAAGTTCGACAGCCTCTTTTGTCTCTATATCCGTAGAGAGTTCTTCTTTTCTCTTCTCGAGTATCTTACTCATCAGTGACATATTTTTATAAAGAGTAGCCGTCACACTCAAAATACTCTTTATAGAAGTAAATCCCTGTTTTAAACTCTGTTCAAGTTCGATTGTCTTCTCTGCATCGTTGCTCTCTTCAAGCTCAAGCATAGAAGCAATCTGCTTTTGTAAGTTTTCACTCTTCTCTTCTAAAAGTCTGTCGAAATACAAAGAGAAGTTGTTAGGTGTCGGTGGCAAATTGTCTGCTACTAAAGCATTAAGAACTTCTTTTGCATAAAGTTCAACATCGCTAGAGGGAGTGTCCATATCTAAGACTTTCATCATAGATGGATTCTGATTGGAACTTTTTTGTGTATCCTCATCCAAATTTCTACGACTTCTACCTCTAAACGCACCAGACATTTGTAATCCTTACTCTTTATCGTTTTTAACTAAAACTTCGTCAATCATACCATATTTTTGAGCTTCTTGCGCACTCATAAAATTGTCACGATCTGTGTCTTTTTCTACGATTTTTACATCTTGTCCAGTATTTGCAGCTAAAATCTCATTTAGCTCTTTTTTCATGCGAAGAATCTCTTCTGCCTGAATAGCAATATCTGTTGCTTGTCCTTGAGCTCCACCAAGAGGTTGGTGAATCATAATGCGAGCATGTGGTAACGCATAACGTTTACCTTTTGCACCAGATGAAAGTAAGAATGCACCCATTGAAGCAGCTTGACCGATACATATAGTTGCTACATTCGGGCGAATATAGTTCATCGTATCATATATAGCCATTCCTGCAGTCACAACCCCACCCGGAGAGTTAATGTAAAAATATATATCTTTTTCAGGATCTTCAGCCTCTAAAAATAGAAACTGTGCAACTATTGTTGAAGCAACCTGGTCGTTTACTTCGCCGCTTAGCATAACAATCCTATCTTTTAAAAGACGAGAGTAGATGTCATACGAACGCTCACCACGCCCAGTTTTCTCTACAACGTATGGAATATAACTCATAATCGTGTTACGCTATCTTTTCGTTAAGAAGACCAGAAAGTACTCTATCTTCTATCATAGACATTTGAATTGCTGGAAGGTATCCTGCATCTTTATAATGGTCATACGCTTTTTTAGGATCTTGTCCCATTTGCATTGCTTCATAGTAGATAGTTTGCATAATCTCTTGCTCTTCTACTCTTACACCTTTTGCTTGTGCTAACGAGTCAATAATAAACGTCGCTTTTACACTTCTGCTTGCATCATCTCTAAATGTTTCACGTAAAGCACTTAGTTTGTCAGCATTTTCACGAAGCTCATTAATTTCATCTTCGCTCATTTCACTTGCTTTTTTGTTTACAGCCATGTCAATCTCTTGCTCAACAACAAACTCAGGAAGGTCAAACTCAACTGCACCAACAAGGTTTTCAAGAAGTTTTGGTTTTAACTCTTCATTGTAAAGTTTCCCAAGTGCTTCGTTTTCAAGTTGAATTCTTACTTGGCGTTGTAACTCTTCAAGGTTTGCATTCTCTTCACCTGGCATAAGTTTTTTTGCAAGCTCATCATCAATCGCAACTTCTTCTTTTACTTTGATTTGGTTTACTTTAACTTTGAACTCTGCATCTTTACCAGCAAGTTTGTCTGAACCATAGTTTTCTGGGAAAGTAACTTTAATTACAACTTCCTCGTCACGTTTTACACCAATAAGTTGGTCTTCAAAACCTGGAATAAACTGACCTGAACCTAACTCAAGAGGGAAATCTTTTGCAGTACCACCTTCAAAAACTTCACCGTCAATGCTTCCTTCGAAGTCAATAACAGCAGTATCACCTTTTTTCATCATACGGTTACGTTTAATATCAACAAGTGGAGCTTGACTCTGTGCAAACATTGTAATACGCTCTTCAATCTCTTTGTCACTGATTTCTGGTTTTGCAAACTCAGGTACTAAAGCAGCGTAATCACCAAGTTCAATAGCTGGTCTCATCGCAACTTTAATGCCCACTTCAATGCTGCTCTCAGTTTTGTCAAATTTAGTAATATTTGGCTCACCGATTAGAGAATCGTTAGTAATAGACATCTCGTCTAAACCTTGGGAAAGAACATTACGTAAAGCTTCAGCTTCTGCATCTTCAACAAGCTTTTGACCATACTGTTTTTTTACAATCGCAACAGGTACTTTTCCTTTACGAAAACCTTGAATATTTGCAGTTTTTGCAAGTTGTTTTGCAATTTTTTCTACATTCGCATTTACATCATCCATTGAAATAGTTGCTGTAATCTCAGCGTTTGCACTGTTAATTTTGTTCGATTTGATTTCCATCAATTTCCTTTTGTATTACATTAGTCATATTATGTATGACGATAATTTTGGACAATAATATCTAAAAAGTGCTTTTAATTAGCTTTTACAAAACTTGGGCTTAAAGTTTAAAAAAAGAAGCCACAAGACTCCAATATCTATCATCACATCAGCAAAGTTAAATACAGCAAAATCAAAACCACAATGCCAGTAGACCATATCTACGACACCACCATGAATAAAGCGGTCATAAATATTAGAAAATGCTCCCCCCAGCATTAAACCTGCTGGAAAGGCATAACAGAGTTTTTTCAAGTAATATATATACACTAAAATTGCACTTACCATTATGAGTTGAATATACTTCAAATTTTCATCTAAAAATGCAAACATAGAGAAAGCAACACCCTTGTTATAGACTAAAATCAAGTCTATACACTCTGTGTAGTAACGAAATCCATCTACAAAAAGCATTTTTATGTTTTGGTCAACTATAAAAACACCAAACAGTGAAAATAGAAGTATCGCCGATAGGCGCAGCGTTACATTAGGCATGGAGTGCTTTTTGAAAAAAAGTTACAAGTTTTTCCATTTCACTCTGCATTAACTTGTTGTCTTTTGCTTCAAGTAAAACACGAAGTTTATTCTCTGTTCCAGAATAACGAACTAAATGGCGGATATGTAAGGCATCTAATTCAGCGAGAACTTCAGAAAGACCCTCTATTTCTTGAAGTGGTTTTTTCACTCCAACTTTAATATTTACTAGTTTTTGCGGGTACAGTTTAAAAGGACGCAGTACTTTAGAAGCTTTCTCTTTTGTACTAATTAAAAGAGCTAAAACCTGTAAAGCAGTCACTAGCCCATCACCCGTTTTAGCAAAATCATTTATGATAACGTGTCCGCTCTGCTCTCCACCAAAATTAATGCCTTTTTCATGCATTAATTCCAGAACATGCTTATCTCCAACATCAGAACGGAAAAGTGAAAGAGAGTGCTCACTCATAAAATCTTCTAGTCCTTGGTTGCTCATAACTGTAGAGACAATCCCATTCCCTTTTAAAGTACCTTGTTTATGTAGGTGTAGCCCTAAAGCTCCTAAAAGCTGATCACCATCAACCACATCTCCACATTCATCAATCACAACAAGTCTGTCGGCATCTCCATCAAGAGCAATCCCTAAGTCTGCTCTATACTTTACAACTGCATCACTCACATCTTTTGGATGTAAAGCACCACACCCTTCATTAATATTAAAACCATCTGGTTTATTATGTAAAACAATAACCTCGGCACCCAACTCTTCAAATACCGTTGGTCCTACCTTATACGCAGCACCATTCGCAGCATCTAAAACAATGCGTATACCCTGCAAAGTCATCTCAACAGGAAATGAATTTTTGAGTTGCACAATATAGCGTCCAATAACATCATCTATACGTTTTGCCTTACCTATAGCTTTAGCAGTTACTTGTGCATCTTGTAGTTGCTGTGCATCAAAATAGATTTTTTCTATTTGTTCTTCCACTTCTTTTGCAAACTTATTTCCATGTCCGTCAAAGAATTTGATCCCATTATCTTCAAAAGAGTTGTGTGATGCAGATATCATAATGCCTGCATCACAACGCATATTTTCTGTGATAAACGCAATAGCAGGGGTAGGCATAGGACCAACTTGTACTACATCATAGCCTATTGCAGTAAGCCCACTTACAATTGCATTTTCTATCATGTAGCCACTTCTTCGGGTATCTTTGCCAATGAGGATTTTATTTGTAACAGAAGATGACTTCAAATAAGTTCCAGCAGCCATTGCCACCTTCATTGCGACTTCGGCACTTAAAAAAGTTCCCGCCTCACCTCTTACTCCATCTGTTCCAAATAATTTCATATCTTTTCTATCCTCACATTATGGTTTTAATTAAATATTGTTGCAATTTTCAGCTATTCTACCACCCTTTAACTTAATTTTAATTATCTTTAAGCTATGATTGCGGACTTAAATTCCAAAAAGGACTAATTATGGCAAATCATAAGTCATCAATTAAGAGAATTCGTCAAACAATCGTTCGTACTGAACGTAACCGTTTTTACAGAACTCGTCTTAAAAACATTGTAAAGGATGTTCGTGCTGCAATCGAAGCAGGGAACAAAGAAGAAGCAACTGCTACACTTAAAGTAGCTAACCAACAAATTCACAAATTTGTAAGCAAAGGTATTCTTAAAAAAGAGACTGCAGCTAGAAAAGTAAGTCGTCTACACAGAGCTGTAAACGCTATATAAGGCTAACTCTATATGTTAGCAGATAAACTCACACCGTTTATCAACCGCTATAATGAACTTAGCGAACTGCTAAGTTCACCTGACATAACATCCGATATTAAAAGGATGACCGCACTTTCAAAAGAACAATCTTCTCTCTTACCAATTGTTGAAAAAGCAAAAGAGTATAAAACACTTCTGCAAGATATAAAAGATACAAAAGAGATGTTAAGTGATGCTGAAATGGGTGATATGGCAAAAGAAGAACTCAAAGAACTAGAGCCACAAAAACCTCTTTTAGAAGAAGAGATTAAACTACTGCTTCTTCCAAAAGATCCTAATGACGATAGAAATATCATCGTTGAGCTTCGTGCCGGAGCTGGTGGAGATGAAGCAGCTATTTTTGTTGGCGATCTTTTTGACGCATATACCCGTTATGCTGATTTAAGAGATTGGAAAATTGAGCTTATATCTACTTCTCCATCTGATGCAGGTGGATACAAAGAGGTAACAGCACTTATTAAAGGTGAGCAAGTTTATAGCAGGTTGAAATACGAAGGCGGAACTCACAGAGTTCAGCGTGTTCCAGCAACAGAATCTCAAGGACGTGTACACACTTCTGCAATTACAGTTGCTGTAATGCCAGAGGTTGACGACGTTGAAATTACTATAGCAGATAAAGATCTTAAAATAGATGTTATGCGTTCGTCTGGTTGTGGTGGACAATCTGTAAATACTACTGACTCGGCAGTTAGAATTACTCACTTGCCTACAGGTATTGTTGTAACCAACCAAGACCAAAAGTCACAACACAAAAACAAAGAAAAAGCAATGAAAGTTCTTAAAGCAAGACTTTATGACCTCCAAATGCAAGAACAACAATCTGAAAATGCAGCAGAACGTGCTGCGCAAGTAGGAAGTGGAGATAGAAGTGGTCGTATCCGCACCTATAATTATCCGCAAAACCGTATAAGTGATCACAGAATCAACTTAACACTCTATCGTCTCGGTGAGATTATGAGTGGTGGTCTACTTGACGAGATTGTTGAACCACTCATAGCTGATAATCAAGCAAAAATCGTAGAAGCGGCTGGACTTTAGTTCCAGCCTTCTTCATATTTTATCTATTTTTTCCTTTTCAAAAAACATTGATTAAAATATAGACATAATACTGCACCTTAAATTTTCATTAGGAGTTATAATTTTCATCATTTTATTTTCACAGGAGAAAAAAATATGGAAAATTTTTCTGACGTACAATATATACTCACAAGCTTTTTAATGCTCTTTGCAGGTGCCTTAGTTATGTGGATGGCAGCTGGTTTTGCTATGCTTGAAGCTGGCCTAACACGTAGTAAAAATGCTGTTGTTATTTTACTTAAAAACATACTTCTCTACGCTATCGCCTCTGTAATGTTTTATGTTATCGGCTATAACTTAATGTATGGTGGAGAGGGTGCATTTATGGGTGATATAGCCCTTAGTCTAAGTGGTATCTCTTACGATGACCATTCACTCATGGCAGACTTTTTCTTTCAAGTTGTTTTCGTTGCAACTGCTGCTTCTGTTATCTCTGGGGTTGTAGCTGAAAGAATTAGAATTTGGCCATTTCTTATTTTTGTAATGATACTTACTGCCTTTATATATCCTATACAAGGACACTGGTCATGGGGTGGTTCTGCTCTTGGTGGCTTTATGGAAGGTTTTAGTGATTTTGCTGGATCAAGTATTGTTCACTCAGTAGGTGGTTGGGCTGCTCTAGCAGGTGTTTTACTACTTGGTGCTCGTAATGGAAAATATACTCCAACAGGTGGAATTAGACCAATACCTGGTTCATCACTTCCTCTAGCAACACTCGGAACGTTTATTCTTTGGTTAGGTTGGTTCGGGTTTAATGGTGGTTCTGTATTAGCAATGGGTACAAGAGAAGATGTAGACTCTATTGCAGGTGTTTTTGCAGCGACAAATATGGCAGCTTCTTTTGGGGCTATTACAGCCGCAATTGTTACACAAATTCTCTATAAAAAAGTAGACTTAACAATGGTTCTCAATGGTGCACTTGCAGGACTAGTTGCAGTTACAGCTGGTCCTGACTTAGGGATGCTTGCAGCTTCTGTAGATGGAATTGTTGCAGGTATCTTAGTTGTTTACTCTGTAAGCTTTTTTGACAAACTGAAAATTGATGATCCAGTTGGTGCTCTTTCAGTACACCTCGTCAATGGTATTTGGGGTACATTAGCTGTTGCTATCTGGAATCCAGAAGTAACATTTATGATGCAAATTAAAGGTATAGTTGCTATTGGTCTCTTTACATTTGTAAGTTCTCTTGTGGTCTGGTATATATTAAAAGTTACAATAGGTATTCGCGCTGATGCAGAACATGAGCAAGATGGTCTTGACTTACATGAGACAGGGTTAGAAGCATATCCTGAATTCTCAAAAAATTAATTTGAGTAGACACCATGTCCTTAAAAGATGAGTATCTTGCACAAGCAAGAGAAGCAAGAGTAGAACACAAAAAATGGGTCAACCAAATACGACTCATTGTCTCAGGCTTAGAGAATGATAAAGATAAAATAGTTCTCAATGCCTCTGACTCCCCATTTGGAACGTGGCTCTACTCAAAAGCGATGGCATATAATATATCAAATAGTGCGCTTGTTCTCTCAGAGATTGAGCATCTGTTTGATGAGTGTTATAACGAATACCATAAAATATACGCTCTTCTTTTCAAAGCACAAGGAGGGGGTATTATTGGCTCTATTTTTGGTAGTACCAAAGCTTCTAGTTCTGATTATAAAATAGCATCTCAGTGTTATGAGTCACTACTTGAAAAGTCGGATAAATTATTGGGAAAACTTCGTATCTTTGAAAACCAACTCAATGCTACAAATAGTGAAAAGTTTGAAAATGCTCTTAGTAATGAAGGTGGAGAATCTCTACAAATAGAAGTAAAACAAGAGAGTAACAAGCCAAAAGAACAGCGCTACTATAGGGGAAGTCTAATAGAAGATTAATCTTCCCACTCAGTAACAAATGTTCTTTTCACACTTCCTTTAAACGTTATTGTTTTATCATTAACACCTAAATAAAGAGTCTCTCCACTCGTAGGATACACTTCAATACTCTCTTGTACTTTTTGTTCCTGTAATGCTCTATAAAAGCATGCAGCCATACCCGTACCACATGCTAAAGTTTCATCTTCTACGCCACGTTCATATGTTCTTACACGTAAGTTCTCACCATCTAAGGCACATATATTTACATTTGCATTATATTTGTAACGTAGCTCTCTTGCTTCTAAAATGTCAAAATCTGCTACACTCTCTTGAAATGCGACTAGGTGTGGTACTCCAGTATTTATGAGCCACCAATTTTTCCCATTAAATTTTATCTCTTTATCAATAACTATGGGAGGTGTAAGTTCACTCTCTACCATAGCAGTTTTTGGAGTATTGTTTTCTACGTGCGCATTAATAACTCCAGCACCTGTCATAAAACTCATTTGCTCAGAAGCGAGGTTATTGTTATACGCATAATGTGCAGCAGCACGTGAACCGTTTCCACACATTTCTGCATCACTTCCATCAGCATTGTAAAATTCCCATTCAAAATCACAACTTTGATGTGGAACTATGACAATAAGCCCATCAGCACCTACTCCATTTTGTCTATGACATAGAGTTTTTGCCAAGTTATTTCTTTGCTCTTTTTTATCTGCGTGAAATATAACAAAGTCATTTCCACTTGCACTATATTTTGCTACTCTCATTTTTCCCTCCTATTTAAGGTACTTTTGTTTGATTGTCTCAACAAAGTTTTCAACTTCTTGCTGTAGATGTTTAAGGTTTTTGGAGTTATCTATAACCCATGTCGCTCTCTGACGTTTTTCATCTATTGGAAGTTGTGAAGCAATTCTTTTTAAAGACTCCTCTTTTGAATACCCATTACGTTTCATAAAACGTTCTAATTGTAAATCACTTGGAGTATAAACTACAACACTATCTTTAATATCGTAATTACCATTTTCAAAAAAGAGAGGAATATCTATAAGGTAAGGAAATTTAAAACTGTCCTGCTTTTTACTACGTTTTAAAATTTCATCTTTAATTTTAGGATGAAGAAACTCTTCTAGAGTTTTTTTAGCTTCAGCATGAGAAAAGACATACTCTCCAAGTTTAGGGCGATTCACCTTTGAACCTATTAAATACTCTTCACCGAAAGTCTCTGCTACCCAAGCAGCATTCTCTTCTAAAATCTCATGACTTATTGTATCTGCGTCGATTACACGCATTCCATTAAGTGCTAAAAGTGAGGCTACTGTACTCTTACCAGTAGCAATGCTACCAGTAAGAGCAATGGCATACTCATAAGCCATTAGTTTTTAATAATGCCTAAGTAAGTCTTCTTAATATAGTTACCCATTGCAAAAGCTGCTGGATGTACATCACAGTTATAATACTCTAAACCATCAAGCATATCTGTACGATGCAAGATAATATCTGCAGTTGGGTGATACTCTTTTGAAGCTAAAATTGCAGTTTCTCCCGTACCTAAATTAAAAGGCATAACAACTTTTGCATACTTTCCAAGAATACTAATAATTTGCTTATTTTCATCTACATTATCTAAAGATGGATGTCTTGTAACAAGAAGACCATCCGCTTTTAATACACGATTCATATGTGCATATGCCGCAGCATCTGCATCCATTTCTGAAACAACTACATCATACTTACCATCTTGTGCATCACGAAGTGCATCTAAATTAGCAGCAATTACATCACAGTTAATACCATCATGTTTTGCAACCTCTTTTACCATTCCATCAGCATTGTTACTGATTATAAGAATGTTCTCTGGAGCTTTGTTAGTACACAGTCCAACATGCACCATCATTTCATTATATATAAAATCTTTCATATTATATTTTCCTTATTTATTGGTGCGATTTTAGCCACTTTTGAATTAATTTAACTTAATATAGATATAATTGCACAATATTTATAAAAAGTTAAAGGTACACAAATGGATGTCAATAAAATAAGAAAATTTTGTAGAGTTTTTCGCACTGTAATTGGTTTAGCGCTTATAGCAACAGGAATTATTACGGGTAATGCGTGGTTTTATTTAGGTATTATTCCCCTAATAGCAGGCCTTACAAACTTCTGTCCACTCTGTATCATTACAAAAAAATGTGAACTTCCAGAACCTAAAGGGAGTACGAATGAGTCAAATTAGTTATAAAGATGCTGGAGTAGATATTGATGCAGGAAACAGTTTTGTTGAAAATATCAAACCTTTAGTAAAAGCTACAGCTATTCCAGGTGTAATGGGTGGCATTGGCTCATTCGCAGGTGCATTTGAGCTTCCAAAGGGCTTTAAAGAGCCTGTAATGCTTGCCGCTACGGATGGTGTTGGTACAAAGCTAAAACTCGCAATAGATAGTGGTATCCACAATACTGTAGGTATCGATCTTGTAGCTATGTGCGTAAATGACTTACTTTGTAACTTCGGCACTCCATCATTCTTTTTAGACTACTATGCGACAGGTAAGCTTGATGTCAAAAATGCAACTGATGTAGTTGCTGGAATTGCAGAAGGTTGTAAACGTAGTGAATGTGCCTTAATTGGCGGTGAAACAGCAGAAATGCCGGGAATGTACTCAGAAGATGATTATGACTTAGCTGGGTTTGCCGTGGGAGTTGCAGAAAAATCAGAAATGGATAGAGTAAGCCTAGTTCGTGCAGGACACAAACTCATCGCACTTCCATCATCTGGTCTCCATTCAAACGGATTCTCTCTTGCTAGAAAAGTACTTTTTGAAAAAATGGGTATGAAATTTGAAGATGATTTCAATGGTAAACCACTTATACAAACACTACTTGAACCTACAAATATATATGTAAAAACATTTAAAGCACTTAAAAATGAAATAATTGCAATGGCACATATTACTGGTGGAGGAATTATTGAAAATCTTCCTCGTGTACTTCCAGAAAACTTAATGGCAGAAGTAAAAGAAGATGCAATTAAAGTACTTCCTATCTTTGAACTAATGTCTGAACATGTAGAGCGTGCAGAAATGTTTAGAGCATTTAACATGGGTGTTGGAATGATTCTTGTTGTCGAAGATACTAACGTAGATAAAGTTCTTGCAACTGCTGAAGGTTCTTATCTTATTGGGGAAATTAAAGAAGGAAAACGTGAAGCAAAAATGATATAAGTTCTTACAAAAGAACTTATATCACTACCTTTTACTTAAAAGCTTTTGCTAAATCTTTTTTGATAGCTCCAGGTACAGTAGCGATTGTTGTAAAAGTGGTCATAGTCAATAATGGATATGACACCGCGATATAATACTTCGCTTCAAGTGCACTTGCTTTTCCATTCTCTATACATACTGTATATGGCAAAATAGCGCCATTTTGTCTTCCTATCTTCTCTACAAATTTTTTTGTTCGCTTTGCTAAACTATAACCAAGCAACGTAGTTGAGTCTGAAATTTTTAACTCAAAAACAAGCTCTTTCCCCTTTTTAAACGTCCTTGCTTTCTTTAGCAACTCAGTATTACTAGATTCAGCCAATATATCACTATCTTCATAATAAGGCATTCCCATCATAAAATGGTAATGTTCTAAGTCATTTTCATCTAATTTATCTTTTGAATTTTCTAAACCAGTAAAAATCCTTTTTATATCTTCTGCAATTTGTTCAAACACTCTAGCATCATACTCATCTTGCATAAATGCTTTTCCAAAATAAACAGGATTAGTAAAACTGATTTTCTTCTCTTTGCTATCTATAAAAAGACGTCCCACAGCAACATGAGCACGTCCTGTCTTTGCACCCTGATTCTTCAGTGCTTCATTTGTAAAAACTAGAGTTTGCCCATCTTTCACACTTTCATAACTTGCTAAAACTTCAAATCCTGCATCCTGAAGTCTTTGAGATGCATCTTTTGCATCAACATAACTACCTATAAGATAAGTACTAATATCTTTGGCAATAAGATTGCTCAATCCTATAAACAAAAATAAGAATAAAAAAACTTGTTTCATGAAAATACCTATAAAATAAAGTTGAATAGTGCCACACAAATGTGTAGCATAAATGTAGAAGGTTGAAAAAGCTTATTTAAAAGCTTTTTCTAAATCTTTCGTAATTGCACCTGGAACAGTTGCAATTCCCATAAATCCACCCATATCAAGGAGTGGATATGAGATAGCAATGTAGTACTTTGCATTAAGCGCTTTTGCTTGTCCGTTTTCAATACTAATTACCCATGGTAAAATAGCAGCATTTTGACGTCCAATTTTATTAACAAATTTTTTAGTACGTTTACCAAGCTCATATCCAAGTAGTGTAGAGTTGTCCGAAAGCTTTAACTCAAAGATTATCTCTTTACCTTTTTTATAGGCTTTTGCTTTTGCAACAGCTTCTGCAGTTGTAGCACTAGCTGTACCTAAAACATCTGGCTCTTCAAAATAAGGCATCCCAACCATGAAGTGGTAGCCTGCTAATTCATTATATGCATATTTATCTGCTGACTCTGTTAAACCAGGAAATGCAGCATTTAAAGAAGCAAGTTGTGCAGCATAAACTTCAAAATTATAATCAGCCTGCATAAATGCTTTTCCAAAATAGACAGGATTTGTAATACTAATCATTTTCTCTTGCTTGTCAACAAATAAACGCAGTACTGCAGCATATCCACGACCTGGCTTAGCAGCTTCAGCTTTTAGAGCCTCATTTGTAAAAACAATTGTAGTCCCTTTTTTGACAGGTTCATACTCTGCTACAACTTCAAAGCCTGCAGTTGTAAGTTTTGCTTTTGCATCAGCAACACTCATCTCAGCCCCTATTAAATAAGTTGCAACTTCTTTGCCATTATATGGATCATTTGCAACTTGTGGAGCAGTTGAACTACAAGCAGTAAAAGAAAGAACAGCTATAGAAGCTAGAAATGTGAGGAGTTTTCTCATATCTCTTTACCACCAAGCTCTTTCATAATTGAGATGATTTCATCATCAATTGTTTTTGTCCACTCAACTTTTGCAGGATCAGTAAGTTCCATTACAGCTGTCCACACTGAAAGACGTGGCATACCAACAATCATTTTGTCTGAACCTTCTTTAATGTAAAAGTACATAGCACATGGTGCAAATATACCAGCATCTGGACGACCTTTGTTAAAAACGTTGTATGAGAATGTAAAGTGACATAATCCATAAACAAAGAAAGAATCATACCCTTTTAATGGTGTTTCAAGATCGGCATAAGTCTCTTTAAAGTTTTTAAATCCAGCGATAATATATTTTTTCGCTTCAAATGCAGCTTCAAACTCTTCTTGGAATCCTTCCGTAAAGTCAGTAACAGCACCACTTCTATCTACTTCAAACTCAAAAGTCATCATAGACTGTGCAGGAAGTGGACCTTTAAACTCTGTCTCAACTACTTTACCACCAAACTCTTTTGTAACATACTCATCAAGAGGCTTATACATTTCAATAAATGCTTCTCTATCCTCTTTATTTGTAACACCAGTAATGTCTAGCATAGTTGATGGATCAATGTGACCAATATATGTTACATCTTCAGATTTCTTTTTGTAAATTAAAAGGTTAAATGGAGCAAAACCAGCTGCTTGTGGAGAAGACTCCAAAATATCGTGTAGTGCTTCATCATTAGTCATAGAGAAAAAACCAAGATTATCAAGGTTTGTAGTCCATGCTTTATCATAATCTGGGTCCTTAGGGTTACCATAACGACCTTCATATGCGTCGTTGATTTTTTCATGTGGATCAGAAACTGTGTATCCAACTGCATCTTCTAAAGATGGAAGGAACTCTTTTTCATATTTTTCTTCTTGATCTCCAGGGATAATGTTAAAGTGTGCTGCTGGAGCTGCAAACGCTACAGTTGCCGCAAGTGAAACAAGAAGTGTAGACTTCATTAAATTATTTATCATTTTATTTCCTTATTGTATTTATTTGTAATAGTTATCAAAAAACTATCACAAATTGAATCCAAATATTTTAGCATAAATGTCAGAAATATGAAGTGTGACTTAACACTTAAGTGAAATATTTTTTTGGATGGTTACATTAAATAGAGTGCCGCCAAGAACTGGCGACACATTGTTCAGAAAGGAGAAATATGTTTACTGAATTAGAAAGCGTAGTTAAGTTGTACACTTACACTGTTTTGTGAGTGTTTAACTTCAGTTTCATTATCAGTGCCTGTTCCTAGATCAGGCATAGTTGCTAAAGTAGTTGTAGATTGTAATCCATAAACATATGCTAAATCTACTGACATTACTTCATCAAATGCATATGTACCACCAACTGCTATATGAGACTCAACTGTAGCTGGGAAACCTAGTAGGTTAAACATATTTAATGCATTTCCTCCAAAGATTGCCGGATCACCTGCATAAGCTGATATTGGTTGAGCACCTGCATCACTAATTGGGTTAGAAGCATAGTTATAACCAAGTCTAGCAGCCCATGTTTTAGTAGCATACTCATAACCAACTGTCACAACATTTTGGTCATCCCAACCAAACTCTTTATAACCCTTAGCATCAGACCATTTAATATTTTTATAGTCAATAGCTACAGTGTGTTCACCCATATTATAACTTGCACCAATTCCCATTTCAGCTGGTGTAGATAATTTATCTTCCATTGGTGCTGGGAATACACCCATTGTAGCAAACGGCTGAGTTACTGTTGATAAAACGCCTTTGTATTTCATATCAATTTGTGACTTATATGTTGCACCAATTGTGATACCTTCGATTTCATACGCTAAACCTACATTAAAACCAAATTCTAAATCTTGTGCAACACCAGTTCCTACAGAAGTTCCTGAGTTATTATAGTTAATATCTAGTGCACCATATTGAAGCACTGGAGTTAAACCTATACTAAAACCATTAGTAGTATATGCCAAAGGAAGACCAAACTGCATTAATTGTAAGTTAGTTACCATCTGCATATTACCAGTTGTTAGAGCGCTATCACGATAGTCAACACCCATACCAGCTGTTCCCCAAATACCTATACCCCAATAAAAATTATCATTAACCTTATTAGCAATTGAAACGGCAGGAATAACATTCATATTCGCAGCACTTGTTTCTTTTCCTAATGACCCAGCTGCACTATTAGTAATTTCAGTTGAAACATTTGGCATAAATACTGTACCACCAAAAGAAACCTCATGGTCTTTTTCTATTGTAGTGATTAAAGCCGGGTTTACTAATGCTGATTCAGCACCGTGTCCCATACCTATACCAACACCAGCCATACCACGTGATTTAGCACCAACACCAATTAAAGTAGAACCATTAGTTGCAAATGCAGAAGTTGTTCCTAAAGCTAAAGCAGCTACAACTGCTAACTTGATTGTTTTTTTCATTTTCTCTCCTCAGAGTAATTGTAAATGGAAGATAGCCAAAGCTATTTTCGACTGCAAACATTGTATGAGATATAATTTTAAATGAAACTTAACGAAGAGATAGATAATATAAGAAATTATTATTCTTAAAATAGAAAAAAAGATATATATCATAAAATAATATAAAAATTATAAATAAATGCATAAAAAATAGACAATTTATATTAAATTAAAAGAAAAAGTTATAATAAAGCCTTAAATTATAGGAAATTGTAAACTATCACTTTTGTGATAAATATATGTAATGTGTGTATTTATGTAACATTTTTATCACATAGTTATTTATGAAATTCAATAATATCACATTTTTTAAAAACAAAAAAACTATTCAAAGTATTATAAAAAGGGGCATTGACAGTTATATAAATAGTAATTAAGATGTGATAAAAACAATAAACAACAAAATAAAATCCTAAAATAAGGGCATAGTAGATAAAAAAAGGGAAGTAATATAAAAAAGCGAAGTAAATAAAGGGAGAATAACCGATCGAAC
>JAFGVE010000006.1 GCA_016938175.1 Campylobacterales bacterium
AAGCAAAATTGTGAGATTGACTTTTAATCTAGTATAATTACTTTTATCGAAGAAATATGGAAAAAATATGGTTTTAATGATTGATAACTACGATAGTTTTACATACAATATAGTGCAGTATTGTCGTGAACTTGGTGCGGATTTAAAAGTAATTCGCAATGATGAGATGAGTTTGGAAGAGATCGAAGCACTACATCCTGAAAAAATTATTCTCTCACCTGGTCCAGCAACTCCAGATGATGCAGGTGTCACACTTGACGTTATTAAACATTTTGCGGGGAAAGTACCTATATTTGGAATCTGTCTTGGACATCAAAGTATTGCGCAAGTATTTGGCGGAGATGTTGTAAGAGCAAAAAATATGATGCATGGAAAAACATCTCAAATGCAACGTCATGGTGAGTGTGCTATTTTTAAGGACTTACCAGAAGAGTTTAGAGCAACACGTTACCACTCTTTAATTGTTGATAAAAATACTGTTCCCGAAGTTATTGAGCCTATGGCATTTAGTGCTGATGATAATGAGATAATGGCATTAAAAATAAAAGATAAAGACATTTATGGTGTACAGTTCCATCCAGAATCAATTATGAGTGAATATGGACATAAGATAATAGGTAACTTTTTAGAATTATGATTTCAAGGTATGTTCTTTTCCTAATTATTGGAATAGATGCCTTAATACTCTCTTCACAAACACTACTTCTCTCCATATCTTATGAAGAAGCAAAACTTCTTTATGGAGATTTCTCTTTTTTACAGTTGCTAGTACAGTTCAGTCTAAATCTTTTTGGTCACAACGATTTTGGGCTGCGATTTGTCATGCTCTTATTTCATACATTAAGTGTATTACTTATCTATTTAATATCGTTTGATTATTTAGCACAAGAGCGTAATAGGCTTTGGATGCTTTTGATGTTTGTACTGTTACCAGGTGTTTTAAGCTCTGCTGTTATGGTTAATAGTGCAGGAATGATTATATTTGGGCTTCTGTTGTATATATATCTTCACACAAGAGTTCGACTCTCTTTATTAAACTTACTTTTGCTCTGTTACGCACTAATAGATGTGGGTTTTGCATATCTGTTTGTGGGGCTTGCTTTTTTTTATCTTTACAATAAAAATGTGCAACTTTTTACATACAATCTTGCTCTCTATCTTCTTACGAGCTTTCTTTATGGATTTGAAATTCTTGGCTATCCAAGCGGACATTTTTTAGATACAGTAGGTGTTTACAGTGCTATCTTTACACCAATTATATTTATATATCTTTTTTATGTTCTTTATAGACGGGCTTTAACTAAGAAGGTAGATATAATTTGGTTTATTGCTACAACTAGTTTAATATTTTCATTGATTTTGTCATTTCGACAGAGTGTACCCATAGAACACTTTGCCCCTTATCTCATTGTAGCACTCCCTTTAGGCGCACAAACATTTGCAAGTTCGTATAGAATTCGTCTTAAAGAACATAGGAAGTTTTATAAGACAACTTTCATCATCTCCTTCGTATTTTTATTGTTAAATGCTTTGGCTGTGTTTTTTAATAAAGAGCTCTATTTACTAATGGATGAGCCAAAAAAGCACTTTGCATATGATGTACATATAGCTAAAGAATTAAGTCAAAATCTATATGAAAAAGGTATAGAGTGTGTAAAAACAGACTATAAGATGCAATTGAGATTAGAGTTTTATGGTATAAAAAAGTGTGATGCCTATCTTTTAAGAGAGCTAAAAGACAAAGTTGAAGAGATGCAAAATGTCACCATTAGTTACAAAAATGTAACACTTTACAGGGGATATGTTACAAAGGTTAACAAATAGAGAAGCTATTTATATAGAAATGCCATTTAATGGGGGCTTATAGAAAATTATATGTTAATATTACACCCAAATATCAAAATAGGGAGTTTCTATGGCTCAAAAAGCGATACGAGAATACGATGCTAAGTCAATATTAGCAAGACACTGGAATAAATATTTTCCAAACTTTACTTATGCATATGAAACTGTTATGGTTCAAAATGGATCTGAATTAACAGAAGCTGCTAAAACAAACACTTGGTTGAATGAAAAAACACTTGTTGCTAAACCAGATATGTTATTTGGTAAACGTGGTAAAAATAATCTTGTTCTTTTCAAAGACGCTAAGCCAGGTGATGTTTCATTGAGCAAAGCTGCTTCATGGATTGATGAAAAATCATCATCTGAGCAGTCAGTGTACTTCTCATTTGATGGTGACACTCCAACAGGTGAACCAAGTGTTGATAAGCTTACTCACTTCATAGTTGAGCCATTTACTCCACATGAACAAGCTGAAGAGTATTACGTTTCTGCGACATGTGTAGGTGACAATGATGTAATTTACATGTCTGCTGAAGGTGGTATGGAAGTTGAAGAAGGATGGGATGAAAAAGTTACTGAAGTAGCATTCCCAATTACTGCAACTGAAGAAGAAATCGCTGAAAAAATTAGAGCAAATGTACCTGCTGATGTTGCAGATAAAGATAAAGCAAACTTTGCAGAGTTTTGTATTGGATTCTTTAGAGCATACCGTGAGCTTAACTTCGCATACCTTGAAATTAACCCATTCGTAATGCAAGGTACAAAAATAGAACTTCTTGATATGGTTGCTAAACTTGATGATACTGCCGGTTTCTTAATGGTAGAAGAGTGGGGAGATGTTGAATATCCAACTGCATTTGGTATGGAAGAGAAATCTCCAGAAGTTCTTGCTGTTGAAGAAGCTGACGCTAAAACTGGTGCATCTTTAAAACTTACTCTTCTTAAACCAGAAGCAAGAATCTGGACTATGGTTGCTGGTGGTGGTGCTTCGGTTGTTTATGCTGATACTATTGCTGACCTTGCAGGTATTGAAGATCTTGCAAACTATGGTGAGTACTCAGGTGGACCAACTACTGGTGAGACAAAATTTTATGCTGAGACACTTTTAGATCTTATGACAAGACAAAAAGATGCAAAAGGCCGTGAAAAAATTCTTATCATCGGTGGAGCAATTGCTAACTTTACCGATGTTGCAAAAACATTCACTGGTATTATTCAAGCATTTGAAAATTATGCAGACAAAATGAAAGAAGTTGGTATTAAAATCTACGTTAGACGTGGTGGACCAAACTATGAGAAAGGTCTTAAAGATATTAAAGAGGCTGCAGACAGACTTGGCTTATGGATTGATGTATATGGACCAGAAACACACGTTACAGATATCGTAAGAATGGCAGTAGAGGCATAAGGAGAAGATATGGCACAATTATTTACTAAAGATACACAAGCAATTTTCTGGAATAACAATACAACTGCTATTCAAAGAATGTTAGACTACGATTACACAATCAAAAGATCTAAGCCTTCTGTTGCAGCTATCGTAGCTCCAACTTCTGGGAATAAATTTGAAAAATTCTTTTATGGTTCAGATGAGGTTATGATTCCTCTTTATAAAACAACAGCAGAAGCAAAAGCTGCTCAGCCACAAGCTGATGTACTTTTGAACTTTGCATCTTTTAGAACTGCATACGATGTTACTATGGAAGCGCTTCAAATTGGTGGTTTTAGCACAATCATGATTACTGCAGAAGGTATTCCTGAGAGACTTGCTCGTGGAATGAACCAAGCTGCAAGAGATTTAGGTGTAACTGTAATAGGTCCTGCTACTGTTGGTGGTATTGCTCCAGGTGCATTTAAAATTGCTAATGTTGGTGGAACAATTGAGAATATCGTGAACTCAAAACTTCATCGTGCAGGTTCATGTGGTCTTGTAACTCGTTCTGGTGGACTTTTTAATGAACTTTCAAATATCATTGCTATTAATGCTGATGGTATTGCAGAAGGTGTTGCAATTGGTGGTGACCGTTTCGTTGGTTCAGTATTTATTGATAACCTACTTAGAATGCAAGATAATCCAGAAGTAAAATATATGATTTTACTTGGTGAAGTTGGTGGTACTGAGGAGTACAAAGTAATCGAAGCTGTAAAAAGTGGAAAAATTACAAAACCAATTATTGCATGGTGTATTGGTACTATTGCTAAGTATTACGATTCAGGTGTTCAATTTGGTCACGCTGGTGCATCTGCAAATGCAGAAGCTGAAACAGCAGAAGCAAAAAACAAAGCAATGGCAGAAGCAGGTATTCATGTTCCAGCTACATTTAATGATTTACCAGCAAAAATCAAAGAGGTATATGAGTCATTAAATATCGCTCCAATTCCTGAGCCAGAGATGAATGTTGTACCAAAAGTAAGAAGAACAAAACAGTTTATCTGTACAATTTCTGATGACAGAGGTGATGAGGCAACTTATGCAGGTTTTCCAATCTCTTCAGTTGCAACTCCAGATACTGGTAAAGGCATTGGTGATGTTGTTTCACTTTTATGGTTCAAAAAACAGTATCCAAAATGGGCTACAGACTTTATTGAGACTGTAATTAAAACTGTTGCTGACCACGGTCCAGCAGTTTCTGGTGCTCACAATGCAAAAGTTACGGCTCGTGCTGGAAAAAGTGTTGTTGAGTCACTTGTTACAGGTCTTTTAACAATTGGACCACGTTTCGGTGGTGCTATCGATGGTGCCGCAGAACACTTTAAATATGCAGATGATAATGGATTAGACCCAAAAGCATTCCTGAATCATATGAAAAAACTTGGTATTCCAATTCCAGGTATCGGTCACCGTATTAAGTCCCTTAAAAATCCAGACCTTCGTGTTAAAGGTTTAATGGAGTATGCTGCGGCTCACTTCCCAGCAACTCCACTTTTAGACTATGCTAGAACTGTTGAAGCACTTACTACATCTAAAAAAGAGAACTTAATTCTAAACGTTGATGGTACTATTGGTATTCTAATGGTAGATATGTGGAGAGCACTTGGGTATTCAGAAGAAGAGATTAATGAATTTATCGCTTCTGGTACGCTTAATGCATTCTTTATAGTTGGTCGTTCAATCGGTTTCATTGGTCACGTTCTTGATGAAAAACGTCTTGCAATGCCAATGTATAGACATCCAATGGATGATATCCTTTACGATGTTCAAGTAGCAGAGAAAATATAACGTTTATCTGTAATAGTTCAAGAGTAATCTTGAACTATTTCTCCTTCCTCAAAATAATCTTTTAAATTCATTTTTTTTTAGCTATACTAATTACCTATATTTAAATTAGTTAGGTTTATTTGCATGAAATCATTTTTTTCTCATTTAAGTAAAAAAGCTTTTACGATGATAGAACTTGTCTTTGTAATTGTTGTTATTGGTATTATAGCAGCAGTAGTCATTCCAAATACAAGAACAAATCCATTACAAGAAGCGGCACTTCAAGTTCTTTCACATATACGATATACACAACATTTGGCATTAGTTAGTGATCAATATCAAACAGGAGTAAACTGGTGGAGAGCAAGATGGCAGATATATTTTCAACATGATCAAAGTGGAAATCAAAATGTAGTTTATACAATATATTCCGATAGAAATCATGATGGAGTTGCCGTCTCTCCGAACCCAAATGCTGGTGAAATAGCAAAAGATCCAATGAGTGGATTGGATTTAACAGGAAATTCATTGTATGGGACTACATTTATTAAGAGTATGAACTTGTCGGCAAAATATGGCGTTGTACTCGCAAATATGAATAACTTAATGAGAGATGGCTGTGCTAATGCTCGTAGAATATTTTTTGATAATTTAGGAAGACCTATGCTACAAAGTGACACCAGCCCACAACAACAACTTTTAGCAGCGAATTGTACTATTAGACTAACAGACGGAACAGAATTTGTTGATATAAGAATCACACCAGAAACAGGTTATGCTTGTATTTTGGATGCTGGTGGTAACTGTATTTAAAAAAAGAAAAAACCTTCTTTCAATTCTTAAAAAAATTAAGAAAATCCTAAGCAATATTCTCCTATAATTCCCGTCCACAAAACGAGAGACCGGAAAGGTTTTGGAAG
>JAFGVE010000007.1 GCA_016938175.1 Campylobacterales bacterium
ATTAATGCTTCTGTGTTGGTGCTTATCTTTATTATCTCTGTGACAGGATGGATGACTACAGCACGCCTTATTCGTTCTGAGAGCTTTGAGATTAGTTCGCAACCCTACATAAAGATTTTACGAATTGCTAAGCTTAATAAGCTCAAAATTCTTTTAAAGTATTATGCACCGCTTCTTGCTCCTATATTTTTCGTCAGTTTTACATTTGGAGTAGGTGGGGCAATTTTAGCAGAGTCTGGTCTGAGTTTTTTAGGTCTTGGAATTGTGGCTCCCCAGATGAGCTGGGGTACTATTTTATCTAGTGGAAAAGATGTCGTTGAGATAGCATGGTGGGTCAGTTTTTTCCCAGGACTCATGATTTTTTTAGTCACTTTTGCACTGATTAATATTTCAAATTATCTGCAGCGTTTGACAAACAAAAAACAGGTGCAACAGTAAATATCGTTTAGATATCCCCCGTCCATATATCTGTTTCATCTGCACCCTTGCAATCATCCGAAATCATGAATCTGCCACTCCCTTGAACTTTTTTCTTTTGTATGAAATATTCATATGCTGTTTTATATTTTTGTTCTCCTTTGACATTGCGCTTAGAAAATATATTTTCGAGTTCTATGCTCTTCTTGCTATTGTGAAAACAGAGCTCACCATCAAGAAACTTAGCACCAGTTGTATAGCTATCTGCACCTCTAAATACTAGCATCTCAAGCTCTCGTGATTTTTGACTTATAATTTTTATATTTTTTAAACGCCATCCCGCATCATATTTGTTGTAAATTCCTCCACCTTTTATATATGCACTCAAATTTTCAATAGTTGGAAGTGTTGCATTTTTTTCATTGGTAGTAATAAGATTCTCATCATTTCCAACTTCTATAGCTGCTGAGTCATGATTATTTTTTGAATCGATACCGCACTGTTTTATAAGCACATTTTTAATAGTACCTCTATATCCTAGATCTGCATCCAAGGAGTCATCTCTGGCATTGTATATATAGAGACCATTAATATTTACACAGCCACCCCAGAGTTCAACTCCATCATCACTCCCACCAATAATCGCTAAATTTCTTAGAGTAGTTCCACTTCCCACAGCTGCAAGTGAGAGTGCATTTAACTCTTTATCTTTTTTTACTTTATAGCCAGTATGCTTTATAATCACATACTCTAGTACTCCAGATGACTCATTATCGCTATTATGTGTTTGACTTCCAAACGCTACACTTTCATCAGCCTCAAACTTATTGTCTGTGTAGTGTGCATAAGCATTGCCAGCAATGACTATGCCTCCCCACTCTCCAACACTTTGTGGAGTTGAATAGCCCATCAGGTCAATTTGAGAGGTAAATGTGATTGGTTTTGTAGCACTCCCTTGTGCAATTATTTTTGCATCTTTTTCAATTACTAAGTATGAGAATAGTGAACAGCCTACGACAGTCGTGCCTGCTTCTATTTCAAGGTTTGCTCCATTTGTAACCGATACTTTTCTATCTATGCCATAAACTTTTGTGGCACTTAGTTTCATAGTTTTACTGATGATATTTGGAAGTCTTTCATCAACGACTAAAGAGTCGCAGTTGCCAAGTATGCCCTGTGCATAAACAAGTGGTGTCAAAAGAATTGAGAGTGTCAAAAGAAGTTTCAAATGTTATCCTTATAAATAAAACGGTATTTTAGTCTGCTTAGGTAGCAAAGAGTCTACAGTAGGATGACAATAGAGTAACAAAGTTGAGTATTGGAGTTTTTGGAGGTGTTGTTTTGAGATTGGTTGCGGAAGCTGGATTTGAACCAGCGACCTTCGGGTTATGAGCCCGACGAGCTACCGAACTGCTCTA
Source organism: Campylobacterales bacterium (assembly GCA_016938175.1). Taxonomy (GTDB): domain Bacteria; phylum Campylobacterota; class Campylobacteria; order Campylobacterales; family Sulfurimonadaceae; genus Sulfurimonas. Next base: position 1,836 of record JAFGVE010000007.1, read on the forward strand.
TTCCGCGGTGTTTTGAAGTTTGAGATGTTGTTTATAAAGTCAAGTAGCAAAGTGCTACTTGATGAAAAATTACAGACCTGTAACGTTTTCTGCTTGTGGGCCTTTTTCGCCTTCACCGATTTCGTAAGTTACTTTTTGACCTTCGTCAAGTGAAACGCGACCATAGCCACTGTTGTTGATTTGACGAAAGTGTACAAATACATCTTTTCCGCCGTTTTCTTGTTCGATAAAACCGAAACCTTTTTCGCTATTGAACCATTTTACAGTTCCGTTTACTAATGCTGCCATTGTAATTCCTTGTTGTTTGAGTACACCTAATCTCTTAAGTGGTTAAAAATCTAATATAAAGCTTTTCTTTTAGGTTGAAATGTACTGGAAACAAGAAGTTATCAATATAAAGCAGTCTAAAGATGTAACTAAAATCATCTTTTCTTGGTCACAGTATAACCGTATAAAATCTAAAACACAAGGAAAAAGTGCCCAAGTTTATAAATTCTTTTCTCTGTGTTGGTGTAAAATAGAGTTTTGTTTAAAGTTTAGTTAGGTTTAAATTAGCTAGACTTAGAAAATTTACTACAAATAAAAGGAGCCATTATGAGCCGTGTAGATATGAAAGTACAAACAAACCTCTTAAAAGAGGCTGGAGCTTACTTTAAAGACCTGAAGTCTTTGAGCCAGACTACTCCAGAGAGTACAAAAGAGCCAATAGTGCTTACACAAGAGCACATATATGAGTGGTTAGAGATTTTTTATGAAGATAGAATTCGCATGGATACATGTAATCAAGCTTCAGTAAGAATGTAGATATAGCGACTCTCTCTTTGAGTCTTGAGTATTCACTTTTCCATAAAGGTCAAGTTCAAAGAGAAGGTCTTCTTCATTTGCATCTCTTGTGTGACTCACAAAACCACATTTTTTTAAAACATTTTGCGATGCAAAATTCTCTTGATTTACACCCGCATAAAGGGTTTTAATACTTTCATGCTTGAGTCTCTCTATAAAGCCTCTAAGTATTTCAGTAGCAAATCCACTTCCCCAACTCTCTTTTTTTATTACATACCCTAAACGCAGCTTTTTGTGCTCTGTTGGTTTGCCTGTTTTGAAAAAATGTAAAAACCCAATAGGCTCAAAGCTTTTTTTGTCTAGAGCCAAGAGTGTAGTTCCCTCGTTATCGCGTTCATCTATCCAAAAAGCGG
>JAFGVE010000008.1 GCA_016938175.1 Campylobacterales bacterium
CCAGTTGGGTCAATGTAGTTAACACACATGTCAAACCAGAACTCATTCTCTTCCCAAACTTCACCAAGACCAGCTTTAATATGTGCTTCAAGTGTCGCACGATTAGGATTTTGTGGTTTCCATCCAGCTTTCTCTAATGCAACACGCATTACAGGTTGACGGAATGATGTCCAACGAGCAGGCATTGTAGCTTCTGAGTGTTGGTCATGTCTCTCACCAGCTAAACCAACAGGAAGAACATAATCAACATGCCAGTTAGTTTCAGACCATGTTGGAGAAAGGTTAAACGTTAACTCCATTTTAGACTCATCTTTAATTGTGTCTAACCATCTAAATCCATCTGGATTAATCCAAACTGGGTTATACATACGTGGAATCCATACAGAAAGCTTAGTCGGTACATTAAGACCTTTTGCTTGCCATTTTTTCTGCCACTCTTCATCTGAAAGAAGGTGTGGTAGAAGGTAAGACAACTCGTATGTTGAAAGTGGCCACTCAGGCGGCCAAGTAAGCTCATTGTACACATCTACAGGAGGAATATTTGATCCACCTTTTCCTTGTCCAATAGTAGAACTTCCACCTTTACCTGCTACAGAAATAACATGCCAGTGGTGGAAGAAAGTACCACCTTCAGGACCAATTGCACCACGAAGTGCAAGTGGTAAATAACCTGTTCTACCACTCATCCAACCACCACGGTTACCCGCTGCAGTTGCACGCCAGAAATAAGTAGATACAGAAGTTCCAGCCCAAATGAACATATTATAAAGTTCTTCTAGCTTATATGCAGGAACATGTGTCTCTTTTGAAACATGCTCTAAAGTATATGGTGTATACAGTTCAGTAATAGTATCTAAGAACGCATCAAAATCATTTTTTGTTGGTACTTTAGAAATATATCCTTGAGAAACCATATATTTTAAATACTCTTTATTATCTAAGAACACTTCCCAGTTTAGCCACTTTTTCACAAAAGTACGGTCAACTTTACCTTCACTTAAAATTCTTTGAGTAAGGTAAAGGTAAATAAGTGGTTCAGTACCAGGCCAAGCTGCAATCCAAAGATCTGCCATACCAGCAGAGTTAGACATACGTGGATCCATAACTACAAGTTTTGCACCTTTCATACGAGCATCTGCAATGAATGAAGCAGATTGTTGGAAGTAGTGACCAGCATCTGCAGCATGAGATGAGTTAAGGAAAATAAGTTTCGCATTAGCCCAATCTGGAGACGTTCTATCATCATTTGCCCACTGAATAGTTGGTGTACGACCATTTGATGAACAGATATTTGTGTGTGAGTTGAATGCATCTACACCAAGTGTATGCCAAACTTTACCTGTAAATCCATTCTCATTTGGACGACCAACGTGGAACATTACAGATTTTTTAGAAAGCTCATCACCTTTAGCAAGTGTATCTCCCATCTTTTTACCGATAGTAGTCATTGCCTCATCCCAAGTCGTACGAATCCACTTACCTTCACCACGAGCTGAACCTGGAGCACGTTTTAATGGGAATGGAATACGATCTGGATCATACATTTGTGATTGAGTTGCATAACCCTTCGCACAGTTTCTACCACGAGAAGCTGGGTGAAGTGGGTTACCCATATATTTTTTAACTGTAAAAGTTTTTTTATCAATCCAAGCAGTAAGACCACAAGAAGCCTCACAGTTTGAACACGCAGTTGGTACGATTGCATAATCATTTACTTCAATACCATCAGGATTCGACTCACTTCTAACACCTTTACGTGCTAAACCACCACGTTTCCAGTCATCACCATCTAACTCTTTAAAGTCAGACCACTCTTCCATTGGAGGATAGAATGATAAAGAATCTGGAGTATCAGTAAATTTACTCTCTTCAATAGATTCTGCAATTGCATCAGTTGTAAACACACCTTTTGCAATAGCGGCACCAGTAACACTAAATGCGGCACCTTTTAAAAATGTTCTTCTACTTTGTAAATACATTTAAATTTTCTCCTAACTCATTGGTAATAATTGTGGAATCATTAACCAAACATGTTTAACAATCCATAGACCTACTAACGCTAAAATCGCAGCAAGTTTTAAAATACTTTCACTTTTGCTTGAACGGCTAAGTAGTATAAGCAACATTGGTAGCAAATACGTTACCCACTGACCAATCCAGAACATAACTGTATATGGTCCATCACCTTTTACATACTCAAGTATTGCAGCTACTTCTTCTGCTTTCATTGGGCCAAACACATACTCTGACATGTATAAAACGAATGACATAAATGCACTTAATCCAAGAATAGTTCCAAGATTTCTATTAGCTTCCCAACCAAGTTTTGAGCCAAATACTAAAATCATAAATGCTGAACCTGAAAGTAATGCAGCTAAAATCATTTGTGCTGATTCTGTTGGCATTTGCCATAGTTCACGTGCAGTACATTGAGACATAAGTGCCGCTGTATACAGTGTTACAGGAACAGCAAGTGCTACAACCCATGGTAATACTTTATCAAATGCCGCATCATCTTTTTTAATGAAAGAAAGAAAAGCAAGTAAGAAAAGAAGACCAACAAATACTGTTGCCATCCATGCACCAATTGTAATTGCTGATGTTAAGTGTGGGTAAAAGAAAATATGCCACATTCTAAACGGTTGGTGTAAATCAGCAAGTGTAAAAAGTAAGAAAATATGAATAAAAATTATTGATACTACAGTTGTAGGAAATCTAAGTCCACCAACTTTATCTGGATACTTTTTAATTAAGAAGAAAAGCATAAAAATAACACCAGTACCTATACTTTTTGCCCACATATTCATAGTAACTAGCCAAGGCCACACTGTACCTGGAATTGCAACGTCTAAAGTAACTACAGCGTTTGTTGCTGCTAAAATCTCATGTGCTGCCATTAGTGGTGTCCTCCTACTGGAAGTGTAGTGATGTTGTTAAATAGTGAATAACCATCAACTCTTTCAGATGCAAGAGGATTTAGTGTAACATTACCACCGCCTACATAGAAGTGTTGAGGATTTGTTCCTTTTTCTGGCTTACGTACTTGAACTGCACCTTGGTGATTTTGAATGTATTTAGATATGTTTGATGTAGCATCATCTAAATCACCAAAAATATTTGCTTGAACTGGACAAGCAACAACACATGCTGGCATCATAGAAGAAGCGATACGGTGTGCACAATATGTACATTTGTCAGCAGTTTGTGTTTGCGGATCAATATAGATAGCACCATAAGGACATGCCATAACACAACCAGCACATCCTATACAACGCTCTTTATCAATGTTAACAATTCCATTATCAAGATAGTGAAGAGCAGATACCGGACAAATTCTCTCACATGGAGCATTCTCACAGTGATTACATCTTAATGGTGTGAATGTTCTTTTTGTTTCAGGGAATGTACCCACGTCAACATACTTAACACGGAGTCTCCATGTACTTAGTGGAACTTCATTTTCCACTTTACATGCGATCTCACAACCTTTACAACCCATACACAGGTGTAAATCAACTAGGAAACCTAATTGCATATATTCTCCTTTGGCTTTTGACAGCTAATTTAGATTTATAACTACTACTAATAATGTTCAAAATAACACCTTATATAGGGACTCCCAAGGGTTATTTTACTGCAAAAATCATAGCTAACAAACCTTAAACTAGTTATAAAGAAGTGATAAAATTTTGACAATTTCTTTGAGGTGAGTAATATAAGAAAATAATTACTTTTGTTTAAGTTTTTGAATAAATTGGAAGAATTTGTGACTGCCAAATAAAAAAACTTGGCAGTATTGTACTAAGGATGTGTTTTACTTTTTGAGTCTTACTCTGACAGACTGTTCATGTGCAGTCAAGCCTTCAGTATTTGCAATAAGAGCACACTCCTCTCCAATTGCATTAATAGCCTCTGCACTAAACGAAATAATTGAGCTTTTTTTCATAAAGTTCTCTACTCCAAGCGGTGAATAAAACTTCGCAGTTCCACCAGTTGGAAGTGTATGATTAGGTCCTGCAATATAGTCACCTATAGCTTCAGGAGTATTATGACCTAAGAAAATTGCACCTGCATGTTTTATATGCGGAAGTAAATCAAATGGTGATGTTGTAGCAACTTCTAAATGCTCAGGAGCAATTTGATTCATCAGTTCAATTGCCTCTTTCATATCTTCGGTGACAATAATTGCCCCACGTTCCTCAATAGATTTTCTAGCTATCTCTTGACGTGGAAGTTTTTGTAACCAATTTTCAATTTCGATTTTAACTGACTCAGCAAGTTCTTTAGATGGTGTGATAAGAATTGAGCTTGCCATTTCATCATGTTCTGCTTGTGAGAGTAAATCAATTGCCATATGACTTGGATTAGCACTCTCATCAGCTAAAATACCAATTTCACTTGGTCCTGCTATCATATCTATATTGACATCACCAAAAACCATCTTTTTTGCAGTTGCCACGAAAATATTTCCTGGACCTGTAATCACATCAACTTTTGGAATATTTTCTGTTCCATAAGCCATTGCAGCAATAGCACTCGCACCACCAACTTTATACACTTCTGTAACTCCACAGAGATGACAAGCTGCTAGTAATAACTCATTTGGCTCATTCTCAGGAGTTGGTGTACATACTACAATATTTTCAACACCAGCAACCTGTGCAGGGATTACGTTCATAAGAAGTGAAGATGGGTATGCAGCTTTTCCACCTGGTATATAGAGCCCTGCACTATCAACTGGAGTAACTTTCTGTCCCAGAATAGTTCCATTTGCTTCATCATCAAACCATGATTTAGGCTTTTGTTTTTCGTGATAAACTTTGATTCTATCGTATGCTAAATGCAAAGAGTTTTTTAAAGTAGCGTCCAGATTTTCATACGCTTTTTGCATAGATTCAGATGAAATCTTTAAATCGGCATCACTCTGAGGCGTCCATTTATCAAACTTACTAATATGTCTCTTAAGTGCGCTATTTTTTTCATTCTTAATCTCATCAATTATACCGCCAACAATAGCACTCACATGAGCAATGTCCATCTTTCCGCGCTCTAATAGCTCTGCAAATTCTGCTGTAAATCCAGAAGATTTTGTAGAAGTAAAAATCATTCTTTATCCTAATAATGTATTAATATTTTGCAATTATATCCAAAGTAGCTGTTGACTACTTTTTAGTAGTATTTGCAAACTCGTTTTTAACAATTCCCATAGCTCTTAAAAAATTGTTTTCATCTATAGCACCCATAATTGGTTGATACATTGGTGTTCCATTTGGATATAAAAACCAAATTGCGGGTGTTCCAGGTCTCCAAAGTTCTCTTGGCATATAGTCTTGCTCATCACTATAAGAGATGATAGAAACAAAATCTTTATTCAAGCCAGAAATCACATCTTTATTTGAAAAAGTCGTCTGTTCTAAAATAACACAATACTTACATGTATGTCTTGAAGAGACAAACATTATAGGTTTATTGAGCTTTATTGCTGCCTCAACACCACTTTTAAAATTTTTTTGCCAACTAATAGAATCAGCAAAAAGCATAGAAGTCAGAAGTAATACTGCTGTTAAAATTTTATGCATATTTTTTTACCTTTTTAAGTAGCTCTTTTGCAGACTCTAGAGCACTTTTATTTGTAACATCTATAACAACATCCGCAATTTTTAAATAGTCAGGACGACGTGCTTCATAGAGTTTCCTTGCCTCTTCCAAATTACTTAAGAGAGGGCGTTTTTTTAATTTTTTCTCCGCATTTGGATGCTCTTTAATACGTTTCATAATTGCATCAAATGGAGAATCTAGCAAAACGATTATACCGATTTTTTTTAAATTTTTCTGTTTATAAAAACCGCCACCTGTTGATATAAGAGTATTTTTTACACTCTTTTCAAGCCATTGTGCTACAGATTTTTCAAGACTTCTAAAATATTCTTCTCCTTCTTGTGCAAAAATATTTTTAATTTTTCTATTTTCCATACTTTCAATTAAATCATCTGTATCTATTGCAATATAATTAGAGTGCTTTATAACCTCTCTTGCCACACTTCCTTTTCCAACACCCATAAAGCCTATTAGTACAACATTTTTCATCTTTATAAATTGCTCCAAAACTGTTTGATTAAAAACTTCTAAGCAATTATATTCAAACATAACCTATCTCTAGTTTAACCCACGATTTAATTACTAGGAGTATAATACCTGCTTTAAACAATCACCATAGGTTTCGCATGAAAAATAAAAAATTTATAACACTTGGTTTTAGTTGTATAACAGTTGCTGCGGCTCTTCTTTTCTCCTCTGCGTTATCTGCAGAAAGTTCAATTAAAGATGCAGAGGCATCAAGACTTGAGGCATTATCTAAGTTCACAAAAGTTGTCAATATAGTTGAACAGTATAATGTGGATGACGTTACCATTGAGGAGCTCATGGATAAAGCACTTGATGGAATGATGAAAAACCTTGATGCTCACTCCAACTACTTAACACAAAAAGATTACAAGCGCTTAAAGGTACAGACAAATGGAGAGTTTGGTGGACTTGGAATAACAGTTGGAATGAAAGATGGTGCTTTAACGGTCATCTCTCCAATTGATGGAACACCTGCTGACAAAGCTGGATTGAAAGCCGGTGACATTATCTTAAAAATCAATGATGAATCAACTCTGAACATGACCATTGATGAAGCTGTTGCAATCATGCGAGGCAAAGTTGGTGATCCAATCGATATCACGATTGTAAGAAAAGGTGAAGCCAAACCAATAAATGTGCATATAGTACGTGGAAATATAACTATTGAGTCAGTGCACGCAAAAGTTATAAATAACGATATCCTTTACATCAGAGTCGCAAGCTTCGATAAAAAAGTTGCAGAAGATGTTACAAAAGAGATAAATAAACGCAAAGCTTCTACAAAAGGAATCATACTAGACCTACGTAATAATCCTGGTGGACTCTTGGACCAAGCAGTCGCTCTTGTAGATATCTTTGTTGACTCAGGTGCAATCGTTTCTCAAAAAGGACGTAGTGCAGCAGAAAACAAAGTTTTCACTGCTACAAAATCATCCACACTGACTAATGTTCCTTTAGTTGTCCTCATTAACGGCGGGAGTGCAAGTGCATCTGAAATTGTAAGTGGTGCTATTCAAGACCATAAACGTGGTGTTCTTATAGGCGAAAAAACATTTGGAAAAGGAAGTGTACAAGTTGTACTTCCAATTACCGAAACAGAAGCTATCAAGCTTACAATTGCAAGATACTATCTTCCAAGTGGCAGAACTATTCAAGCTGTTGGTGTTACACCAGATATTACCGTCTTACCGGGTGAGGTAACAACACATGAAAACGACTTTGCAATTAAAGAAGCTGATTTGAAAAAACATTTGGAAGAAGAACTTGAAAAAGTTGAACCAAAAAAAGGCAAAGATAAAGAAGAGAAAAAAGTAAATAAAGATATAATTACGCCAGAAATGTTAAATAAAGATATTCAACTTAAAGAGGCTGCTGATGTTATCAGAGCACTCATCATCACCAAAGGATAAAAAACTAACATGGAAAAACGCGAATTACTCTATGAAGGAAAAGCAAAAAAGCTCTTTTTAACGGATGATCCAAACCTTGTAATCTCAGAATTCAAGGATGATTTAACCGCTTTTAATGGTGAAAAAAAGTCTAGTGAAGCTGGGAAGGGAGCACTTAACAACAAAATCTCAACAGAACTTTTTAAACTTCTTGAAAAAAATGGGATTCAAACACACTTTGTAGAGATGCTTGATGATAATCATATGCTACATAGAAAAGTAGATGTAATCTTAATTGAAGTAATAGTTCGCAATATAGCAACTGGTTCATTAAGTCGTAACCTAGGTATTGAAGATGGTAAGGTTCTTCCATTTACACTTGTAGAGTTTGATTATAAAAATGACAACCTTGGTGATCCAAAACTAAATGATCAACATGCTTTAATACTCGGACTTGTTGATTATCAAGATGAACTCGATAAACTCCGTCGTATGGCACGTCAAGTTAATGATATTTTAAAACCATACTTTGCACAAAAAGGTCTTAACCTTGTGGACTTCAAACTTGAATTTGGTAAAGATATGAACGGAAATATTATCCTTATTGATGAAATCTCTCCTGACAACTGTCGTTTTTGGGATATGGAAAGTGGAGAGAAAATGGATAAAGACAGATTTCGCCAAGGCCTTGGTGGATTAACAGTAGCTTACGAGCAAGTATTAAATAGAATTTTAGGAAAATAATAGATGAAAGCAATAGTAAACATATCACTTAAAGCAGGCGTTTTAGACTCTCAAGGAAAAGCTGTACACCATGCGCTTGATTCTTTACACTTTGAAGGTGTAAACGATGTTCGTGTAGGAAAACAAATCGTTCTTCAACTTCAAGAAAGTGACAAAGAAAAAGCGATGCAAGAAGTAACTAAAATGTGTGAAGAGCTTTTAGCAAATACAGTTATTGAAGACTATGAAATAGAGTTAGTTTAATGAAAGTTTCAATACTGCAATTTCCCGGAACAAACTGTGAACATGACACAGAGTATGCATTTCAAAAACTAGGTGCAACTACTGAAATAGTTTGGCACAAATCGGAAACACTTCCTCTAGATACAGATTTACTTGTAGTGGCTGGTGGTTTCTCTTATGGAGATTATCTCAGAAGTGGTGCGATTGCAAAATTTTCGCCTGTTATGAAAGCAGTAGTTGAGTATGCAAATAGAGGTGGAAAAGTTTTAGGTATCTGTAATGGTTTTCAAGTTCTTACAGAAGCAAGACTACTTCCAGGAGCACTTAAACGTAATGAAGGTCTCCACTTCATTTCAAAACACCACACACTTAAAGTGGCAAATAATGACAATAGCTTCTTAAAAAAACTTAACGTAGGAGATGTAGTTAATATCCCTATTGCTCACCATGATGGCAACTACTATATTGATCAAGCTGGTCTTAAAGAACTACAACTAAATGGACAGATACTTGTAACATATTGTGATACAAATGGGAATGAAAGCAATCCAAATGGAAGTGTCGCTTCAATTGCCGGTGTTTGCAACAAAGAAAAAAATGTTTTTGGACTTATGCCTCACCCAGAACGTGCGATGGAATTAATTTTAGGCTCCGATGATGGAGTAAAAATGCTACAAGGATTTCTTGAGTCGTGATAAGAACCCTTGTATTAACTCTACTTTTTTTCTCTTTTGCACTAGCAAATAAGATAATTTATCTTAGTTATGAAGAAATTCCAAATAGAGTTATTCAAGGTGAAATTTTTCCCGTTACACTCAAATCTATTTCGACACTTAAAGAACATCAAAATATAAGCTATACTCTTACTAATGGAGAAGGTCTAGAACTACTAGATGCGATTCCTTCACGTGAAAAAAGAGGAAAGTACTTCTATGATACATTTCATTTTTTAAGTACTTCATCAAGTGCAAAACTTCCCGATTTTGAAGCTTCGATTTCTGCTCCGCAGGAACTCAATACGACGACTATCTTAGTAGGTCAAACACTCAATATAATCACGCTTAATCCAAAACAAAATTTCTCCAATATAATTGCAGACAACTTGGAGCTTGTAGAGTATAAAACAACAACTTATGACAAAGAACACAATATTATTATTTTTGTCGCTGCAGCACAAAATGCCAACCTAAAAAATATAGAATTTAAAAACGTATATAAACAAGGAATAGAATCATTAAGTGGTGACTACGATGAACCAAGGGTAACTTACTTTGTTGTAGTAGATAAAAATATTGAAAACTTTTCATTCTCATATTTTAATCTTCAAAAAAACAGCTTTGCACTTCTTAACGTTCCAGTAGTAGTTGTTGAAGATAGTGTTACAACTCAAAGTGACTTAAAACCGAAAGATCAATCCCATGAACGTATCAAAATAATTGTTGCTGGAACCATTGCTATTCTCGCATTTATTTTTATCTTAATACGTAAAAAATACATTTATCTCTTTTTTATTCTGATACCTTTAGGCTATATGGCGTATATAGTAATGCCAGAACGTGTAGTGTGCATAAAAGCAGGAGCAAATATCACTCTTCTTCCTGTACATAACGGTACTATATTTGAAACAACTTCTCAAACTCTACATCTCAATAAAGAAGGTAGTAGTGCAAACTTTACGAAAATAAAACTACAAAACGAAAAAATCGGTTGGGTAAAAAATGAAGATATTTGCTCATATTAACTGGTTTTTTGCAACGCTTATAATTTTCACGTCACTTATTTTGATGATGATTCTCTATCCACTTTTACCGCGACCTTATGCACGAAAAATTGCTGCTTGGTTTGTTCGTCTTTTTACTTTTTTTACAACAGAAGTTAAAGGAGAAGAAGATCCTGCTGCACAAATGTTTCTTATAAATCATCAAAGTGACTTAGATATTGGTGTACTAGAAACAACATCAAAAAAAGACCTTGCGTGGGTTGCAAAAAAAGAGCTCTTTGATGTTCCTTTTTTTGGTCTTGCAATGAGTATGCCAGAAGATATTCCTATAGAAAGAAAGAGTAAAACCTCTCTTCTAAAACTTTTAAAAAATGCAAAAGACAGACTCAACAAAGGACGTGTTATTACAATGTTTCCTGAAGGTACCCGTTCTACTACAGGTACTATGCTCCCATTTAAAAGCGGTGCAAAAGTAGTTGCAGATACATACAAGTTAAGAGTACAACCCATAGTACTTATAGAGACCGCGAAATACTATAATATTAAAAAATTTTACTACATGCCTGGACGTGTAAAAATCATTTATCTTGACTCTTTTATAGCAGATAAGGCAAATGAAAATTGGCTCAATGAGCTACGTGATTCTATGCAAGAGGTGTATGATAATGAGTTGGCAAACAATACTAGCAATAGGTAGTGGTGGTTTTTTAGGCGCAGTCCTCAGAGCCTATTTAAATGGTGTAATTTCACATAAGCTTCCACACGACTTACCATATGGAACGCTTGGAGTAAACCTTATTGGTAGCTTTATAATGGGTACTTTAATTGCCTATTTTATGTATACAACCATATTGTCTGTACATATGAAGTCATTCTTAACTACAGGTGTACTTGGAGCACTTACAACATACTCTACTTTTGCAATTGAGAGTTTTTTATTACTCAAAGGTGGAAGCTTTGGCTTAGCTGCTTTAAATATTGGATTGAATTCAATAGGTACTATTGTAATGGCGGGAAGTGGTTATTTGCTTGTACACAGTCTAGTTAAATCTCAATAATTCTATCAGCACACCACTGTGCTAACTCTATATCGTGTGTTATTAGTAACATTCCCATTCTATCTAGATGTGCAATAAGCATTTTCATTACTTCAAGTTGAATGACATTATCAAGTGCAGAGGTAGGCTCATCTAAAAGTAAAAGTTCCGGTTGCATTAACATAGCTCTTAAAATAGACGCTCTCTGAAGTTGCCCACCGGAGAGTTCATGAGGTAATTTTTCTAGTAACTCCCTCTCTAAATTAACACCTTCTAAATATGTATCGAACTTCTCTAAAGAGGCAACATCTTTTATTTGATTGATTATTGAATAACTTGGATGAAATGAGCTGTAAGGGTCTTGAAAAACTTCGGATAAAGAAGCACTCTCTACCATTCCAGAAAGTGGTTTTAAGTTTTTTAGTATAAGTTCAAAGAGTGTACTTTTTCCAGCACCACTCTCACCAACGATAGCAACAACTTCACCTTTTGAAAGTGTAAAGTTTAGCTCTTTAAAGAGTAAATGTTCACTTGTATAGCCAAAACTTAGATTTGTTACAGTTAAAACACTCTCTTGCAAGGACTACTCTTTATGTAAGGCAATATAAACCTTTGTTAACTCTTTATAGAGTACATCTGGCTTTATATCACCATTTTCTTCCCAAATACGTTTCATAACTACGTTATCTTCTTCTCCATCCCAAACTTTTATGTATGTTCCCTCTTTGTAGCCATTGTCTTGACGAAATTGATTTAAAATATTTTTTCCTACATAAAGTCTATAGAGTGATTGTAACTCTAAACCACTCATGACAACTAAATCAAAAAACTCATCAATGAGCTCTTCTAAAGCTGTATTTGTACTGTCAAGAGCTAAGCGCATGATATTTTCCACTTTTTCAATAATGTTATCTTGAGTGTCATACTCTGCTTGTGCTTCATTTAAAGTTTCAAATGCTTTTGAATTAGCTATGTTGAGTGCTAAATCTTCAACACCCCCTCGCATATTTTGTGCATAATTCTCTATCGCCAAACTCATAATAAAATGCCATACATCTACAACTTCTATTTGTAAATTGTCCCAATCTGCTTCTTGCTCAAGACTTTTCCAGTGTTTCCACGAAAAACTATCAATCATCTCGGCACACTCCATATAAATACAACGTTTCCAGTTGATTTTTCGAGCGTTTTTAGTAAAACCTTTTGTCCAGTCTTCACCGTTTGTTGCATCATTAAGTTGATTTTGTAGTTGTAACATTAAGAGTATTTTATCCATTCTTTTTCCCTTATTTAATTCTTTTATTGTATCCAAATATGCTAAAATCCGGGAATGAAACGAATCAATTGTAGACATTGCCAACACTACTTTGTAACTTGGGAGCCTTCCAAGCCTCACGGTTGTAAAGCTTATGGTTTTAAATCACAGTATATTCCCTCATTAGTTGTTTTTCAAAGTAGTGGAGTTGAATGTTCACTTTTTGTTAAAAAAACACCTCAACAGAGTAGTTAACTCTCATCTCTATTCCAAAATAGTTTTTTCCCAAAACCTAAACGATTATCGGTCATTTTAAACGACTCTACTTCAATTATCCAAAGTTTGGGCGAAAGTACTTTTGCGTAAGGAAATCTCTTAAAATAAAGTCTATTTTGATTCTCTTTCAAAGACTCTTCTATCACGCCTTTGAATTGAAGCCCCTGAATTTTACCGACCTCATTAGTTTCAAGGAGAATATTCCCTGCAATCAAAGGATTATGTATGATATCTTGAATATGCTGTGTCTCATCAGAACTAGCAACTATAAAAGATTGAGTATCTACATCATAAGCATAAAAAAGGCTACATGCATGAGGTCTATTTGCATGTGAAGTTGCAAGTGTGAGTACATGGTGTTCATGTATAAAGTGTGTGATTTTTTTTAAAATATCCACTAATAATTGCGAAGATAATTTTCTAAAGATGCAGCATCATATATATCACGTTTTTCAAGCATCATCTGTGCTATATCATCTGCCTGCATCGTTTCAAACATATCTGAAGGATGCACAAGATTATAATAACTTTTTAAAAAATCTAACAGTATTTCAAAGTTTTCACTTCTAATGCTAAACTGTTTATACTCTTTGTACTCATCCCAATCAATGTTTACCACGTTTATTCCTTAGCGTCTCTAACGCATTTCTTAGTCTTTCAATTATTAACGACATTTTAGCAGATGAAACTGCAAAATTCAATCGCATAAACCCACTTCCTTCTCTTCCAAAACTAATACCAGCATTTAGTCCAAGCTTAGCTTCTTCGACAAAGAAATCCCGTAACTCTTTATCTTTTAATTCCATACCTCGACAATCTAGCCAAGCTAAATATGTAGCTTCTAAGGGAATTATTTGAATAAGTTCTTTGTACTCTTCAGAGAGTTCACAGAGAGTTTCATAATTGTTCCACAAATGAATTTTCAACTCTTCTAACCATAAGTCACCCTCTTTATATGCCCTCTCAAAAGCAACATGTGAAAGTGCATTGCCACCTGCAAAATGTACACGTTTATACACTTTTTCAAACTTCTCTTTTAGTAGAGGGTTTTGTACTACAACACTACTCATAGCAAAACCTGCCATGTTAAATGTTTTACCCACTCCAAAAGCACTGAGAGATATCTCTGCGGCTTTTTGTGAAACCATAGCAAATGGCGTATGTTTCTTACCTGCATAAACTATATCTGAATGTATTTCATCACTAAAGACCACTATATTGTTCTTATAACATATATTTGCAATCTCTTCTAACTCCTCTCTACTCCATACTCTTCCCACAGGATTATGAGGTGAACAGAGTAATAGGAGCTTTGTTTTTGGCGTAATCATAACCTTAAGTCTATCTATATCAAAAACGTACTTTCCCTCACTATTTTGTATGAGAGAATTTTTTAAAAGCTTTCGGCCATGTTCTGTTACACTATGAAAAAAAGGAGGATATACAGGCGTTTGCACTATAACCTCATCACCTTCCTCACTAAAAGCTTCTATAATAACTGACATAGAAGCAACAACAGAGTGTGAATGGAACATATCTTCAAGACTCACACTCAATCCATGTCGTCTTTGCAACCACTCTGCCTGTGCTTTATACGCACTATGTGGTACCTCTTCATACCCTACTATAGGATGCTCCAAACGTTGCTTAACAGACTTTAAAACAAAGTCAGGGGTATTTATGTCCATGTCTGCAACCCATACTGGTTCTACATCTACAGTACCAAAAAGCCTTTCTCTTAAAGTATACTTCTCTGCATTCGTTTCCTCTCTAGAAGCGGCTTGTGAAAAGTCATACATTAATCTCTTTTTTTCCATACACTTACCTCTGAAATAGTATGTTGATACTTGCGTTTTGTCTCTTTTATAACAAACTCTAAATCTTGTAAATGTATTAACTCAAAATTATCAGCTAAAATTTTTTGCAAACTATCTATAGTTTCTACCTCATTGCCACTCTCATCTTCATACCCGCCAAGCCAAAACTCTTTTTTTGTTGAGCTCTCCTGCCATGTGTAAGGAGAAGTAAGAACTAAAATTCCATCTTTGCTTAAACGTTCGTGTACACTCTCTAAAAATAACTTGGGTTCATACAGTCTGTCAATCAAATTTGTAGCTAGTATAAGGTCATATCCAGTGAAATTAGGTTTTAAGTTACATGCATCGCCCTGCCAAAATGAAACTTTTTGTACTACTGATTCATAACCAAGTTCTTTCATTGTTATTTTTTTATTTGTACAGAGTTCTCCCTCTTCTTTAGAAGAGAAGTTCACAAACCCTTCATCTTTTAAACGAGTACCTACTTGAATAAAACGTGCAGAAAAATCAATTCCCTCAACCTTCTCAAATCTCTTTGCCAACTCAAAAGTTGCACGTCCAGTTGCACATCCTAAATCTAAAGCTTTTTGCGAATTAATAGCAAATTTGTTTGCTATACTCGCACACTCTAAGGCAAAATTGTTCACACCAAAATGCGTATCTCCATACTGAAATTCACAATACTGTGAAACAAGTTCATCACTCTCATAAATATCTGCCATATTTTCACTCTCCTTAGCTGTCTGTACATATCTAAAACCTGCATTTTGGTAAAAATGTTTTCTAAATGCATAGCGTGAATGTTTCACCATTAAATTCCCACTACTCGCCCATGAAGCACCTAAAATAAGTGCATGTTTCTCATCAAAAGTTGGCGTAGAAAAGTCATCATATGCTTTATGGACATGAAAACCTTTAAATGCTCTAATAGGAGTTCGACTCCACTGCCATACATTTCCTATAACATCATAAACACCATTTGTGCAGAAGGTATCTACAGGTGCACTTGAGCTACAATGTGCAAAATTTATATTGGCCTCACTCTCTTTTGGAATATCTTCCAATCCAGCATACTCATACAAAACTCTGTATTCAGCTTCACTTGGTAGAGAGTAAAACCGACCCTCTTTTTTCGTTTTATAACGACAAAAAGCTTCTGCTTCAAGTGCATTCACTTCAACAGGCCAATTCCAAGGCATTTTAATCTCTTTGGTTAAGGTTCGAAGAAAATATTCACTCCCTTTTTGTACCCAAAATATGGGAAGAGTAACAGCACTTTTTTCTAAAAAAGCTCTTCCTTCATCATCCCAGTACTCTAATTTTTGATATCCACCTGCTTTCACAAACTCCATATATTCAGCATTACTTACCAAATATTTTGAGACTTTAAAATCAGATACAGATTCCTGCCAAATTCCATACTCATTATCCCAACCGTATAATCCCTCATCACCTTGTTTTCCCAAGTGTATCTCTTTTCCGGGCAGAAGAACTAATTCATTTTTTACTACCTCATTATCTCTTGTAGATATACAAAACGCATCATGTTCTTTAACTAGTTCTAAGGGCATTTGACGATGTAGTACAATTGAGGTCTCAATATGAATTCTCTCATGTTCAATCCCCATTAAAATCACCCACATTGGAGAGTTTTGCTCTATAGGAAGTGTGAACTCAAGAGTATCTATAAGCTCTTCCACGACTTTTCTGACTCTACTTCTATACTCTCGAACTGCATCGACTTGAGGCCATTGGTAATTTCTACTCTCCACATCATCCCATGCCATTTCATCTACACCAACAGCAAAAATAGACTCAAACTCAGGGTTCACTCTCTCATTTATTATCTGCATCAAAATGAGTTTGTTTATAAAAAAAGTAGCCGTATGTCCAAAATAGAATATCATTGGATGTCGAGTTGGTTCGGACTGTTTATAAAATACGGAATCGTCTTTTAAAAGCTCAAAGATTTTTTCAAAAAGTGAAAAACTATTTTGAAAATACTCTTTAATCTCTTGACGCTTCTTCTCAATGGAGTTCCCATCTAATCTAATTGGATAGTGACTTAACTTACTCAAAGACAACCCTTAATTCTGTTATAATGATTATATGCAATTTCATCAAAGTACTTTATTAAAACCTTTTTCAAATCTCATTTGTGAATTTACAAGTAAAGAAGATGGTAATCTCGCTTTTCACGTTGAAGATAGTGAAGGTAATGTAATAAAAAATCATAAACTCTTAGCAAACAGACTACATTATGAGTATACCAAACTCATTCATATGAAACAAATTCACTCTAATCTTACACATACCATAACTGAGTATGACAACTTTTTTACTCCTCCAACTTGCGATGCACTTATTACAAACATACCCAAAAAACCACTTATGGTTATGGTTGCTGACTGCGCACCCATCCTTTTTTATGACCCAAAACGTAGTGTTATAGCAGTGGCTCATGCAGGAAGGGCAGGTGCATTTAGTAACATCATACAAAATGTAGTCAATAGTTTTATAAAAGAGTATCAATCATCTCCTCAGGATATTTATGTATCTGTTGGAACTATGATTCATGAGTGTTGTTATGAAGTTGGTCAGGAGATAGTTTTAGAAGCTAAAGAGTTAGGCTACTCTTACGCTATTACAAAAAAAGAGTCACGTTACTTCTTAAATATTCCCAAAATTTTAAAAGATCAGTTAAAAAATGCAGGTATAAAAGAAGACAACAGTGAATTCTCTTCATACTGTAGTGCCTGCTCTACTAATACACACTACTCGTATAGAGCAGAAGGTAACACGGGTAGATTTGCAGGGGTAATTATGTTAAAAGATTAAAGACTCTCTCGTACTTTACTCGCTAAATCTTCAGGAGCAATACCTAAAGATTTTTCTACATGCTTAGTATTTCCGTGTGTAATAAAAGCATCAGCATACTCAAAACTCGTAAGATGAACGTCTGTAATCTGTTCATCCGCTAAAAATTCACCAATGGCAGAGCCAACACCACCCATCTTTGCACTATCTGAAAAAACAAACCATTTTTTATGTTCTTGTGCTAATCTACGTAACATCTCGGCATCCAAAGGTTTTACAAAACGTAGATCTAAAATTGTCACAGATGTATCCAATAACTCCGCTGTCTCAAATGCTCTTCCTACACCATTTCCATATCCAATAAAGAGAATATTTCCCTCTCCCTCTTGAAGTAGTTGAGACTTTCCAAGCTCAAATGGAGTAGAATCGATAAGTGTTGTAGAGATAAAAGCACCACGCGGATAACGTAGTGAACATGGATGCTCATACTTACTCGCAAACTCCATTGCATGATGAAAACTCAACTCATCTCTTGGAGCAAAAAGTGTCATATTAGGAATAGCACGTAAATAACTAATATCAAATGCACCCTGATGTGTCTCTCCATCTTCACCAACTATACCACCTCTATCAAGAGCGAAGACAACAGGTAAATCCATTAAACATGTATCGTGAATCACTTGATCATATGCACGTTGTAAAAATGTAGAGTAAATAGTACAAAATGGTTTAAAACCTTCCTTAGCCAAGGCAGCCATAGAAGTAACAGCATGCTGTTCCGCAATAGCTACATCCCAAAAACGATTAGGATACTTCTCTATAAGGGGACTTAAACCTGTCCCACTTGGCATGGCAGCAGTTGCACCAACAATTTTTTCATTCTCTTCACAAAGCTTTAAAAGAGACTCTGTATAAATCTGTGTTGCACTTTTTGCAGAAGATTTTTTGGCACTACTACCATCACTTAGATCAAAAGGACCGACTCCATGCCACTTCTCTTCTTGTCCTTCTGCAATTTCATAACCCTTACCTTTCGTAGTTTGTGCATGAATAATTACGGGTCTATCCATCTTTTTGGCAGTTTCAAGTATATCAATCAACTGTTCTAAATTATGTCCATCAACAGGGCCTATATAGTTTATTCCCATCTCTTCAAACATAATACCTGGAGTAATAAGCTTCAGCCCCTCTTCCATACGTTTTGCAATATAGTGAGCACCTTCACCAAAATTATCTACAAAACTCTCAGTACTCTTTTTAAATCGTTGATAAAATGGTGATGCCATTGCAGAACTAAGCATTCTACTCATTGCACCTATAGGTTTTGCAATACTCATCTCATTATCATTGAGAATAATAACCATCGGATATTTTCTGTCACCTAGTTCATTTAAGGCTTCATAAACCATACCAGCAGTCATAGAACCATCGCCAATCATTACAACTGGTACCCGTGTTCCTTCCTGACCTTTGAGAGCAATTGCTTTTGCTGCACCGACTCCTAAAGATATTGATGTAGAACTATGTCCCGCTACAAAGTAGTCATGTTCACTCTCTGTAGGCTTTGTGTAACCGCAAATTCCATTAAATTGTCGTAAAGTTTCAAACTCATCCCATCTTCCCGTGAGTAACTTATGAGCATATGCTTGATGACTCACATCAAATATAAAAGGATCATTTTTACTATCAAATACTTTATGCATTGCTACAATTAACTCAGTAGCTCCCAAAGTAGAGCTTAAATGCCCACCATTCTGACTCACAACTGCCAAAATTTTTTCTCTTATTTGAGCGCAAACCTCTTTTAATTCTGATATGTTTTTATTTTTTACGCTCATATTTTTACTACTCATTCAATGCGGCCTTTTTTACTCTTTCAAATCGTTTAGATATCTGTGCGTCAATATTTCCAGCATTGCTGATGACTATGACACCACCTGCAGCAACTGCACGATCTGAGATAATATCAACATGTTCTAACTTAGCAAAATGTTCTGAAATATTTCCATGATCTTTTGGATTCACCTTCAAGGTAATTTTAGATGCCCCTTGTAAATCCTTAATAAGCTCATCAGAAAGTAACTTCGCTACCTCTTGGGAATTTTCTGAAAGTTCAATTTTAATAACCTCTTTAGAGATATCAAGTGCCGCAAAAATCAACTCTTGTTTAATCCCTTCTAATGAACTCTCAAACGTCAGAGCGGCTTCATTAAGTTTTTTTACAGAGTTTGCAAACTGCTCAACACTATTTGTTTCACTATTTTGTAAATCTTTTAATGCAGCAGCTTTTCCCGCTTCCATACCCTCTGTAAATGCACTCTCTTTTGCCGCTTGTAACGCTTGCTGATACTCCTCTTCTTTTGCTTCAAACTTCATCTGTAGTTTTATAAAATTTGAAGACATCTCGTCTGTTTTTTGCATAAGAGACTCTATTAAGGAGTCTTTAGAAGAACTACTTAAAGCACTAGAGTCTATACTCTCTTTTGGTTTTTCTTCGAAATTCTCTTCCACGTTTGATTGTAGATGTTTTTCTATAGGTAGTGATTCGTTGTCATCTTTTTTATCATCTGCCGTTCCTAAAGCAATTACTTTAAAATTGTATTTATTTACTGCATGTTTTTCTAAAGAATCACTTGAAATTACTGTAGCCATACCTATACTCTCATATCTATTCTATCATCTCTTCGGTAGAACCCATTTGGATTGTACCAGCTTCAGCTAAACCATTTACAACTTCAACAATTTTTCTCTGAGCCGTTTCAACATCTTTCATTTTAACTGCTCCAAGGAATTGCATCTCCTCTTCAAACGCATCTCTAGCACGCTCACTCATTGCAGAGAAAAATTTCTCTTTGAGTTCTTCAGGAGATGATTTAAGAGCCAACATTAACTCTCCTTTATCTACCGCTTTGAGTGTCTCTGTAATTGCATTTTTATCAAGTGTAACAATATCTTCAAAAGTAAACATCATCTCTTTTATAAGCGTTGCCAACTCTTCATCAACCTGTTCAATCGTTGCAAGAGTTGCTTTAGAACTTTTAGCTCCCAAACGGTTAAAGACATCTGCAACAGCACGCGGACCACCAACTTCAACTTTATAAGAAGCGAGTGATTCTAGTTTGGACTCTAACACCGCAGAAACTCTTTTAATGACTGATGGAGAGATATCTCCAAGTTTTGCCATCCTCATAGCTACTTCACTTCGTAAGTCATCAGCAAAAAACTGTAAAGTATCTGCAGCTTCTGTTGCATCCATATGTGCCAAGATAAGTGCAATTGTTTGAGGATGTTCATGCTGAATAAAATCTGAAAGTTGTTGTGGTTTAATTTTAGAAAGATATGAAAAGTTTTGCGTATTTTGCATACTTTTTGAAAGTTTATCTAAAACTTTTTTCGCCTCTTCTGGACCTAATGTACGGTAAAGAAGCTCTCTTGCATACTCCATACCACCAGAAGTAAGGTACTGACCTGATTGAAAAATAGCATGAAACTCTTCTAAAACAGCTGTTGCAACTGCTCTATCAAGTGTGTTATGCTTGGCAATAAATTTAGAAACTTCAGTAATTGCATCAACGCTCATACTCGAAAAAATTGCTGCAGTAGTCTCTTCACCCAACTGAAGTAACAAAACAGCTATCTTTTCAGCCATTGTCATCTCATCAAAAACAGCCTGTTGTTGTGGATTTAAGCTTGCCATAAACTACCCTCTTGCTTTGGTTGAGACACCCTCTTGCTCTTCTGCAAGTAGTGCTTGTAATAAAGATGCGATATCTTCTGGTGATTCTTCAGCCATTGTTCTTACTTTTTCAAGGATAACTTCATATTTAAGTTCATCCTCATTGAAACCTGTACTCACACCTAATTGACTCTCAACTTTTTTACGCATCTGCTGTACTTTTTCTACAAGGTCTTCATCTTCATCATCTTCTACAGTCAAGACTGGAGCCTGAAGTTCCTCCTCTTCTTTAGAAACTTCGAGCATTTTATCTGCAAAAGGTGCAATAACTTTTTTGTATAAAATAAGTAATAAAATAAGAACAAATATATATTTAAATAGTCCTGCAAAAGGTGCTAAATACGTCTGTGAGAACTCAAGTGCCTGGCTAACACCATCCTCTCCTGCAACAAGCTTGCTTCTTTCAAACTGTAAATTTTGGAGAGTAACTTGGTCACCTCGTGTTTCATCAATACCAATGGAACGGCTCACTAAAGACGTAAGTGCTTCAACATCACTCTCACTCAAAGCTACATATTCTCTTTGCGCCGTTGGTTCTCCACTCTCATTTAGCTTTGTTTTATATTTACCATCAACAACCACAGCAGCCGTTATTCTTTTAATTCGTGCAAATTGACTCTTCGTTGTACTTACAGTTTTACCAACCTCATAGTTAGTAGTTCCTGTATTTTTTTCGTACTTCTCACTTACTTGATTACTCTGTAATCCTTGAACTGGTCCTATATTACTGACTGTTCCAGGGACACCACCAACTTGCTCTGGAGAACCACCCTGACGTTTTTCTTCACTAACTTGCTCACTACGAACAACATTTTCAGGATCATAACTCTCTGAGGTAGAACTCTGTTGAGAAAAATCAAACTCAATTGTTACCTGAGCCACAACTTTCTCTTTGCCACCTACAAAAGGAGAAATCATCTCAACAATTTTTTCCTGGCGTTTTTTCTCTTCTTTGAGTTTATAGCGTTGTTGTACAACAGAGAGTTCACTCATTTGTGCCATTTCATCTTCATCGCCGAGTGTTTCGCCATCACTACTAACAAGCATCACGTTTGCTGAAGTTAACTTTGGAACAGCTGCCGCAACAAGGTTTTTAATACCACGGATCTGCTTTGCAGAGAGTTTTCTTCCTTCAAGCATCTGTAACATTACAGAAGCAGTTGGGGCTATACTCTCTGAAACGAAAAGTGACTCTTTAGGAAGAGCGAGACTGACGTCTGCACTCTCTATAGGACCTAGAGCACTAATAGTACGAGACAACTCTCCTTCTAGTGCACGAAGATATTTTACATTTTGATCAAAACCAGTAGCACCAAATTCTTGAGTATCAAAAAGTTCAAACCCCACACCACTGTCTTTTGGTATTCCTTGCGCCGCAATTGCAATACGCTCTTTATACACAACGTCGCGTGGTACTTTTACAACATTATTGTCTTCTAAAATATAAGTAATGCCATCTTTTTCTAGCTGTTCTATAACTTTTGCTGCATCAGATGAGCTTAGTGAATCAAAAAGTACCTCGTACTCTTTAGATTGACTTTTTTGTGCTGTAAAGACAACTAAGAAAATTAAAAACGCAACAATTCCAACTACTGCCGCAGCTATAATCATCTTTTGCTGCGCCGTAAGCTTTGCATACAACACAACCAATTGCGAAAAAAGTTTCTTAAAGTCCATCAGCTTCCCGTTTTAAAATCTACAACAACTCTTGAGTTAATGCGAAAAATTTACTATTTTGTTCCGGTGTTCCTACTGTCACACGAATAGCATTAAGACCATAACCCGTTAAATTTCGTACAATCATTCCTTTTCTCAAAAGAGCATCAGAGAGTTGTGTCGCATTTTGTGTATCATTTAGACAAAGTGTTACAAAGTTAGTATAACTCTCTATTATATCTATTTTTTGCTCTTTTGCAAACTCTTCATAGCGTTTCATCTCTGTGAAATTTGAAGCGATACAATTGTTTACAAATGCTTCATCTTCTAAAGCAACCGTAGCGGCTTTAAGAGTTAAAGTAGTAATATTAAACGGTGGACGAAGTTTATAAAGCTCTTTTATAATATTTCCTCGAGAAAGTCCATAGCCAACACGCATTCCACCAAGACCATAAGCTTTTGAAAAAGTCCCTAAATAAATAACATTTTCAAATTTTTCAATCAACTCTTTTGGAGATACACTTTTACTTTTATCTTTAAATGCGGCGTATTCCATATAGGCACCATCTACAACTACCAAAGTACTGTTGTCTACTTTAGCAATAAACTCCATCATCTCTTGGGCATCTATTGCGTCACCTGTAGGATTATTTGGAGTACATAAGAAAATAATATCTGGTTTTTCCGCCTTATAAAGCTCATAAAATTCATTCATATTATGCTCTTGAGACGCTGTTCTTACAACACTTGCACCAATATGTTTTGCATAAATTTCATACATTGCAAAAGTAACACTATTCATTAAAATTTTAGAGTTCTCATCTGCTTTTGCATGCATAATAAACTCTATTACCTGATCACTTCCACTTCCAATAATTACATTCTCATCTTCAAGAGAAAACTTCTTAGCGAGTGCCGATTTGAGCTCAAACATGCTATCATCAGGATAGAGTGCCATTTTTTGTACAATATTTGCCACTTCTGCTTGCACTTTCGGTGAACAACCGTATGGGTTCTCATTTGAAGCAAGCTTTACAATTTCACTTGGTTCAATGCCAAAATCACGAACAACCAACTCTATTGGCTTTCCAGCCTCATAAGTTTTAATATCTTGGAGTTTTTTATTAAAATTCATTCTTCGCCTTTTACGTAAGAGCCAAGCCAAGTTACCTCGCCCTCATGCTTTTTAAGTACATTTTGGATTCTTTGTTCATCTATGTGACCATAAAAATCTATGTAAAACCAGTAATCAAACCCACCATCTTTGTCTTTAGCCGGACGTGACTCAATTTTCGAAAGATTAATCTTTTCAGTATCAAAATCTTGTAAAAAATGTACCAGTGCTCCAGCTTCTACCGCATCCTTTAGGCGTACAAGAATAGATGTTTTATCATTCCCACTCACACCATTTTTAAAATCACTTAAAATTACAAAACGTGTAGCATTATCATGCTCATCTTCAATGTTTTCAAACATTGTCGGTAAACCGTATAATTTTGCTGCTATATGAGAGCAGATAGCTGCAGAACTATTATCTTTTGCAGCCAAAATTGCCGCTTTAGCTGTTGATTCTACAGGTATAAGTTCTATCTCATTGAGTCCATGTTCGCTTAAAAACTCTCGACACTGTCCAAAGCCCTTATCTTTAGAATAAATTTTTGTTATCTCATCTAAATGATTTGCTTTTGTAGCAAAGGCTACGTGTATAGGCATATAGAGTTCTGCGACTATCTTCACACTACTCTTTGCAAGTAAATCAAGTGTTTCTCCAACGATTCCATCACGAGAGTTTTCAATAGGTACAACACCAAACTTTGCACGTTTACTTTCTAAAGTTTTAAAAACAGTTTCTATAGAGTTGAGTGAAAGATATTCACTCATCGCACCAAAACGACTCTCAGCAGCTTGATGTGTAAAACTCCCTTCAGGTCCAAGGTATGCTATACGTTCCGGTAACTCAAGATTTCGTGAAACAGCAAAAATTTCTAAATATATTGCTTCTATAGCGCTTTTATTTAAAAGACCATTACTCTTTTGACTAATCTCTGCAAGTCTTTCAATAATAGCTTTTTCCCTCTCAGGTCGATAAACTGCTCCACCTGTATCATGCTTAATTTCACCAACTCTTTGAACAACATGCATACGTCTGTTTAGCAGTTCAAGAATCTCATTATCTATTAAATCAATTGCATCTCTACAATCTTCTAATGTTTTCCATTCGCTCATAGCTTCTCCAGTATCTCTTGCATATTTGCATACACTAAGTCAGGTTGCAGTGACTTCGGAACTTGCGGAAGAATTTCCTCTTTTGTCTTATACTTACCACTTGTGACAAAAACTGTTTTCATTCCCATCTCTTTGGCACCACCCAAATCACCTGTAACATCATCACTTATCATAGTTATTTTGTCAAAACTTACATTTGCATCTTGTTTTTGTAAAGCAGCAAGTGCCTCATTATAAAATGCTTCACTTGGTTTACCAACAACTTCATACGAAGTACTAGTGGCAAATTCCAACATTTTCAACACAGCACCTACTCCCGGATAACGTTTAGAGTTTTTTGCATAAATTGATGTCTCATGCATACCAATAAGTGAAGCCCCGCTTAAAATAAACTCTATCATCTGAGCATATTCATCTGCAGTAAAATCCTCTTTAATGGCTATAAGCACACTCTTAGGATTTTCATAGTCCAAAGCATAACCCATATCTTGCATTGTTTGTAAAAACTCGCCTGCTCCATATGCCGCAACACCATCTTTTGGAACTCTTGATTCCAATAACATTAAAGGGTCAATATATTTATCAAAACCAAACTCAAAACCTAAAGAGTGTAAAAAATTATAAAAATTTTTTGAAGACTTTTTCGTATTGTTTGTAACAATCATATAAGGAATATTTTCCCTGTTAAGTTTTTTTATAAACTCTAGACTTCCTGCAATTGGGGACTTATCTTCATCGCTAATCAAAGTTCCCTGAACGTCTATAAAATACACTGGCTTAACTCTCTAAAAACTCTTTTTCTAAAGCTATTAAGTCATCAAAACTCTCACGTTTACGAATCATTCTTGCTTTTCCATTCTCTAGGGCAACCTCGGCACTACGTCCACGAGTATTATAGTTACTTCCCATTCCAAAACCATATGCACCTGCACTATGAACAACAACTAAATCATTATGTGCCAATTCAGGGAGTTCATAATCCTTAGCAAAAAAATCACCACTTTCGCATACAGGTCCAACGATATCTACAGCTCTTTTTTCACCTTGATTCTCTGTGATAGCTTCTATCTTATGATAAGCTTTGTAAAGAGCTGGACGAAGCAGGTCATTCATTGCGCCATCAACAACAACAAAACGTTTTTCACCATTTTGTTTCTCATACAGAACTTTCGATAAAAAATATCCTGAATTTGCAGTTAAAAATCGACCTGGTTCACAGAGAATTGTTAAATCTAAACCTTTCATACAACCTAATATTGCTTGTGCATAGTCGTAAGGTTTAATTGTTGTCTCATTATCATATTTAATACCAAGTCCGCCACCAATGTCAAAAAACTTCAATTCTATTTTGATACCCGCCAAAGAACGAACTAAATCAGCCACAATCTCTGCTGACTCATAAATTGGCTTGAGTTCAGTCAACTGTGAACCTATATGAAAGTGAATTCCAACAGGATCTAAATGCTCAGAAGCATTTGCTTTGATATACATACGCTTTGCAGTTGAGAGATCTACTCCAAACTTATTATCATGAAGACCTGTAGATATATAAGGGTGAGTTTGCGGATCAATGTTTGGATTAACACGGATACTGATGCGAGACACTTTTCCAAGCTCTTTTGCGATGAGTTCAACACGTCCAAGTTCTGCTTCACTCTCAACGTTGATATACAGGATGTCTTTCTCAATTGCTTCACGAATTTCATCATCTGTTTTCCCTACACCGGAGAAGATAATTTTGTATGAAGGAATTCCCGCTAAAAATGCACGACGCACCTCACCAATTGAAACACAGTCCGCACCACTACCCATTTTTGCAAAATGCTTTACAACACTAAGGTTAGAGTTTGCTTTTACCGCATAAGCAATAATTAACTTACGCCCACGAAAAGCTTCTTTTAAAGCTTCATATTGTGTTGTCATATAGTCAAAATCATATACATAAAGAGGAGTTTTATACTCGTTAGCCAAAGCTTTAAAGTCAATCATTCATCGTCCAAATTCTTTTTTGAATGATTCTATCCAAATTGCCCTTATAAGCAACTAAGATGTTGCATATCGATACTTTCTCCACTGTCTTATAGCCACTAAAAAAAGAACAAATACAGGAGTGATAACACCCACTTCACTTGGTATAGTTTTATTGTTTGAAAGTTCAATAAGCATGAAAAGTACTCCCCATACTAAAAGTGTCGCCAAAATAGCTCCAAAACTAAATAAAGAGACATTTAAAAAACGAACACTAATAGGTACAAAAAAGAAGATAATTACGATAAGACAGGGTACAAAAAGTGGATAAATAAATATCTTATACAATGCCCCTTTAATACTACTAGTATTAACATTTTGATTGCTAAGTAATATAATCGCATCTATTGCATTTGCGATAGTAAAGTTTACCTTTCCTTCATAAACCTGATCAAGCATCTTAGGACGAAAGCCTTCTAGTATTTGAATACTCTGTAGTTCAGAAACTCTCATACCTCGTGATTCAAAACTCAAATCATCAGGTTTTACAATGATGTCAGCTTGTTTAATATTCCAAAAACCATCTCTATAGAGCGCCTCTTTAGCCACTAAAACTTCTTGTAAAGAGTCATCAACAACACTAAAAACCCTGATTCCAATTGCTTTTTCCTGTAAAGGAAGTAACTCAGAAAAATAAACATATTTTTTCTCATATGCAAAGAAAAGATCCTTTGTAGGATTCAAATATTGAGAGTTTGATTTAATATTGTTTGAAAACTCATCAGCACGTGCAAAATTTGACCAAGAGTGCAGAGAAATAAACAACACAATTATAATTGAAGCAACAACAACAAAGGGACGTAAGACATCTACACGAGAATAACCCAGAGAATAAAATGAGACTAAGGCATTAGAACGTATAAGAAAGATTTTTGTGCTAATCATAGCAAAGACTAGTGCTAATGGCAGTAACATATCTATCGCATAAAAAGACTTATATACCAAATATATTAGTAAAAGGTTTGCCGATTTTGAAAGATCATCCGCACTCCCTATATAATCAAACCCGACTAAGAACATCATTAAAGCACCCATAATAATAAAAAAGTACTTTAAATAGTGAAATGAGATATAGCGAAAAGCTAACACGTTATACTCTTTTGAGAAAATTGTGAGCTAGTATCTTCCATACTATTCGTTAAAAGTGACACTACTGCTTTAGCAGTTTTGTCTATCCATTGAGATAAATGAGCTTGTTCTTCACCTGTAAATTTTGCAAGTACATAAGAAGCAACTTCTCCTTTATGCTGAGGCTTTCCTATCCCCATTCTAACACGTATATACTCACGACCTATATTTGCATCAAGTGATTTTAAACCGTTATGCCCACCATGTCCACCACCTAACTTAAAACGTAGTGCTCCAAAAGGAAGATCTAAATCATCATGTATTACAACCACTTTATCTTGCTTATAAAAGTTTTTCACTTTGATAACCGAGTTACCTGAAAGGTTCATATATGTCATTGGTTTTAATAAAAAATGATTTTCTAAAGAAACACGAGTGTTTTCAAATTTGAAGCATTCACCCAAAAAAGAGCTAGATGAAACAGAAGAGGCATTAAACTTTTTTATAAGTTCATCAATAACCATAAAACCTATATTATGGCGTGTTTGGGCGTACTCGGCACCAGGGTTCCCTAGGCCGACTATAAGCATTATTATTTCGCTTTGATAACGCTTAGTACAGATACGCGGTCAGCATCTGTGTATGTTACATTTTCAATTGCCGGTAAGTCACGGATAAGTCTTGAATCACCAACGTCCATTGGAGTAACATCTACAGTAATCTCATTTGGAACATTTTCTATAGCTGCTTTCACACGAAGACGTTTTTTTGCTATGTGAACCATACCTTTGTTTTTAAGACCGATTGCATCACCTTTTGTTACAACTGGAACGTGATAGTGTGTTACAACACCTGGTTGTGCAACCATTAAATCTACATGTAAAAGAGTTCCAGTAACTGGTTGTGACTCATATGCTTGAGCAACAACGTTTATCTCTTTTCCATCAATCTTTACAGGGAATGCTAAAGTCTCTTTATTGCGCACTGTACGGATATACTCATTCATTTTGAATGCGGCATTGATATTTTCTAAACCTTTTCCGTAAATATTTGCAATTAGATAACCATCACGGCGAAGTGCTTTCGTGCCCTTCTTACCAATACTCTCTCTAACGATACCTTCTAACATAATGTTTTCCTTGTGTTTAAAATGGTCGCAATTATAGCTGATTTTTTTTAAATGCTACTTTAAATCAAACACATCATCAAAATTATTACTTTGTGCTGTTGCATTTCCACTTGATGCATTAGGGTCTTTTGTAATGTTACCGCTTGAGAGTCCATTCATTTTAAGCTCTAAATCTGAGGCACTTGTCGCATTTTCCATAGCCTGTTCTTTTGAAATTATCCCTGAATTATATAAATCCAATATAGACTGATCGAAACTTTGTGATTTATAATGATCTTTACCAGCCTCTATAGCATCTCGAATTTCGTAGTCTCTATTTTCCATAATCAACTTTTCAATTGTTGGTGTTCTGACTAATATTTCCATAGCAGCACGCCGTCCACCATCTACTGTTGGAACAAGTCTTTGTGAAATTACACCTTGAATAACACCTGCAACAGAGAGTCTTACACGATTTTGCTCGTCAGTTGGAAATTGTGCAATAATACGATTAATAGTCTCTTTGGCATCAATGGTGTGTAGTGTTGAGAAAACTAAGTGCCCCGTATCTGCCGCATGAAGTGCAAGGTTAATAGTCTCCTTGTCACGCATCTCTCCAACTAAAATAATATCAGGGTCCTCACGAAGTGCTGCACGTAAAGCATTGGAAAATGAAGCTGTATCTTGTCCAACTGAACGCTGATTAATTATACAGCCTCTATCTTTATGAACGAACTCAATAGGATCTTCAATTGTAATAATGTGCTTCTTTTTCTTCAGATTTATCTCATTAATAAGTGCTGCAAGTGTTGTTGATTTACCAGAACCCGTAACACCTGTCACTAAAACAAGTCCACGCTCTTTTTGTGTAAAACTTTTTACGATATCTGGAAGATGTAACTCTTCAAAACTTGGAATTTTTACAGGAATAACACGAAATACTGCAGAAACTCCATCCATTTGAAAAAAAATATTCACACGAAAACGATTGAACTCATCATATGGATACACAAGGTCAAGCTCTTTATGCTCAACAAACTCAGCGAAACGGCCTTTCAATAGCTCTTTTGCAAAAGTAAGTGCATCATCTTTAGAAAAAATACCACCTGAAAACTGTACAATATTCCCGTTTATACGTGCACGTACAACAGCATTTGCTTTTATATGGAGGTCACTCCCTCCAACTTCAATCATCTTTTTAAGATATGCACGAACCTTTTTTAACTGTTCAAAAGTTAACTTACTTACATCGACTTCATTATTCATAGTGCCTCCAAAATATCTCTAAACGCATCCTTAAACGCTATTAAACCATCTGCAATCTGCTCATCTAAAACTGCGTTCAAATCTACTCCCGCATTTTTTACTTTCTCAAAATGTTCCTGAATTACTGTATCTTCAAGTGGTAATTTTGCACTTTTATCTTCACTCTGCATATACGCTTTTATAGTATCAATCGGTGCTGTATTAACACTATTATAAGCTAGTAAACCCTTTATATAATAATCAGCACTTAGAGAGTCATCTTTTACGCCTGTGCTTGCAAAGAGTGTACGACATCCATTCACACCCATCTTCTCTATACTATTATAAATAGCTGCTGAATTATAAATACCCGTAAGTCCTACAGACACACCTGCTTGTAGAAGTTTTGTATCTATTGCACGGTCAACTCTGCTTACAAAAACACTAATTACAGTATCTACATTTTTACCAAATATTGCAACACCTTTTGCGAAAGCCTCTGCACAAGCTTTTGCTTGTGACTCTTTAAAAATAAGTGTTGCATTTACAGCAATACCTTCAGAGGTTAATTTTTCCATGGCAATGTATCCAGCTTCTGTTGCAGGAACCTTAATCATTACGTTTGGTCTATTTATCATTTTATAGAGTCTTCTTCCCTCCTCTATAGTTCCTTCTGCATCATCACATAAAAAGGGGTCAACTTCTATACTTACATATCCATCATCTCCACTATCAAAAAGAGGACGTAAAATATCTGCAGCTTTTGTGATATCATAGATTGCTACAGCCTCATATTTCTCTTTAGGGCTTAATCCGTCTAATGTTGCAAGTTGTGTTTTATATGCACTCGAGTTTAAAATTGCATTTTTAAAAATAGCAGGATTTGAAGTTGCTCCATTAATAACACCTTGTGCAATTAACTCTTTAAACTCAGCATCTAAATAATCTCTTTCTATAAAATCTGCCCAAAGGGAAAACTTTAAACTCTCTATATACATATCTACTCACCTATTGTAATTTTTTTGGAACAATTATAGCAAAGCTAGAGCCTTTTGATGAACTGCTTACCTGAATTTGCGTCCCAAACTGTTTTTCCATAATCATTTGCGACATATAGAGACCAAGTCCTGTTCCATTTTTGCCTTTAGTACTAAAATATGGTTCAAAAAGCTTGTCCATATTTTCTTGTTCAATACCTCTTGCATTATCTTCAACACATATACGAATGCTATTTCCCTCTTCTTTTGCACTTACAACTATTTTCCCCTCTTGAGTATCAAACTCCAAAAGAGCATCTATCGCATTATTAAGTAAGTTTAATATAACCTGAACAAGTTCATTAGGATACGTGTATATTGTTGTATCTCTTTTTATATCTAAAGAGAGAACTATCTTCTCTTCTTTGATACGAGGAGTCACAAAATTTATAGCTTTTTGTAATAAGTTTTCTACTCTCATCTCTTCTACAACTCTATTTGGACGAAAAAAAGTTTGAAAATCATCTATGGTATTTGAGAGATATAAAATCGTTTTATTAATCTCTTCTAACATCTTTTGTGTACTCTCTTCATCACATTTCTTTCCGAGCATTTTTTGAATTTCAAAATTTGAAATGGTGAGTGTAATTGTTGAGAGAGGTTGTCTCCACTGATGCGCTATCATACTTATCATTTCGCCCATAATCGCATGCTTGGATTGTAGTGCCATGATTTTTTTTTGCGAACGAATAATCTCTTTTGCCTCGTCCATATTTTTTTGATATAGGTAAATAATAATACTAATCACAGCGATAACAAAAGAGATATATGAAACCTGAAAAAGTGAATACTGCACTGCAACAAAAGGTTGTAGTGGTGCAATCAAGAGTCCACTAATCATAAATAAAACCCAATAAATAGCACTTTTTTGATTTTGAAAATAGAGTAAAATCATTGGATAAGTAAAGAGCCAAATATGCTTTAACTCTTCGGGAGCACTCACATATACAAGGAATAAAAAGAAAAGAGTGAACTGTACAGTTTCAATAAGTGCTACATAATAAAACGAGTTTTTACATTTTCGTAAAAGAAAAAAGAGAAAGATATTTATACTGATTAAAAAAACTTCAATTGCAATAAGTCCAGCTACACCACGTACTACATTACCTATTGCTCCATAAATAAGTGAAATACTAGAGAGAATAATGGCAATATTTACCATCTGGAACTTACTTCTCAACTCACTCTCTTCAGGTGAAAAATCCCAGTTACTTGTAAATATACCTAAACTCATCTGCACTCCTTCTAGGGTAAATAAACCTTATCTTGATACTCTTGATACTCTAGTGTAGCATTACTATCAAGAGTAATACCACCTCCGCTTTTATAAATAAAACCTTCTTTGCTTTTCTCAATAAAACGTATCATTACGGCACTATCAAGCTTTTCTCCATCGTAAACTCCAAAAACTCCGGAAAAATGACCCCTATTATACCCTTCTATCTTTTCAATAATCTCAATCGTACTTTTTTTAGGAGCACCCGTAATACTTCCAGCAGGAAGCAGTGTTTGTAATATAGTGCCTATGTTTTCATGCCAATTACTATGTAACATTCCACTAATATGTGAGCTTACTTGCAACAAAGCCCTCTCTCCGGCAGAGATTTTCTCTACATAACGAAAATGTTCAACTTTAACATCCTCTGCGACCATAGAGAGATCATTACGTAAGAGATCAACAACCATAACATGTTCTGCCATCTCTTTTGTATTTGAAAGAATCAACTCCTCTGCATTATCTAGCGATGCATCAATAGTCCCCTTCATAGGAAAGGTATGAATTGTATCGTTGTTGATTTTTATAAAAGTTTCAGGAGAGAAACAGACAAATTCATCTTTATAGTAAAGTTTATACTTTGCATTTGCAAGTTCAAAAATTTCTTTGAGACTCAAGGAAGTTTGTATATCTGTAGGTTGTGTAAGATTAAGGATATATGTTTCGCCTGCT
This sequence comes from Campylobacterales bacterium, assembly GCA_016938175.1. Classification (GTDB taxonomy): domain Bacteria; phylum Campylobacterota; class Campylobacteria; order Campylobacterales; family Sulfurimonadaceae; genus Sulfurimonas. The sequence continues at coordinate 33,455 of JAFGVE010000008.1, forward strand.
TTTATTTTCTCTATAACAGCGTCAAATTTTTTTTTATAACTCTCAAAAGCAACAGATGTCATTGTATGAAAGCTTTGTTTATGTCGCTCATAAGTTATTGGGGCGTCAATCATAAAAGCCACACCACGATCATCAAGTTCACTTAACTTTATAGCATCAACACTCTTGGCTTTATAGTCACAAATAAATAAAAAAGGTTCTCTCTGTTTTCCAAGAGTGTTTAAAAGTTCAAATCCCATAAACTCATGACGCTATCAGTTTCTTAAGAATTGCCATACGGATATTTACACCATTACTTACCTGTTCTAAAACCTTACATCTTTTATCATTTAAAAGTCCATCTGTAATGTCAATATTTCTATGAACTGGTCCGGGATGGAGTAAAATAATATCTCTATCACCTATAAGCTCTTCAGTAATGCAAAAATCACTTGCATAGTCTTTAAGTGAAGCATAACTCTGTGAAGAGTGTCTCTCCGTCTGTGTACGAAGACTCATAATCGCATCAACTTCATCAACTATCTCAGTTAAAAAATGCGTCGTGCGTAATTTTGTTTTTGGCAAAAAATGAGGCGGCGCTACAAGAATAACTTCCATACCAAAACGAGTAAGTAGTTCAATGTTAGAGTTTGCAACACGTGAGTTTTTAATATCTCCAACTATAGCAATTTTCTTTCCTTTTAAATCTCCAAAATGCTCTTTAAGAGTATAAAGGTCTAAAAGTGCTTGAGAAGGGTGTGCATGAGCACCATCACCAGCATTGACAATACTTGCTTTTGTGTGATTTGAAAGAATTTTTGGTACACCTGCATTTTGATGGCGGACAATAATTGCATGCGGTCCCATTGCATCAAGATTCATTGCAGTATCTACAAGTGTTTCACCTTTTTTTGTAGAGCTCTTAGCAACATCTAAATGTACCATCTCAGCACCAAGACGCTTAGCCGCAATTTCAAAAGAGCTACGTGTACGTGTAGAGTTTTCAAAGAAGAGTGTAATGATGATTTTATCTTGTAAAACCCGCTCAAAACGACCATCACTAAAGCGTTTAGCATCAGCTAAAATAGACTCTATCTCCTCAGTTGTAAAGTCGTCTGTGCGAATTAAATGTGCCATCTATTTTTCCCTTGAAAATTTTACAAATTATACAAGAGTTCACATATTGTGTCAATGTCCTTACTCACTTTAAAAACATCATATTTATTATTGAGAAAAAATGGTTCACTAATAGTTGAGAAACTACTGTCCTCCGCTCTACAATTAAATGCAAAAACATGTGCTAAACCTTTATTTTTAAGTGTTTGCAGACTAAGTAATGTATCATTTATACAGCCAAGAGAGCAGTGTGTAACAAGTAGTGTATTTGCTTGAAAATAAGATATTAAATCCACTATCATAAATGTTCCATCAACAGGCACATACAATCCACCTGCTCCTTCAATAATGAGAACATCACATATCTCTTCAAGCTTTGCTATAGCTACATCTACTTTGGCAAAATCAAAAGGCTCTCCTTTGGAAGCTATATAAGGTGCTGCTGGAAGCTCGTATGAGATTGGCACAACATCCTCTATACTCAAATCTGCACATTCAGGGTTTAACTCTTTAATCGTATGTAAAAGCATTGCACCATCAAGATATACTCCATCAATCACACCTGTTTCAACAGGTTTAATTGCCGCAACACGAAGTCCCTGTGCAGCAAACTCTTTGAGCAGTTTGACACTTGTATATGTCTTTCCAATGTCAGTATTTGTTGCTGTTACAAAGATTCTTTTTGCCATAGTCTGCCTTTTGTTTTTGGCGAATTATAACGAAGGAAAGAAAATTGAAATATTTTGATAAAAAAAGCTTTTGAAAATTATTGATAGAAAATTTTTTATTTATTTGTATTGAGATTGAAATGTTTGGGTAAAGGAGCTTACATAATGTAAGTGAGTGCACCCATCATTCTAAGATGAGTGCAAAGAAATCTAAAAATTAGTTTTTAGTTGTATCTACGATTTTATTTGCTGATATCCATGGCATCATAGCACGAAGCTTGTTACCAGTTACAGTAATAAGTTTTGTTTGGTCGTTGCTACGCTCAGCATTCATTCTTGGGTATCCTGCTTGACCTTCAAGGATGAAGTCTTTTGCAAATCTACCATCCTGAATCTCAGCCAAAATCTCTTTCATTGCAGCTTTTGACTCAGCATTGATAACACGTTTTCCAGAAACATAGTCACCATACTCAGCTGTATTTGAGATAGAGTATCTCATTTCAGCAATTCCACCTTGGAACATTAAGTCAACGATGAGTTTTAACTCATGTAAACACTCAAAATACGCAAGTTCTGGAGCATATCCAGCTTCTGTAAGCGTCTCAAAACCAGCTTGTACAAGTGAAGCAGCACCACCACAAAGAACTGCTTGCTCACCAAAAAGGTCAGTTTCAGTCTCGTCTTTGAAAGTTGTTTCAATAATTGCAGTTCTACCACCACCAATTGCAGAAGCGTACGAAAGTGCTAACTCTTTTGTAGTTCCTGAAGGATTTTGACCAACAGCAATAAGGTCAGGAATACCACCACCACGTACGAATTCAGATCTCACAGTGTGACCTGGAGCTTTTGGAGCAATCATAGTAACGTTAATGTCAGCTCTTGGAGTGATACGACCATAGTGAATGTTAAAACCGTGACCAAAAGCGATAGTAGCACCCTCTTTAAGGTTTGGCTCAATTTCATTTTTGTAAATTTCTGCTTGGTTTTCATCTGGTAAAAGAATCATTACAACATCAGCTTTTGCAGATGCTTCAGCTACAGAGAGTACTTCAAAGTTTTTTGCTTCAGCTTTTGCCCAGCTAGATCCACCCTTACGAAGACCAATGCACACTTCAACACCACTGTCTCTTAAGTTTTCTGCGTGTGCGTGTCCTTGAGAACCAAAACCAATCATTGCAACTTTTTTGCTTCTGATAAGGTCTAAACTAGTGTCTTTGTCATAATAAACATTTAATGCCATTGTGTTTCCTTGAGTTATTATAAAACTTAGATAAAACCTAAGCTTTTAAAAATTTGTGGCATTATACTTAAATAAAGCAAAAACTTTTATAATGTTATAAATTAATACGCTAAATACTATAAATTTTTTACCAAAATACAATAAAAAACAGGTTTTCTATGAACAAACAAAAAGTCTCTATAGAGCATAAATACAGGGGAAGTATAGAGCTTCCAGACAATAAATACGCAAAAGATGTTTTTTTTCGGATTAAACAGGCATATGCAAATCATGAAAATATGGGTACGCATCTTATATTTTCCAAAAACAAACTTTGCCAGTTACGTAATTACCAGAGAGGTTCTGCTGTAACCGAACTAGAAAACATAGACCTCTATATTGAGATGGGTGAAATTTTAGGTTTTAATACAGATGATGCGAAAAAACTCAAAAACTCCATTCTTTTCATCAATGACAAAGCCCATACAAGTTTTAACATCAAAAAAAGAATCCGTCTCTCAAACAAACAAAAAAGAAGTAAAACTGACAAACGTTATATGTTCTGGGATATTGAAAACTTCTCAAATATCAGCTCAATTTTTAACGATCTTATCGAGCCTTACGAGATAGAGGATGAAAATATTTTCATGGCTGCAAATCCAGACTCTTTATATCTCAAACGTAGTGAATGGGAAGCAAATCTTTTTGACTATGGAAAGACACTGAACTCTTTTAATTTTATAAAGTGTGATCATGGCAAAAACGTAGCTGACGATGTTTTGTTAGAAGAGTTTAAAAAGCTAAAACTACAAAATGCAGATATTTATATGATGACTTTCGACAGAGAGTTAAAAGAACGCTTTGTAGAAGCTACTCATCCGAGTAACAATCTTTATATAATGGGAAAATAACCCTTATTTATGTGTACGAAGAAAACGTTCTAAAATAATTTTTGCAGAGAGGGAATCTACCCGTCCATCCCGTATCTGTTTCATTTCACCTTTCATTAAAGCTTCTGCCTCTTTTGAACTTCCTGCTTCATCTTGAAAAAAGAGTTCACCTTCAAAAGCAACTAGAGACATAAAATGTGTTATACGTCTACGCATCTCATCTTCACTACTTCCACCTAAAGGCAGGCCAACAACAACTGCGTCAGCACCCCACTCAGCCAAAATAACCTTAACTTCATTTGCAGCCTGATTTCTATTTTTACGTATCACAGCAGGTAGAGGTACTACTATATCTTTATGTGCTGCGTAAGCAATTCCTATACGTTTAAGACCTAAATCTATAGCGATGTATTTCAAGCTTATTTTCCCAGACAAAAAGAGCCAAACATTTTGTCAAGCATCTCATCATTATCAAAAGGACGGGTAATACTTGACATCTCTTTGACTGCTTGATTGAGGTGAAAAGAAAAAATTTCAAGTTCCTGTGACTCCAGTGGTTCATATGCTTCGATAATATTTTGCATAGTCGCTTCAACTGCACTTATCTGTCTTTGAGAAATAAGCATTACCTCATCTGAAGCATTATTGTGATTCATAATTTCTTCAAGTCTCTCTAACAGTGGAGTAACACTCTCTTTAGAATTCAATTCCAAATCAAAACTAAAATTTTCCAAAACAAATTTCTGTTCTAAATCAATCTTATTTTTGATTACAATCATATGCTTTTGTTCTCTATACTCTTCTAGAAGTTTAGCTATCTGAATATCTTCACTGTCACATTCACGAGAACTATCAAAAAGAGCTATGACAATATCAGCTGACTCAATTGCCTCTAAAGAGCGTTGAATACCAATGCGTTCTATCTCATCCGTTGCTTCTCGTATTCCAGCTGTATCTATAATACGGATAAGATGCGTTCCAATTTTCACCTGCTCTTCTATAGTATCTCTTGTTGTTCCTGCAATATCACTGACGATAGCTCTCTCTAAATTAAGAAGTCTGTTTAAGAGTGAACTTTTCCCTACGTTTGGTTTACCAACAATAGCGACCTTAAATCCTTGCATCAGTCCTTCTCTACTCTTTGAAGCCTCAAGGGTTTTTTCTAAAAGCCGACTCAACTCTTGCAGTTTACTAGCTATGCTCTCGACCAAATCTTCTGGAAGATCCTCTTCTGCATAATCTATACTGACTTCTGAATATGCCAATATATGGATTATTTCATCTCTAACAGACTCTATAAACTCTTTAAGTGAGCCTTTCATCTGTTGTGCAAGTATTTTAGCAGCATCTTCACTTTTAGCTTCAATAAGTTGTGAAATAGCCTCCGCTTCGCTTAAGTCAATACGCCCATTAAAAAAGGCACGTTTAGAGAACTCACCTGGGGTAGCAAGACGTGCACCCTCTGCAACTACTGCTTTTAAAATACTTTGCGCAACAATATAACCACCGTGACACTGTATCTCAATTACATCTTCAGCCGTAAATGAGTAAGGAGCTTTAAAATAGATAACTATAGATTCATCTATAAGAGAATGATCTGAACTATAAATATTTGTGAGTGTTGCATAACGAGGAGTAAAACTCTCTTTATTTGAGAGTTTTTTTGCTATTTCCAAAGCTCTATTCCCGCTTATTCGGATAATAGCAATTGAGCCTATACCATTTGCTGTGGCAATGGCGGCTATAGTATGAGAATCCATCTTAATTGTTATGATAATCGTTAATGATAATGTACTTCAGCCCATCTTTTGTTGAACGGATTACTACATACTTTTCAGGATAACGATCGCGAAGTTCTTTCAGGGCAATTTGAACCAATACTCCATCAAGTATCTTCGTCTGTGCACGACCATCTCTGTCTACGTTTTCGTATACGCTTGTTAAATAGCGTCCAACTGATTCTTCTTGATTTTTTAAGAATTCTGCTATTTCCAAACGTAGTTGAATATCATACTTAGAGTTAAACCAGTTAAAAATCATATAGGAAAGCGCTTTATATCTATACCCTTCTTTACCGATAAGAAGTGCTGCATCCTCACCTCTAAACTCAACAAGAAGTGTCTCTTCATCATATACGCTAACTTCAATTTTATCTATATTGAAGCACGTTAAAGAGAAAAGATGATTTATCACTTCATCTACTTCAAGCGCAATGGCATCCATATCTCTTTCATATGTAACTTGTTCATCACCATATAATTCATCAAAGGAGTCGTCATAATCTGCTGTATATGCTAAACCACTTTTCAGGTCTTCATCTTCATCATCTTGATCACTGACAAAAGACTGTGGCATTATAGTGTCATTAAAAACACGCTGTTGTGGTAAATCTTCTTGAGATGCAACAGGTTTCTCTTTAGATACTTTTTTACTCTCTTGAGGTTTTAAGGCAGCAACTATAATGGCACTTTTTTGAAAAAAGCCAAAAACTCCCTTGCTTGGAACCTGTACAATCTCAACGCTTAATTCAGATACAGAACACTTTAGAGTCTTAGCCGCATCTGTATATGCTTGTTCTAAAGTAGTTGCTTCTATCTTAGTCATATTAATCATAACTATTTCCCGTTTGATTTCTCAACAGCGACTTTTGCATCATTAGCGTTAGCAAACTGTTGATTTACAATGAACTGTTGTGCTATGGAAAAAAGGTTGTTTACAAACCAATAAAGTACAAGCCCTGAAGGGAATGTAATAAAAAAGAATGTAAAAATCACCGGAAGATACTTAAATATCTTCTCTTGTAGCGGATCTGTAAAGTTGTTTGGAGTCATTCTCTGTTGTAAATACATTGAAGCACCCATTAAGATAGGTAAAATATAGTATGGGTCCATACGAGAAAGATCATCTATCCAGAGTAACCATGGAGCACCTTGAAGCTCTGGTGCATTAAGTAAAACACGGTATATTGCAAAAAATACAGGTATTTGAAGAAGCATTGGTAAACACCCGCCAAGTGGGTTTGCTCCATGCTTCTTGTAAAGTTCCATTGTAGCTGCATTCATACGTTGTGGATCTTTGCCATACTTCTCTTTAATCTCTTTGAGTTTTGGAGCAAGCTCTTTAATTTTTTGCATAGAGACCATACCCTTATGTGTTAAAGGATACAGAATAACTCTAATAATAAACGTAAGACCTATAATCGCCCAACCCCAGTTTCCAAAAATACCGTGTAGCCATAAAAGAAGTGCAAAGAGTGGCTGTGCAGCAAAAGTAAACCAACCATATTCTATAGCATTCGTAAGCATTGGATTAATTGCTTCAAGAGTTTTATAATCTTTTTGTCCTATGTAACCGTGAAAAGAGATGTTTTGTGTTCCCTCGAAAGAGACATTTGGATTATGTTCTAAGTCGCCATCACTATCTCTCTCACTGCTCGGTTGTACAATAATATTTGCATCTTTCGCAAAACCATACATAATAGTCGCATTATATTGATCAAACGCAGAGATAAGCTCAACACCACTAAAAGTTTTTCTACCCTGTGCATCCCCGTCTTCAACTATTGTCACTAAATCATCGTCAGTATAAACCATTGCACCCACAACAGTCATCATCTGCTCATTTTCATTAATTTTTGGGCGTTGTCCTAAATAAACGTAGTATTTTTTATCATCAGATAGTTTAATATCTACATCATAATGTCCATCATCATAAAATGTAATTTTTTTCTCTACTGTTAAGTTTGCAAGCTTCTGCGTAAGAGTTACACTCTGCGGCTCACCTTCAAGATTAATCGCATCTACTGAAGCTACATAACCAACAGATGCAGCTTCATTATTTAGTTCTGAATCACTAAAACGTAAGTAAAGAGGTTTCGCACCAAAAGCAGGAATTAACTGAGCATGCTTGTTATTGTCTCCACGAAACTTCTCTTGTAAAAGTTCTTTAGATGCTATACGACCAAGTGAATCAACTTTTAAAATAAAGTTTTTACTTGTAACAACAACAATAGTGTTTGTCTCTGAGCTCATCTCCTTTTCTGTAGACTCTACTGCATGACCTGCCATTGACTCTAAACTCTTTTGCTGAATCAGTGTATCATTACTCTCTGTTTGAAGAGTTGGCTTTTGAACATCTTTGTTTAACTCTGGCTGAACCGGTGGAAAAATAGCTGTATACGCTGTGAAAAAAACGATTGATAGTACTACTGCTATTATCAATCTCTGATTTGGTGACATTTTGTCTAGCACAAATTACCCTTTATATGAAAAATTTTTTATAATGAAATGTCGGCCCTTTTTGTCAGGAACCAACCAATATTTTATTGAATCAACCTCAAGTTTTGTTGGCTTGAGTGTAAGTCTGTTGAGACGTGGATACTCAATACCGCCCTCAAAAAATTGATTACATCGTAGTATTCTAATCAAAGAGTGGTAAAATGCACTTGAAATAGAATTATTTTCAAAATTTAAACGTGCATACTCGCTACAACTTGGGTAATAACGGCATGAACCATATCCGATAAGTGTAAAAAACTTCTGATAAATCCAGAGAAACTTAAGTAAAACTCTTCGCATTTTTAAGTACTTTTTTAAAATCCTGTTGCAAATCTTCATAGGAACTATCAAAGAGTCCAACTTTTGCCACAAAAACATAAGAGCCATTTTTAAGGGAATCGGAGTATTCGCAAAAGAGTGCACGCATTCGTCTCTTAGCACGATTACGTTTTACTGCGTTACCCAACTTTTTGGTTGCGGTAAAGCCTACTTTGCTGACTCCATTTTGAGGAAGAAAGAATAGTACAACACTATTTGAGTGTTGATTTTTTCCTTTGTTGTAAACATACTGAAACTCTCTATGAAGTTTTAGTGTGTTAAAACCACCTAAACTGTCAATCTTTTACGACCTTTAGCTCTACGGCGGTTAATAATTCTACGACCATTTTTAGTAGCCATACGCGCTCTAAAACCGTGAGTTCTTTTTCTCGGTGTATTGTGGGGTTGGTATGTTCTTTTCATGCGACATATCCTTATATAATTTAAGAGCGAAATTCTATACAAACTTTACTTAAAGGGTGGTTAAGGTATTTTTTTGCCCCAATTGCCCTTTTCTTAGTCATTTTTTCTTTCACGTATTTATAATTTTCTTGTATTATAATGCCCACTAAAAAATATTAAGAAAAAGGTAAGAAATAATGCAAATGTTTTCATATATACTCTTTCTTATCTTTTCACTTAGCTCCCTTCATGCAGAGAATATATCACAGTTAACAAAAAAACTGAAACTCTATGGTGGCATGAAAGCAAAAAACCAATGGGAAAGAGTATTCTCATCAGAGCGACACCTTATTCGCTATAAACTAGATAAAATTGCTCCTCAACAAAGGGAGGCACTAAAAGCTCACCTCATTGAACATGCAGCTGATTCGAAGCACCCTACAGTTTCGGGAGTCTAAATTATGAGCATAGTTTTTGTCCATATAATCAATCAATCATTTTCACTTAAAGTAAACTTTTAATTATGACAAACTATATTAATAATATCTATGCCGCTTTTATTGTCAGTTTTATTCTCCTACTCTCTTCTATTATTTTAAGCTATCAAAATATTCAAAAGAGTAATGCGATTCTTGAAAGTCTTAGTAAAGACCAAACAAAACTAAACTATTTTACAAACAAACTCAACTACGATATTCAAAAAAATCAAGCAGAGATTTTACAGCTTGCTCAACTCAAAAAAAGCTTTACTTCTGAGCAAGAAGAAAAGGCTTACAAAGCTATTCAACACAGCATCGAAAAACTTCAAGAGTTTTTACTAGAAAATCCCTCTTTACCGATAGAATTTTCTCAAACACTTCATGTTATAGCAAACCGTACAATTGCTTTTAAAATAGTACAACACTCACTTATAGATGCTATTGCAATTAAAAATCAAGAAGATATTGAGGATGCACTCATTGGGTTTAACTCCATAGCAAAAGAGTTTGACAAGGATACAGATATTCTTATCAATCTTGCGAATGCACAACTTTATAAAAATGTACTCAATCTTACAAGTAATAACAATAAAAGTTCAGAATCACTTATTTTCTCATTTTTAATTGCTGTAATTCTTATTGGATTTTCTGCTTATAAATTTAATGCACTCCACACAAAACTGCAAAAACAACTTCGTAGAGCACAGAATGCAGAAGACAGTCTCCAAAAAATGCAAAAAAAACTTCTTCTCTATAACGATGACCTTGAAGCTGAAATAGAACGTAAAACAAGAGAACTACATAACAAAATTTATACACACTCTCTTACTTCTCTTCCAAATCGCAATAGGCTGCTCGAAGATATTTCCACACATGACTTCTCTTATATGGCAATTCTCAATATTGATAAATTTCAATCTTTTAATGACCTCTATGGTGAAGAGACAGGAAATATCGCCCTTATTATGAGTGCACAATTTTTACAAAACTCTATCAAAGACAAACCTATGTTTCTCTACCATCTCAGTGGTGACGAGTTTGTTATACTCTCAAAAGACAATACAGCATTGACACACCAGCTCTTTACGGAAGAGATAGAGTATATTTTAAAAAGCTTCAAGAGCGAACAGTTCACGCATGAGAAACAGAGTTTTCAATTTATGATGAGCTCTGGCCTTGCCTTTGGTGGCAAGAAAAAAATCCTTGCACATGCAGATATGGCACTCAAAGATGCAAAAAAACGCAATATTCAACTCTCGATATACAGTGATGAAAATGAACTTGAAAAGAGTCATAAAGAAGATATGGAATGTCGCCAAAAACTTCTGTATGCAATCGAAAGCAAAAATGTTTTTTCCTATTTTCAACCCATTGTTCCAATCCAAAGCAGTAGTGAAAATATCAGATATGAATCTCTTGTAAGACTCAAAGATGAAGATGGTAAAATCATTACACCATTTAACTTTTTAAATGTTGCAAAAGTAAACCGTATTTACCACAAGATTACTCGTATAGTAATTGATAAAACACTTGAAGTAGTAGCAGAGCATCGTATCTCTTGTTCTTTGAACCTTTCATTGAGTGATATTGAAAATTCCAAAACAATGGAGTACTTTTATGAACGCTTAGATAACTTTGAGTATAATGAATTATTAACTGTAGAATTACTCGAAACAGAAGATTTTAAAAACTATAAAATGGTATATGATTTCTGTATTAAAGTACGTTCTTACGGTGTGAAAGTTGCTCTGGATGATTTTGGAAGTGGTTACTCTAACTTTTCACACATTCTTCAACTTCCAGTTGACTACATCAAAATTGATGCTTCACTTATCTCTAATATAGATAGAGATCTAAGTTCACAAATCATGGTTGAGACTATTGTTGAGTTAGCACATAAGCTCAACGTTACCACTATAGCGGAATTTGTCTCTTCAGAAGAGATACTCACTGTTATTAAGGATATTGGAGTTGACTATGCACAGGGCTTTCACTTTGGAAAACCCGCAGATATTAAAGAACATCTCGCTCATTTTGAAAAGTACTATATCTAAAATTTTTTAGGAGAGACGAACCTCTATCTCTCCATTTACTAAATCAAACTCAACAGTTGTACCTTCAACAACACGCCCTTCTAAAATCAGATCAGCTAGTTTATCTTCAACTATCTCATAAAGTGCACGTTTCAGTGGTCTTGCCCCATATACAGGATCAAATCCAGCTTCAGCAATATAAGCTTTTGCTTCATCACTAAGCGCAAGTGTAATATCTCTTTCTGCAACTTTCGCAACAATCTCTGCAAAGAATATGTCAACAATGTCTTGTATCTGTTCTTGTCCAAGAGCATTAAAAATGACAATATCATCAAGTCTGTTTAAAAACTCTGGCTTAAATGCCTGTTTCAAGTCACCCATAACCATCTCAGTAAGAGCTTCAGTTTGAGGGTTATTTATTATCTTATCACTTGCGATATTAGACGTTAAGATAATAATTGTATTAGAAAAGTCCACCGTTACACCTTTATTATCAGTCAAACGACCATCATCTAAAACCTGTAACAACATATTAAATACATCCGGATGCGCTTTTTCAACTTCATCAAAAAGAACTACAGAATAAGGTTTTCTTCTTACAGCCTCAGTCAATTGACCACCCTCTTCATAACCAACATATCCTGGTGCTGCACCGACTAAACGTGATACTGCATGTTTCTCCATATACTCACTCATATCAATTCTAATGAGTGCTTCTTCACTATCAAACAAAAACTTCGCCAAAGTTTTAGCCGTTTGTGTTTTACCTACTCCAGTTGGTCCAAGGAATAAAAAGCTTCCAATTGGTGAATTAGCACTACTTAAACCAGCTTTGTTACGTTTAATTGCACGTGCTACAGCATGTGTTGCTTTAGCCTGTCCAACAACAGTTTTATTGAGTTCGTCTTCAACATGAAGAATTTTTGTCTGCTCAGCTTGTAACATTTTTGAAACAGGAATATTTGTCCAGCGTGATACAATTGAAGCTATAGAAGCCTCATCTACACTATTTTTAAGAAGAGTACCTTCATCTTGCATTTTCGCCCACTGTTCATTCAGTAATTTTTCCTCTTCTATAAGTTTTGGAATAGTTCCATACTCAATTTCTGCCGCCTTATTAAAGTCAGAATGTGATTTTGCCAATTCTGCTCCACGGCGTTTTACTTCTATATCCCCTTTTATAGTAGATATTTTTTCAAAGACCTCACGTTCTGTAGCAAATTGAGATTCCAGTGAACGGACTTCTTCACCAACATCTGCAAGCTCTTTTTCTATCTCGACAAGACGTTTTTCATTAGATGGCGTTTTCTCCATCTTAAGTGCCTCTTTTTCAACCATTAAATCCGACTTTTTACGTTTTGCCGCACTCAGTTTATGTGGTTCTGATTCTATTTGCATCTTAAGCTCTGCTGCTGCTTCATCAATTAAGTCAATTGCTTTATCTGGTAAAAATCTATCTGCTATGTATCTATCTGAGAGTTTTGCCGCAGCTACTAATGCACTATCGACTATAGTTACATTATGGTGCGCTTCTAGCCTCTCTTTTATTCCACGTAAAATCTGAAGTGCCTGATTTACTGTCGGCTCGTCAAGGTTAATTGGTAAAAAACGTCTTTGAAGTGCTGCATCTTTTTCAAAGTACTTTCTATACTCTTTAAGTGTTGTCGCTCCAATAGTATGTAGTTCACCCCGTGCAAGTGCAGGTTTTAAAATATTTGCTGCATCCATACTTCCTTCACTTGCACCGGCACCGACAATAGTGTGAATTTCATCAATAAACAAGATAACATTCCCACTCTGTTTTACTTCATCAACAACTGCTTTGAGTCTATCTTCAAACTCTCCTCTATATTTTGCACCTGCAATAAGTGCACTCATATCAAGAGCTATAACTTTTTTGTTTTGCAATGAAGTTGGTACATTACCACTCTGAATTCTCTGTGCCAACCCTTCAACAAGCGCTGTTTTACCAACACCTGGTTCACCTAAAAGCATTGGGTTATTTTTAGTTTTACGAATAAGTATCTGCATCATACGTGTAATCTCTTCATCACGTCCAATTACAGGTGAGAGTTTTCCCTCAGCTGCTTCTTTGGTAAGGTCAACACCAAACTTCGCTAAAGAGTCTAAAGTTTCATCTGCACTTTGTGAATCTATTTTTGCTCCACCACGTGCTGATTCAATGTTTTTTCTAAGCTCCATCGTATCTATGTATTTCCCTAGAAGGGAAACAAAGGGCTCACTCTTCATGTTCGCTAAAAGATATGTATCAACTGCTAAATAAGCATCCCCATTTTGTGTCATCAAACCAACACCGTTTTCTAAGGTTTGCACTAAAGCTTTTGAAAGTCGCATACTCTCTTTTGAAATATTTGACGCTGTAGGCAGTTTTTCTATCTTGCTTTTAATATCAAGCTCCATTGCTACCTTATCAATGTTCATTTTACGAAACATCTGATTTAGTACAGAGTCACTATTTGTCAAAAGCGCCCATAACATATGTTCAGACTGTACCTCTTGGTTTTTTGAGTGTAAAGCCAATGAGAGTGCACTCTCAATCAATTGCGTCATATTGTGTGTTAATTTTTCAATTATATTATTCATGGAATTCTCCTAATTTTTATTACATAGATATTATATCAACTTGAGTCAATTAATGTCAAGTAATCTACATAATATTATTTAACTATATTTTAAGATATTCTTATTTTCAGATAGTGTATAATTTCACAAATATTTATCAGGACAATTTAATGCCAACAGTTATAGAAGCCTTAAATAATCGCTCGTCAAAAAGAGCTTACACAGGTGAACAGATCCCAAAAGAGACTTTAACAAAAATCCTTGAAGCCGCTGGAACAACTCCTAGTGGGGCAAATATGCAACCGTGGGTTACTTATGCAATCTCTAACAAAGAAGTATTAGAAAATATCGGTAATGCAATTATTGATACAATGAACAGCGGTGTCGAAAATGACCAGTTTATTCAATACTATCCACTAACATGGGTAAGCCCGTACAAAAAACGTCGTATTACTACTGGTGCAGGGCTTTACAAACTAATGGGTGTAGATAGAAAAGATAATGACACAAGACTTAAAATGTGGCATGACAACTTCAGATGGTTTGGTGCCAGCAATGTGATTTTTGTATTTACAGACAAGAATAATATTGAAGGAGCTAAAGGTGCACTTATTGATTGTGGTGCATATATGCAAAGTATTATTTTAGCTGCTCAAGAGTTTGGAATAGATAGCTGTCCACAGGGCTCCACTACCGAGTTTGGAAAAGTTGTTGCAAAAGTTCTTGATGTACCTGACAATTTAGCACTACTTTACAGTGTTGTTTTAGGTTACGAAGATAAAGAAGCAATTATAAACAGTTATCAGCCAGACAAAGTCTCACTTGAAGAGTCAGTTACTTTTGTAGACTAACACTCCACTGGCGTTATTTAAAATGTAACGTCAGAAAACTTCCTTTTATAACGTTCTTTCATACTACTATTTCCACTCACTCCACCACTATGAATGTAAAGTATTTTTTCTTCTGGTTGCGCTAAAAGTGTTAGCCACATTGCCGGTGCGTACAGTAAATCAAACTCTATACCAGATTCTAATAACTTTTTATAAATAGTATAAAACTCTCTATATGGCTTTGCAAAATGATACTTTTGCGGATTTTCTAAAATAATTAAATTACTAGGAATGTCTGCTAAGGCACTCATCTGTTCTTTTAAATAACTAACACTCCCTACACAGGGTGTAGTATACACTTTTAACTCAGGAAGTGCCTGTGCCAAAAAAAGTGCTGTTGTGCCTGTTCCAGAGGGTGTTGCAACTGCTGTAAAATCATATGCACTCTCTTCTTGAATCTGTAAACGTATCTCTTGTGCCAAATTCTCTAAACCCTCCTGTGCCAATCTATCAGCACCACCCTGATGTACAACACAGACTCCTTTCTCATTAAAAATTTCCAAAGAAGCAATATAATCTTTATAGAGCTCATCATCAAGCTCTTTATGTTCCATTCCAAGTAAACACGCATCAGCATAATTTCCTAAAGAAGTCTCTTTTTGACTCTGAGATAGTGGCTTTGTATAGTAAATAAAGTGCCATCCTTTCTGCTTTGCTAGAGCTGCTATGGCTAGCATTGCATTTGACTGAGAACCACCATATGAAATAATTGTGTGAAAAGTGTGTTTGGGTATTTGTATAAGAGAGTGGAGCTTACGAAATTTATTTCCCGATAAATACGGATCAAAAAGATCGTCACGTTTTACAAAAAACTCCCGTCCTTCTAATGTTATCTTAGAGATAGAGGAGTTTTGCATTAAAAAAGGAACTATTTACTTGATAGTTGCTTGTTTCTGAAGTTCATCCATTTTATTTTTCATAACAGTTTTAAACTTTTCCATTTTAAGACGTTGCTCTATGAAAGATTTAACCTCATCAAATTTTCTTAAAACCGCATCTTTTTTATCTTCTAAATAGATTACGTGATAGCCAAACTGTGTCTGAACAGGAGCCATTGTTACACTTCCTTTTTTCATACTAAAGGCTTTGTCATTAAATGCAGGTACCATTTGGCCCTGAGCAAAATAACCTAAGTCACCACCTTTTGGTCCACTTGGCCCTTTAGATTTTTCTTTGGCAAGTTCAATAAATTTAGATTGAAGCTTTTCACCGCTTAAAGGTTTTAACTCTGCAATAATAGCTTTTGCTTCATCTTCAGTTTCAACTAAAATATGACGTGCATGTACCATCTCTTTTTCATTGAACTCTTCTTTGTTTTTATCATAATACTCTTTAAGTTCTTTTTCGGAAATTTTTAAACTATCAAGAAGTTTTTTCTGCCAAACTTGAATAGCAAGCTCTTTTTTCATACGCTCTTCAAGTTTTTTATACTCTTCTTTATACTCTGTCGAATTTAAAACACCACTCTTCTTTGCATCACCATAGATTAACTCTTTACCAATAAGCTGTTGTAGTACTTGCTGTCTAAATTCAGCTTGTTTGTTTGCAGGAACTTGGTTAAATCTACCCTGTGTAGCATTCATTAATTCAGTATCGACCTCTTGTTGGGTAATAGCTTGTCCGTTTACTGTCACGAGGGTTTGTGCGGATGCCAACGTAGCTGTAAAAAGAAGTGCAGAAAGAAGTTGTGTAGTTAATTTCATTTTAAAATTCCTTGGTTTTTATAACTAAGAAGAAGTTTAATGTGAATTAACTAATAGTTATTAAACGAAATATTTATGCTTTAACTTTAAGATACTTCTCAAGTGTTTCTAAAAGCTTGATATTTGTAAGCGGTTTTGCAATATAGTCATCAAGCCCTTCACGAAGAAGCATCTCTCTATCTCCTTCCATTGCCATTGCAGTCAAAGCGATTATAGGAGTTTTGAAGTTTGACGGAAGAGTATTTTTAATCTCTTTAGTTGCAACAATTCCATTTTTTTGCGGTAAGTCTATATCCATAAATATTATGTCATAACGGTTTTTTGCGCACATATCAACTGCTTCTACACCATTAGAGGCTGTAGATACATTTATTTCATGCTCCTGGAGCATTATCTGGATTAGTCTCAAATTTATGGCATTATCCTCAACAACTAAAACACTTGCTTGCTCTTTTATAAGAGGTTTTTCATCTCTTGCAGCAACTTCTTGAGGCAAGTAAAAGTTATATAGATGTTCTGCCATTGAACTTGCCAAAAGAGGTTTTTGAACAGAAGTGTCTACTATATGTGTTAAACGCGTTTGGAGTTTTTCCTCTTCATCAAGCATTAAAACTATTGGTGCTTTTTTCGAGTATGTTCCCAACTCTAGCATCCATGAAGAGTCATCCTGTTTTGCTACTATATATAAAGCATCTATGTCATCATAAACATGTTCATCAAGTTGATTTGATTTAAGTACATCACATGCAAAAGCACGTAGATATGTTGTTAAGAAATTTGCCTCATCTATCTTAGCTGGGTCCAATAGTAAAATTTTCACTTTTTTCTTCGGCATCATCTTGTAGTTTTGTCCCTGTGATGCTTTAAAATTGAGAACAAAGTTTACATAACTCCCCTCGCCTTTTTGAGTATGAATTCTAAGTTCTGAACCAAGTAAATTCACTAGACCATGTGAAAGCGTTAAACCAACTCCAAGTCTCTCATCGGCTTGCGAGCCTGCTGTAAATGGTTCATTAATTAATGCTATTTGCTCTTCAGAGATACCCTCACCTGTATCTTTTACACCAAAACCTATACTACAATCACCATTTTGCTGGCGTTTTAAAAGTTTTACTTCTACAATAACTTTGCCACCTCTAGGTGTAAATTTCACTGCATTTTGTGTTAAGGCATACATTACTTGTGTAATTTTTTTTGCATCACCTACAATTTCACTTGGTAATTTAGGGTCAATAAAACTTAAAACCTTGACACCCTTGTTTTTTCCTTGAAGTGTAAATTCACGTGCAAGTCTCTCCATTTGAGGAAGAAGGTTAAACTTTTCACTCTCAACTCTGAGTCGTCCACCTTGTAATTGTGACAGTTCTAAAAGTCGCTCGATATTTACCATAAGATTTTTTGAAGAGTTACTTATCATTGAGAGGTACTCTCTTTGTTGTGCAGAAAGCTCACTTTTTGCTAAGAGCTCAACAAAGCCGAGTATTCCATTCATAGGAGTTCTAAACTCATGTCCTATGTTTGCTAAAAATTTTGTTTTTAACTGTTCAACTTCTTTAATTTGTGATTTAGCTTTTTCTAAAGCTGTTACATCCTGAAATTCTAAGACATAATAGTCTGAATTTTTTGAAAAGGTATGACAAAAAGCATCAGCAACAATCAACTCTTCATTACGTTTCTGCATACTTAAACGATAGCCGTTTGGCTTATATTTTTTTATATAGTCCATCCAGCTTTTATCAGACTCTGTAAAAATCTCTTCACTTTCGCTAAAGAAAAGTTCACGTATGCTCTCATATTTTTTATTATAAGACTCTATATTTGCAAAACCCATAGTTTCTAAAAAAGTTTTATTTGCTCCGACAAAACCTATCCCTTTAACGAAGTAAAGCATCATTGATGCACTATTTTGTACAATCTCTTCATAAAAAGAATCATCAAAGTATTCAAATTCCACAGCAGACTCTTTTTTAGCATTAAAAAATTTTGAAAACAGACTCATAATCTCACCTTGTTTTGAGTTGAAAGCTTTGATTATATCACAAAAAATTGCTAAAATGCCCAGCATGAAAAAAGCGACAAAAAAAGAGATTACAGAAATTCATCAGCGTTTTATAGAGAGATACAGTGATGCTGTTACAGAACTAGAGTACAAAAATGCATATGAGCTAGTTGTAGCTGTTGCCCTCTCTGCACAATGTACAGATAAACGTGTAAATATTATAACACCCGCCCTTTTTAAAAAGTATCCAAGTACCAAAGAGTTGGCAGAAGCGGATATCAATGATGTAAAAAAACTCATTAACAGCTGTTCATTTTTTAATAACAAAGCAACTAACATTATAAAAATGGCACAGAGAGTCGAAGAAGTTTATGGTGGTGAAGTACCAATGAACGAAAAAGAGTTGCAGACCCTTGCTGGTGTTGGACAAAAAACTGCAAATGTAGTTATGATAGAGTATACTGGTGCAAACCTTATGGCTGTAGACACCCATGTTTTTCGTGTCTCGCACCGTTTAGGTCTCAGTGATGACAACACCGCTTTAAAAACTGAAGCCACACTGGTCAAAAAATTTAAAAACAATCTGCACGCACTTCATCAAGGGATGGTACTTTTTGGTAGATACATCTGTACTGCAAAAAATCCAAAGTGTGATGAGTGTTTTTTAACAGAATTTTGTAAATCAAAAGAGAGCTTTAAAGTCTAGGTATAAAAAATGCTTCAATCAAATATGAAAACAGTTCTATTTTTAACACTTATCACACTTCTTTTTGCTGGATGTGTTAACAAACATGGTGTCTCAGCAAAATACTACAGTGATTGTGAAGAGTATTATGATTACCAGGGATATTACCACAAGGAGTGTGGGGAAGATGATATTTTCACCTATGAGGAAGTAAAAGAAGCTCTCAAAAAGAAAAAGCCCACACCTCAGGGAAATGTTTATTAAAACAGCTATTTTATTGCTATAAACGTGGCAAAGTTTGCCCAGCGAAACACAACTTCACAGTGAGTAAAACCAGCACTTTTAGCCATTTTAATATTCTCCTCTTCACTGTAAGGCACTAAAACATTCTCAAGTGCTTCTCGCTTTTGCATTATTTCATACTCTGAATAGCCTTGAGTTTTTTTGAATTCATAATAACACTCAATAAGCTCTTTATTAAGTTTTGAGTGATGGGAAATAACTTTTTCACTAAAGATAAATACACCCTCTTTATTGAGAGAAGCAGCAATTTTTTTCACTAACTCTTCTCGTACTAAGGGACGAATAAATTGGAGTGTATAGTTGCTAATAAAAACATCTGCCAACGAGTAGTCATAAGAGAGAATATCAGCGTTTTCAACGATTATTTTTGCACCGTAAGCTTCACACTTTCTTTGTGCTTGCTTTAACATCGCTTCTGAATTATCCAGTCCGACAAGCTTTGCCTCAACTTGCATCTCTCTATGTATATTTAAAAGTAAAGAAGCAGTTGAACACCCCAAGTCATAAAGCGTACCACCATCTTTTAGATACTTTAAAACAAAAAACTGAGTAATTTTTTGCGACTCTTTATAAAAAGGAACACTGCGTTCAAGCATATCGTCAAAGACTGCTGCAACCTCTTCATCAAATTCAAACTGTTTTTTTATCGGTTTTGTAAAAACTTTATCATCCATCATCTATCCTGTTGGCGTATTCTAACAAAATTGTTATGATATAATCTAAAACTTTCACTTATTCTGGAGCTAAAATACCTATGGAATTCTCAATAACTACATGGATGCTTCTTTTCTTTTTTCTCTTCTTAATCATTAGTATCTGGAAAATTGCGGCATTTTTACCAAATAAAGCACTTGAAGATGACGATACAACCCAAGACGCAACAAACTTTTTAGAGAGTTTAATGTTAAAAGTAATAGTAGAGTTAAAAGGTGAAATTGATGAGAATGAACTCTATGTTGCGATGAGTACGAATCCAGATTTTGATTCGGAGTTATTTTGGCGTTTTAATCTTAATAAACTCAAACAACTCCTCAATACTTATTATGTTAAAAATAACCTCTCCAGTATCAAAGAGATATATGAAAAACAAAAAAACTAGTGTACATTACAACACTAGTTTCTGTTTAATGCATTCAAATCTTTAAATGCTTCAATAACACGTTCTACAAGTCCTTCTTGTCCAGAACGTAGCCATTTTCTTGGATCATAATACTTTTTATTTGGCTTATCTTCACCTTCAGGATTTCCTATTTGACCTTGAAGATAGTCATGATTTTTTGCCACATAAGTACGAACACCATTCCATGTTGCCCATTGTGTGTCTGTATCAATGTTCATTTTAATCACACCATAAGAGATAGCCTCGGCAATCTCACTAGGAAGTGAACCAGAACCACCGTGAAATACAAAATTTACAGGTTTTTCAGATGTAGTATGTTTTTCATAAATGTATTTTTGTGAGTTATCTAAAATTTTTGGTGTAAGCACAACGTTACCCGGTTTATAAACACCGTGCACATTTCCAAAAGAAGCTGCAATTGTAAAGTGAGGCGAGACTTCACTAAGTACTTCATATGCAATACAAACATCTTCAGGTTGTGTATAAAGTAGTGAGTTATCCATGTCAGTATTATCTACACCATCTTCTTCACCACCTGTACACCCAAGTTCTATCTCTATACTCATACCAATTTTTGCCATACGTTGAAGATATTTTTTACATGTACTGATATTTTCATCAAGTGTCTCTTCAGAAAGATCAAGCATATGTGACGAAAAAAGCGGCTTTCCAGTATGTGCAAAATGTTTCTCACCTGCATCTAAGAGTGCATCAATCCATGGAAGAAGTTTTTTTGCAGCATGGTCTGTATGTAAAATAACCGCTACTCCATATGCTTCTGCCATAGCATGCACATACTTTGCTCCGGCAATTGCGCCCTTTATTGCTGAATTTTCACCTTCGTTACTTAATCCTTTACCCGCAAAGAATGAAGCACCACCATTACTAAACTGGATAATAACTGGAGAGTTAACTTTTGCAGCTGCTTCAAGTACACCATTAATTGAGTCGCTATTTACTACGTTTACCGCTGGAATAGCAAAACCTACCTCTTTCGCGTGATCATATACTTTTTGCACATCTTCGCCAAAAAGAACACCTGCTTTTACAATGTCCAAGATACCTTTACTCATGAGAACTTCCTCAAATATTTTAATCCTATAATTATAATGAACTCTATATTTAAAACAACTTTGATGTATAATACGCGGATGACTAAAGAAATATTTACCGATATTGTTCTCATTGACATCATCAATTTTTCAAAGCTTTCAGACCCACAACAGCTTGAGATAATTACCTTTTTAACAAAAAGCTATAAAAAAATGATTGAAAAGATGCTCATTAATTCAAATATGACACTCTCCAAACTTATTATGGGATTTATCTCTACAGGTGATGGTTTTTTTTGTATTCTAAATCCTAGACTCAAAGGTTATGGAGTAATACTCGGACTCAGTTTTAATCATTTCTCAGAACAAATCTCTAAAAAATTTCCATACTTTTCTGGAGTACGTATCTCTGTGCATACTGGAACTGTAAGTGAGTTCAAAGACATTCTTGGAAATACAAACTACATAGGAAATGGTCTGAATGACTGTTCACGCTTTTTAGAGTTTAAAAATCTTACAATTTCTACGGTTATGGTTTCAGACTCTGCCTTTAAAAGTCTAAAAGGTTTTTTACAGAGACATAAGGACTTCGATACACTTTTAGCACAACGTGAATTTAAACATTCAGAAACATATATTTTTCATGATAAACATGGTGGTGAAAAGCGAGGCTGTTTAGTTTGGCTAAGAAAATCGGGTATAATTAACCCTCCTGATATATATTTTAACTCGCTGATGCCAAAATAAAAGGAAAATGATGCGCCTTACGATTGATGAATATTCACAACGTTACAAAATGTCTAAAGAGATGATTAGCTCTAAGATTCGTGCAAAACAACTTAACTATATTATAGACAATGGGACAACATACATTATTACAGCGCAAAAAGAGACTCAAGAACCGAGTAAAGCAGTAAGTAAACCAAAGACGACGGTTGCTATGATTCTTGGTCTGTATCAACGTGAAAATCAGCAGTTAAAAGAGAAAATCGTACAACTTGAAGCAAAAATTGACAGACTTATAAATGATAAAGAACAGATGCTTCGCGATGAAATGCATAAAATTGAAAAGCTCTATAGCGATAAAGATATGCAACTCAAACAGATTCTTGAACTTGTAAATGCGAAGTTTATAGCAGATAAAAGAGAAACTATTCATGAAGTAGAGACAGTTGAAGAGAGTAAAAAAGTTTCTCAAGCACCCCAACTTGTAGAACTAAAAGCATATTTAAAAACCCTAGACCTCGAGCCATATCAACGCAAAATTATTAGAAAAAGATTTTTAGCTGTTTACAACGAAGATATACGAGTTATTAAACAAAATGGGCAAATATTTTTAAACTTTGCAAAGTACGACTATAGTGACCTATTGGAGTACTAAGGCAAAAAGATGAGTTCCATCCTCTCTCAAACACAGACAACTGCAAACATTCAAAAATCTCTTGAGCTTTTTGCAGAAGAGAATTCTCTTTCTCTTACTGAATGTGACTTTACAATCCTCAAAACAAAAACCTATGTAAAAAGTAATGCTTCTTCAGAGTTTCAACAGTTTGATGCAAAAACACTCAAAGAGTATATGGAAAAAGAGAAAATCCTCAATGAACATGTTGAATTTTTACAACGCCATGAAATAAATATTTTCCAATGTCAAGATGATAATCCAATTCAACTTCACTATAAAATAGTTTTCGATGCATACAACAGTGAACCAGCAATCATACTTTTTCCAGACTCTATTATCCCATATACTCAGTATAAACCTCAAGAGCTTCTGAATCTACTCTATATAGAACTCAACAAAATCAAAGCGCTTGCAGGTATTTTAATTCGTATGTTTGATGAAGAGATGATTCAAAGACTCAAACTTCTCACTAAATACATTTACACACAAAAATTTACAAAACGTGTCAGATTCAATATTTTTCAAGGAATTGAACCAACTATTGCAAAACAATCAAAGGTTATCTACTGGTTTCAACAAAAAAAGAATGAAAATCAAGTTATTGAAGTGGAAGAAAATGAATTACTAATTGAATATGTAAAACCTGTTTTTGGTAGTAATGGACTTAATGCTTTTGGAGATATAGTTTCAACAGACTATTTTAAAAATACTCACGATATAGATGCAGAAATTGATTCTGAATCTATATATATAGAAGATGGAGTTGATTCTAAACGCTATATAGCAAAAAAACAAGGATACGTTCACTTTAATGAAAAATACCTCTGTGTAAACAACAAAATAAATTTTGACAATATTTCTAGAAATGCAAAATCAGTAGCATCCCAAGAAGAAAATAACATCGAAGTTACTGTATCTCAACATGACACAAATCGGGATAGTATCGGAGAAGGTGTCAAATTAAAATCTGAAAGAATACATGTAGATGGTTTTGTAGGAGCCAAAAGTCGTCTAGAAGCACTGCAATTGACAATTGATGGAGCCACACACCAGGATGCACTACAATTTGCGAAATATGCTACCATTAACAGACATAAAGGAAAACTTCGCTGTCAGCATGCAAAAATCAAACTTCTTGAAGGAGGTGAGGTTCATGCAACGAAAGCTGAAATTGAATCAAGTCTCGGTGGAACAATTTTCGCTCAAGATGTAATTTTAGGACATGTGAAAAATAACTTAAAAGTTTATGCTTCAAACTCCATTACAGTTAAACTCATAAGTGGTGAAGATAACATACTCCATATTGGATGTCAAAAAATTCCAATTTTAAAAAGCAAAGTTGAATATATTCAAAAAGATATAGAAGATCTGGCATACCACTTAGAAGAAGCACTTAGACACACACCTGAAAAAGTCGACAGCATCAAACAAAAGATAGCAGCTTTTAAAGATGAAATTCGTTCAATCAAAGAGTCCTATAAAAATGCCTTCATTACTATAGAACAACCTCTTCGTGGACTCAACACTATTATATTTACTATAGATGAAGAGCAACAGATTGTTTATAAAACACAAGAGCAGAGCTACTCAAAATTCTATTTAGAGATAGAAAGCAATAAAATCACTCTCCAGCCCGTCAAAAAATCCATCCAAATCGAAGAATAAAAAAAATACTCAATTTTCAACAATTTTTTTTATAAAAAAAATACGGAAAACCGTATATTTAATGAAAAATATTATATTTTA
>JAFGVE010000001.1 GCA_016938175.1 Campylobacterales bacterium
AAATAACACTTAATCTTTTTTGAAATAAAGTATTTAAAAAGTCAAATAAGCTATACTTTTGTAATTAATAATTTAAACATAAAGGAAACCCATGAGTAAAAAAGATGATTTTATGGATGAGATAATCAATAAAGAGGGGATGAGCCGTCGTGATGCACTAAAGTTTATGGGTGTGTCGCCAATTGCTGCAGCAGCGATTGCAGGGGCTGGAAGTAGCTCACTTACAAAAGCAGAGGCATCTGATGCTCAGGGAAAAATTGTCATAGTTGGTGGAGGTGCCGGTGGAATTATGGCAATGGCAAAGCTTCGTAGTGCACTCACTAATCCAGATATCACAATAATCGCTCCAAATGAGACACACATTTACCAGCCAGGTCAAGTTTTTATGGCTGCAGGTGAATATACATATGAGGATATCGTTAAGCAGAATAGTGATTTTATTCCTGATGATGTTACATGGATTAAAGATGCAGTGCAAACTTTTGATCCAGATAACAACAAAGTGATCCTTCGTTCAGGCGATGAAGTGGTATACGATTATCTTGTAGTAGCAACTGGACTGCAATATCACTATGACTGGATTGATGGACTGAGTGAAGATTTAATTGGAAAGCACGGTATTTCATCAGTGTATCTTAATGATGTTGAAAAAGGTACAGCAGATGGAGGCTCTATCACATGGGAGTGGTTTAATAAACTCCGTGATGCAGCAAAAAGTTCTAAGCCAAAGGTAATTTATACGCAACCAAACACTCCTATAAAATGTGGTGGTGCACCACAAAAGATGCTCTATCTCAGTGCTGATTATTTAAAAGAGGCTGGTGTAGAGTCAGAGCTTGTTTTCGCTACAAGTGGAGGGAAACTCTTTGGTGCAGTTCCAGCTGTAGATAAGGAGCTCAATGAAGTAGTACAGCCTCGCTATGGCAATATTACAAATAAATTTGCTCACAATCTTGTAGCTATAGATGCCGAAAATAAAAAAGCAACTTTTGAGCATAAATATACAATCAAAGGTGAGTACGATGAGGATATCGAAGAGTATGAAATAATTACAAAAGTTGATAGAGTCGAAATGGACTATGACTTTATTCATATTACACCTCCGATGGCGGCTGTAGATACTGTTGCAAACTCACCACTAGCATGGCAACAAGGAAGTGCAAAAGGGTGGTTAGAGGTTAACAAAGAGACTCTCCAGCACCGCCGCTACTCTAATGTATTTGGAATAGGTGATATCTGTGGTATTCCTATCGGTAAAACAGGAGGATCAGCACGTCACCATGCTCCGATTATGGCAGCAAATCTTATTGCTCAGATGGAAGGTAAAAAACCTAAAGAGCTTTTTGATGGCTACACAGTCTGTCCACTTAAGACTCAGTATGGAAAAATAATTCTTGCTGAATTTAATTACAAAGGTGCAGCACCATCATTTCCTCTTGCAGTAGAAGAGCCTAGATGGATGTGGTGGGCATTTGACCTTTATATGCTCAAGCCAATGTACTGGCATCTGATGATGAGAGGTTTGATGTAAGCAAATGGTAAGAGTTTTCACTAGAGAACTTGCTATTTATATTATACTTCTTGTAGTGTTTGCACTTCTGATTCATCCAGATTTGCTTGGTGATCCAATGAGCAGAGTCGCTCATTGGATTGAAAGAGGAAATTTTTATCACCCTTTTGTATATACTTTTTTCGTCTACTTAGTGCTACTTCTGTTGCGTTTCTTCTATTATTTAACTCTTTCTCTGTTTTATAAGTGGAAAAAACCTAAGCATTAAATAAAACTTAAAGCTTATGTGGGTATAATTCCAGACTTTTTGTAGAAATACATACACACATATTTAAGTTTAAGGACCGTAAATGTACGCAATTATAAAAAATGGCGGTAAGCAGTATAGAGTTTCTGAAGGTGATGAGTTATCACTTGATAAAATGTCACTCGAAGCTGGTAGCGTTGTAGAGATGAAAGAAGTTTTAGCAGTAAATGCTGGTGAACTTAAAGTTGGGACACCTTTTGTAGAAGGTGCGGTTGTTACTGCTGAAGTTATCAGAGAAGGTCGTGATAGAAAAGTTGTTACTTTTAAAAAGCGTCGTCGTAAAGATAGCAAAGTTAAACGTGGTTTCAGAAGAGACTTCACTCGTGTTAAAATCACGAAAATAGCTGCATAAGCTAAACTTACATAGGAGAAGAACATGGCACATAAGAAAGGTCAAGGTAGTACACAGAATAATCGTGACTCAGCTGGTAGAAGACTTGGTGTAAAGAAATATGGTGGAGAGGTTGTTGTTCCAGGAAACATCATCATGCGTCAACGTGGAACAAAAATCCACCCAGGTAAAAATGTAGGTATGGGTAAAGATCATACTCTTTATGCACTTATAGAGGGTGTTGTAACTTTCGAGCGTAAAGATAAAAAGCGTCAGCAAGTTTCAGTAATAGCTGCTGCATAATTCTGCACAACTGAGGTTTTCCTCAGTTGTTTTCTGCACTTCGGAGCATAGCCGTTCCACATAACAACAAAAATATTTAACAGTCTCTTTATTCTTAAAATTATTTTTAAGTATTTTAGTTTTTATTGTTGCACCACTTGTGCATATAGCAATATTTTATTATCAGGTCGTGAGATTTTTCAGAGACCTCTAATTAGTATATCTCTGATTTGAGAGATAGATGTGAGGAGTTCACTTGTTTACAGATAGCGTTGAATTAACAGTTAGTTCAGGAAAAGGCGGGCAGGGGTGTGTTGCTTTTCGTCGTGAAAAGTTTGTACTCAATGGTGGTCCAAATGGTGGAGATGGCGGAAAGGGCGGAGATATCTGGTTCCGTTGTGATAACAATACACACACCCTTTCTCATTTTCAAAGAAAAATGCACATAAAAGCTGATAATGGTAAACCTGGTGAAGGCTCGAATATGACAGGAAAGTCAGGAGCAAAAAAAGTAATAACTGTACCACCGGGAACACAGGTAATCGATAGCGAAAGTGGCGAAGTGCTCTTTGATATGCTCAAAGATGGTCAAGAAGAGAAATTTTTAGAGGGTGGAAAGGGCGGACTTGGTAATACTCACTTTAAATCTCCAACAAATCAAAGACCTACATATGCTCAACCTGGAGAAAAGGGAGAGACACGCTCTATAAAACTTGATTTGAAGTTAATTGCTGATGTTGGTCTTGTTGGGTTTCCTAATGTAGGAAAATCAACACTAATCTCAACACTATCAAATGCAAAACCAGAGATAGCCAATTATGAGTTTACTACTTTAACACCAAAGCTAGGTCAGGTTAATATTGGTGATTACGAGTCTTTTGTAATGGCAGATATTCCTGGAATTATTGGTGGTGCTCATGAGGGAAAAGGTTTAGGAATCCAATTTTTACGTCATATAGAGAGAACAAAAATTTTACTCTATATGGTTGATTTGGCAAACTACAGAGAGCTCAAAGAGCAGATAGAAGTATTACAAGAGGAGATAGCCTCATTTTCTCAAGTGCTTGCAAAGAGTAAATATGCAATAGCACTTACACGCTGTGATGTTATTGCACCAGATGAGATAAATGAACTTGTAAATAGTTTTTTATCGCTTTTAGACTTAAAGCCAAAAGAAGCAAGTAAAGAGTTTGCTTTTGATGAATCTCTCTCTTTTTTTATACAAGATGCAGCTGAGGAAGAGTTAGGTTACGAAAGAGAAAAGCCATATTTTGTAGTACCTATCTCTTCTGCAACACATAAAAATATAGAACCTTTAAAAAATGCTCTTTTTAATCTTGTAAAGAGTGACAGAGGCTAAGATGCGCATAGTGGTGAAGGTAGGAAGTGCGGTACTTACCCAAAATAGTACTATTGCTCTAGAGAGATTGGCTGGGCTTGTAGAGTTTTTAGTGGAGCTTCGAAGAAAAAACGAAGTACTCCTTGTTTCTTCAGGTGCTGTTTCCGCTGGGTATACACAGCTCGCACTTGATCGTAGTATCTTGGCAAATAAACAGGCATTAGCTGCAATAGGACAACCAGTACTCATGCATAAATATGCTTATGAATTCTCAAAATATGAGGTTATCACATCTCAAGTACTTGTTACTGCAGCAAACCTCAGAAAAGAGGATGACATCTCTCGTATACAAAATACAATAAACACACTCTTAGTAAATGGGGCATTACCGATTATTAATGAAAATGATGCGACAGCTACAGATGAGCTTGAGGTAGGCGATAATGATCAGCTCTCTGCATATATAGCAAAACATATGGATGCAGATAGATTGGTAATACTTTCAGATATTGATGCATATTATGATAGTGATCCTCGTAAAAATGAAAACGCCAAAGTTCGTAAAATTGTTCACAGTATCACTCCGCAAGAGCTCTCTGCAGAGGTTACACCAAACTCTATCTTTGCTACGGGAGGTATTGTTACAAAGTTAAAAGCCGCTTCTTATCTATTAGATGCCGGTATAGATACTTTTTTAGCAAGTGGATTTGATTTAAGTGATGCAAAATCATTTTTATTAGAAGAGTGCCATAATGGTGGAACTCTTTTTTCCAAAGAGGTAGAGTAATGAATGTAGTCTTTATGGGTACTCCAGAGTATGCAAGTGAAATTTTATCTGGGCTTATTGCGGAACCTACTATTAATGTAGTAGCAGTGTATACACAGCCAGACAAGCCAGTGGGGCGAAAAAAAATATTAACACCTTCGAGTGTAAAAAGTGTAGCACTACAGAACAATATCGAGGTGTACCAACCCAAAAGACTCAGAGAAGAAGAGGCTATTAGTGATTTTTTAGAGATAGCATGTGATTATGTAGTCGTAGCGGCATATGGGCAAATACTGCCAAAAGAGATCCTAGAGCATGCACCATGTATTAATCTTCATGCTTCAATATTACCACAGTATAGAGGAGCAAGCCCGATTCAGCAAACACTATTAAATGGTGATTCGCATACTGGTGTAACAGCAATGCTTATGGAAGAGGGACTTGATACTGGTGATATTCTCAAAATCAACAGATGTGAAGTTGACTCTGAGATGATGGCAGAGGAGCTTTTTGAGCAGTTGACTTTTATGGCTAAGGGACTTACATTAGACGTGTTATCAAACTTTGAAAGCTATACACCTCAAAAACAGAACGAGAAAGATGCAACACATTGTAAAAAAATCACAAAGTTAGATGGTGAGGTTGCGTTTGAGGATGCAGCAATTATATTTAATAAATATAGAGCATTTACCCCATGGCCTGGAGTTTATCTAAAAAACGGGCTCAAACTCAAAAAAATTGCTTTTGAAAAAAGTGGTAGTCACCAAGAGGGTGGCAAAATTGTTGCAATAGATAAAGATTCGATTGTTGTAAACTGCAAAGAGGATTCACTGAGAATTTATACGGTGCAGCCATTTTCTAAAAAAGAGATGGATGTTATCTCTTACATTAACGGTAAAAGATTAACACTTGAAGATAATTTCTCTTAAAAGTGTAGACTCTACTCAGCTATATCTCAAAGAGAAGCTTAAAAACAAAGAACTTTTCTCGCCTGTATGTGTCATGAGTGATATACAAACTCATGGTGTGGGAAGTCGTGGAAACAGATGGCATACAGAAGAGGGCAATATGTTTGTCTCTTTTTCTCTACCACTCTCTTCTCTTGTAGATGATTTAAAAATTGAATCTGCATCTCTTTATTACTCCTATATCTTAAAAGAGACTCTCCAGTTGTTTGGATCAAAGGTGTGGCTCAAATGGCCAAACGATTTCTATGTAGGAGAGCTTAAAATAGGCGGTATGATTACTACTGTAGTGGGTCAAGATATAGTTTGTGGCTTTGGATTAAATATAAAGAGAGCCCCTATTGG
This sequence comes from Campylobacterales bacterium, assembly GCA_016938175.1. Classification (GTDB taxonomy): domain Bacteria; phylum Campylobacterota; class Campylobacteria; order Campylobacterales; family Sulfurimonadaceae; genus Sulfurimonas. The sequence continues at coordinate 5,846 of JAFGVE010000001.1, forward strand.
TTTTGGACGACTAGATATTGATATAGAGAGACTTCTGTTACTCAAACGCTACTTTGAAAATCTAGAAAAAAAAGTGTTATGGAAGCAAGTTTTTAGTAATTATAAGTTAGAATTTCATCACAATAAAGATTTTTATACCCATGTAAAAGGTGAGAAAATCAACCTTGGTGATGCACTTCTCCAGAGCGATGGAAGTTTGGAAATTAATGGTGAGAGGATATACAGTCTAAGATGAGCGAAATAATTGTAATTGCAAACCAAAAGGGTGGTGTAGGTAAAACAACAACAGCAGTAAATTTGGCTGCCTCGCTCGCTGTAGCTGAAAAAAAAGTCCTTTTAATAGACTCTGATCCACAAGCAAACGCTACAACCTCACTTGGATTTCATAGAAATGACTATGAATTTAATATCTATCATGTCCTCATCGGAACAAAAAAACTCAAAGAGATAATTTTAAAATCAGATCTCCCAACACTACATTTAGCACCATCAAATATCGGTCTTGTAGGAATTGAAAAAGAGTATTATGACGCGAGTAAAAGCAGTGGCAGAGAGCTAGTACTCAAAAATGCAATTGCTAATGTTCAAAAAGATTATGATTATATTATTATAGATTCTCCACCAGCACTTGGTCCTATGACGATCAATGCACTCTCTGCATCAAACTCTGTTATTATTCCAATTCAGTGCGAATTTTTCGCACTAGAAGGTTTGGCACAACTTTTAAATACAGTAAAACTTGTACGAAAATCGATTAATCCAAAGCTAAGCATTAAAGGTTTTATACCAACAATGTTTAGTTCACAAAACAATCTCTCTAAACAAGTTTTTGCAGATTTGAGACAGCATTTTAAAGGAAAACTCTTTAAGGATGGTGCTGATAAATATATAGTAGTCCCAAGAAACGTAAAGCTTGCTGAGTCCCCATCATTTGGTAAGCCTGCTATACTCTATGATGTGAAATCAAGCGGATCTATTGCATATCAAAATTTAGCACAGGCGATTATGAAGTGATGAAGTCAAAGAAATTAGGAAGAGGCTTAGATGC
>JAFGVE010000009.1 GCA_016938175.1 Campylobacterales bacterium
AAAGTGGAAGTGAAAAAAACGAGCAATGAAGTAAAAATCTCTGAAAATATAAAAGAACTTCCAAAAGAGGTCATAGTAAAAAAAGAAGAAAAAGTGGAAGTGAAAAAGACAAGTACAAATGATGAAATTGAAGAACCTGTACTCAAAGAGGTAGCTCAAACAAGAGTCAATGAAGTTAAGATAGAACCAACACCAAACAAAAAAGGTTTGAGTGAAATCATGCTTGATGGCTTAAAAAATGAACGTAAAATAGATACAAAAACGGAACAAACTTTGAATCAAGCACCTAATCAAGAGAAACAAAATAACGAAAATCAAACTTTAGATACGAGTGAAATCAAAACAGAAAACATAACAAATAAGACAGAAACAAAAATTACTTCAAAACAAGATTTAACTCCAAAAGCTTCTACAAGAGAAACTTTTAGCTCTTTTGCGGATGATTTGAGAGAGAAAATAGAACAGTACAAACCACCTATTATGAAGGTGCAAATGGCACTCAATCCAAAAGCTTTGGGAGAAGTTGATGTTACTATTATTACACGTGGTAATAACCTACATGTAAATATCACTTCAAATACAAATACAATGACTCTCTTTACCCAAAATCAAGCAGAATTTAAAAACTCTTTGGTAAATATGGGTTTTACGAACTTAGAAATGAACTTTTCAGATCAAAGACAAAGTAACAATGAACAAGGCAAAAATAGTTCTTCTACGAATAAGGAATTTTTTGAAGAACTAGAAGAAGAGACAAGTACAAGTATCGAACTTATTGTCCCTCAATATGTATAAAGGATAAATCATGGCAAACGGCGATATAATAAAAGACTATTCACAATATCAAGATGTAAGTGCACTAACCAGTACAGCTACTAATAGTTATGAGAACCCAGATAGCGCATTAGACAAGGATGCCTTTTTGAAACTCCTCTTAGTTGAACTTCAATACCAAGACCCAACTGAACCTATGGATAGTGAAAAAATCCTTACACAAACCTCACAGCTTGCAACGCTAGAGTCCACTGAAAATATGAATGAAACAATGCAAGAACTCGTAGATAAGATGAGTGCTAGTATGGATATGACAGCTATTGGATCCATAGGCAAAATGGCATCTCTTGGGTCAAATGCTGTTACATTAGAAGATGGCCTTGCGCAGTTTGAAGTCTATTTTGAAAAAGAGATAAAATCAGGAACACTTACCATAGAAGACAAAAATGGAAATCTCATTAAAACCGTTTCACTCGAAGAACAAGTCGGTAAAAGCGGCGTTTTAGCATTCCAATGGGATGGATATAGTGATGATAATGAGATCCAAGAAGATGGATACTATAGTGTAAAAGCTGAATATCTTGATGCAGACAATGAACAACAAGAGACACAATTTGGTATATACCCTATAGAATCAGTAAGATATGAAAATGGTACTCCTTTGATGAAACTAGGCTCTTCTTATGTTCCGATGGACTATATTGTCGAGTATTTCTAGGAGAAAATCGTGATTTTTTCTTTGCAAAGCAAAAGCTTCAGTGAGAGGAATTTTTACTGGACTTGTTCAGTAAAAAGGAGACATAAAATATGAATAGTTCATTTTATAATGGTATCTCTGGTATAAAATCACAACAATTTGGACTTGATGTTTGGGCTGATAATATCTCCAACATAAGCACTATTGGATACAAAGGGGCTACCCCAGAATTTTCTACTGTTTTTGCAACAACCCTTGCAAATTCCTACTTTGACCCAACTGCAAATAGTCAAGGACTTGGAAGTAGAGCACAAACAACTTCGCTCAATATGTCTCAGGGTATTTTTCAAAATACAGATAATGTTTTTGACCTCTCTATTGGAGGAGAGGGATGGTTCGGTGTCCAAGGGCTTGAGGGACAAAGTTACTACACAAGAGCTGGTGCATTCAGTGTAGATTATGATGGCAATTTAGTTGATGCAAACGGCAACTACCTTCTAGGAACTTTGGGAGGAAATATTACTACAACAACACTTAGTGATAGAATTTTAAATGAGTTTGGAACCTATTATAAAGTTTCTAACACAAGAGAACTTGGAACTCCTTATAGTATTGGTGCCCTAGAGGACATAACACTTTCAAACGTAGAGAATCAATCTAAAATCAACCTCCCTGATATATTGTATTTTCCCCCTGAAGCAACGACTTATGTGAAATACCAAGCAAACTTAAATCCAAAGATAAATGTAGGAAATACACAAATTGATTTGGACACACTTGATATAGGTACACCTATCATTGATACAACAAATGAAACTTTAAGCATAAGTGGAACAATTGCTAATACATCTGCTTTACAAAATCCTCAAAGCGGAGATATAGTTATCTTGAGTGTGACAGATGAAAATGGAAAGAGTATTAACATCTCAGCAAAATTAAGCCCTATTTCTGAAACTGATAGTACCCTTGTGTGGAGTTTTAGTGATAGTGATATATCTTCACTTGATACTGCAACTAACATAAGTGTAAGTGCAAAGCTACAAACAGAACAAGAGATACCCAATGTAGAGCATTTTACAACAGAAATCATCTCTCCAGAGGGTGAAAAAAACTTTATTGATATGACATTTACAAAAAGCGTTCCTCAATCAACACTTGAAACTACTTGGGATGCACAGATACAGATACTCAGCTATTATGAAGATTATGAGATACAAACTTACGACCCAAATGTTACCTATGACCCAACTCTTTACGATGTAAATTTGGAAGCAAATCAAGTTACGAAAATTTATGATCCTACTTTATATAAAGTAGATTTGGGATTAAATAAAGTTTATGAAATTATTGATTCACAAAGTGGAGATGCCACATTTTCAGGAGCAGGTGAACTCTTAGTAAGCAATATGCCTACACTCTCCAATTCAGGAACACCACTAACAATAAATATAGGAACTCCTTACGCTGAAGAAAATGGTGTCATTGTTTCTAATGGCTATGATGGCATGATTTCCAATGTTGATTTGGATAAAGCAAGGTATTCTGAAAAAGATGGCTATGTAGAGGGTTTACTCAAAGCATATGGCATGGATGAGAGAGGAAATGTCATCGCTGAATTTACAAATGGAAGAAGTGCCCCTGTAGCAAAAATTGCTATATATCATTTTATGAATGACCAAGGCTTAGAAAAAGTTACCTCTACTTTATTTTCAACTTCCGCCAATAGTGGACAAGCTATCTTTTATACAGATGCGAATGGAAATCCTATTTTAGGAAGCCAAATATATTCTAACAGGCTTGAGAGTAGCAACGTAAGCATGGCTACTGCTTTAACTGAGCTTATCGTTATGCAAAAAGCTTTTGATGCAAGTTCAAAAAGTATAACTACAAGCGATCAAATGATTAAAAATGCAATTAATATGAAAGCATAGGAATGATTTTTGCTTACAATAAAAACAGAGTAATGTAAAGGATGTAACATGATGAGATCACTTTGGGCCGGCGTAACCGGATTACAAGCACATCAAATAGCAATGGACGTTGAAGGTAATAACATCGCAAACGTCAATACAGTTGGTTTTAAATACTCAAGAGCAAATTTTTCAGATTTACTAAGCCAAACAGCAAAAATAGCTACAGCTCCTCAAGGGGAACTTGGCGGTAAAAATCCTATGCAAATAGGTCTTGGAACACAAATAAGCTCTGTAACAAAAATCTTTAAACAAGGTTCAGTCCAAACAACCGATAAAAATACTGACCTTGCAATTCAAGGCGATGGATTTTTTGTAGTAAGTCCTGATGGAGGAAGCACTTACAAATACACTCGTAATGGTGATTTCAGTTTTGATGCTCAGGGAAATTTTACAGAAGGCAATGGCTATATTATCCAAGGTTGGGTAAGAGATGAAACAACAGGTGAAATAGATGCTACCACTCCTATACAAAATATAACCATCCCACCAGGTCTTACAACTCCTGCAAATGATACAAGCTATATCACACTCAAAGCAAATCTTAATTCAGGTGATACTATCGTCAATAAATCAACGATATATACCCTTGATGCAAACTCAGGATGGGTTGATTTAAATGGCAATGGATTACAAGAAAACAATGAAGTACATGTAGAAAATGATGTAGGTGATGATGCGTTTAACACCGATAAGGCACTCTATGAAAGAGGACAGGATTTAGG
>JAFGVE010000010.1 GCA_016938175.1 Campylobacterales bacterium
AATATAGATGTTTTTACGAACACCGAAAATGTATTTTTTCATTTTTGGGTTCCAACGACGTGTTTGGTGTCCGAAGTGTACACCACATTCTAAAAGGTCTTTCATAGTTACCATAGGGTAATCCTTAAAGGCTTTATCTCAAGCCAGAAATTTACTAGTTGGCTCCGAGAGTGTCGAACGATACTTCTTAAAAAAGAAGTCGCACTAGTTTTTGACACAATCTGTGAATATTTTCTTGTAAGTTTTACTCAGAAGAAAAATCTGCGAATTATATTCAAAAAAGATTTAAAAAAAGCTTGAAAGAAAAAAAATGGATATCTAAATACTCTTTACTCTATAAAAAAAAATTATATATCAAGTGGTGAGATTTAAAAGTAGTTTTATATTTTATAATGTATAGTATCACATATTTATCAAAAAAAGCTCACTTCTAAAGAACTGCTTTTTAATAAAATAAAAGGGAAAAAATGAATAAACCTCTACTAATTTCACTTGCTGCAGCAACACTATTAAGCAGTAATCTAAGTGCAGAATCCATGTATGAACGTATACAAGCAATGGAACTTCAAATGAAGAAAATGCAAAATGAGCTAACTACGTTAAAAGCAAAAGAGGCTCAAACTCTTAGCAAAGATGAAGAGACAGATGAAGCAAAATCTGAAGACGAAGGTGACGATGAGGATGAGGGTGATGACAAAGAAGAAGCACCTGAGAAATCATCTGATGATGAAGGTGAGGATGAGGCAGAACCAATTCAAGATCAAATAGATGAGATTCAAGAAAGCATCACTGAACTCAATAAAGCTACAAATGGTAACCACCTTAAATTTGGAGTTGACTATAGATTTGCAATTGATAATATGCAATACAAAATGGCAGACGGTTCTACTCAAGGAAATGATGCTTTTATGACAAATAGATTCTGGCTCAATATGGACTGGAAAGCAAACAACAACCTAAGTTTCAGAGGACAACTCGCATACAATAAAGCTTTTGGTGCAAGAAGTGGTTGGAACTCTAATTATCCTGCAATGGAAACTTTTGACTGGATTACAAATGAAAACGCTTATGATGATGTTGTAAGAGTACGTTCTGCATACTTTCTTTATGTAAATGATACTTTCTTAGGAACAAATATCCCTTGGACATTTAGTATAGGACGTCGTCCTTCAACAAATGGTCACTTAGTTAACTTAAGAGATGATGATGGTGCAGCTTCTCCTATGGGTCACACTATTAATGTTGAATTTGATGGATTGAGTTCAAAATTCTCTCTTGAAGATGTTACAGGCATTAATGGAATGTATGTAAAACTTTGTGCTGGTCGTGGTGGTACAAATGCTAATGCAAAACTTCTTACAGTTGACCAAAGTAGTGGAAACCCTGTTGTCGCTTCAAGCCCAGCGTATGCATCTAATGAAAATGATATTGGAGATATAGACTTAGCAGGACTTATTTTTGTTCCATGGACGAACGGTCAATATGGAATTGCAACACAATACTACTATGCAAATAACCTGATTGATGCAAACTTAGTACCTACAATGATTGCAGGACAACCAGCCTACCTTATAAATGGAATGAAAACAGTAGGTGGAATGCATAGTATTACAGCAAACTTTACTATTAGTGGAATTGGTAATGAAGTTAGTGATTATCTTGATGATACTTTCTTCTTTTTAAGTGGAGCGATGAATATTACAAATCCACAATCCGATCAAGGAATGCTTGGTAGTGATATTGGGGAAAGTGTAACTGGTTACTCTGTTTGGGCAGGATTACAAATGCCGTCATTTATGACTGATGAAGGAAGATGGGGACTTGAGTATAACAAAGGTAGTAAATACTGGAGAAGTATTACATATGCTGAAGATACTAATATAGGTTCTAAACTAGCAGCTCGTGGAGATGCTTATGAAGTTTACTTTACAGAGCCATTAATAGAAGACATTCTTTCAATGCAAGTACGCTATACATATATTGACTACAAATATACTGGTAGTAATGGATTCTTTGGTAATGATACTGGTTCAGCTACAGAGATTAGTGAAAGTATGATGGGTGCTGGAGCGTTCGTAGACACAGCACAAGACATCCGCTTCTACTTACGTTACAGATACTAAATATAAAATACTCAGAAATTTTCTGAGTATTTAAAAACTATAAAGACTTCAGTCTTTCCAACTCTGCTTGTACTTTAGCTACATGCTCTTTGACACGTACATTTTCCCAAACAGCTTTCACTACGCCCTCTGGATCAATGATAAGTGTAGTTCTAACAATTCCCATATACTCTTTTCCATAGTTCTTTTTAAGTTGCCAAACTCCATACTCTTGCATCATCGATGTATCTTCATCACTTAAAAGCGTAATACCTAAATTTTGCTTCTCTATGAAGTTACGGTGACGTTTTGTACTATCTGCACTTACGCCTAAAATAATTGCATCAAGCTCTGAAAATTCAGGAGCAGCAGCTGTAAACTCACATGCCTCTGTTGTACACCCTGGTGTAGAATCTTTCGGATAAAAATACAGAACTATCCACTTTCCTCTAAGATCACGAGAACATATCTCTACATCGTCTTGATTTGGTAGACAAAAATCTGGTGCTTTATCATTAATAGCTAACATACTGTTTCCTTTATTTTAAATTTAATAGACAAAAAGAAGTAAATAAACCCATATACCACTTAAAGATGTCAAAATAATTCCCAATGTTGCTTTAATAGCAAGTACTCTATGCCCTAAAGAGTATCTTCCTGGAAGTTCTTTATTTCTATACTGCATATTTGCACCTATAATTGTCAGTGACCAATAAAACAGTGTCACAACAGCAATAATAATATGCACTACTAATACTACAAGTGCATAAGTTGGAGAGACACCAGTATCACTTACAAAAGCATCAAAACCACCACCTACTCTTACACCAATTTCAAAATAAGCAATAACTATTAAAGAAATGACAAAAATAGCATTTTGTGCAATCATATGTAATTTTGGGTATCCCTTACGCGCCAAAAGTATTGCACCATAAATGAGTAGAGGCAAGGCTGCAACAATTAAAGTAACAACATCCATAAAAAATGGTGCTCGTGTACCCAAAAAGCCAGCTTGAAACATATAGTTCATCATAATTATATTTCCTTCTTTTTTTGATAACGATAGTATACATAACCTATAATAATAAGCAGTATAAATGTCATCAGTGTTATTTCTCTTAAGTATCTCTCAAGAAGTTCTTGATTTTGACCAATAAAATAGCCAAGAAGGGTTAAAATTAGTGCCCATATACCCGCACCAAGAGCAGTAAAAAGTGAAAACTCGACAAGGTTCATTTTTGCTAAACCAGCAGGGATAGAGATAAGCTGACGAATACCAGGAATTAAACGTCCTGTAAATGTAGATATATGCCCATGCTTTGCAAAATAACTCTCCATTTTGAGTAAAGCATTTTCAGTAATAAAAAAGTATTTACCGTATTTTTGCAAAATTTTTCGGCCCAGTGTAAGTGCTAAAAAATAATTTATATATGCACCAAGGAGCGATCCAGCTATAGCCGCACTCATAATCGGGAAGATGCCCATTTGACCTTGACTTGCTAAATAACCTGCAGGTACTAAAACAATTTCACTTGGAAAAGGGATAAAACTACTCTCAACCGCCATTAGTAAAAATATACCTAAATATCCCCAATCGAAAATTAGGTCCACTAAATCCTGCGCCAACTCTTTAATCATAAGTACTCTTTAGAAAATTTTGATGCAATTATAGCTTTTTGAGAAGTTGTTGTAAATGAGATAAATATCGTAGAAACAAAGAGTTTTTTGGTAAAAAGTACAATCTGCACTCTTGTTAAAGCAAAAGTGCAGTCATTGTAAAAGAGTAATTAGTGTAGGTCTCTCCAAACCTGTTTTTTCCAAAGAATAGCAAATATTGCAAAAATAACCATAAATATCATCACATATTTTCCTACTTCTTCTCTCTCGTGACGTTTTGCATCACCAGAATCTTTTAGATACTCTATAACTTGCTCAGCAGCATGTTTGTTCACACCCACACGAGGCATAGCAGTACCTTTGAGATAATTTTGTGGATTTTCCATAAACGTCTCTATATAATGTTCACCGCGAGAACGAATATAGATACTTAAATCTGGTGGAAGAGTACCCATATATTTTACAAGTGAATCTTGATACTCAAGAACTTGAATCTGGAATGCTAAACTCTCTTTTTCATACTTAAACGTAGGAGTAGTACCAATTTGTGTCCATTTAGCATAATGATTCGCATGACATCTACCACAAACTGTTTCATATGCAATTGCTGGCGTAAGCTCTTCTGGTTTTACAGCTATAGATTGTAAATATGCGACCATATCTGCAACTTCTTGATCTAAATCTCCACCAGTACCATAGAAGGCAACCATTGGGTGCATTTGACCTTTATCCATATCAAATTTATGCTCTACTAAAAGTGCGTGAGCAGGATTTTTAATGAGTTCAGCTAAGAATTTTGCATCATACACTGCACCAGCATTACTTAAATCTGGTGGATTGACACCATAAGATGCTGCAGCAGTAACCGCATCCATTGGAGCTGGCATACCAGCTACATCTATAGAGTGACATCCTGTACATCCAGCACCACCCATGACTAGTTCAGCACCACGAGTGGCATCACCAGTTGCTGTTAGTTTTGGAAGGTCATTATAAGCAAAGTGTTCACTCTCAACATGTTTATGCATCTGAGAGTGAGCAAAAGGCTCAACAAGATAGTACGTAGCGAGAGTAAAAATTGTTACAACTACTAATATTAATAATTCTTTCACGTTCTACCCCTTACGCTTTTTTTTCAAACATAGTAATTATTGGCAAGGCAATCCAAAGCGCAATAAACGTTAAGGCCGCATAAAGACCAATCGTACTAAATACACCTTCTGGTGGAAGTTTACCCATTGCAGTTAGCACTATCATGTCTACTAGCATTAACCAAAACCAAACTTGGAAAAGACCACGACGAGATGCAGGAACAGCATTTGGACTTCTATCTAAGAAAGGTAAAAGAACAAAAATAACTTGTGCAAAAGCAAAGGCAATTAGACCAACATCAGTAGAGAAAGGACGTAAAATCTCGTATGACCACAAGAAATACCACTCAGGGTAAATATGTGCTGGTGTTTTAAGACCATCTGCTGGATCAAAGTTAACTGGGTCCATCGCAAAGTTAAAGTGATAGAACACAAGATAAAAGAAGAAAATAAGATAAATCGCAACAACCATCATATCCTTTGATAAGAAGTCATTTACAAACGCAATTACTTTACTTCCCGCTTTATCACCTGCTTTATATTTTGCAGCTTCTACTTCAAAGTCAATCTCTTCACCATCTTGATTATTTACGTGAGGAATACGAAGCGCACCAAAGTGAAGTCCAATTAGACCTAAAATAGCTAAAGGTAAAAGCAATACATGTAGCATAAAGAAACGAGTTAAAAAAGCTTGTGCAGGAACATAATCCCCACGAATCCATTCAACTAAACCATCAGCGTGTAGTGAACCTCCAGCGAAAAGGTTAGTAATAACCATACCAGCCCAGTAAGACATCTGTCCCCATGGAAGCATGTATCCAGAGAAAGCTTCAGCTGAAAAAGTAACAAAAAGAAGCATACCAGAGATCCAAATCATCTCACGACCCTTCTTATATGAACCGTAATAAATCCCCGTAAACATGTGAATGTAAATAATCAAGAAAACAACAGATGCTGCAACACCATGAATATGTCTCCAGAGCCATCCAAATTCAACCTCGTTCATAATTGTATAGTTAACACTATCAAATGCAGTTGCGATATTTGGTTGATAGTACATTAACAGGAAAATACCTGAAACTAATAAAAGAGCAAATGTAATTGCAAGAACCATCCCCATAGCCCATAAAAAGTTTATGTTTTTTGGAATCCAATACTCCGTTGCCATTACACGACGAACAGTGTCTATGCCTAAACGCTGATTCAGCCAGTCATGAACACTTGTAGCTTTTGTAAAATGTGCCATTTTTTTCCTTTTTTACAGCGTTATGCCAGTTTCTTTCATTTGTGAATACTCTGGACCAACTTCACCTAGAACCAGTGTATTGCCTTCAATTTTAAACGGAGGTATATCTAAACCGCGTGGAGGTGGAAGTTTTGTTACATCACCTGTAAAATCGTATGTTCCCCCGTGACATGCACATAAAAACCCTTTTTCGTCTGCATTATAACTCGGAATACATCCAAGGTGAGTACATAAACCAAGAGTCACCATATAATCAGAACCACCTACTGAAATAGTCCTTCCCTTTTGTTTCTCTGTAAGTTGTGACATCATTTCAGGAGTATACTTTAAAACGAAAATTGGTTTTCCCCTCCACTTTTCAGTTACTAACTCATTCTCTTTATATGCAGACATATCAAGAGTAGTAAATCCTGCTGCTTTAACACTTGGAAGTGGATCCCAAGTTTTTTTCATTGCATAGAGCGCAGCGACAGCTCCAACACCAGCAACAGCACCAAATGCTTTGCCCATAAAACCTCTACGGCTACTATTTTTCATTTTTGCTCACTTTTGTATGTTGTGAATTTTGTTAAAGGTCTATTATATACAAAACAACTTTTAATTACTTATAAAATTAAGCCTCTATTTAATAATTTTTGTAATTTAGTGAATCAGAAAAGTTTTATTTATGTTATAAATGTGATAAATGAGGGTTATGTAACTACATTTTGTAATATTTTAAAATTACTTACGTTCAATAAGTTCTATATTTAATAATTCATCTTCATGTGGCTCTTCAAAGTACTTCATTGTTTCATAAAAAACTGACTCTGTGTCAAACTTGGCTCTTTGGGGTTGTTCTGTTCGTCTTTGTGAAATTTGTTTCAAACATATCTCATCACTCATTTTTAAATAGATTAACTGATGATTTACATCTGCTTCTAAAGCTAAATCAAGAAACCACTTTCGCTGTCTTTGTGTATTTGCTGGAAAGTCCATAACAACATCACTACCCGTTTGCAATATGTTTTTTACAAGCCCATGAATGAGAGGCTTCATTCTGAGTGAGTACCTGATATAATCATCAAAAGAGTGAATTTCATTTGGATAAAGGGCTGATAACCATTCATCCTCAGAGAGTAAAACTGCACCTTTTTCTAGTGCTATTTGTTGAGATTTTGTTGATTTTCCCGCCCCCATTTTTCCAGTAAAAAATATTAAATTACTTTGTTGACTCATTCACTACTACTTATGATTTTAAATTTTTTTCCAACTCTTTTGTATCTACAGCTACATGCGTCTCTAAAATGTGTCTAATATGCTCATTTAATTTATGTTTCTCTTTGAGTGTTGCACTCTTGTAGAGCTCTTCTAAAGTCTCTAAATGTTTACTAAACTCTTTAGTCACTACATCTTCTGAAAACGTATCATTTTGTTTCATATTATTCTCCTCTCATATGTATTCAAACGCTATATATTTTCAAGATAATATTAAGCATCTATTTTTGCTTATTATAACTCAATTTAAACAGCTAATAAATTTTCTACTTTACAAATACCTTTCTATAAGCTCTTTGGGAATTTTTTGTGGACGAAAAGTTGTAAAGTCCACAAACACCCAGTTTGTCGAACCTTCACATACTACTTTATTGGTTACACTATTTTTCAGTTCATACTTTCGCACCGACTGTACTGCTTTCACACTCTCTACCCAAGTACATAGTTCAAGTTCATCACCCTCAAATGCACTTAGTTTGTAAGAGATATGATGCTCTTTTGCCATCCATGTTCTATTTATATCTTGTAAAGTTATAAATCCAACTCCCAACTTGTCAGAGTGTTCTACGGCTATATCTACAAACCACTGCATATAACGTAGGTTATTCACATGCCCGTTCTCGTCTATATCCTCTGCTTGTACAACTATGTTTTTACAATATTTTTGCATCTACTGCTCACCCTTTTTGAAAAAAACTATTGTAAAACTGTTTAGCTGCTCTGGCACTTTTACTCGCTCTACTCTGGGAAAATAGCAAAGCCTCTTTATGAAGAGCCTCTCTATCGCCTTTATAATTTTTAAAGTAGCTATCTACTACGTTTAGATAATCTTTTTGGTTACCATGATAAAAAGAGAGCCAAAGCCCAAAACGATCACTCAGAGAAATCTTCTCTTCAACACTATCACTGTAGTGAATCTCTCCATCCTTACCTACAGCTGTTCCCTCATTATCTCTATGATACTCTGTAATGAGATGGCGTCTGTTTGAAGTAGCATAAATCTTTATGTTTTCAGGAGGGGACTCAATAGAGCCTTCCAAAATTCTCTTGAGTCCCTTGTAACCTTTTTCACCCTCTTCAAAAGAGAGATCATCACAAAACACTATAAATCTATAAGGCTGTTCTCGTAATAAGTCTGCAATCTCTATGAGGTCTTCAAGGTCATCACGGTCAATCTCGATTATGCGTAAACCCTGTTCCTTGTAAGTGTTTAACAGTGCCTTAATGAGAGATGATTTCCCCGTTCCTCTAGCACCCCATAAGAGTACATTGTTTGATGGAAGTCCTTGTAAAAAACGCTCCGTATTTCTAATGAGCTCTTTTTTTTGTCTATCGATACCAACAAGGTCATCAAAACTTATGGCTTCAATCTGCTTAACAGGTCGTAAGAACTCTTTCTTGGCTCTCCAGATAGCAGCATAATCTCTTGTAAAATCAACTATTTGTTTCATCGTGCTTCCTTACTTATGTTCCAAGACTTTTCTACTACTTACAACAATCACTCTAACTTGCTTGTACCATTGTAATCATATTTTTTATCTGTTGGATTGCATCTTCAAAAGGCTTTGTAGAGTCTGTCCCCCTACAAAGGACTAAAGAACCTTGTAGTAGCATCAAAATAGTACTAGCTTTTGCATCAGCACTCTCTACATCTACTCCATACTCTTGGAGTAATTTAGAGATAGTTGTGCTTAATGTATTAAAGGCCCTCTTAATCGTATCTGCAAAAGGACTTTTTTCACTTACTGGGTAAGAGAGGACATTATACAGACAGGAGTTATTTCCCCCGTTGTAAATAATTTCAAGATTTTTAATTAATATAGCTGTTTTTTCTGATGGTGTTATCTCTGGATTATCTAAAGGTTTAACAATATTTTCTTCTACTACATTATTAACATAGTCTAATACGGCATTAGCCATTTCTTCTTTTCCACCTGGAAAACGATGGTACAAACTTGCTTTTTGCAGACCTGTCTCTTTAGAAAGTTCAGCCATAGATGCCCCTTCATATCCATGTCTTCTAAATACAACTGCTAAGCTTGTAACAAGCATTTCTTTACTTATACTGGATGTTCTAGCCATATATATACCTCTTTTTCATACTGACAATTTTACTTAAAAAACATAAAATCCAACTATGTACTTGACACAAGAATAAAAAAAACGATACAATTATTTTACTGAACGTTCGGTAATAATATATGGAGGCTCATTATGAGTAAAACGGTAATTGTAATACTTTCTAATCCACAATCTGGATCAGAAGAGGCATTAGGACGTTTGTTCAACGCTTTAATACTGGGTAGTGAACTTAAACAACGCAACAAAATATTTGAAATTATTTTTCAAGGTACAGGGACAAGATGGCCTTTCGAACTTGAAAATGAAAATCATCCTGCACACTCTCTTTATAAAGATTTGAAAGAGAATATCAAAGGTGTATGTACAGGCTGTGCAGAAGTTTTTGGAGCAAAAGAGTCTATAAAAAACACAGGACTGATGCTAATGCAAGAAGTAGCTTTAGCTGGTACATCTGGTGTGACCGACATGGCGCAATATATAGAAAACGGTGATCAGTTTTTAACATTCTAAATAGGAAGAATCAATGAACTATCTAAACAAGTTTCGGGGGAAAAACACTCCAATACCACCAAGAGCAAAACTGAGTGAAATTGCATTTGCATGGTTTGGAGGGTTTATAGCAATTACATTAATTGGTTATTTAACACAAGAGTATAATAATTTATTTATTATGGGCTCATTCGGTGCCTCGTGCGTCTTAATATTTGGGTTTCTTCAAAGTCCATTCTCGCAACCAAGAAATATAGTAGCAGGACATCTTTTCTCAACCTTTATTGGGCTTTTATTTTTGCATTTTGTTGGTGATACATGGTGGAGTATGGCTCTAGCATTAGCAACAGCAATTGCAGTAATGATGATAACCCGCACAGTACATCCACCTGCAGGTTCCAACCCTCTCATTGTTTTTTTAGTATCAGCTAACTGGGATTATCTTATTTTCCCCAGTTTAGCTGGTTCTCTGTTATTAACTGTAGTTGCACTTATCTTTAATAACTTACATAGTAAGAGAATATATCCAGAATATTGGTAGGAGATAAAATGAATATTTTTACACAAGAACATACTCTCATTCAAGAAAAGTATAAAACAAAACAACAAGCTCAACACTGGGTCAACCTTTTAAAGCGAGAAGTGATAGAAGATGATGCTTGCAGGTACCTTGAAAGCTTACAATACTTCTTTTTTGCCACTTCAAACAAAGAAGGACATACAAATGTCAACTTCAAAGGTATTCGTTCCGGTAAATTGATTAAAGTCCTCGATGAGAGACATTTAATTTTCCCTGACTATAAAGGTAATGGTATTTTTCATGGTTTAGGAGATATTATGAGTAACCCCAATGTTGCACTTTTATGTATAGACTTTTCTAAAAATATTAGAGTTAAGATTTCAGGAACCGCGCAAGTAATTGATGATACAAATTTAGTAGCAAAATATTCTGACATGCTCAACACCAATGATGCTCAACGAATTATAAAGGTCACAGTTGGCTATCTTATCCCAAACTGTTCTCAACAACTATCAGTTGTTAAGAATAGTATCTTAAACACATTTTGAATTTAATTCGCTTATTCTTTATTAAGAAGCTTTTTTATTTCTCGCATCCATCTTAATGTAAATGTGAAGTATCTCAATAGCAGCAGGGGTAATACCACTTATGTTCATAGCAGCTTGGAGTGTTGGCGGAGAAAAACTTGCAAGTTTTTCTTGCACTTCTTTACTTAAACCACTCACTTTTGTAAAGTCAAAACCTTCTGGAATTTCAATTTTAAGATACTTCTTCATACGCTCTATCTCTTCACTCTGCTTATCAATATAGCGAGCATATTTTCCTTCGACTAAAATCTCTTCTTGAATGTACGGGTCAAACTTCTCTAACTCAGGTACAATTTTGAGCATTTTAGGAATGTCAAAAGTTTTACGAGCTACAAGTTGTTGTGCTGTTGAGACATCTTTTAAAGGTGCTTCGTCCATAGACTCTAGCATCGCATTAAACTCTTTGTTTGGTGTGAACTTTGTATCTTCTAACAGCTGCGCTCCATAACGAATCTGCTCATCTTTTTTACATATTCTCTCATACTCAGTTTCTGAAATAAGTCCTAACTGATATCCATACTTTCCAAGTCTTGTATCTGCACTCTCTTCACGCAGCAGCAGTCTATACTCCGCACGGGAAGTGAACATTCTATATGGTTCATTTGTCCCTTTTGTTACAAGGTCATCTATGAGTACACCGATGTATGCTTCATCTCTACGTAATACTAAAGGTTCTTTTCCTTGCAGTGCTAAACCTGCGTTTATTCCAGCCATGATTCCCTGTGCCGCTGCCTCTTCATAACCAGTTGTACCGTTAATCTGTCCTGCACAGTAAAGACCACTTACTTTATTTGTCTCAAGTGTATGGCGCAATTCTCTTGGGTCAACAAAGTCATACTCTATGGCATAACCGTAACGCACTATTTTTGCATTTTCCATTCCTACAACAGAGTGAATCATCTCACGTTGTACTTCTGGTGGAAGCGAAGTTGAGAGACCGTTAATGTAGCACTCAGTATTGTCTCTTGTTTGTGGCTCTATAAAGAGATGATGACGCTCTTTGTCTGCAAACTTACTTACTTTATCTTCGATGCTCGGACAGTATCTTGGAGATTTTCCTTCAATTTGCCCTGTAAAAAGTGGTGCTCTGTAGAAATTTTTAGAGATAATCTCATGTGTAAGCTCATTTGTGTATGCAATGTAACACGGAAGTTGCTCTTTAGACGCCCTAAACTCTTCTCTATCTGTTCTAAATGAAAATGGACTTGGCAGTTCATCTCCCGGTTGGGCTTCCATCTTAGAAAAATCAATAGTCGAGCTATCTATACGTGCACATGTCCCAGTTTTAAGACGTCCCATATCAAGCTTTGCATCATTTTTGAGTGAAGCAGAGAGCCCTTCACTTCTCTCCTCTCCATAACGTCCCGCTTTTTTTTGAATCTCACCAACGTGGATGATTCCATTTAAAAATGTTCCCGAAGTAACGATAACTTTTTTTGCCTTATACTCATTGAGTAGGTCAGTTCTTACACCCTTAACAACCATATCTTGAACTATAAGTGACTCAACAGTCTCCTGTGCCAGTGAGAGGTTTGGCGTGTTTAAAATAACATTACGAGCAATAACTCTGTAACGGTCCATATCTATCTGCGCACGACTTCCACGAACAGCAGGACCTTTTGTCTGATTAAGTATGCGAAACTGAATACCTGCTTTGTCAGTAATAAGTCCCATCTCTCCACCAAGTGCATCAAGCTCACGCACTAAGTGCCCTTTTGCAAGACCACCAACAGCAGGATTACATGAAGTTGCACCAACATTTTCTGCAAGCATAGAGACAAGAAGTGTGTTGTGTCCCATACGTGCAGCTGCAAGAGAGGCTTCAACACCTGCATGCCCACCACCAACAACGATGACATCGTAACTCATATTTTCCATTCTGCAACCCTTCGATAGTATAAGCTTTTGGCTAAAATGTTTTATGACCGGATTTTAAAAATCGAAGAAGCTTTCAAGGATGAGAGCTGATTTTTAACCCTCGCAGAAATCACAGGAGGTGATTTCGAGAATGAGGTCATGAAATGTTTTAGCTAAAAGCTCAAAATCTATAATTTTTCATTAATGCGAATTTTATCATTTTTGTGTATGATTTGCATAAAATTAAGTGAATTAATTACGCTTTTTAAGATAGATAGAAAAGAGAAGAGATAGAAATATGATACAAGAGGCAAACGCCGCATACAATGCAGGCGACTTTGAAAAAGCGTTCAGACTGTTTACTGAGCTTGCAGAAGCTGGAAATGCAGATGCACAAACATCCTTAGGTTATATGTACCAAAACGGACAAGGGTGTGAAAAAAATGAAGCGAAAACACTTGAGCTTTATACAAAAGCAGCAGAAGCCAAACAACCATATGCTCTTTTTAACCTAGCAATTCTTTATGAAAATGGTATTGGCGGAGTCGAGCACAATCAATTTAAAGCACATGAACTCCATCTTGCAGCCGCAGAACGTGAAGTCCCTCCTGCGATGTATGAAGTTGCTCTCATGCTTGAACGTGGACTTGGCTGTGTGCAGAACTACTCTGAAGCTGCATTTTGGTATGAAGAAGCTGCTAAACGTGGACACCTTGAAGCTTTTAATAACTTAGGCGTTCTCTATAAAGACGGTCTTGGTGTTATACAGAGTGATGAACGCTGCTTTATCTGTTTTTCTCGTGCGGCTGAAGGAGGACTTGCTCAAGGCTACTATAACTTGGGGCTGCTTTATGACCAAGGTATAGGTTGTGTGCAAGATAATGATAAGGCACTCGACTTATGTAGAAAAGCTGCATATGCAGGTCATGAAAAAGCAAAAGAGATTATCAGAGGTCTTCAAGACGAAGGTAAAATCGTTTTCTAGTGAGTTTCGAGATTTCTTCTGATTTACTTGAGAATCTTTGTAAAAAATTTTTGAGCTAAATTTATTAAAAGGACGCATTTGTTTACAGGTTTAATTCGTGAAATAGCTACTGTTAAAAGTTTTGTGGGAGTGACACTTACTCTAAAAGCTTCACTTAAAGCAAAGCTAGGCGATAGTATTGCAATTAATGGTGCCTGTTTAACAGTTGTGAATGTAAACTCTGATGGTTTTTCGGTTGAACTCTCTCCTGAGTCACAAAAACACCTCGCCCTTGAAAACTATAAAAATCAAGTACATGTAGAACCTGCTATGATGATGGGTGATAGATTTGAGGGACATGTTGTACAAGGTCATGTGGATGCTATAGGGACTGTAACAGATGTCAAAAATCTTGGAAACTCTTATGACGTTTTTATTAAAATAGATAAAAAACATATCCCATACATTGTACCAAAAGGTTCCATTACCATAGATGGTGTTTCCCTGACTGTTAACGAGGTTATGGACGATAGCTTTCGCTTGACAATTATTCCCCATACTATGAAAGAGACACTCTTTAAAAACTACAAAAAAGGCTCTCGTGTAAATGTTGAAACTGATATGTTTGCACGTTACATTTCACACATTCTAAAACATCAACAAAAAAGTAATTCACTTACTTGGGATGAGGTGGACTCCATCTCTGCACGTTACTAGGGAATAGACATAAAACTCACAGTTTTAAAAGACCTCTTTGGACATAATAGCTTCAGAGAACTTCAAGAAGAGGGAATTGACGCAATTTTAAGTGGCAATGATCTACTGATGATACTTCCCACGGGTGGTGGAAAATCTTTAGTATATCAACTTCCGACTATGATGATGGAGGGTGTCACAATTGTCATTTCTCCACTTATAGCTCTTATGCAAGATCAAGTCGCATCTCTGCAAGCACAACAGATAAATGCACAAATGCTAAGCTCAGCACAATCACCTCAAGAGAGTGAATCTATAAAAGAGAGTGCTCTTCGAGGCGAATTAAAGTTCTTATACCTCTCACCAGAACGTCTCTCAAATCCAAATACCCTTGCTTTACTTCACTCACTCAAACTTAATTTTTTTGTTGTAGATGAAGCGCATTGTATATCACAATGGGGACATGAGTTTAGAGATGATTATCGTCTGCTTGGTCGTTTACGGGAGAACTTTCCAGAGATAAATATTGCCGCTTTTACTGCTACCTCAACGCAGAGTGTGACTGAAGATATAATGCGTGAACTTGGAATGTTTGAACCTCTCTTACTAAAAGGAAAAATATTTCGAAAAAATATTTTTATCTCTACACAAAGACGTGTTGCCAATGGTCAAGCACAACTTAAAAACTTTCTTGCCCGTCATCAAAACGAAAGTGGGATTATCTATGTAAGCTCACGTAAAAAAGCCGAAGAGTTATCGAGTTTTTTAAATCTCAGTGGTTATAAATCACTTCCCTATCATGCAGGACTTCCCCAAGAAGTACGCGAAAATAACTTTAAAATTTTTGTCAATGATAAGGTAAATATTATGGTGGCAACTATTGCCTTTGGAATGGGAATAGACAAGAGTGATATCCGCTTTGTAGTGCATATGTCACTACCAAAATCTCAAGAAAATTACTATCAAGAGATAGGTCGGGCAGGAAGAGACGGGGAAGATAGTGAAGTATTATTACTCTTTAACGCAAACGACACCATACAACATAAGCACTTTTTACACGATATTGCAAACAACGAATACCGAGAACATTTAGAACAAAAAATAGATGGTATCTATCGTTATGCAACCGGTGAGGTGTGCTACCACAAGCAACTCGCAGAGTATTTTGACGACACACTTGAAGAGTGTATTTCAAGATGCGATAACTGTCTTGGAGTTAATGACCTGCGTCAAGACATTACAACAGAAGCACAAATGATACTCTCTGCAATCTATAAAACTAAACAGGGTTTTGGAAAAAATTACATTATAGATATCTTACGTGCCTCAAGCGAGCAAAAACTTCTTGCGAATGGAGCGGATAAACTCTCTATGTACGGTATAGGATTGCACTTAAGTAAAAAAGAGTGGTTTGTGATTGTAGAGCGTCTTTTAGAGTTAAAAATACTTAAACTTGGGATGTTCAGCATTTTAGAACTAACAAACGAAGCAGTTGAAGTACTTAGATCTCTACGTAGTGTAGATATAAAATCCTCTCGTCTTCAAACAAATGTAAAGAAAAAAGAGATTCATCAAGAAAAAGAGTTTGACTATGATGAAGAACTTTTTGAGAGCCTTAGAACTAAACGTAGCGAATTAGCAAACGAACTCGGCGTACCGGCTTACATAATTTTTTCAGACAAAACCCTTAAAGAACTCGCTTATGTAAAACCTTATGATGAAGAGTCAATGCTTCAAGTAAATGGAGTAGGCAATAAAAAATTTGCTCAATATGGTGAAGAGTTTTTAAGACTTATAAATGATTAGTCTCTCAGTGGCTCTGCTTCTGGATTACAAGTAATTTTATGTTCCATATTTACTTGTTTATAATCATTTAACGCTCTCCTTGAAGCAATAGTTGCGTTTCTAAACTCTTCTCCTTCATTGAGATACACGAAAAAACCATTACGGTAAAGTGCTAAACGCGTTGCAAGAGCAGTCGAATAGCTTGTCAAAACTCCATCTTCTTTCATGCTCATAGCTATATCTGCAAAATACTCTTGTGTCCATAAGACAGGATTAACACTCGGAGAAAAAGCATCTTGATAAACTATGTCAAAAAAGTTTTTAAATCGTCGAACATACTCTCGTGCATCCCCTAAAAAAATCTCAATATAAAGCATTTCATCCTCATAAAAAGCATTCTCACTCAAAGCAATTATGATGTCTCTTAATTTTATAAACTCATCTGGATAGTGAAAGTTTTTTAATGATGCAACTAAAGAAGCATCTAGTTCAGGAGAGTAAATATATACTTTTGTTGCAGGAGAGTGTTTTTGGTAGTATAAAACTGTACAGAGTGTATTAAAACCAAGTCCGTAGCAAATATCTAAAATAGAGAGTTCATTTTTCTGTTTTTGCAGTTTATACGCAGGAATAACATGCTTTTGATATGACTCTTTTAGAGCCCCATCTTTTGTTGAGTGATAATGCTCGTTATATTCACTTGAATAAGCTGTATATGAGCCATCCTCACTTGCAACTTCTCTATGTAAATCGTCGTTAAATGAGGACATAGAAAGTTTTACGAGTTTATCTCTTTGAGTTTTTTCTTAGAAAGTTTGAGCTTTTCATTATCCATAACACCGATTTCTCTATCAAGCATATCTTGGGCAATCTTTTTGGCATTTTTCAGTGAGTGCATTTTATATGTCCCGCACTGATACTCATTGAGCTCTGGAATATCTTTCTTAGAAGCAACATCAAGAACATCTTGCATAGACTCCTTCCATGCTTTTGCAACTTTCTTCTCACTTGGTGTACCAAGTAAAGACATATAAAAACCAGTCCTACAACCCATTGGTGAAATGTCAATTATCTCAACATCTTTTGAGTTTAAATGCTCTCTCATAAAGCCTGCAAAGAGATGCTCTAAAGTATGAATACCTCTACCATCCATTTTCTCTACGTTTGGAACATAAAAACGAAGGTCAAAAACTGTAATGTCATCCCCCGATGGTGTTTTCATGCCCTTTGCACGGCGAACTGCTGGTGCTGGCATAATTGTGTGATCAACTGTAAACGAATCTAAAAGTGGCATAAAATCTCCTCAATAATTTATAGCAATTGTAGCGTTATAGAATTTAGATTTGCTTAGGCTTTAAACTTAGGCTCAGGAAGAGCTTTTATCCTATGAATAGAAGCGTCTAGGTAATACAGTAGTTCCCCTGTAATTTCAGCCAATTTATCATGATACATCTGTGCAGCTTTAAACTCTTCTGCATTAATGCCGTACTTGCCAAAATATCGTCCTACAAGCTTTAGTAAAAAACCTGCTTTTTTATTATGAAAAAATATAGCATCAAATTTTTCATACTCTTTATGCCACAAGGCATGATCTGCAAGCAATGTTTCTTCAAACTGTACACCTAATAGTTCGTGAAGAAGTTTTTCATGTTTATGGATTAGTAATCCAAACTCACACTCTCCTTCATCCGTTGGTGTTGGCTCTGAGACACCCTTCGCATGTATAGCATCTTCAACCAATTGCATTTTTTTTATCTGAATACTTTTGAGTTTTTCCAGTATTTCAAGAACTTGTTTTCTCTGCACTTCAGACTCCTTAGGAAATAATTTTACACTATCTTTTTATTTGATACTATAAATTATAAAGCTTTAGCCTTTATAATCTTTTTAAAAATAGATATATTTCATTATTTTTTATGATAAAATAATTAAAAAAATGGGACTTCTATGGATGAAAACAGAGCACTAAAAAAGCATCTTCATATTCAAAACTACTATATTCTATCCACGAAAATCGTTACAGACAACATAATTGTTTATCAAGCTGAAAATATGAAGCAGAATCGTGAAGTTGCTCTTTATGAATACTTTCCAAAAGAGATTGCAAAACGCCACTACAAAACAGAGAGTGACTCCTTAGTTTATGTACACCCTTCAAATAGCCAATTCTTTAGCTCTCAAAAAAGCATTCTGAAAGAAATATATGACAAACTAAAACTCATCAGTCACCCTTCAATTCCGGTAATTTATGAAACCATAGAAACAAATGGCACTCTGTATATAGCAACACAAATCAAAGATAAAGCTCTCTCTTTAGATGAACAACTCCATAATGATAAGAACCTGTTCTCAGAGCAGTTTTTAGGAAGATTGGCTCTAAAAATAACAAGAATATTTGCTATTTTACAACGTCATGACCTTCAGGCAAGTAATCTTACTTTACAAAATATTCTCTTGAACAGTGTAAATGAAGAGCCTCTATTTCTCTACACGGACTATAAGGCATTTAATCAAAATACTATTCAAGAGTCCATAAAAGAACTTGGAAAAATGTTAGAGAGTATTCTAAATGTAAACTCCGTTATACAGACATACTCTGCATCACTGCAAGGACTTATTAAACGGATGACATCAGATGAAGCCTCAAAGCAGTTTAAAACTTTTGAAGAGCTTCAGACCCTTTTACAAAGTTATGAAAGTATCCCTTCTCAACAGGAGTGTACGCTCGATGAAAAAAAGAGTGCTCCTCTCTCTCCTCTTACTAGCTTCATAACTATTCTTTTGAGTCTTGGTTTTCTTTACTATATTTTTACACAATCAAACATTACCCCTCAAAACCTCAACTGGTTTGATTCACTTCGTTACCATATTTTAGGCTACGTTGGAAATGCTAAAGCACAGAGTACACTTGGTCTTATGTATGAAAAAGGTTACTACGTAGATGCAAATATACATGAAGCAATACAGTGGTATACAAAAGTTGCCGACGAGGATGAGGATGTACAGATTACCTTAGCAAACATATACAAAAACGTCGATTCAGTTAAAGATAGTAAAAAATCCCTAGAAATTATGATGCAGTTAGCACACAAAAATAATCTTTATGCACAAAAGCTTGTAGGCTATAGCTACTTAAAGGGTGAAGGCGTAGCAAAAGACTATAAAGAGGCTCGCCACTGGTTTGAGAGAGCAGATGCACAAGGGGATGCCTATGCATGTGGAATAATTGGTTGGATGTATGAAACAGGTAATGGAGCAAATAAAAACTTCTCTAAGGCACTCGAATACTTTAAAAAAGGAGCCACTCGCAATGATGACTATTCTAAAAAGAGTATAGCTCGTGTAGAAGAGAAAATAAATGAAGAAACAAAAACAAATTTATACAATCAAAGTCGTAAAAATTACGAAATTGGTATTGCATATGAATATGGCAAAGGAAAGGCTAAAAATCATAAACTTGCAGTAGAGTACTATATGAAAGCAGCACAAATAAAACATCCTTATGCAGCATTTAGAATAGGACAAATCTATGAACGTAGTAATGAAATACAAAGAGACTATAATGCTGCATTTTATTGGTATAAGAAAGCCGCAGAAGAAAATGCAGATTCTCTAGCATACTACCGCGTCAGTAAACTCTATCGAGCGGGCCATGGTGTTATGAAAAATGATGCGTTAGCTTTTCAATGGTGCAAAGAGGCTGCAGAACGTGGATTAGGTGTTGCACGAGGGATTATGGGTGCTTCTTATGAGTATGGTTGGGGAACACAAAAAAATTACGATCAAGCCCGCTATTGGTATCAACTTGCGATAGAGAGCGGATATAATAATGCCAGAGATAGTCTTGAAAAGCTCAATGAAAAAATAAGTGCACAGGCAAAAATACAAGCAACTCCTCAAGTACGAAACATACAAAGAACAACTACAAAAGTAAGCACTCCTAAAACAGTCACATACACTTCAAGAGCAAACGAACTTGAGGTTGTAAATATTCGCTCATGCCTTGCTTGCCATGGTCAATATTTTGAAAAAAGGGCATTTGGAAAATCAGCTATAGTCTCACGCATGAGCAAATCACAAATCATTACAGCACTCAAAGGGTATAAACGTGGAACTTATGGTGGAGCTATGAAGGGTGTTATGAGGGGACAAGTTATAAGATATTCAGACAGAGCACTAGAGAAAGTGGCAAAAACTATAGCAGGTAATTAGAGAACTCTGCATAAAGTGTTTTTAAGTATAAGTAAAAAAACTATATAATCCCAAGAAATTTTTATAAGGCGGAGTCTCCTTTGAACTTACAAGCCAAATTGGAAAAAGAGCAAATTGTTCTACCTCAAGAGTTTTATGACAAGGTACAAGCATATAAAGAACAGCTCTTTAAATGGAATAAAATCCATAACCTAACTGGTGCAAGGGATGAAGCAACCCTCGATGAGTTCATCTTTGATGCTGTTCTACCGGTAGCTTTTTTACCTAAAGTCAACTCACTTATGGACATAGGAACAGGTGCAGGATTTCCAGGTATGATACTTGCCTTTGCTCTTCCACAGACAGCTGTAACACTTGTTGAACCACTTGCAAAACGTGCAAGTTTTTTACAGTTCATAAAGGCTGATTTAAATTTAGAAAATGTAACTGTTGTTAAAAAACGAGTTGAAGAGATGGAGTCAAAAATTTTTGAACTCATTACCTCACGTGCAGTAACAGACACAAAAATGCTCTTAAAGCTTAGTGAAAACTTTCGTAATAAAGAGTCAAAACTACTTTTTTACAAGGGTGAAAAAGTTTTTGACGAACTAGCTGATACAACTGAACAGATGCAACACAAAATTATTGAGACACAAAATCGCCACTATTTACTACTAGGAGAGAAACTATGATGCAGTATGTAATAATTGCAGCTCTAATTGCCCTCATATACTTTTTATATTTTAAACCAAAACCACAAAAAAAAGAGAAAACTACAGAGAGCACAAAGACGACAAAAGCTGATGCCAATGATATGATAGAGTGCGCAACATGTGGTGTGTATAGTGAACTTAATGACTCAATTTTAAGTAACGGAAAATACTACTGCTCAAAAGAGTGTGTAGAGGAGGGAAGATAATGCTATTTTTTGGACACAGATTTCTACAGAATGAATCTCTTTATTATATTTCAGATGTGGATGCTATCGCGCACACTCCACCAAATGCAACAATCTATATAAAGTTTTTAGAGAGTAACCTTGACCTCATCGACTATGCTAAAACTAATGCGCTTCCATTTGCACTAGGTGTAGCAGATATCACAGAACTACTCTATGCTTCTGCTTTAGGGGCGAAATATATTTTAGTAAAAAAAGAGCTGGCAAAAACGGCACAAAAAATTGCAGAGTCTTATCTGATGGATGCAAAAATTCTAGTGCGTATAGAAGAAGAGGAGGAGATAGAAGAGCTTGCAATACTTGGAATAGACGGTGTCATATTCTCAAGTGCAATTGTAAAAATAAACTCTTAGACTATCTCCCGTTTTAATCCCGGTTTTAAAGATGTAAGTACCTCATAACTGATTGTTTGAGCTGTACTTGAAACATCTCTGGCATCTTTAAAAATGCAGAGTCTCTCCTTATCGCTAAAAAACGAGGAGTTATCCATAGAGATGCGTCCTGCGATTTTAACTCCCTCAAATGTAGTAAAAACTCCAGAGCAGATACGTAAAAAACCGTCTCCGTATCCAAAGTTATAGTTACTTACCACACTCTCTTGCTCTAAGCACGCTGTTCCACCATAGCCGATACAAGAACCTTTTGGAAGAACTCTACTAGAGAGTCTATCTGCAAAAACAGAGAGTACAGGTTTTAGCTCTACACTCTTTATCTCCTCTGGAAGATCCATACAGCCATATGCAGCAATACCCACACGCGCCATATCTTCGTTAAAATCATCATCTCGAAAAAGAGCCGCAGAATTACACGAGTGAAATCGAAGCCCTTGTGGAGCTTTTGCTTTTATTTTTGCGAAGTTATCTTTTTGCTGTTGGTAAACATCTCCCAGTTCATCTGCACACCCGTGGTGAGTGAGCATTCCCTCTAAAATAAGTCCCTGCTGTTCAATTTTCTCTAAGGCACTCTCTAACTCATCCATCTCTATACCGTTTCTATTCATTCCGGTATTTACTTTAAGCTCAACAAGCGTACCTCTTGGAAACTTCTCGATTGCATTAAGTTCATTTATTGTATAACGAATCTTCTCTGAAAACTTTTGTGGAGTATCTGCTAGTACTAAAATATATTGAAAATATGGGGTAATAGCATGTGCTTCAGCATCGCTCTGAACAACTGCTTTTGTAATTCCCCACTCTTGTGCAAGTCCTGCCATCTCTAAAAGACCGTGACCATATGCATTATCTTTTAAAACAAGTGCGATTTTGTCTTTAGATTTAGTTTGTTTTGCGATAATGTCAAGATTATAAAAAAAGTGATTTTTATTGAGTGTTATATAAGCCATGAGGGAATTATACAATGAAGAGACTAATAGCAGAGTTTGAAAAACAAAGTTTTACACAAATAATTTTTCCACACAAAAATACAGACTGGGCGCCATATCTGCAAGAGGCACAGACAACCTTTGTAAATATTATAAACGCCATAACAAAGTATCAAAAATGTCTTGTTGTCTGCTACGATATAGACGAAGTGAAAAAGCACTTCTCTCCAAATAAAAATATCGTTTTTGTACCTTATGTATGTGATGATACATGGGCAAGAGACTGTTCGGTTTTAAGTGTAGATGATGAAGGAACAACAGAGCTTCTTGACTTTACGTTTACTGCTTGGGGAGGTAAGTTTGAAGCAAGTCGTGACAATTTAATGAGTCAAAATCTTGCAAAATACTACTCTGCACCAATGAAAAAATGCGATTTTATTTTAGAAGGCGGTGGAGTTGAAAGCAATGGAGCAGGACTTATCCTCACAACTTCTGAGTGTATGCTTAACTCAAATAGAAATGCAAGTTACTCTTCTATAGAGGTAAATGCAAAATTACAAGAGTATTTTGGTGCGAAAGAGATTCTAATCTTAAATAACGGTTATCTCAGTGGAGACGATACAGACTCACATATAGATACACTTGCACGTTTTATAAATAACAACACGATAATGTACGTTCAATGTAGTGATGAAAATGATGAACACTACAAAGCTCTCTATGCAATGGAGCAAGAGCTAAAAACGCTTGCACAAACATACAATCTTAAACTAATAACCCTGCCGATGGCGGATGCACTCTATTATGAAGAGGAGCGTCTTCCTGCAACTTATGCAAATTTTTTATTTGTAAATGGAGCTGTAATAGTACCAACTTACGGAGGAGTTCAAGATAAAGAAGCACTGAAAATTTTTGAGGCGACTTTTCCTGAGCTAGATATTGTTGGTGTAGACTGTAGTGTTTTAGTAAGACAACATGGATCACTCCACTGTGTTACTATGAATTTCCCCGCTAGCGTTACGCTCACTCTCTAAGAGCTGCTCTTTTTTCTTCTCTTGTTCTAAAATAGCAAAGCCATTTATCAAAAGATATGTGGCTAAACCAAAACCTAAGGCTATTAAAAGTGTCTTTTTAATCTTTTCCATTTTACTCATGGCCGAATTCTATCACAAATGCAAAAATAAAAATTAACACTTTTGTAACACTAGTTTCATATAATCTCAGACTATCAATAAAATAAAAAGGGAAAATATATGAAGAAAATCACAACTCTCTCAATTATAGCTGCATGTGCTCTCTCTGCCGCAGAAGTACAACTTGCTCCTATAGGTGTTGAAGCAACCGTCATGACAGATGTAGCACAAAAAGCTCAAACATCTGCAGACGTTGCCCAAGCACTTAGTGACGCAGTTCCAAGCATTGATATGTCTCGCCGTAGCGGTATTGCCAATGATGTATATATCCGTGGACAAAAACGTGATAACATCTCAGTAGAAGTAGACGGAACAAAAGTGTGTGGTGCTTGTCCAAATAGAATGGATCCACCAGTCTCACACATAGTTGCAAACCAAATTGAAACTATAGAGGTTATAGAAGGACCTTATGACGTTGAGACATTTGGTACACTCAGTGGTGGACTTAAAATCACAACGAAAAAACCATCTGCAGAAGAACAAGGTGAAATAAACCTTGGTTTTGGTTCATTCGGATATAAAAAATTCGGTGCAAATGGAAGCGGTGGTAATGACATCCTTAGAGTGAGTGCGACAGTCTCAACTGAAACAAGTGACCAATATAGAGATGGTGATGGAAATACTTTAACAGAACAACTTGCAAACTTTAAACTCTTGACAGGGGCAGGAAACCCTTATGCTCCTGCATACAAAGATGAACCTGCATATACAAAAAAAAGTGCTATGGTAAAAGCTTTTGTAAAAACTTTAGAAAATCAAGAGCTACGTTTGAGTGTAACAGCTAACAGAAGTGATGGTGTACTCTATGCAAACTCAAGTATGGATGCACGTTATGACTACTCAAACATATACAGTATAGAGTACAATATTGACGACATTAGCGACATATACAAAAACATTAACCTTCAATACTACTACTCAGACGTTGACCACCCAATGGATACTATGTACAGAGTCAATGGAACTCTAAACTACAGTACAAACCAGCTTAAAACAACTATGCAAGGTATAAAACTCAAAAACAGTTTTAATTTACAAGGACATGAAATTTTAGTTGGTCTTGATGGAAGTAGAAGAACATGGGAAGGGCAAAGTTATATGACAAATGTTGCAACAGGTACAGTAAGTGGTATTAGTGATTCTATTCCACTTACCACTACAGACAACAGCGCAATCTTTGCAAAACTCCTTAAAAGCTTTGGAAAATTTGATGTTGAGCTTGGTACGAGATACGACTACACAACTATCAGAACAAAAGATGCAACACTCAACAAAGACTTTAATGCACTTAATGCAAATCTCATTACAAGCTACTACCTTGATAGTTCAAGCAAATTATTTCTTGCCTTAGGTCAAGCTTCTCGTGTTCCTGATGCTCGTGAACTCTACTGGTTTGGAATGGGTATTCAAAATAATCCAGATTTAGACCAAACAACAAATCAAGAGATTGACTTGGGATATGAAACAGATAATGAAAGCTTTAAACTCAAAGCAAAAGCATTTTACTCAATGCTTCATAACTACATTTATCTCAGACCTACTGGAGCAAGTCCAGCCTATGAATTTGTTAACTTAGATGCAACTGTATATGGAGCAGAACTTGCGGCTTCTATATATATGGGAGATGCATGGACTTTAGATATGGGTGCTGCTTATAAAGTTGGTGAAAAAAACTCTCCTGCGGCTAATGAGAGTAAAAATCTAGCAGATATGACTCCACTTAATGGAAATGTGGCATTAAATTATGAGTATGCAAATAACTCACTTGCGACACTTGAAGTACAAGCAAGCCAAAAATGGGACAAAATTGATGACGCAGCTGGCGAGCAAGAGATTGATGCATGGAGTATCCTCAATGCAAAGCTAAAACATGCTGTAAACAAAAAATTTGACATTACTCTTGGTGTAAACAACATTTTCGATGAGACATATGCAGTTAGTAACACATATATTGACTTAAAATTAATCGGCAATGCTCCAATTATGGTTCTTAATGAACCAGGTCGTTACGTTTACACAAACTTAGACTTTAAATTCTAAAGCCCCTCTTCTAGTGCCTTTTGGCACTAGCCTTTATCCAAACACGAGAGATCCTATGCACAAACGCACTATATATACAACACTTATTACTATTTTACTACCCTTACTTTTTGTTGGCTGTGGTGGTGGTTCATCTGATGAGCCTCTTCTTCAATCAACACTAGAAAACACATCTTTTACCTCAACACATTTCTCAGGATCACAAAACTGTGCTACTTGTCACAATACTATTAAAGATATAAATCAAGAAGACGTCTCTATTGAGAGTGATTGGGCTGGCACTATGATGGCAAACTCTTCTAAGGACCCACTTTGGAGAGCAAAAGTAGCTTCTGAACTTAAACGTAACCCAAAGATTGAAGATGTAATAAATGATAAATGTACAAAATGTCATGCACCAATGGCGAACTATGAAGCACACTATATAAGTGATGAAATAAAAATTTTTGATGATGGTTTTTTAAATCCACAAAATCTACACTTTAATGAAGCAATGAATGGAGTAAGCTGTTCTCTTTGTCATCAAATTGATGCTACTAACCTAGGTACGCTTGATGGCTTTTCTGGGCACTACACAATTAATAGTAACAGAGAAATGTATGGACAATACGGTGACAGTAATGATACAGCGATAAATCAAACGCCAATGCAAAATACTCTAAACTATACACCTACATATGCACAGCATATTACTGAGTCAAAAATGTGTGCTGCTTGTCATAACTTAAAAACTCCCTTTGTAGATGCAAATGGAGATGTAAACTCAACAACGCCAGAGAGTGAATTTCCAGAACAGATGCCATACACCGAGTGGGAACATAGTGACTTTAACAGCACAACCCCTAAAAGCTGTCAAGAGTGTCATATGCAAAGAGCCGATGGGGTAGTTATCTCAAACAGACCAGATAACGGTAGCCTGCCTGCACGGGATAATTTTGCACGTCACAACTTCGTTGGTGGCAATAAACTAATGCTCGACATTCTCAATCAAAACAGAACTGCTCTAGGAGTAAATCCAAATGCGAACTTTACAAAAATTCTCACAAGAACTGAGGAACTCTTAAACAATACTGCCACTATCGCTTTAGATAAAAGAGTAAATGGAACTACTCTTAGCATCGATGTAAATATTAGTATAAACACCGGACATAAGTTTCCAACAAGCTTTCCATCACGTCGTGCTTTTATTCATTTGACACTTTATGATGAAAATAACAACACACTCTTTGAATCAGGAAAAGTTGACACTAATGGAAGTATAGAGGGAGCAGATAGCGACATAGATAGCTCTACGTTTGAACCTCATTACGATGTAATTACTGCAGAAAATCAAGTGCAAATCTATGAAGCTGTTATGCAAAATACCGATAATGAAGTAACATACACTCTTCTTCGTGCTGCTAGTTACATAAAAGACAACCGTCTACTTCCAAGAGGTTTTGATAAAAACAGCGTACCAAATGACATTGCAGTTATTGGTAATGCAAAAAATTCAGACTCGAACTTTATAGGTGGAAGTGATATGCTTACTTATGATATAAACAGCACTAACTTTACAACAGCACCTCATCATGTTATTGTGAAACTCAAGTATCAAACGCTCGCCTACCCTTTTGCAGAAGATCTTTTTAAAGATGTTAACGAATCTCAAAGTTTTAAAAGTATGTTTGAAGCTTCAGAGATGAAAACAATTACTATATCAGAGGGAAATCTCACACTTTAAAGTGTGAGTAAAAACTTAATACCATTTTTATATCAAACAAGCTACAATCGCTCCTATGATAACAAGATACCCAACCAAAAAAATTTACGTCGGAAATGTTGCTGTTGGTGGTGATGCACCTATCTCTACGCAGTCTATGACATACTCGAACACGCACGATGTAGCGGCTACAGTAGAGCAGATAAACCGCTTACACTTTGCAGGTGCTGACATCGTTCGTGTGGCTGTTCCAGATATGGAAGATGCACTTGCACTCAAATCTATAAAAGAGCAGATATCTCTACCTCTTGTCGCAGATATTCACTTTAACTATAAACTCGCTCTCATTGCTGCTGAATCAGTAGACTGTGTTCGCTTTAATCCTGGAAATATTGGAGAAAAATCTCGTATAAAAGAGATAGTAAAAGCGTGTCAAGAGAGAAATATTCCTGTTCGTGTAGGCGTGAATGCTGGAAGTTTGGAAAAAGAGTTTGAGAACAAGTACGGACAGACCGCTGAGGGTATGGTAGCGTCTGCTGAGTACAACATCAAATATCTTGAAGACTTAGGTTTTACAGATATCAAAATATCACTCAAAGCATCAGATGTTCAAAGAACAGTTGAAGCATACAGAATGCTTCGTCCAAAAAACCACTACCCTTTTCACTTAGGTGTTACAGAGGCCGGCACTGTTTTTCATGCAACTATAAAGAGTGCCATAGGTCTTGGTACACTTCTCTTAGAGGGAATCGGTGACACTATGCGTGTCTCAATTACAGGTGAGCTTGAAGAGGAGATAAACGTAGCCCGAGCAATCCTCAAAGACAGTGGCGCAATGCCAGATGGTCTTAACATTATCTCTTGTCCAACTTGTGGACGCATTGAAGCTGACTTAGTAACAGCAGTTGCAGAGATAGAAAAGCGAACAGCACACATAAAAACACCTCTCAATGTCTCAGTAATGGGCTGTGTCGTCAATGCCATAGGTGAAGCAGCACACGCTGATGTTGCTATAGCATATGGTAAAGGTAAAGGCCTTGTGATGGTAAAAGGTGAAGTTGTTGCCAACCTAGATGAAGCCGAACTTGTAGATAGATTTGTACATGAAGTAGAAGAGATGGCGGCAAAAGGATAATAGTAAAACCCTTTTAGTATATTTACATATTATATTTGTTATAATTTTATGTAAACTTACAAAAAAGGACGGAACTTATGAAACTTAAACTCGCAGCAATCTTCTTAGCTTTTACGCTACTTTTCTCAAGTAATGCAACTGCATCTTTTTTCACTACTCCAGAAACAATAACTCTTGAAATGATAGAACTTGTTAGTAAACTCTCTGATGACATAGGAATTATGGCAGATAGAATCCTGGACATGGCAGGTGAAATAGGAAAAATGGCTGACAAAATAGGTGTTATGGCAGATAGAATTGTCCATACTGAAGAGATGATGGCACAACTTACACTCGATATGGCGACACTTAGCACAAATGTGTCACAAAATACACAAGATATTCCAACGCTTATACTCTCTAACACAGGGACGGACACACTAAATTCTGGCGATGTACCACTTTTTACTAGTAACATTACAACAAATGAGATGCTTATTTATGTATCATCATCTATCACAATGGACACAAATACAGTATCTGTTTTAGTTACATCAAATGAAACACTTCAAAGCAAATGGGAAGATCTTCAAGCACTTGCAAAAGATGGAAAAATCTATATTGCTGCTAAAAGTATAGATGGAAATACTATCTCTTCCCTCTCAAATATTCTTACATACACAACACTCTACTAAATCCAGCCTTTTGGCTGGAATAGCTATTTCAAAAATTATAATCCATAAATAAACACCACTCTTTTATTTGGTTTAAAAGCTATTATGCTAAAATCATCTTATTTCTGAATGAAAGGGATTTTTTTGCAAGACAACCTCTATAACCTCGCTTTTGAACGCTCTATTTTAAGCTCTATAGTTTTTGAGCCAAGCCAGTTTGATGAACTCAGTTCGCAACTCAAAGTAGATGATTTTTACCTCCCTGCACATCAAGATATCTACCAAGCAATGCTAAAACTCATGCAAAAAGACCAACCTATAGATGAAGAGTTCATCAAAAAAGAACTCATCATACTTAAAAAATTTGATGAGCAAGTACTTCTTGAAATTCTTGCAGCCAACCCTATCTCAAATACAAAAGCCTATGTAGATGAGATAAAAGACAAGTCTCTTAAACGCCACCTTCTTACACTTACAACAGAGATAAAACGTGTAACAGTAGAAGAGGAGTTACCCTCAGCCGATGTCGTAGATATAGTTGAGAAAAAACTCTACGAAATTACACAAGACAACCAAAGCAGTGACTTTAAAGATGCACCAAAAATGACCTTTGACACCATGGAGTACATCAAAGAGATGAAAGCTCGAGGTAACTCAGTTCTCGTTGGTGTAGATACCGGATTTCACGAACTCAACAAAATGACAACAGGGTTTGGAAAAGGTGACCTTGTCATTGTAGCAGCACGTCCTGCAATGGGAAAGACTTCCTTTATTTTAAACACTGTTAACTCGCTTATACAAAATGGTAAAGGTGTAGCATTTTTCTCTCTTGAAATGCCTGCTGAACAACTTATGTTACGTTTACTCTCTATTCAAACTTCTATCCCACTACAAAAACTACGTGTAGGTGATATGGATGACCAACAGTGGAGTAATCTTAACGGTGCTATCGACAGAATGAACTCTGCAAAACTCTTTGTTGATGATCAGGGAAGTGTTAACATCAACCAACTCAGAAGTAAGCTCAGAAAACTTAAAAACCAACATCCTGAGATAGAGATAGCAGTTATAGACTACCTACAAATTATGCAAGGTATAGGAAGTCAAGATAGACACCTACAAGTCTCAGAAATCTCTCGTGGATTAAAAATGCTAGCACGTGAATTAGAGATTCCAATTGTTGCACTCTCACAGCTTAACCGTGGACTAGAGAGTAGAAATGACAAACGTCCAATGCTAAGTGACATCCGTGAATCAGGTTCTATTGAACAAGATGCTGACATCATTCTCTTTGTTTACCGTGATGATGTATACCTCTATAAAGAGGAAAAAGAACGTGAAAAAGCTGCTAAAGCAGAAGGTAAAGAGTTTGTCTCGCAGTATGTAGAAAAAGAGGAAGAGGATGCTGAAATTATCATAGGAAAACAACGTAATGGTCCGACAGGGCATGTGAAACTTGTTTTTCAGAAAAAGCTCACACGCTTTGTTGATGCACCGAGTTATGCAGCAGGTATTGAGACAGTTTATGAAAGTGTCGATACACGCTCTGCTACTATGGATGTACCTCAAGTAGATATACCGGTGCTCTAGCACAGTGGTATGATAGAGAGAATTGAACTTTTTACTACTAATAAAGAACGACTTCTCTTTTTACTTACTCTACTCTTTATTAGTTCAATCTCGCTTGGCTTTAAATACTACTCTTACAAACAATTTACCGCATTTGACTCTCAACTCGTAGAAGTAGAAGTTCTTAAACAGTACATAAAAACTAAACAGACTATAAAAGGTTACGATCGTACCTATCAAGTCCTTAAACTCAAAACAGATGATGGACTTAGCTTTTATACAATAGCATCTAAAAATTTAGAACCTCTCAAAGATAAAAAATTAAAGCTAGAAATATGGGCAGGAGATATAAGTTTTTTGGAATATCTGCAAAGTTTTTTTGCCTACGGAAAAATTCTCTCTATTGAAAAAGACAGCTCTTTAAGAGAAAGAGTCAGCCAAAATATAGACATGCAACATCAAGACAGTAATATCAGCCAACTCTATAACGCGCTTTATCTTGCAAAACCTCTATCATTCGAACTCCAAAAACAATTTTCTAGTCTAGGTATTTCCCACCTTATAGCCATTAGTGGCTTCCACCTCGGACTACTCAGTGCTTTTTTTCTTTTACTTATTCGTTATCCCTATAAATTTTTACAAAACCGTTACTTTCCCTATCGAAATTATAAACGTGATAGCTTCTTAATCATAGGCTTTGTTCTCTTTTTTTATATGCTTTTTGTGGATACTCCACCCTCTTTACTAAGAGCTTTTGTAATGATGCTAGTAGGTTTCATTCTTTATGACAGGGGTGTAAAGATAATATCTATGGAAACACTCTTTGTTGCAGTTAGCCTTATTTTAGCCCTTTTTCCTGCTCTGCTCTTCTCCATTGGCCTTTGGCTAAGTGTTGCGGGCGTTTTTTATATATTTTTGTTCCTCATTCACTATGACAAACGCTCAAATTTATGGAAACTCTGTTTTTTACCAATTTGGGTATACATTATGATGCTGCCATATGCATTAGTAATCTTTGAAAACTTTAGTCTTTATCATCCCCTCTCTATACTCCTGACCACATTGTTTACACTCTTTTACCCACTCTCTTTATTACTTCACTTTTTTCATCTTGGCAATCTACTTGATGCACTACTTCAATTTTTGATGTATTTAAATATAGAAGCTGAAAATATAAAACTGCACTGGAGTTTTTTAGCTATAGAGATTTTGTTTTCACTAATTGCAATAAAACAAGAAAATATTGCCCGTTTACTTCTCTTCTACTGTTGCTCTATTTTTATATATTCTATCTATTATGTAGCAGAGTTTTAGTCCATATATAAAAATAATCCATGAAACATATATCCAGAGAAATAAAAACATCACAATGGCAAAAGAGCCGTACATGGTTGTGTAGGATTTATTGACAAAAACGTAGTAGATAAAAGAGTTCTTACTCACACTAAAAACAAGTGAAACTATAAGTGAACTAATCGCCGCTGCTTTTGGATTTACTTTTACATTTGCCGCAATCAAAAAAAGAACAAAGAAGAGTCCCCAAATAATAATATACGGTATAAGGGGCAAAATATTTATACCTTCCGTGAGAGAGTGAGAAGCCATTAATGTAGCAATGTAACCGCTAATATAAAAAGAGACACCAAGAGCTATAGGTGTTAAAGTGAGCATAGTCCAATAAGTAGTAATTGATTCCCATAAACCTCTAGGTTCTGCATGAAAAATTTTATTTGCAATGTACTCAAAATTTTTAAAAAACAGCAGAGATGAAACTAAAATCATCACCAATCCTATTACACCCATTTTCGTAGAGTTTGCTAAAAAATTATCTATATGTCCCATAATAGCTTCAGAGTTTACAGGCATAAGATTTGAAAAAATAAATCCTTTTACACTCTCATAATGTTCTGAAAAATTCGGAAGTGATGTAAGGAGCGTAAGCATGATTAAAAGTAGAGGGATAATAGTAAATATTGTATAAAAGCTAAGACTCGCTGCAAAGAGGGTAAGTTCTTTGTCAACGAAGGTATGTAGCCAAAACTTTAACTCTTTAAAGAGTTTGGCTACTAAAGGATGCATCTTTTAGTTAAGACCCATTTTTGCAGGGTTTAAAATATTATTTGGGTCAAATGCCATTTTAATAGACTTAAAGAGATTCATCTCTTCATCTGTAAATGCCATAGACATATATGGTGCTTTTGCAAGCCCAATACCATGCTCACCTGAAAGTGTTCCACCCAAATCAACAGTTGCTTGAAAAACCTCTTCAATAGCCTGATACGCAATTTTTACCTGCTCAGGATCTTTACCATCCACCATGACATTTGTATGTACATTTCCATCACCTGTATGCCCAAAACATGGAATCTGAATATTGTACTTCTCGGCAATAGCATAAAATCTCTCTAAAAGCTCAGGAAGTACGGCACGTGGTACTGTAACATCTTCGTTAAGTTTTTTACTTCCATAAACTGTAATAGATTGTGATGCATTTCTTCTGGCAAACCAGATATTTTTTGCCTCTTGCTCATTTTGTGCAATTTTAAACTCATTACATCCATTTTCTGTAAAAACACGTTTAATTTCAGAGAGCTGATAATCTAAATCATCTTCTAAGTTTCCATCAACATCTGTTACAAGCAGTGCTCCAGCATCTACTGGTAGCCCTTTGTGAAATGTCTGCTCAACTGCACGAATAGTCAAGTTATCTAAAAACTCCATAGCAACCGGCGTTATACCACTTGCCATAGTTTTATATACAGCATTCATGGCATCTGTAACTGTTGGGAAAATTCCCATCGCTGTTTTTGTCATTTTTGGTTTTGGAATAAGCTTAAGAGTAATCTCTGATAGAACTGCAAGTGTTCCCTCAGAGGCAATTAAAATACCACTGATGTTATAACCAGCTACGTCCTTAATAGTACGCTTTCCAGCTTTGATGATGTCTCCATTTGGTAAAACCGCACGAGTTGCCATCACGTAATCTTTTGTAATTCCATACTTCGCAGCTCTCATACCACCAGCATTCTCGCTCACGTTTCCACCAATTGTAGAGTAGTCTTGTGAAGCTGGATCTGGCGGATAAAAGAGTCCTACCTCTTCAACTGCACGTTGCAGATCCATATTAATAACACCAGGCTGTACAACAGCTACCATATTTTTCATGTCAATCTCTAAGATTTTGTTCATATGTTTTTCCATGGCAAGAACAATTCCACCAGCACTTGGAAGTGCACCACCTGTAAAGCCAGAACCAGCACCACGAGGTACTATAACAATTCTATGCTCATTACAATATTTTAAAATTGCACTAATATCCTCTTCATTACGAGGAAAAAGCACAGCATCAGGTTCAAAATGCTCACGTGTAGCATCATATGAATATGCAATGAGGTGTGCTTTATCACTATAGATATTTTCACTACCGACTATACCTTTAAAATGCTCTAAATGTTTTGCGTCTATCACTATTTTTCCTCTAATTCAAATTTGTCTAAAAGCTTATGCAACTCAGGCTTTGCTTCAATAATTTTATACAACTCACTATTTTTCGTATTGTTTTGGGCAAGAAGTTCATAATAGTGTGGTTCATACTCTTCAAGCTCATCACTTCCCTCACCAAACCAGTTTGCATCTATTTCCTCTACACGTGAATAAAAAGGAAGTTTGACACTATCTTGTGTAAGTGGGGCATCTGAAATACTCAAAATCTTCATACTTAGCATATCGACAGTATAAACCTTTTTATCTAAATAGATAAACAAAAGTCCACTACTTGAAGCAATAGACATCGCTTCAAAATCCTCTTTAAGAGGTGTTGGATGTCCTCTAAAAGAGAGTACAGTTGCAAACAAGTCAGGATGTACCCACTGAACTTTTACACTCTTTGTTATACGGTAGTAAATCTCTTCACTAGGAGCTACCAAAAGTGCTCTCGTATAACCAAATGCAAGTTCAACTGTATCTCCTACAGCCAACTTCCATTTTCCACTCGGTAAAGAGTTGTTACGAAGAGCATTAAACTCTATAAGTTTTAGTGTTGCCGTCTTACTTTCTACATCAAAATCAGTGACTACAACATTTTTTAAAATACTTGTATGCCCTGGAGCAATTTGATGAAAAGCAAAACCACTCATACCTATGTCAATTTTATCTATAGATATAGTTGCTGTTTGATTCTCTTCGTCAAGCGATACTATAGGTGTTTTTATAACACCTGCAGAGAGCCCAAGGAATAAAAAAATGAGTACAATAATATATTTCATCGCTACTACTTTAGGTTAATCTATTTGCGATTATAGCAAATAAACCTCAGACTAAGCCAAAATTTGCTAATCTCTGAAAATTATTTATTATAGGCTAACATTAATGATACGATTTTTCTTACTTTTGCTTCTGAGTTTGTCCGTTTTTGGGAGCGAAGTACAAAGGTATAGATGGGAAAATGCTCTTACCTATTTAGTCTTCTTAGAACAAAACAACCTTCCAACCAAAGAGCTTTATTACAATTTAGACGTTGATAATCAACGGCTTACAGAAGAGATGCGTGCAGGTGTCAACTACCAAATAATGCGTGACACCAACAATACTATTGAACAAGTTCTTCTTCCTTTAAATGATGAACTACAAATTCACCTTTTTAAAACAGACGAAGGTTATGAATTTGAAGCGATTCCTATCATAAGCGAAACAAAAACTGAAGCTTTTGCTACAACTATTGTTAGCTCGCCCAACTACACGATTATGAAACGTACAAAAAGTAAAAAACTAGCCCAAATTTTTACCGCTAACTTTAAAAACTCCCTCAATTTTAAAAATGATATTCGTAACGGCGATAAACTCGTAATGGTTTATGATCAAAAATATCGTTTAGGTAAAGTATTCTCTATGCCTGTACTTAAAGTGACAATGATAGAGATGCGTAAAAAATATCACTACATCTATCTCAACGACGATGAACGTTACTACGATGAAAAAGGGCATGAAGTTGAAGGTTTTTTACTTGCTCGCCCAGTGAGAGGAGCTAGAGTATCATCCTACTTCACAAAACGTAGATTCCATCCAGTTCTTAAAAAGTGGAAAGCTCACTTAGGAATTGACTATGCGGCAAGACGTGGTACGCCAATTGTTGCGGCGGGAAGCGGTACAGTTATCTACGCAGCAAGACTTGGAAGCTATGGAAATCTTATAAAAATTCGTCATGCAGATGGCT
This sequence comes from Campylobacterales bacterium, assembly GCA_016938175.1. Taxonomy (GTDB): domain Bacteria; phylum Campylobacterota; class Campylobacteria; order Campylobacterales; family Sulfurimonadaceae; genus Sulfurimonas. The sequence continues at coordinate 36,268 of JAFGVE010000010.1, forward strand.
ATGAAACACGTTACGCACACTTAAAATCTTTTCGACAAGGTATAAGAAGTGGCAAGAGAGTAAAAAAAGGGCAAACAATAGGTTACGTCGGAACCACAGGACGTTCAACAGGTCCCCACCTACATTTTGAACTGCGAAAACATGGTAACCCAATAAATCCTTTACGCGTTGTTCAAGTAACAACAAAAAAACTTAAAGGCAAAGAGTATGATGCATTTGTAAAACTCAAGAAAAATTATGATGAAACTGTTGCCCTACACTTAAAAAATATGACGCCTTATGCCAAAACTCCAAAATTTCAAAATAAATGTTATATCTACACACGAAAAAATGAGAAGTTAGAGAGTAAAAATGGCTAAAATCAACTCTATTGAAGAGCTAGCAAACCCGCAATTTGTCAAGGCAATTAAAATTAACTATACACAAAAAGAACAAAACAAAGTTTGGGAAGCAGTTCTTTCACACAACAGCGTCAGTACTCTTTTATGGCATAAAGAAAAAGACTCTTTTGTTTTAGTTAAACAGTTAAGACCAGCAATTTTACACACCGATGAAACGAATGGATATACTTATGAATTGTGTGCAGGTATAATTGATAAAGAGGCAAGTGATTTACAAATTGCAAAAGAGGAAATTATTGAAGAGTGTGGTTATGATGTTCCTTTACAAAGTATAAAAAAAGTTACAAAGTTTTATCCTGCGGTAGGAATTACAGGAGCTTATCAAAAACTTTACTATGCAGAGCTTACAGAGGGTATGAAAGTTCATGAAGGCGGTGGTATTCATGATGAAGAAATCGAAGTCATTTATCTCAAAGTCTCTGAAGCAAAAAAGTTTATGTTTGATGAAAAAATTAAAAAAGCACCAGGGCTAATGCTTGCTTTTTACTGGTTTTTTGAAAATAAAATGTAAATTTACCCAAACTCAATAGGATCCATATCTATTTCCGCTAAAGGAACTCTACACGCATGTACTGCTTTTAGTAAATCTGTACTTTTACTACTTCTGAGTAAAATTTCAAAACGGTATTTATTTGCAACACGTTCTAATGCACATTTTCCAAAACCTACAATCTCTACATGACCGTAAGCAATTAGTTTATCATGCATCTTTTGCATCGCTTCTTGTGCTTTGTGTCCATTTTTATCTGAGAAGAGAATTCGACACAACCTTTTATAAGGTGGATATAATCCCTCTCTAAACCCTTTTTCCTCTTCTAAAAAAAGTTCATAATTTTCTAAATATGTACTAAAAAAATCTTTATGGAAACTCTGTATAATAACTTTTGCATCTTTTGCACGTCCACTTCGTCCTGACACCTGAATAAGTGCTGAGAGTGCTTTTTCTCTTGCCCTATAGTCACTCATATTTAACATATTATCCATACCCAAAACAACGGCAAGAGTCACTCCATGATAATCATGTCCTTTTGAGAGCATTTGCGTTCCAACTAATATATCACTCTCTTTATCATTAAAACGTTTCAGTGCCTTTTTTAATTTTGTAGCAGTTGTAATTGTATCTCTGTCAAACTGTTCTACAACTGCAGTTGGAATGGCTGTTATAATCTCTTTTAAAGCCTCTGCAGTTCCTAAACGAGAACTTAAAAGATTTGTGCTCTGACACTTTGAACAACTCTGTGGAATTGCCTGTGTAAAATTACAATAATGACATCTCATAGAGTGTGTTTTATGGTGTATACTCATTCCAACACTGCAAAATACACACTCATAAGTATGTCCACAATCAGCACAAATTAAATATTTGAAATTAGCTCGGGTTGGTAAAAATACAATAGCCTGTTCGTGCTCTTTTTTAACTTCTTGCAATGCTTTAATGATCAATGGAGAAAGAGATTCAGTAGCTCGCTCATATATATACTCTTTTTTCGATTGAAAATGTCCACCTTTTAATCGAAAGTATGGAAATTTAACATAAGAGGTAAGTGAAGGTGTCGCACTACCTAAAACTACATTGATACCATAAATTTTTCCCATATATATAGCAATATCACGTGCATTATAACGCGGTCTTGAAGATGATTTATAACTATCGTCATGCTCTTCATCAACAACAATTAAACCTAAATTTTTCACAGGCAAAAAAAGAGCTGAACGCGGTCCAGCAATGATTTTTGCAACACCACTGTAAATTTTATCTAAAGCCTCTTTTTTTTGTTTTGGAGTTAGTTTAGAGTGCCACATGACAACTTCATCATTAAAATGCTTCTCAAGGCGTAAACTCATTTGTGGTGTTAAAGAGATCTCTGGCATTAAAAATATACTACGTTTTTTCTCATGGAGCATCTTTTCAAAATACTTCATGTATATCTCTGTTTTACCACTTCCAGTATCACCAAATAAAAGGCTTACACTATGCTCTTGTAAAAAAGACAGTGCTGTATCTTGTAAAGTTGAAAGTTCTATTCTACTCTGAGTGAAAAAATGATTTATATTATTTTCGATTTGCGTTTTATTATCACTAACTTCAAAAGGGACCATTAAAGCCAAAGCTTCGCCGAGTGAACAAACATAATAGCTTGCTATAAATCTTGCTAATGAGAGCTGCTTATCTGAAAAAATGTAAGGAAGAACTTCTAAAATTTCTAAAGTTTCAAAATCAGGTTGAATCGTCTTAGCTATAATAACAGCATTTTTTTCTCTATTGTTAAAAATAAGACGTACCTCTGTGCCGGATGAAAGAATTTTAGTAGAGAAATAAGTAAACTCACCAAGAGGTGAGCCTAAAATAGAGAGTTGGTAATAATGCAAGTAAAATTACTTATTTTGTTAATTTATCACAATAATTACTTGATGAAGCAGTACAATTAAATGTTCCACTAGTAGCATTATAATCAAAAGTAGTACTTGTACCCCCTACTTTTAAAGTATATCTTCCACTTCCCGCAGTCCCACTCCAACCATCATCTCCACTTGATGCACTAATTGGATAAGTCAGCACACCACCAAAAAAACCACCATTGTCCATCTGCTTATAAGTCACTCCATTAACTGTATAAGTCCCTGTACCATTTGGAACAAAAGCCGCACTACCAGTTAACAATCTAGATTGTCTTTCTGTGGCAATTCCAGAGCGAACAGAAGATACATCTGACCTAAACTTTGCTATATGAGCATCAGTTCTAGTCGCCGCAAACCTTGGTATAGCAACTGCAGACAATATACCTAAAACTACAATCACGAAAACTAATTCTATCATCGTAAATGCACTCTTTTTATTATTCATAACAATTCCTTATATATTATTGTAACTTATCATAACAAAATTCAAATAAAATGATATTCTAAATGTTGAAGAAAAAAGAAGGTAATTTAAGTTTAGAAAATGTGTTCCCAATAAAATAAACTAATGGGAACACAGAGTATCGTAATTTAAATACTATTAATATTGAACACCTGCACCACCAAACTCGTGAACTTTACCAGTTCCTACAGCTGTGATAATATTATTTTTAATAGCAGCAGCATGAGCACCTGCACAAACAGGGTCAGTACCAGCAGTTAAGCCAGTAACCGTCACATTTCCATCTGTTGTTGCTGAGATTGAAAAACAAGACTTTGCCGCAGTCAACCCATCATTCAAGTATACCGCAGTCCCCGCCGCATATGTTGTAGCAGCAGTACCACCAGTAGCTGATGTATCTAGACGTACATTCGTAAAATCTGTCCAGTTACCACTATACGTACCTTGTGAAGTATAGTACGCACCCAAATCAGAGACTACTGTCGCTATATTTGATGCCATTTTAGACACACCAGCATCAGTACGTGTAGCTGCAAGCTTTGGAATAGCAACTGCTGCTAAAATACCTAAAATAACGATAACAAAGATTAACTCAATCATTGTAAAACCAGCTCTTTTCATAAGAACTCCTTCATTGATAAAAAATTTGGATTACTCTTGTAACCTTAGAAATGATTATGAAGCTACTCTCTTTAACTTTCGCTTAAAGTATTAATTAACTCCAAAAGTTACATAGAATGTGATAAAACAAATTAAAACTAAAAAATATATTTTAAAATTAAAATAACTATTTTAAAATTGGAATAATATTTGCTTTATAATTTTAACAACTAAAAGGAGTTCCATTGAGTATTAGTGTTTCAAGAGCTGCAGATATTGTTAACCAAGCACTTGATTACCGTGCTACTCGTCAAGACTTAATAGCATCAAACATTGCTAATGCTGATACTCCTTTTTACAAACCAAGAGATATTAGTTTTGAAACAACACTTCAAGCGAAAAAAAATGAAATTTTTCATACTAAAACGAATGAGCTCGAAATGGCAAAAACTAATGAGCGCCACATAACATCAAGCAAAGAGCTCTCTACAACAAAAGCAACACTTTTTTATAGAGATGGTCATATGGCAAGAAATGATGGTAACAGTGTTGACATAGATGTTGAAACAACTGAAATGAGTAAAAACTCTACTATGTACAATGCACTTATTCAAGCTAAAAAACGTGACAGTACTATTTTTCGTAGCGTCATAGAAGCTTCACAAAAAATAAACTAAGGAAAATTTATGAGTAATTTTTTAAACAGTTTTGATATTTCAGGATATGGACTCTCAGCACAAAGAGTACGTGTAAATGCAATTTCTAGTAATATAGCAAATGCTCAAACTACAAGAACTGAAGAAGGTGGTCCGTATCGTCGTAAAGAAGTAATATTTAAGGCTGTGGATTTTAACGAACAGTTTAACAAAGCACTCGGTGAACTGGCGAATAGTGCTTCATATGAAGATCCACTCAATGAAGGCGGTTTTGGAAAAAAAGTAAATCCTGCTATAATGAGTGTAATTGTTGATAAGATTTCACGTGATGATTCAAAGCCGCAGATGAAATTTGAGCCAAACCACCCTGACGCAGATGCAAATGGTTATGTAGCGTATCCAAATGTTAATCCTGTAGTCGAAATGGCCGATTTGGTAGAGGCAACAAGAAGTTATCAAGCGAATGTTGCAGCATTTCAAAGTGCAAAAGATATGGCAAATAGTGCTATTTCGCTCTTACAGTAAGGAGAAGTAAACCATGAATAATATAGGTGGAGTAGCTGGAATCTCAGCTGCAGACTTACTAAAAGAGAAAGCAAAACTTCAAAAAAGTGGCGGAGAGGCTTTTGCCGAACAACTCAAGTCAGCTATTAACGAAGTAAATGAGTTACAAGAAAGCAAAGAGACTGCAATGGCAGACATGGCAACGGGTCAGGTGAAAGATTTACATCAAGCAGCACTTGCGATTGGTAAAGCAGAAACAAATATGAAACTAATGCTCGAGATACGTAATAAGGCTCTTAGCGCATATAAAGAGATAGGTAGAACTCAACTATAGCGATTTTTTGCCTTGAGAAACTTCTACATTTTTACTTTTATTACGTAATACTTTGTACAATCCAAACTATTTTTAGGTCTAAACAGTTTTATGATAAATCGTAATAAAAGTAAAAAGATTTTTCTTCTATACGTTCTCATCGGTATAGGATTTATAATATTTCTCTCGGTAATGCTCATTACTGTCTTAAAAACGAGAGATATTCCTTCACTCTATACTCAAGAAAGTTCTCGTGCATGGAGAGGTAATATCATCAGTGCAGACAACTTTCATATAGCTTCAACAAAAAAACTCTACAAAGCCGTTGTCAATACACGCTACATTGACCCACAAAAAAAAGAACTTTTTATAGAGCTTTTTAGTATCTATTCTGGGATAGATAAAAAAGAGATTACAAAACGTCTCAACAAACACAATGGTGTTGTTGTACTAAGCTATAACATACCACAAATTCAAGCACACTACTTGCAAAAGCTTGCTTATGAACTACGTAGATTCAAAGTATTTATAGAGCTCAAAAACTCTACAACGGGGCTACGCTCAGTACATGGTTTAAGCATTATTGAAAGTGGAGAGAGTAGAGAGTACCCTTATGGAAACCTACTAACTCCAATTATTGGGTATCCACATAAATTAGAAGACGATGGTTATACTTTTGTAAAAGGTGTGAAAGGTTTAGAAAAACGTTTTGACGATGAGCTAAGTGCAAGACAAAATGGTATAAGCCGTGGTAAACGTGATGTTAATGCCTATATACTCCTCAACAAAGACAGCTTTACAAAACCGCAAATAAATGGTTTAGATATTAAAATAACAATACCTGTTGCCTTACAAATAAAGATGGAGAAAATGCTCGATGAGATGAAAGAGTATTTGGAAGCAAAACAGATTATGCTAGCCATAATGAACTCACAAACAGGTGATATTCTTACAATGGCGAGTTCAAATCGTTTTCTTCCAAAAGACATTAAGCGAAGTGACTATCCTTCGTTAAGAAGTGGCATGATAGAGTATAGTTTTGAGCCGGGGAGTGTTATTAAACCTATTACCTTTTCTCTTCTTTTAGAAAAAAAACTTGTCAATCCATACGATTTAGTTAATGGACACAACGGAAGATTTAAAATAGGCAGAAAAGTCATTACGGATGAGCATAGATTTGACTGGCTATCTGCTGAAAACGTTATTGTGCATTCATCAAACGTAGGTATAGCACAGTTAGCACAAAAACTCTCTGGATATGAATTTTACGAGGGTTTAAAAAGTTTTGGTTTTTCACAAAAATCTACCTCAGATCTCGTTTATGAAAAAAAAGGTTCTCTTCCGAGTCCAAAACGTTTAGAAAATGAAATATATAAAGCAACTTGTTCTTATGGGTACGGAATGAAAGCCAATCTTATGCAGTTAATGCGAGCCTACAGTGCCTTTAACAATAACGGTGTAATGGTTTATCCAAAAATTGTCCATAGTTTTATAGATGAGCATGGTACTGAAACACTCATCCCATACCAAGAGAAAATTGAAGCCATTAAAAGCACTACAGCACTCCGAATGAAAAAAATTCTTATAAAAACAGTTAATGAAGGAACAGGTGTAAAAGCAATTACACCTGGAATTGAAGTTGGAGGTAAAACAGGAACTGCACACATAGTTGAAAAAGGCAAATATGTAAACAAGTACAACACATCTTTTATGGGCTTTGCAAATGATTCAAAAAAACATTACACCATAGGTGTTGTAGTCATAAAGCCCAAAAAGAGCCAATTTGCATCACAAACTGCAGTACCTGTATTTAAAAAAGCTGTAGATATTATGATAGAAGATGGATATTTAAAACCGACACTACACCCAAATATTGTCAAGTAATCTTGTTCTTCCAACTACTGCTTCTACAAGTATGACTGTATTGCCAATTTGAATTTCATCAATTCTTTCAAACTCTCTGTTGAGTATAGCGACGTAAGCAACTTCAAGAGGCGCTAAAACCTCTCTCATTTTTTCTTCTATTTGCCTACTGTTTAGTTCACGGCGGCTCACAAGTTTAGAGGCTTCATGTAAAGATTTTGAAATTTTTAAAGCTTCTACTCTTTCCTCAGGGCTCAAGTACACATTCCTACTACTCTTCGCTAAACCATCACTATCACGCACAGTATCAACAGGAATAATCTCTACATGCATAAATAGATGTTTCACCATTAACATAATCAAATTGAGTTGTTGTGCATCTTTTTTACCAAAGTATGCCCTTGTGGGCCTTACAATGTTTAACAGTTTAATCACAACTGTCAAGACTCCATTAAAATGTCCAGGTCGTGTAGCACCCTCTAAAACATAACCACGAACTTTTGGAGCTAAAAGACTGACTTCATCATTTAAGTACATGCCTTCTTTCGTAGGAAAAAACAAAACATCGACGTTTGCGAGTTTACATATTTTTGTATCTGCCTCATTTTTTGAAGGATAACTGTCTAAATCTTCACCTTTTAAAAACTGTGTAGGATTTACAAAAATTGAAACTACAACGAGCTCATTTTGCTCTCTTGCTTTTTTAATTAATGAAATGTGACCCTCATGTAAAGCACCCATAGTTGGTACAAAACCGATAGTCTCACTTCTATTTTTTAGATACTCTTGAAGCTCTAGAGGATCATAAATAATCTTCATATATTATGCCTTGGTGTGTTATAATCGCAATTATACAATAAACGGATACTTGATGGATAACTACGAATATAAAGAGCTTTTAAAAGATGTAACCACAAAAATGAAAAATATTACTGGCGTAGTAGAGCCTTCAAAAATTCAAACACGCTTAACAGAGATAGAGGAACTTGAAAATAATCAAGATTTTTGGAATGATGCAGACAATGCAGCTAAAGTTCAAAAAGAGAAAACTCAACTTCAAAGAAAACTTAACAAATATGAAGTGGCAAACTCAGCAGTAAATGATGCTATTGAGTTATATGAAATGGCACAGGAAGAAGGTGATGAAGAGTCTCTAGAAGCGCTCTACGAAGACGCTCCACAACTACAACAACAGATACGTTCTATGGAAATTGAGGTTCTCTTAAGTGGAGAGAGCGATAGTAGTAACGCAATACTTAGTATTCACCCTGGAGCTGGAGGAACAGAGTCTCAAGATTGGGCAGAAATACTTTTAAGAATGTATAAACGTTGGGCTGAACGTCGTGGCTTCTCTATAGACCTGCTAGATTATCAAAATGGTGAAGAAGCAGGGATAAAAGATGCTTCTATACTTGTAAAAGGTGAAAATGCATATGGCTATCTAAAAGCTGAAAATGGAATCCATAGGCTTGTACGTATTTCACCATTTGACTCTAATGCAAAACGTCATACTTCTTTTACTTCAGTTATGGTTTCACCAGAAGTTGATGATAACATCAACATAGTCATTGAAGACAAAGACATACGTATAGATACATATAGAGCTAGTGGAGCTGGTGGACAGCATGTTAATAAAACAGAATCTGCAATTCGTATCACACACATTGAAACAGGTATAGTGGTACAGTGTCAAAATGACCGAAGTCAGCATAAAAATAAAGCTACGGCAATGAAAATGCTAAAATCACGTCTTTACGAACTTGAGCTAGAAGCACAAAAGGCTGCTGAAGATGGAGTAGCTAAAAGCGAAATCGGATGGGGACACCAAATTCGTTCTTATGTAATGCAGCCCTACCAACAAATAAAAGACACGCGTAGTAATATTGCTTACTCAAATATCTCAGCAATTCTAGATGGAGATATCGATAAAATGATTGAGGATGTACTCATCTCTCAAAGTAAACAATAATTACTCTTCTTTTTTAAAAAAACTGTATGCTAAAAAGCCTATACCAAAGAGCATCATAAATATTGTGAGATACTTTAACTGATCTGCTTTGGTAGCTTGAAGTTTTTCTAAAAACTTTGAAGAGTTATTCTGTTGTGATGTACTTGTTGAGCTACTGCTTCCTGCTACCTTAGCCTCCATTCTTGCTACATTCATAGCAGCAAGTTCATTTGCACTCACTCCCTCTTTTGGTGTTGCCCAAAAAAATGTCACAAATCCAACTAATAACAAAAAAGCACCTAAAACGCGTAAAATAACCTTTTTATGTGTCAAAAAAAATTCCAAAACAACCCTTTTTACTATTTCTTAAGCAAATTATGTCAAAATCCGAATATGAATATACTTAAAGAATTTTCTCTAAATGACAAGTGTTCTTATTTAAAAAATCTTGAACAAACAACTCACTATAAAGTAATAAATAATTGTAGTGCACTAGAGTGTCAAGAGTTAATAGAGAGAGGATATAGACGATTTGGGAAAATGTATTTTCGTCCAATATGTCCTGATTGTAATGAGTGCCAAAGTATTAAAATTGATGTTGATAACTATAAATTTTCCAAGTCCGCCAGAAGAGTAATGCGTAAGGCAGAGCATATTACAAGTTATATTCAACAGCCTACAATTACCAAAGAACATCTACAATTATTTGAAAAATACCATCTCTATATGAAAGATAAAAAAGGATGGGAACATAATAAAACCACAGCTGATCACTACTATAGCTCTTTTGTCCTTGGACATGAAAATTTTGGCTACGAAATTTTATATTATGACAATGAGCGACTTATAGCTGTTGATTTAATCGACATACTTGAAGATGGTATCTCTTCCATCTACTTTTATTATGATCCAGATTATGCTTACCTTTCACTAGGAAAGCTATCATTGTACAATCAAATACAGTATGCAAAAGAGACACAAAAAAAGTGGATATATCTAGGTTATTATGTAGCAGAGTGTCCATCACTTTCTTATAAAAAAGAGTATAAGCCCTACTTAACTCTTCAGGGTAGGCCTAAAGAAACAGAAGAGTATATTTGGACTATTTAGTCAACTCTTTTTTCTGATTTTCTCTAATTTCGATTTTTTTTCGATTCACTTCTTCTTGAAGTCTCTCTTCGAGTCTTTTTTGTGCCTCTAAATCATTCTGCCGAATTCTTTTAATTTTTTCAGCCTCACGCTCTTTTTTTGACTTATATCTTGCTTGTGCAGCTTGTTTATTTTTTAATGCTGCATCTTCATCTAAATACGACTGTATAACACCCGACGTGTTTATATCATCAGCATGTTCAAAATAGTATTGAAGTATATCTTCTTTATTTTTCTCTGTATCTATCAAGCCACTGTTTACTAGTGTTGTAAAAAGAGTGGAATCTTCATTCTCAACTGCATTCTTATAGCTATTTTGAGCTTTTCTAATATAAAAATCATTCTTTTTTGAAAGCTCTCGAAGTGTAGAGAGATATTTTCCTTTTGACTCTATATCATCTCCACTCTCTATTGCAAAGCCCTGCTCTTTAGTTTCATGTACCAAAGAAACATAGTTTTTAATCCCTAACTTATAATCTTTATATGCTTCTATATTTTGAAGCTTCTCAATGCTATCTACGTTATTATAAATAACATCACCTAGTACAGCATAAACATTTGGATTTTTGGCATATAAAAGAGTTGTGAAAAAAGTAAAAATAATAATTTTATACATGCAATAACCTATAATTTTTTTGTAATTATAACAAGTTTTTGATGCGAAAGAGAAAATGGAGATGTACCTCTTAAAAGAGGTACATAAAAGTGTTACGTAAGGTCTGTACTATCCGTTACGTTTTTTTTGAATTTCTTCAGAAATATTTCTTGGAACTTCTTCATAGTGATGGAATTCCATAGCATATGTTGCACGACCCTGAGTCGCAGAACGAAGGTCAGTTGAATAACCGAACATTTCAGAAAGTGGTACATAAGCATCAACAATTTTGTTTCCAGCTCTGTCACCCATGTTATTTACTTGACCACGACGACGGTTAAGGTCACCGATTACATCACCCATGAAGTCTTCCGGTACTTCAACTTCCACTTTCATCATTGGCTCAAGAATTGAAGGTTGTGCTTTACGACAAGCCTCTTTGAAACCCATAGATGCAGCAAGTTTAAACGCCATCTCATTCGAGTCAACATCGTGGTATGAACCATCAAAAAGTGTAACATCAACATCTTCCATTGGGTATCCTGCAAGAACACCATTTTGCATAGCTTCCTCACACCCTTTTTGAACAGCTGGAATATACTCTTTTGGTACTGTACCACCCTTAATTTCATTGTGGAATACAAAACCTGTATCTGGCTCACCCGGTTTAACAGTAAGGAATACGTGACCAAATTGTCCACGACCACCAGACTGTTTTGCATATTTATACTCTTGAGTAACTTCAAGTTTAATTGATTCACGGTAAGAAACCTGTGGAGCACCAACTTCTGCTTCAACTTTAAACTCACGTTTCATACGGTCAACAAGAATTTCAAGGTGTAACTCACCCATACCAGAAATAATAGTTTGACCAGTCTCTTCATCAGTGTGTACACGGAAAGATGGATCTTCTGCAGCAAGTTTTCCAAGTGCAAGACCCATTTTTTCCTGGTCAGCTTTTGTTTTTGGCTCAACAGCAACTGAGATAACTGGCTCTGGAAAGTCCATTCTCTCTAGTACAACTTTTTCACCATCAACAAGAGTATCACCTGTAGTTGTAGCTTTAAGACCAACAACTGCACCAATCTCACCAGCGTAAATCTCTTTAACTTCTTCACGTTTGATAGCATGCATTTTAACGATACGACCAATTCTTTCTTTTTTATCTTTTGTTGTATTGTGAACAAATGAACCAGCTTCAAGTGAACCACGATATACACGAATAAATGTAAGTACACCAACAAATGGGTCAGTCATAATTTTAAATGCTAGTGCAGCGAAATCACCATCATCAGATGATTCAACACTTACTTCTTTCTCTTCATCATCCATCATAGTACCACGTATATTTGGTACTTCTGTAGGTGCTGGAAGGTATGCAACAACAGCATCAAGTAAAGTTTGAACACCTTTGTTTTTAAAAGCAGTACCTGCAGTCATTGGAACGATGTGCATAGCTATTGTTGCACGTTTAATTGCCTCAACAATCTCTTCTTCAGTAATCTCTTCACCTTCAAGAAACTTTTCCATTAACTCTTCGTTACCATCAACAGAAGAAATCTCTTCAATCATTTTTTCACGATACTCTTCTGCTTTATCTTGTAAGTCAGCTGGAATATCTTCAACATGATAGTTTGAACCCATTGCAGCATCTTGGTCCCAAACGATAGCTTTCATTTTAATGATGTCAACAACACCTTGAAAATTATCTTCAGCACCGATTGGTAATTGAATTGGAACTGGATTACCTTTTAAACGATCACGAATTTGACGTTCTACTTCATAAAAGTCTGCACCTGTTCTGTCCATTTTATTAACAAATACAATTGATGGAACTTTATAACGGTTACGTTGTCTCCAAACAGTTTCAGACTGAGGCTGAACACCACCAACTGCACAGAAAACAGAAACAGCACCATCAAGAACACGCATTGAACGCTCAACTTCAATAGTAAAGTCAACGTGGCCCGGAGTATCAATGATATTGATTTGTTTACCTAACCACTCACAAGTCGTAGCAGCTGAAGTAATCGTAATACCACGCTCTTGTTCTTGCTCCATCCAGTCCATTGTTGCAGCACCATCGTGAACCTCACCAATTTTGTGCTCAACACCAGTATAGAAAAGAATTCTTTCTGTAGTTGTCGTCTTACCTGCATCGATATGCGCAGCAATACCGATATTTCTTACATCTTTAAGTTTGTGACTTCTTGCCATTATTTGTACCTTATAAAATTAGTTGAGAGATAACCTCTTTTGTAAATAAAGACTCTTTACTTACAAAAGAGGTTTATAGTATGAAAAGTGCTCTGTAAAACAGAGCACTTCAAAGTAGATGAAAATCTTACCAGCGATAGTGAGCGAATGCTTTGTTCGCTTCTGCCATTTTGTAAGTATCTTCTTTCTTTTTAAATGCCGAACCTTTGTCAGTTGCCGCATCCATGAACTCATTAGCTAATCTCTCAGCCATTGTTCTTTCGTTTCTTTTACGTGCAGCGTCAATTAACCATCTAATAGCTAAAGACTGTTGACGTACTGGGCGTACTTCTACTGGAACTTGATAAGTAGCACCACCAACACGGCGACTTTTTACTTC
>JAFGVE010000011.1 GCA_016938175.1 Campylobacterales bacterium
GTTAACTTGACGGAAGTGTACGAATACATCTTTTCCACCATTATCTTGTTGTATGAAACCATAACCTTTTTCGTCGTTGAACCATTTTACAGATCCGTTTTGTAATTCTGCCATTGCAATAGCCTTGTATAAATATTCACTAAAGAGTCTTCTCTAAAGTGGAGTCAAAAATTGGAGAGTCTTTAGGGGGTCTAAATGCAATAAACGCAAACTACACACTAAAGATGAACTCGAGCCTCATCTTTCATCAAAGGTAGTATACCTTAATTGTGAAGATTTTAAGTGAGAAATATTTAAATCACTTTTGTATTTTTACAATGTGTGAAGATATGTCGATATTGTTATAGTAAATTTATAAAGGAAGATAAGATGAAAGTTAACTCAAATAGTTCCCCGATGGCACAGATGCAATCGGTACAGACACAGTTTACAGAAAAAATATCTAAAGAAGAAGCACAAGCACTTAAAGAACAGGTTATGCAAAATGTGAGTGCGATAGCAAATAACTCTTTTGGTACACAAGTTCGTTTACGTTCAAACTCTTCGGACTTTATGCAAGCCTATGAAGAGTTTCAAAGCTTTTTAAAAGATATAGGCTACAATGGAAAAAATATAGCTGAACTTTCACAAGATGAGGCTGCAAAACTTGTTTCAGAAGATGGTTTTTTTGGTATTGAAAAGACAGCTCAAAGAATTTCCGACTTTGTTATACAGGGTGCTAATGAGGATGCCCAAAAGTTTCGTGCAGGACGTGAAGGTGTACTTCAAGGGTATGAAATGGCACAAGAGATGTGGGGAGGAGAACTTCCTGAAATTTCTCAAAAAACGCTTCAGAGTGCTCTAGAGAGTATTGATAAGGCGATGTATGATTTAGGCTTTTCAATTTTAAACAAAGAGGCATAAATAAAATTTTTGTATAATCGCCTTACTAAAGTGTAAGGATAGAGATGAGTATTTATAGAGAATACGATATACGTGGCATTTATGAAAAAGAGTTAAATGAAGTCAGTGTAATACGTATAGGATATGTTCTTGCTTCAAAATTTTGGGGTGAGTATGTCGCAGTTGGTTTTGATGCACGAAGTCACTCTCCTATACTTTTTGAATATCTTGTAGAGGGATTAAACGCTGCAGGTAAAAAAGTTTTAAATATGGGTCTTGTGCCTTCTCCCGTAAACTATTTTAGTAATTATCAAGAGTGGAATGGAATTACACCTTCTGCTTCTGTTATGATTACAGGCTCACATAATCCAGGTGAGTACAATGGTTTTAAAATTACCGTAGATAAACAGCCATTTTTTAAAGAAGATATTTATGCACTTGGACGTGAGTGCGAGTCAATGGACTTTACACCAAAAAGCCAAGCACGAGAGGTTATACGTATTCATGCGAAAGAGCGTTATATAGCCTTTTTAGTAGATGCTTTTTCTCATTTAAGTGGTATGAGTGAAAAAATTGTTTATGACTGTGGTAATGGTGCCGCAGGGGTTGTAACAGAAGAAATTTTTTCACAACTTACACTGAACGCAAAAGGAATCTACACAGAACCTGATGGCAGTTTTCCAAATCATCATCCGGATCCTTCGCAAGAGGATAATTTAGAGGATATAAAGAAAGTTTTGGAAAAAGAAGGAGACATCGCCTTTGCGTATGATGGAGATGCCGATAGAATTTCTGTACTGACACATAAACGCAATATTAAAGGCGATATGCTTGCACTTTTATATACCTTACCTATGGACAGACCTACAGTAATAGGTGAAGTAAAATGTTCACAACTGATGTATGATGAGTTAGAAGATAGAGGGTGTAAAACAGTTATGTATAAGACTGGACACTCAAACATCAAAACAAAACTCAAAGAGCTTAATGCTGAGTTTGCTTGTGAAGTGAATGGACATATATTTTTTAATGATAGATACTTTGGATATGATGATGCCATATATGCAACACTACGTATGCTTGAATTAATTAAAGAGGGAATGGATTTAGATAAAGAACTAGATAAGCTTCCGCCAATGTACTCAACTAATGAGTTAAATATCCCTACAACAGAGTCTAAAAAGTTTTTGATAGTTGAACGGATAAAAAGTCTATTGCAAAATCCTCCAGAGTATTTCCCACCAGTTGTAGAAATAATAGATATAGATGGAATTCGTGTCCATTTTGAAAATGGTTGGGGTTTGGTACGTGCGAGTAATACAACACCAATGCTTGTTACTCGTTTTGAAGCAGATAATGAAGATAACTTGGAGCTTTATGAAGAGTCTATAAACAGACTTATTAAAGATGTAGAAGCCGCTTTATAAAGCAATTACCCTTATTTTGTTATAATCCTCTCAATATTGATGTAAGGATTTTTTTTGAAAACACATAAACTTTTAATGCCTCTTGATATGCATCTACACCTTCGTGATGCAGTTATGCTCGAAACAGTTGCTCCGCTTACGGCATACTCTTTTAGTGGCGCGATTATAATGCCAAATCTCGTACCTCCTGTTGATACTTTAGATGCTGTCATCTCATATAAACAGAGAATTATGGCAGCTGTGCCAAATGACTATTTTGAACCTTACATGACACTTTTTTATAAAAATTATGACAGAGCCTTTTTAGAATCGGTTGTAGATAAGATTACGGCTATTAAACTCTATCCTGCAGGAATAACTACGAACTCAGAAGGAGGAGTTTCATCTTTTGATGTTGAAGAGATGCGTGAAACTTTAGAGGCGATGAGTGATTTAGAAATTCCTTTGTGTGTGCATGGTGAGACTGATGGTTTTGTAATGGATAGAGAAGCAGAATTTATGTCAGTATATGAACTGCTTGCAACAACATTTCCTAAATTAAAGATTATTATGGAGCATATCACGACAAAAGCAGCTGTAGAGATGCTTGATAAGTTTGAAAATCTTTATGCAACTATTACTGTACATCACCTTATTTTAACACTTGATGATGTAGTAGGTGGTATGATGAAACCACACCTTTTTTGTAAACCTATCGCTAAAAGACCAGAAGATTTAGATGCTCTATTAAACGTAGCCTTACAAGCACATCCTAAAGTAATGTTTGGCTCAGATTCTGCACCACATCCACAACATGCAAAAGAGTCTTGTGGTTGTGCAGCAGGTGTATTTACTGCTCCTATAGCACTGCAAATTTTATGTGAAATATTTGATCACTATGGAAAACTAGAGAATTTACAGGCTTTTGTAAGCGATAATGCACAGAGTATTTACGGTATATGCCCTGAATTTAAAGAGGTGACTTTAGAAAAAAGACCTTTTGTTGTACCTGAACACTATGGAACTGTTGTACCTATGTATGCAGGTGAGACGATTGGATGGGCGATAGAGAGTGTCGATTAAAATTCTTTTACTTGAAGATGACCCCCTTTTTGGTGAGACAGTTGTTGATCTTTTAGAAGAAGAGGGATATGAGGTTGAACACTTTACGAATGGTCAAGATGCTTTAAATGCAACTTTTGCAACTAAGTATGACCTGTATCTTTTAGATATTAGTGTCCCTCTTATAAAAGGAACAACACTTTTGGGTGAACTGCGTGACTCAAATGATGATACACCTGCAATATTTCTTACATCACATACAGACAAAGAGACTTTGACACTTGGTTTTAAGAATGGTGCTGATGATTACATGTCTAAGCCCTTTGATATGGATGAACTCCTTTTTCGCTTAAAAGCACTGCTTCGTCGTAGTAATAAACAGGATATTGAGTCTGTTGGTAAGCTTTTACATGAGCCTTTTTATAAAAGGGTATCGTATGATGGTGTTGAATTGGACATATCTAAAAAAGAGTATGAACTGCTTGTGTTACTTATGAAACACGTCAATGCACCAGTAACAAAAGAGTATATTCTTGATGAGTTGTGGAGCCATTCTAGTGGTGGAAGTGATGGTGCAATTCGTGTTTATATAAATCGTCTAAAGCAGTTATTGCCAGAGATACAAATAGAAAACATTCGTGGTATTGGATATAAACTTGTTTCGTAATTTAAGACTAAATATTTTTATATACTATCTCTTGACTGTAACTACATTTTTAGTGTTGGAATATTATGCTTTTTTTGTTTTGAGAGTTGAGAATGTTTATTTATTAACTGTTGTTTTACTTTGTTTTGTTACTCTCTCGGGCGTTTTTATATCGAAGTTGGCAATTGATCCTCTCTTAGAGTATGTAAAAAATTTACAAGCACTCTCAAAAGAGACACTTCATGAACTAAATCTTCCAATAAGTACAATTACAACAAATTCTCAAATGTTAAAAAAGAGTTTAGAGGATGAAAAGAGTCTGAAAAGACTTGAACGTATAGAGAGTGCTTGTGGGATGTTAAAAGAGCGGTATAATGAGCTTGAATATCTTATTAAAATGCAGAGCAGGCAAGAGATTAAAGAGCAGTTTTGTGTTGATGAGTTAGTAAAAGAGCGTATATTTTTTTTGGAAAAGATATATCCTCAAATAGAGTTTCGTGTTGAGGTAGAGCCCCTGGAGATTTTTAGTGATAAGAAGGGGCTCTCGAAAGTAATTGATAACCTTATAGACAATGCCGTGAAGTATTCGATGAAGTCTAAAAAAATTTTTGTTAAAGTTGAGGCAAAGAGTCTGATTATTGAAGACTATGGCATAGGTATGGATGAAGTCGAAATAGTTCGTATATTTGACCAGTTTTATCAAGCTAATAAAGAGATGAGAGGCTTTGGTATTGGTTTGAGTATGGTAAAAAGATTTTGTGATACAAACAATATAAGTTTAAAACTAAATTCTAAAGTAAATGTTGGAACAAAAATAGAATTACAATTTAAGGAGTAAATAGAATGAACAATGCTGAAATAATGGAGTATGCTGAACAGGCACTTGATTATGGTGTTATGGGTATATTATTATTGATGAGTGTAGTAACCTTATGGCTTTTTATTGAGCGTATGATGTTTTATAAAAGTGTACGTATTGAGGATTATGAGCATAGAGATAATCTTGAGTTGGATTTAACAGATAATATCAATGTTTTGAGTGCTATAGGAACAAACGCTCCTTATGTCGGTCTTTTAGGAACTGTTGTTGGAATTATGATTACATTTTATACTTTAGGTGATGTTGGCTCTGTTGATGCAAAAAAAATTATGATGGGTCTTGCTCTTGCGCTTAAAGCAACTGCTATGGGACTTATAGTAGCAATGCCGGCGATTGTGACATACACAATTACACTCAGAAAGATAGAAAGAATTTTAACTACATTTGATGTAGCCCAAGAGAAAAAAGGGAACTAATGTCTAAGTGTAAAAAAGTTCCAAAGCGTTTTGATTCTATAAATGTTATTCCATTTATAGATATTATGCTTGTTTTACTTGTTATGGTACTTACAACTGCAACGTTTATAAAACAGGGAGTTATACCGGTTAATCTACCAGAAGCAAAGTCAACGGATAAAAAAGAAAAGAAAAAAGAGGTTACGATTTATGTTAACGCTCAAGGAGAAACTTTTTTTGAAAAAGAGAAAGTTGACTTAACTACTTTAGAGGCAAAATTACAAGAAGTATCTAAAGAACAGACAGTAATACTTCGCAGCGACAAAGCATCTAAATTTCAAGACTTTGTAAGTGTAATGGATATTTTAAAGAAGTTAGGACATGAGCAACTGTATATAGTTACTAAAGAGTAAAAAGCTTTTAGTAGGCACTCTCTAGGAGCTTAAATCTTTTTTTAGGTTCTTGGACTTCTAGTTGTTTTTTTTCTTTTAACTCTTCTGTAGTAGTAGTTTGAGTCGTTTCAAAGAGTTTTTTTTCAATAATTTTATTTTCATGAAAAAGAGAAGTGGCTATAAAGAAAAGTATCATTATAACTACAACACTCGCATAGAGTAAGATGTAGTTTTTAATGTGTCCTGATTCAAAAGGATTTTCAAACAAGAGTGAGCTTACCAACCTCTAATAATCGTATGACAAGCAACACATTGGTTAAGTACTTTTGCATACTCATTTGTCGCTTCAGTATACTGTGAAGCATCTACAGCTTTTCTAAAAGATTTTAGTTCTGCTGTTAAGTTTTCGTTGATATTTTTCGCAACAGTTACTTTATTACTTTTTATAAACGCAGCAACATCTACATGTGTAAATATTTCGTTTGCATTTTCAACCGTACTAAGTCCCTGTTTAATATCCTCTTTAGAATTTAACATAAAACCTGTATTTATCTGATTCATACCTTGGTGCATAAGTTGCATTGTTGCATTGATTGTTGTTTCATTTGCTAGTGATAGTGCAGAACACGCAAGAAGCGCTACAAGTGTTTTTTTCATTATGTTTCCTTTAAAGAAGCGATGTAGTTTGAAAAAATAATACTCTCTTTTTTATTAAAGGGCTATAAAAATTGTTTCTGCATTCATCTTAGTTACAGAGCTTTTTAATAGTTTTTAAATCAGCAAGTGCTCTTTTTTTGAGTTCTGGATTTTTTAAAAGATGTGTGGGGTGGTATATAGGAACCAGTTTATAACCTTTAAAATCTATAAGGTGACCTCGTACATTTTCAAAGTTATTTGCATCTTTTGTTAGGTGAACATAAGCATGCTCTCCGAGTGTAACAATAACTTTTGGTTTAATGAACTCTATTTGTGAGTTAATATAAGAACTACATGAGTTAAACTCAGAAAGTGAAGGCAAGTTCGCGTTTAGAGGTTTACACTTCACACAGTGAGTAATGTATATATCTTCAAGTTGATACTCAAGTACATTTATTATCATATTTTTGAGTGTCTCACCAGCTCTTCCTGCATAGTAGTTATTTGTTGTATCTTGAACTTGTGAAACACTAAAATCTATAATCAATACATCAGCATTTTCATTACCATATCCACTCATGCTCTGCGTTCTAGATTTACTAAGGTCACAAAGATGACAGTTTCGTATTGTAAGCTCGAGTTCACTGAGTGTTTGGGCTTTTGTGAGCTCATTGGCTTCATTGATACTAAATGGGTCAATATATTCAAATCCAATCGCTTTTAGCCGATATAAGTTTTGAAGTAACACAATATTTTGATAGGATTTCACGTACTTGTCCATCTTTTTAAGATAAAACAGTATAGTTAAAGCCTTATTAAGAACTACTTTATAAGCATTGAAAGGATAGTGTGTGAGCAGTGAAGATAAATTACAGATTCGTAGTTTTGCCTTGGAGTCTTCAACAGAAGTAAATGGTGTCGTAGAGAAGATTAAAGGGTTTGCAAATGACACTTCGCTTATACACCTTGTGTCTTATATGCACAATACTGTGCTTGTACAAAACCTAAAAAGAGAGCTTGAAAAAGAGCTAGAAGATGTGGAAATTGTTTTACTAAAGCATGAGGATAAAAATAAAACTTTTGTGACACTCTTTAGCCTGCAAGATGAGCTTGAAAACTGTATTGATATACGTGATGCAGTTTTACAATATCTTAGCAAGGATAACGAGTATAAAAATAGTTCACTCAATTCATACAGAACACAATTACTTAAACGCTATTTTACAGATCATTTAACCGACTTACCAAACCTTTATCAGCTAAGAAAAGATCTTGAAGCACATGATGATTATGGGCTTATTTTAATTAAAATTGATAATTTTCAAATGATTAACAATTTTTATGGGTTTATAGTTGGAGACTATGTTATTGAATATGTTGGTAACTATTTTAAAGAACATTTAAAAGAGTATGACGTTTATAGACTCTCTGGCTCCGAGTTCGCATTTACAATTAAGCATCCACTTGGTTTTTATGAATTAAAAGATAGACTTACAGAACTGTATGAAAGGATAAAAAGCATTAAACTTATTTATCAAGAGAATCGTATATTTATAGACTTTACAATGGCTTCAACATCCAACAGGGATAACAGTAGTATTTTTTCTAAAGTTTCTATGGCGTTAACGTATGCAAAAGCTAAAGGTATACCATTTTGGATATATGAAGATAGAATGCAGTTTGAAAATGAGTATGCACGTAATTTGGAACTCTCTTTAGAAGTAAGGGATGCTGTAGAAAACTCTAGAGTAATTCCTTACTATCAAGCAATAATGGATAATAAAACAGGAAAAACGGCTAAATATGAGTGTCTCGCACGTTTAGTAGATAAGTATGAAAAGATTCTCTCTCCTGTATTATTTATTCCTATTGCTAAAAACATCAAAATATATAATGAAGTAACAAAAAGTATCATTACTAAGTCATTTGCTACGTTTGAAAATAACTCCATGGAATTTACGATTAATCTCTCAATCGAAGACATAATGAGTAATGAAATTTTTGAGTTTATTTTAGCTAAACTCAAAAGTTCAAAAGCTGCCTCACGTGTTACCTTTGAGATTTTAGAGAGTGAAGCAATCCAAGACTTTAAACGTGTAGAGCGTTTTATAAACGAGGTCAGACGTTATGGGGCTCAAATCGCCATAGATGATTTTGGAAGTGGATATTCAAACTTTTTTTATCTTACAAAAATGCAGCCGGACTATATAAAAATAGATGGTGCTCTGATTGAAAATATTGATGTAGATAAAGGCTCACTACTCGTCGTTGAAACTTTAGTTGATTTTGCGAAAAAGCTTGGCATCAAGACAGTTGCAGAGTATGTACACTCTAGTGTTGTGATGGATAAGGTAAAAACACTTGGTATAGATTACTCACAAGGTTTTTATATTGATGAACCTTCTGTGAGTATTAAAGATAAAGGGTCTCTTTAGAGACTCTCTATCATCTTTATAAGCTCTTCTGGTCTATTTGAACTTTTAATTGCATTCTCTTTAGAGATGATTTTTTTCTGTAATAATTCAATAAGTTGTTGTGTTTGTGTTGTCATATGCGTCTCTTGTTGATTGAGTTGCATTTGTGAATAAATTTGGTGTACTTTATCTTCACGTATCTGATTCTGTATAGCTGGATTAGTAATTAAAATTTCTTGAGTTGCTACTTTTCCGCTTCCAATCCTTGGAATAAGTGTTTGTGAAATTACCGCAACTAAAGAAGAAGCAAGCTGTGCACGCACTTGTGCTTGTTCTTCACCATCAAAAACGTCAATAATACGGTTAATAGTTCCAGGTGCAGAGTTTGTATGGAGTGTTCCAAAAACAAGGTGTCCAGTCTCTGCAGCTGTAAGTGCCGCACCAATAGTTTCTGCATCACGCATCTCCCCAATAAGAATAACATCAGGGTCTTGTCTGAGAGCATATTTTAAAGCAGCAGCAAATGATTTTGTGTTACTTCCAACATCACGTTGTGAAAAGAGAGACTTGATGTTTTTATGTACAAACTCAACTGGATCTTCAATCGTAATAATATGTCTACGTTCATTGAGATTAATTTCGTGAAGCATTGAAGCAAGTGTTGTCGATTTACCTGAACCAGTCGGTCCAGTTACTAAGATAAGACCTTTTTCTTTTTTTACGAGCTCTTTAAAAATAGGAGGATTTCCATACTCATCAAGTGTTGGAATGTCAATTGGAATCATACGAAA
>JAFGVE010000012.1 GCA_016938175.1 Campylobacterales bacterium
ACTTGCTTAGTTTTCAATGATCTCAAAACTTCCAAAACCTTTCCGGTCTCTCGTTTTGTGGACGGGAATTATAGGAGAATATTGCTTCAATGTCAATAGTTTTTTCAAAAAAATTTTAAATTCTTTTTTGAATGTTTCACAATGAATTTGTTTTACTTATTTAATTCATAGTTTTATACAAACTCATATATAATAGTATGCTTTAGAGATCAAAATGTTACTCTCTATTTACTCTTTATGCTATACAATTCTTTAAAATTTAAAGTACCCTAACTCAGTTAGGTTATAAAAGGAAATATACATGGGACTTTATGATCGTGATTATGCAAGAGAAAGCTCATTTACTTATGGAGCTGCAAGTCGTAGCGATTCGCAACTTGTCTCTTTTGTAAAAGAGACATACAAACTTTTCGCTGCATCTATGATGGCTGGTGCAGTTGGTGCATATGTTGGTGTACCTCTTGCTGCATCAATTCATGCAATGTTCTGGCCACTATTTTTCGTAGAGATTGGTTTACTAATCGGTCTTCACTTTGTAAAGCATAAACCTGGAATCAACCTAGCCGTTATGTTCGGATTCGTATTTATGACTGGTTTAATGCTTGCACCACTTTTAGCACGTACACTTGGTATGAGTGGTGGTGCTACAATTATTGGAAATGCTTTTGCAATGACTTCAGTTGTATTTGGTGCAATGAGTTTTTACGCGATTAAAACAACAAAAGATTTCACAGGATACGGAAAACCACTTATGATAGCTTTACTCGTTATTATTGGCTTTTCTATTCTTAACATCTTTCTTGGTAATCCAATGCTTCACGTTATTATTTCTGGAGCAGTTGTTGTACTATTCAGTATTTTAGTAATTTACGATACACAAAACATCATGCAAGGTGCATATGAGACACCAATTGATGGTGCTATCGCCCTTTACTTAGACTTTTTAAATATCTTTACAGCTCTTTTACAGCTTTTTGGAATATTTGGAAATGACGACTAGTGCTCTCTCACCCGAATTATTTCGGGTGTGTGATGCCAATCTTAACCGCCTCAAAGAAGGCATACGTGTTATAGAAGACATAATGCGCTACAGAGACTCAAACAAAGAGCTCTCGCAAAAACTCAAATCTCTTAGACATTTAGCTCGTATTGATGAATATAAACAACTTCTACTGCATCGTGACAGTATAAATGATGTCTTACGCCCAACACAAAGAAGTGAACTTAAACGTGATGATATAGAAGGAATTTTAGCTGCAAACTTTAAACGTGGACAAGAGTCTGCACGTGTTTTAGAGGAGCTATTTAAACTCTATAATGTAAGTTACAGTGAAAAATTTAAACATATACGTTATGAACTTTATGATATAGAAAAGGAGATTATCTTATCCTCTGCTACGAACTGATGAAGGCTACTTCAAATTCTAAATAATTGAGTGGATAATTTTGCATAAGAGCTTTTAGCTCTTTTACACTTAAAAGATTTCGAGAACCACTTACTCCACTCTTTTTTATATAACGCAACATATCTCTGACACTCTCAAACTCTAATCTATACTCAATCAATTCAAAGTTGGCATTAAAATGTTTTTTTTGTAAAGATTCTAACTCTTTTACACTTAAAAGCATAGAGTCTATACCTGCCGTTTTATTGAGTGTTTTAAAAGTGTTTGCAGTAAAAATTGCAAAGCTTACAGGTGCATTTAGTTTTGCGATATTTTTAAAAGTTCTATCTAAATCTGTTGCCCACTGCAGCGCTGATGCTGATAAAATATAATCATAGTGCTCAATTGCTAAACGTGCAAAAAGCTCATCTTCATTAAAATCACCGAACATCAAAGAAACCTTATCATCCTTTGGATGTAAAGCAAGCATCCCATGTGCAAAATCAACACCTATAACTTTTTCATACTCCCACTCTATTTGCTTATAGAGTGCGCCACTCCCACAGCCTAAGTCTAAAAATTTTTTTGGTTGATTTTTTACCAAAGAGAGAAGCTTCTCTACAACAAGATTTTGTATGCTATTTCGAGATTCATAATCCCCGGCATACTTTGAAAACTCTCTACTAATTTTCATCGTCTGTTGAGTATGAGAGAGAGTACAAAAAGAGCTATAACACACAACACTATAGTCGCACCGGATGGTAAGGAGAAATAAAATGAAATACTCATCCCAAAAGAGACACTAAAAAGAGCAAAAAACAGTGCAATCAATATTGTTTTTTTGAAACCAACCCTATACTGAAGTGCAGCAACAGTCGGAATAACCATCAAAGCTCCAATTAAAAGTGAACCAACAACTCGTATACTCAAGGCGATAATAACCGCAACGACACTCACAAGCAGAAAGTTTAGTAGCCAAACCTTAATACCACTAGTTTTTGCAACCTCTTCATCATAAGCAATAAAATAGAGTTCCTTTGCAAAAAGAAGTAAAAAACCAAGTGATAGAGTTCCAAAAACTAAAATGGTTATAACATCTTCGTAACTTACAGATAAAATAGAACCAAAAAGGTATGAAAAAAGTGAGTTATTAAATGATCCACCCAATGAAACGATAATTACAGCAATTGCCAGTGAACCAGAAAGAATTATAGAAAGAATTGCATCTGAATAGAGACTAAAAGAACTACGTAAGTACTCCATAAGCCATGCTGAGACCAGTGCAACTAAAACAGCTATCCACAGAGGATTAAAACCTGCAACAAGACCAACTGCAACACCAACAAGTGCAGAGTGGGCTAATGTTTCACTCATTAAAGAGTAGCGTTTTAATACTATAAAAGTCCCACTAATAGAAGCAAGTGTTGCAATAAAAAGGCCAGCTATAAATGCTCTTTGCATAAATTCGTATTCAAACATCTCAAACATTTTAGTGCTCGTGCTTATGATTATAAAGAAGATGTGCATCTAAACCGTACAAAGAACTCATCTCTTCACAGCTCATCGCTTCTTTTGGATTATTACAGATAGTCGCTTTTTGATTAATGGTAAATACTCTTTGAATATCATCAACAATAACACCAATGTCATGTGTTATAAACAAAATAGTTATCTTTTCTTCTTGGTTAAGCTTTGAAAGCAAAGCGTAAAAACGTTGCTGAGAAACTATATCTACACCTGTGTTTGGCTCATCTAAAATTAAAATTTTTGGATGTGATGCAAGTGCTCTAGCAATCATCACTCTCTGCCTTTGTCCTCCAGACAGTGTACCAACCATTTTATCTTTAAGTGTTAGAACATCCATTTTTTTCATAGCATCTTCAACAGCTCTCTTATCTGCCTTACTCATACCACCAAAAAGTCCACGTTTAGCAACTCTACCCATACTCACTATATCTTCCACAGTAGCTGGAAAGTTTTCATCGACTAATGAAGCACGTTGTGGCACGTAACCTATTTTATGCCACTCCTTAAAGTTTTCATACTTTTTACCATAAATTTTTAATCTTCCCGCAGATGGTTTTTCAAGCCCCAAAAGAATACGAATCAAAGTAGTTTTACCACCACCGTTTGGTCCAATAATAGCGATATACTCTCCCTCAAAAATTTCTAAAGAGATATTTGAAAGAATAGAGACTCCACTTACATTGAAGTCAAGGCCTTTAACATCAAAAATAGGTACCTTAAAGCTTATTGGCACATCAAAGCCTTAGAGATTTTTTCAAGGTTTGTATACATTATCTGCTCATAGGATAATCCCTCTTTAGCCTCATCTGCTGTAATATTTCCAAGAGGCTGTAAAACTTCTAATGAAACATTTGCATCTGTTGCCACTGTAGTAATTGCCTTATAATTAACAAAATTTTCAAAAAATATAGTTGAGATATGATCTTTTTTTATCTCATCAAAGATACGTGTTAAGTCTTGTGGGCTGGGCTGGGCTTCTGGAGAAAGACCTGTCAGTGCTTCAACATGAAATCCATAATTTTGGGCTAAATAACCTATAGCATTATGATTCACAACAACCACATTTAGCTGACACGATGAAAGCCTCTCTTTGTATGCTCCATCAAGTTTTTGCAAATTCTCTATGTAGTTTTTTGCTCTTTGCTCATAATTTTTTGCTGCATCAGGATTTAAAAGTGTCAACTCTTTTTGAATCAAAAGAGCAACTATCTGCATATTGGAAAAATCCAACCAAAAATGAGGATCTACACCAGTATGTTCATGTTCTAGATGACTATGATGTTCAGCGTCAACCTGATGTTCTTCGTCTTGTCCGAGCTCTCTAAGGACTACATGCTTACTTACTTCGATAGCTCTATTTTTAAAAGCAAAGCCGTGTGTCCATGGCTCTAATCCAGCCCCACTATACAATACAAGATTGCTTTTTTCAATTTTTGCCATAAGTTTTGGAGTAGGTTCAAAGCTGTGTGGGTCTACACCAAAAGGCAAAATATTTATAAGTTCTATACTCTCTGCCCCAATATACTTTGTAACATCATACAAAGCAAAACTACTCACAGCAACAAGAGGTTTTGTAGGAGATAATTTTTCTGAATCGTCTTTATATGTCACATAAACCTGTACAAAAAAGACAACTAAAATCAAAAGAAAAACGATAGTTTTAAAGGCTTTCATAAAAATTTCTCCATAAAATAAATGACGCAATTATACCCTCTTTTATATGGTTTTCTCTGAATTTGATAATATAAGAATATTTAGATATAATTCGCCACTTTTATATTTAGGAATATACATGACAACAGGTCTTTTAGTTATCATCCAAATCGTTTTAGTAATTATATTGACAATTGCTGTTTTACTACAAAAAAGCTCAAGTATTGGTCTTGGTGCATATAGTGGTTCTAATGAGTCTGTATTTGGAGCGAAAGGTCCAAATAGCTTTCTTGCAAAGGCAACTTTTACACTTGGTTTTATTTTTGTAGTTAATACTATTACACTTGGTTATATGTACGCGAAAGCTGCTGATGCTTCTGTTGTAGACACTATGGTTGAAGAGACAAACGTAGTAGCTCCAACAGCAAAAACGGTAGTTGAGCCTGCAACTCAAACTCAAGGAGAAAAATAATGTTAGAAGAGATTTACACGAAGTGTGACACGAAGATGCAAGGCGGAATTGACCACCTTCACAAAGAGTTCAAAACATTAAGAACAGGAAAAGTTTTGGTATCTGTTTTAGACAATATTAAAATTGACTATTATGGTACTGCAACACCACTTGATCAAGTAGGTTCTGTTTTAGCAACAGATGCAACTACTATCGTTGTAAATCCTTGGGAAAAAAATCTACTTTCAGCAATTGAAAGTGCTATAGCCGCTGCAAATATAGGAGTTAATCCAAATAATGACGGTGAGCAAATTAAACTTTTCTTTCCTCCAATGACAGTTGAACAGCGTCAAGACTCTGTTAAAAAGATGAAAGGTATGGGTGAAAATGCCAAAGTTTCAATAAGAAATGACCGCCGTGATGCAAATGACAAAGTTAAAAAGCTTGAGAAGGATAAAGAAATTACATCTGATGAATCAAAATCTGCTCAAGACAGAATTCAAAAACTTACAGATAAATACATTACACAGATTGACAGCATCTTAAAAGATAAAGAAGCTGAAATTCTAAAAGTGTAAATCCAATGGATATTAAAAAAATATATATGGGAGCTGACGCTCTCTTAAAGGGCCACTTTAAACTTAGTAGTGGAAACCACTCAGAGTACTATCTACAATCTGCTAAAGTTTTGGAAGATCCCCAAACTGCTAAACTTCTTGCAGAGGCACTTGCAAAAGAGATTAAATCATCTGATATTGAAATAGACACAGTATGTGCTCCAGCACTTGGTGGTCTAATTGCCGGTTTTGCACTTGCTACTGCCCTTGATGTGCGTTTCATTTTTGCGGAACGTGTGAATGGCGAAATGACTATTCGTCGTGGCTTTGAGGTAGATAAAGGTGAAAGAATCCTTATGTGTGAAGATATTATTACAACTGGTGGTTCTGCAATGGAAGCTGCAGCAGTTGTAAAAGAGCTTGGTGGTGAAATAGTAGGTGTTGCTGCACTTGCTAATCGTGGTTTTTGTAAACGTGAAGGTTCAGACATAGAGACACAAGCAAACTGTAAACTTCCACAAGACATTCCTTTCTTTGCACTCGCAGACTTCACATTTGAAATGTATGATCCAGCAGAATGTCCACTTTGTAAAGAGGGCAGTGAAGCTATTAAACCAGGTTCAAGAGGAAACTAAATCCTCTTAGCTGATTAACCAAGCTTACAGCTTACCATTCTTTCAACCAAAATTCGGGCAACCTCTTCTTTCCCATCAATCATGACGTTTATCGGTAAATCTTGTAGTTTTTCACGCTCTTCTAAAGATATGATTTTCACTATTAAGTTGATATCTTTTGTATTTTGCGCAATTGCTTCACATATAAGACGCTTTTTTTCAGGGTTGTCAAGCGTTACAATAACTGAGGAGCAGTCCTGTACGTGCATAGCGTCAAGAATTTGACGTTTCGACATATCTCCAAGATAGACCTCACGTTTATCACGAATCGCCTCATTAACATGTTTTGGTGAGTTATCAACAATCATATATGAGGCTCCTAACTCATCAAGATACTGCGCAACGAACTTTCCAACAACTCCGTATCCACACACTATTACATGGTCCTTTTTACTACTAAGTGATGACATGTCTGCCAAGTCATCTTTTCTTCCACTCATATACTCCACAAAGGGGCTAATACGAGTGATAAAAAATGGTGTTACGACCATTGAGAGAATAACAACAAGAACAAGTAGTTGTGCCAACTCTGCATCAAGGATACCTCCCATAGAAGCGAGTGCAAAGATTACAAAAGAAAACTCCCCAACCTGTGATAGAGCAAGAGCAGTCTTTAAAGAGCGTCTGTGTGGGGCATAAGTACGCAGTAAAAGATAAATCAATACACTTTTAATAACAAGCACAGCTAAGAAGATGCCTATTATCAGTGCTACATTATTCAAAAGAACCAGTACATCAATTTTCATTCCAACCACAACAAAGAAAGTTCCTAAAAGAAGATCTTTAAAAGGTGCGATATCTGATTCAACTTTATGATGGTACTTTGTTTCGGCAATAATCATTCCCGCAACAAAAGCACCTAAAGAGTAGGTAAATCCCATATAGTGAGCAAGCATAGAGGCTGCAACTACTATAAAGAGGACAGAACCCATAAAAAGCTCGTCTAACTCTGAAGAAGCAGAGAAGTGTAGCATCCAGGTCATCACACGTTTTCCTACGATAAAAAGAAGTCCTATAACGATAATAGCACTCATAAGGGTATGCCCTAAAATAGTTACAACAGACTCATCGCCCTCTGTTGTTAAAAAACCTATGAGGATGAGTATAGGAATTACTGCGATATCTTGAAAGACAAGTATACCTGTAGAGAGTTGTCCGTATGGCTTATATATCTCTTTTGAACTTTTAAGATAACTCAAAACAACAGCCGTAGAAGAGAGTGCAAATGCAAGTGCTATAATAAGTGATGTTTTCACACCATAATCAAAACCGTAATGAGTTATAAGATAAATCACAAAAGCGGTCACACCCACTTGTAAAAGACCATTTCCAAAGATTTCTCGTTTCATTGTATTCATCTTGGCTAAAGATATCTCTAGTCCTATAGTAAACATCAAAAATACAATACCAAACTCCCCTATAATCTCTAAGGAGTGTGAATTGTTATAAGCCTTTAAATCAAAGGCGTATACAATAATGGTTCCAGTCAAAATGTAACCTATAATTTGTGAAACACCAAAACGTTTTAAAATGAGATTAAGGACAATGGAGATTCCCAAAGCCACGATTACGTAGAGAATTATGTTTTCCATAGAGCACACTTTCTTTTTTTGATTATTATAGCAGTTTTGTAGGGAAATTTCTTTGATGCAGTGATTGTCTATAAAGTTTTTAAGAGATTTTAGAATATAATCGCGTTTATCATTAACTATCTTTGGAGCATATACATGACTAAATACATTTTTGTTACGGGTGGAGTTTTATCTTCTCTTGGAAAAGGGATAACAGCAGCTAGTATTGGAGCACTCCTTAAACACTCGGGCAAAAAAGTAGGTATGCTTAAGATAGATCCATACATTAACGTCGACCCTGGAACCATGTCTCCTTTGGAGCATGGAGAGGTTTTCGTGACAAAAGATGGTGCTGAAACTGACCTCGATATAGGAAACTACGAACGTTTTTTAGATACATCGTATCTCAAGTCTTCAAACTTCACAACAGGACAAGTTTACTCCTCAGTTATTGAACGTGAACGTGCGGGTGGATACCTTGGGCAAACTATTCAAGTTATCCCTCACATCGTTGGTGAGATTGTAAATCGTATAAAAGAAGCTGGTGAAGGACATGACATTTTAGTTGTTGAGCTCGGGGGAACTGTTGGAGATATTGAAGGACTTCCTTTCATGGAAGCGATTCGCCAAATGAAACATGACGAAGAGGTTGCTGGTACATTTTTTATCCACGTTACGCTTATCCCATACATAAAAGCTGCAGGTGAATTAAAATCAAAACCAACACAACACTCTGTCCAAGAGTTACGTCGTATTGGTATTACACCACAGATGATTATTGCAAGAAGTGAAAACGGTCTACCAAAAACATTCAAGAAAAAGCTTGCAATGAGCTGTGATGTTCCAAATGACAGTGTTATTGAAGCACTTGATGCAGCTACAATTTATGACATTCCAGTAACATTTCTCCGCCAAAATATCTTAAAACCAATTGCAAAAGAGTTGGAGCTTGGTGACCTGAACCCTGATATGGAAAAATGGGATTTCCTCGTTAAACGTATTGTCCAGCCAAAAAATAAAACAGTTGTCGGTTTTGTAGGAAAATATCTTGAACTCAAAGAAGCCTATAAATCACTTACTGAATCACTCATTCACTGTGGGGCACACCTTGATACACGTGTTGAAATTAACTGGGTTGACTCTGAACAAATTGAAGAAAAAGGTGCTGAAGCGCTATTAGCCGACTGTGATTCTGTTTTAGTTGCTGGTGGATTTGGAAACCGTGGTGTTGAAGGCAAAATACAGGCTATTGAGTATGCACGTGTCAATAAAATACCGTATCTTGGTATATGTTTAGGTATGCAACTCACACTTGTTGAATACGCTCGTAATGTCTTAGGTTATGAAGGTGCGAACTCTATAGAGTTTGATCCCGATACAAAATACCCTATGATTTACCTTATTGACAACTTCTTAGACCAAAGTGGAGACACACAACTCAGAACACACACCTCGCCGATGGGTGGTACACTACGCTTAGGCGAATATCCGTGTGATACCAAAGAGGGCTCTTTGATTCGTGAAGCATATAGTGGTGCAAAAACTATTTACGAACGTCACCGCCACCGTTATGAGGCAAATCCTACATATCGTAAAGCACTTGAAGATGCAGGTATGATTGTAACAGGTGAATCTAATGGTCTTATAGAATCTGTAGAGATTAAAGATCACCCTTGGTTCTTAGGTGTACAATTTCACCCAGAGTTTACTTCCAGATTACAGACACCAAACCCTTCAATTTTAGCTTTTGTTAGAGCAAGCTTGGGTGCGGAGTAAGAGTTACTTCTTACTCTTTTGAGATTTTTCCATATTATAAAAATAGTTTGTAGCCTCTACAAAGCCATCCATCGAACCACAATCAAAACGTTTCCCTTTAAATTTATACCCTAAAACCATACCATTCTTTGCCTGTGTAAGCAGTGCATCCGTAATTTGTAGCTCTCCATTTTTTCCAGGTTTAGTATTTTCAATGATTTCAAAAATATCGGGTGTTAAAATATAACGACCTATAATTGCCAAATTTGAAGGTGCTTTATCATTATCTGGCTTCTCAACCATATCATCAAGCATAAAGATACCTTTCTCTATCTCTCGACCAGAGATAACACCATACTTGTGAACCTGATCTTTTGGTACTTCCATAATAGCCACAATGGAGCACTTATATTTTTCATACAGCTTTACCATCTGTGTCATAACACCATCACCACTGTCATTGACACATAAATCATCTGCCAAAATAACAGCAAATGGAGCACTCTCACCTACAAGAACTTTACCCTTATAAATTGCGTCTCCAAGTCCTTTCATCTCGTTTTGACGTGTATATGTAAATGTACACTCATTCATCAACTTGCGAATATCTGTTAATAAACTCTCTTTATCAGAACCTTTTATCTGATGTTCAAGCTCATAACTTATATCGAAATGATCAGTTATTGCACGCTTACCGCGCCCTGTAATAATAGCCATAACATCACATCCCGCATCATGTGCCTCTTCAACACCGTATTGAATTAATGGTTTTGTCAAAATAGGTAACATCTCTTTCGGCATCGCTTTTGTTGCAGGTAAGAATCGTGTTCCATATCCTGCTGCTGGGAATAGACATTTAGTTATCATTATTTTTCTCCTTGAATATTTTTAAGCCATAGAATCTGATATGGCTCTATTTTTATGCTCATTGGTTTTGCTATTTTCATATCTGACAGAAGATCTTCCAAAGGATAATTTAAACTCTCTGAAAATTCTATGTTAATACTAGCGTTACCAAAATTATTTATAGCTAAAACTGATTCTTTTTCATCCATTGAATATTTTAAAATAACAAAAAGTGACGGATGTAGTTCTAAAAATATAAATTTTCCAAAAGGATTAAATGACTTCTCATGCGTTCGTATAGATATAAGTCTTTTATACGAAGCAAAAATTGTCTTCTCGCAATTTCCATCATTTGTAATTTTATCTACTAAATAGTTATAGTTAAATTTTTCTCTGTTTATGGAACGATTTATCCCTGTAAGCTTGACACCTTCATGATAATTCTTTGAACCAACGAGAGAGTGAAAATATATTCCAGGAACTCCAGGCATCGCTAACACAACTGCCTGCGTTAGTAACATTCTTCTTGCTCGAAGTTGATTTTCATCTTCTGGCGCACTGAGTATATCTATATAACTACAATTAATTTCATACGGTTTTTCTCCCTCTGGGGTATTTCTATAAGAGACTAGACCTCCATGTTTTTTTGTATTTTCAACTAAATGTTCTATCTCATCATCACTCAGTATTCCACTTGCAGGTCGCATACCGCAGCCATCATGTGAAGCGGTAAAATTAAAAAAGCAGACCTTATCACTTGGTAGCGTTAGTGTTTGTGCCCAGGCAGTCAGTTTTTCTGTATTGGCAGCAAGAACAGAGTGCGCCAAAAGTGGAGGAAGTGCAAAGTTATAGACCATTTGTGCCTCATCTTGGCCACTTCCAAAGTAAGAAATATTTTCATTATGCGGTACATTTGTCTCAGTTATTATAATAACTTCAGGAGCGACCTCATGAAGAACCTCACGCATAAGTTGAATAAGCTCATGTGTCTGTTGAAGATGTACACACTCAGTTCCTATCTCTTTCCAAATAAATGCAATGGCATCCATACGAATAAGTGTGGAACCCATCTGTACATAGTAAAAAAGTGCATCTAATACGGCAAGTAAGACCTTGTAATTTGAATAATTTAAATCAACTTGGTCACGAGAAAAAGTTGTCCATATGTTATGTATCTTTCCCTCCGCATCCGTAAATTCTGAAAGTAGCGGTGTAGCACGTGGGCGTACTACCATAGAAAGATCTATTGAGGGGTCTACATCCCAAAAAAAGTTTTTATACTCCTCATCTCTTGCCAAGTATGCCTTAAACCAATGAGAGTACTGAGAAACATGATTAATGACGCCATCAACCATCAGTCTATAGTGTTGACTAATGGCCGAGACTTCTCTCCAAGAGCCAAGCTTAGGATCAACCTCGCTATAATTTATAACTGAAAAACCATCATCAGAAGAATAGGGATAAAAGGGAAGGATATGTACTGAATTTATAACGCCTTTTAAGTGCTCATCTAAAAACTTTTTGAGTGTCTCTAAGGGTGCTTCATTGACCAACTGTACCTGATCTCCGTAAGTAATTAAAATAGTATCTTTCTCACTTAAATGGTACTCTTGAGAATTTATACGCTCTTTGTATTTTTTTATAAGTGCTTTAACACCTAGATAAGCTTTTTTTGCATCTTCTTTAGAGTATAAAGCCTCAAGGCGCTCACTTATAGTATGTGATTCATAGTGAATATGTTCCATATCAATTCTCCTCTTTTACAAGATTTCTAAATCTGTCTGAAAATTCTGGAAGAACGGAACGAACGGTAATCCAGGGGGAAAGAGAAGCTATACCCATTGGATCTTCGTAAAACTCCTTTGCAGCCTCTTTTATTGCATCTTGAAAGGCCTCTACCGCACTGATTTCACTTTGACGATTGTACTCAAGATCGTTAATTTTACTCAGAGCATTGTATTTTGAAATTTCAAAACGTGACTCTTGGTAATAAGAGGCTAAAAGTGTTTTGAATGAACTTTCTGAAAAAACGACACCCTCTTGAGCAAGAATACGAAAGAGGGTTTTTGCAATATCTTGTGCCATTTTATAGATACCTCCTCCTTCACTCTTAGAACCCAAGTCCTGATGTTTATGCTCATAACTTTCCATAATCTCTGTTTGGCAAATACGACGGTTTGATGTGTTTTTATAAACTTCTGAAAGTGTTGAGACCTCAAGTCCCCAAGTAGGAGATATACCTATACCACGCCCTAATGAACGTATAAAAGCAAACTCTCCAGAGAGTGCATAACGAAAGCTCTCCATATAGTCTAAATAACGATTTGAGCCAAACGTGACACTGAGTGATTTAATAAGAGGAGTGTAAAAGAGTCGCGTTACACGACCATGCAGTTTATGCGTCACTCTTGAGTAATACCCCTTGTTAAACTCAAAATCGAGTGCAGGATGAACAATGGGATAAAAGAGTCGTGCAACAACACCTCGTGAATAGTTGACAATATCACAATCATGTAGAGCAAAGGCATAATTATCTTGATTTGTAAGACCATACCCTATCATAGTCCATACATTTCTTCCTTTTCCCGGTGTTTTTAAACCCGGGAAACCCTCTTCGGTAAGTTCATCATAAATAGCCTGAATGGTTGGTCCATCATTCCAGAGTACCTCAACAGTACAATTCAGTACACTCATACGCTCTTTTACCTCTAAAAACTGCTCTTTAGTTGCTCTGTCAAGTCCTAATATAATTTTATATAGATACTTTACATCTTTGAGTTCATCTATAATTGTCTGCATTGCAGGTGTCTCAAACTCTGAGTAAAGAGCGGGTAGTAATAGAACCATATTTCTTCGTTTTGAAAACTCTAAAAGTTCTTCTTCTATACTCTCTAAAGAGCGCTCTCCTACGTTTTGTAGTGTTGTAATTACTCCATTTTGAAAAAAATCTGCCATGTTACTCTCCTTTTATAATGACTGCTATATCTATAACGTTTGTTCCGCTTGCTCCTGTAATAAGAAGTGAATTACTCTTTTTAAAATAACTGTGGGTATCAAATCTCTTTATCGCAGAAGATAATTCAAAGAGACTCACTTCCCCACACTCTTTACTGCTAACAACTGCTCCCGCAGCATCCGAATTTCCATCTATCCCATCTGTACCAGCTGAGAGAAAAGTCATCTCTTTTTTTTGTTCACAAATTTTCTCTAAGGCCAAAGCAACAGCATGCTGATTACGACCTCCACGTCCATTACCCTCTACCTCAACCGTACACTCTCCACCAAAAAGAACAACCTGAGATTGTGATTTTTCTGCTACGTTTAGCATTTTTAAAACCATCTCATGGACAGAGCCCTGCATAGGTTCATCACTAACTTCTACACTCAGACCTCTTCCCTGAGCACTCTTTAAAGCACTTTTTAAAGCTAAAGTGTTTGATGCAAGTATATGATGTCTGACACTCTTCTTAGGCTCTTTTGGTGTCTCTTGTATCTCTTGTATCTCTTGTAAAACACCTTTTTGCAAAACTTCTTGAACACTTAGAGGCATTTGAGAGAAAATTCCTCTCTCTTGTAACAGAGACTGTGCTTCCAAATAACTACTCTTATCTGCGTAGAGAGGTGCTGAGCCAATAGAGTAGAGATCATCCCCCATTATATCTGAGAGTGTCAGTACAACACCATCAGCTTTACACATACTAGCAAGTCTGCCGCCTTTTATCTGAGAGATATGTTTACGTACAGTGTTCATTGCAACTATATCTAAACCACTATGCAACATTAGCTCTGTTGTCTTTTGCATCTCTTCAAGAGTTATAGGTGCAAGAGGAAGCTCTATGAGAGCAGAACTTCCACCTGAAAGCAGATAAATATAAAAATCATTTCCTTGCATCTCTTGCATTACACTCACAAGTTTTTGCGTACTCTCTATACTTTTTTGTGTTGGTAAAGGATGTGAGCCTTCACAAAGCTCTGTAAAGTTGAGTTTTTGAGAAGTTTTTGGAGCTACTACAACTCCTTTATGTATGCGGGAACCAAAAATTTTTTCTATCTCTTTTGCCATTGTAAAGGCAGCTTTTCCAGAACCAAAGAGATAAATATTGTTATAAGAAGATAAATCATAACTTTCTGATTGTACCCGAAAAATCTCTCCATCGAGAGTGCAGGAGTGAGGAATAAAGTTTTTTGGCATAGAGGCTTCAAGAGCATCTAAAAAAATTGCCTTTGCCAACTCTTTAGTGTGCATTGAAAAACTCCATTATAAAACTATTCCATCCTTTTGGTCCAGGATAGCTTGCTCTTTGTATCTTACTACTCTCTAAGGGTGCAAAACTGCCATCATAAAGAGGTATGAGAACACCTGTTTTCACACTTCTAAGCATACTAAAATCATTTGCACTGTCACCCAAAGCTATAGTATGACATTTACACTCGTAAAAATCCTCATATATCTTTGTTAGCTGCTTTACAGCACTCCCTTTATCTATTCCTCTAGAGATTAAATGATAAAAACGCCCGCCTTTTACAATTGCAAACCCTTTTCTGTTTGCCTTCATCTGTAATGTTTCTAATTCAGCCTCATTTTCAAATAAAAAAGGTTCACTGTAATTTCTAGACATTGCATTTGAAGCATCCAAGTGATTTAAACCTGTTAACTCCATAACCTCTGTAACATCCATATCTCCAAAACCTCTTAGAGGATACTGCTCCTGTAGAGTCTCAAAAAACTTTCTAAGCTCTGTGTAACTCTTTGCTTTTGAAATTTTTACCCACTCTTTAGTAGATGAGATTCCATTCAGCACTTCACAATCTTTAGGTAAAAAAATGCCTGCACCGTTTTCTACAATAAATGGTTGCTTTATGCCCAATTTTTTTTGAATCTCAAGTACCTCTGCAAAGGTTTTACTTGTTGCCAAAATCAGAGGAATCTTTTTTAATTGTAAAAGTTTCAATGCCTCATTTGCATCAGAGAAGTCATAACTGTTATGGTCAAGTAGCGTACCATCTAAGTCGCTAAATAGGAGATATTTTTTGTTTTCCATGCCCAAATGATACTATACAATTATTACATTATCTTAGATTTGATGTTTAATATTTAAACACCCCTTACTCATTTAGTAACCCTTGTTTTGTTATAATATTTTACTTATTTAGGGAGAATATGTATGCTACACAAAAATGCGGGACAAAGAGTCAAACAAGAAGAACTTATAGATATTACAGAACTTTTAGAGGCCTACTATGCACTCAAACCAGATGTAAGTATCAATACGCAAAAAGTTGTTTTTGGAACATCAGGGCATAGAGGCAGTTCATTAAAAAGTAGTTTTAATGAAAACCATATCTTAGCAATTGCACAAGCTCTTTGTGACTATAGAGTACAAAACAATATAACGGGAAAACTATTTATAGCCAAAGATACACATGCACTCTCAACACCTGCCCAACTAACTGCACTTCGTGTTTTTATCGCTAACAATGTAGAGTGTGTTATAGCACAAGATGATGGTTATACACCGACTCCTGTCCTCTCTTTTAGTGTTATAGAAGCTAACAAAACATCTCAAGAGCTTTGCGACGGTGTCGTTATTACCCCTTCTCATAACCCTCCCCAAGATGGTGGTTTTAAATACAATCCACCAAATGGAGGTCCTGCAGATACAGACATTACCTCTGTTATAGAAGAAGAAGCGAACAGATACCTTGCAAACAATCTCCAAGGCGTTAAAATGCTCTCTGAAGCAGAAGCACTCAAACAGGTGAAAGAAGCTGATTTCATAACACCTTATGTAGAAGCCTTAGATGAGATAGTAGATATGAAGCTCCTACAACAAAGCACTCTTAAAGTAGGTGTTGATCCTCTTGGTGGCTCTGGAATTGAAGTCTACAAAAAAATCAATGAGATATATGGACTCACTCTTGATATCGTCAATGATACGGTTGACCCGCAATTTGGATTTATGTCCTGTGACCATGATGGCAAGGTGCGTATGGACTGCTCCTCTCCTTATGCGATGGCCTCACTTGTCTCACTCAAAGACAAATATGACCTTGCTTTTGCCAATGACCCAGACTTTGATAGACACGGGATAGTGACACCAAGCGGACTTATGAACCCAAACCATTACCTCTCAGTAGCCATCTGGTACCTTTTTCAAAATCGTCCCCAATGGTCACAAGAGCTAGCTATAGGAAAAACTCTTGTTTCAAGTTCTATGATAGATAGAGTTGCAGATTCCATCGGTAAAACACTACTTGAAGTTCCTGTTGGTTTTAAATGGTTTGTTGATGGACTTTGTGATGGCACTGTAGGTTTTGGAGGCGAGGAGTCAGCAGGCGCATCTTTTTTACGCAAAGACGGGAGTGTATGGTCAAGTGATAAAGATGGAATTATTTTAAATCTGCTCTCTTTTGAAATCACTGCTAAAACAGGAAAAACACCTTCAGAAATATATGCAGAGCTTGAAACAGAATTTGGTACCTCTTATTACGAGCGAATGGATGCTCCTGCCACAGTTGAACAAAAGGCAAAACTCAAAAAGCTCTCTCCAGACGATATCACTTCACAAACACTTGCAGGTGAAAAAATTACAGGTATTTACACAAATGCAAGTGGCAACAATGCCCCTATAGGCGGACTCAAAGTAAGTACAAAAAATGGCTGGTTTGCGGCACGTCCATCTGGAACAGAAGATATTTATAAAATATATGCAGAGAGTTTTCTCTCTAAGGAACATCTCGAGGCTATACAACAAGAAGCTCAAGAGATTGTCCTCCTAGCAATATAGATGTCTTTTACTCCAAAGACCCCTTATCTCACAACAGATGGTATCGTTGAAATATATACACAAAATGGTAAGTTTCTCGGTATTGTCCTCATTGAGAGAAAATATCCGCCCTTGGGACTTGCACTTCCTGGTGGTTTTGTAGATGTTGGTGAGTCTGTAGAAAACGCTGTAATTCGCGAGATGCAAGAGGAGATTTCTCTCGAGGTTACAGTGAGTAAACTACTAGGTGTATACTCTGATCCAACAAGAGATGAGCGTTTTCACACTGCCTCTGTAGTTTATATCTGTAAAACTTCTGGTGAGCCAAAAGCAGCTGACGATGCAAAACAAGCCTACCTTTACCAACTAGAGGATATTCCTCTTGATAAGCTTGTTTTTGACCATAGAAAAATTATTGAAGACTATCTCAAACAAAAAATATAAAGAGTTTATTCTTTCTCTATAGAACTAAAGAGTACTGCTATAGGTTTTGTAGCTGGAAACATCTCAAGTGCCACTACAATACTCATAGTTAGAGGAACTGCTAAAAACATCCCAACTGGACCTAAAACCCATCCCCAAAAGATTAAAGAGAAAAAGACGGCAACGACCGAGAGACCAAGACTTTTCCCCATATAATGCGGTTCTATAATGTTTCCCATCACCACATTTACTGTAAGATAAAGCGCTATCACCCATACCACACTCATGGCATCTGCACCCACTAAAGCAACTAAGACAGCTGGAATTGCCGCTATGATAGAACCAAAACTTGGAATGTAATTGAGTAAAAACGCTATTAAGCCTAGGAAAAGTGCGAACTCAACATCTAAAATCGCAAGGCCCAGTGCTACACCAACGCCAGTAATAAGACTTACTACTGTTTTAATAGCAAGGTAACGATTTATCTTTTTACTAAAAGTTGCAAATGTTCCTTGCTGTTTACTGAGATGAGACATCTCAAGTAATATAAAGGTCACTCCTAAAAATATAATAAATGAATTTGAGAGAATAGCCGTAAAAGATTTTAAGAATACTCCCGTAAAGTTTACAAGGCTTGAAGGATCAAACATATTTTTCAAACTCTCTTTTGAGACTTCTAAACCTATATTATTTAAAAAACCACCTATATGTTCTATACTCGTTAATACTCTTGCCTGGTACTCTGATGTATTTGATAAAAAGCTATCCACTGAACTCGATAGAATATATCCAAAACCAAACAGTAAAATAATCACAAAAGATAAGACAATGAAAAACGCGAACGAGCGAGGGACCTTATATCCTTCTAACAAAAATATTGCAGGAGCGCTAACTGTCGCGATAAAAACAGAAAGAAGAAATAAAACTACAATAGAAGAAGCGGCTTTAATACCCGCTATAATTACAACAAAAGCTGCTAAACCCAGCCAAATTTTATATATATCTACACTCTCTTTGGTCTGCATCTCTGTGCTCCTTAAGTAGTTTAAAAGGGCTATACTACTTAAAAAAATCAGATATTACAAGTTAGTTTAAAGAGCGAAGTGCCTCTTGTGTAAGCTGTGTTACTTTTTTAAAATCACCCTTTGCAATCGCATCTGCCGGAACTATCCAGCTTCCACCTACACATACAACATTTTTGAGCGCTAAAAATTCTTTTGCATTGTCTGCGTTTATTCCACCTGTAGGACAGAAAGCAACCTCACTAAAAGGTGCACCAAACGCTTTTAAAGCACCTATCCCACCAACTATATTTGCTGGAAAGAGCTTAAATGCATCATAACCCCACTCCAAGCCCTGCATAATATCACTTGCCGTAGCTACACCAGGTAAGAGTGGTATAAACTTTTCACACTTCGCGAGTGACTCAGTCAAACCTGGACTGATGACAAAGCTAGCACCTGCATCTTCTACTATTTTAAATTGCTCGGGATTTATAACTGTTCCCGCTCCCGTTGTAGCTTCGGGAAATGCTTTTGCAACAGCCGCTATCGCATCTACTGCACAAGAAGTTCTCAGCGTAATCTCAAAAATACTCACACCACCTTCAATAAGTGCCTCACATAAACGCAAGGACTCATCTACAGAGTTCACACTCATAACAGGGATGATTTTACTTACCTGCATTACCTCTCTTGCACTTAACATAATTCTGCTCCACTGAGTGAAAAACTACACGCTCCCTCTTCTGCACTACTCGCTGCACAACGCATTACACTAAAGAGCTCACGTCCAACTCCATACTCATTATGTGAAAAATCAACTTTTGGAATGCGTCTGTTTTTAATAACTGTCTCTGAAACGTGAAGGGTAAGTGTCCCATCATCACAATTTAAAGAGATTATATCTCCATCATGAATCTTCGCCAAAACACCTCCATCTTTTGCTTCAGGACAGAGATGAATAGCAGAAGCAACTTTTCCAGATGCTCCAGACATTCTTCCATCAGTTACTATGGCTACTTTAAAACCTCTGTCTTGCAAGGCTCCCATAGACGGAAGCAGACCATGTAACTCAGGCATTCCATTTGCTTTTGGCCCCTGATATGGAAGAACTGCAACAAAGTCCATGTCCAATTTACCCTCTTTAAACGCTTCTTTAAGAGCTTCTTGTGAATGAAATACTTTTGCAGGAGCGGTAATAACCCTATGCTCTTCTTTAAGGGCCGAAGTTTTTATAACACTGCGTCCAATATTTCCATCTAATACTCTAAGCCCACCTTCATGGGAAAATGGATTTGCTACACTGCTAATGACATCAGTGTCTTGAGATACACCCGATGCCTCTTTGTATTTTAAAACTCCATCCTCTAAATATGGTTCTTGTATATACTTAGAGAGTCCTTGCCCCATTAAGGTATTGACATCTTCATGTAAAAGCCTTGCTGAGAGTAGCTCTGCAATAACCACAGCCATACCTCCAGCTTTGTGAAAATGATTTACATCAGCACTTCCATTAGGATACATCTTACATAAAAGTGGTGTTATTTGTG
The DNA here is from genome assembly GCA_016938175.1 of Campylobacterales bacterium. GTDB lineage: Bacteria > Campylobacterota > Campylobacteria > Campylobacterales > Sulfurimonadaceae > Sulfurimonas. Next base: position 20,161 of record JAFGVE010000012.1, read on the forward strand.
ACAGAGCATCAAAATCATCCCAAGTAAGCACAATTCCACAAGCTCTCGCCATAGCAATAAGATGCATTGTATGATTTGTAGAACCTCCCGTTGCCAAAAGACCTATAATTGCATTTACAAAACTCTTCTCATCTATCAGTTGTGAAATCGGCATATAGTTCTCACCTAAAGGTGAATACTCTAATAACTTCAAGGTAACAGCTTCTGTCAGTGCATCTCTAAGCGGTGTGTTTGTATTTTCAAATGATGCACCAGGGAGATGAAGTCCCATTATCTCCATTAACATCTGATTTGAGTTAGCTGTTCCATAAAATGTACAGGTTCCTGCAGAGTGGTAAGAGGCACTCTCAGCTTTTAGCAGCTCATCCTCACCAACTTTGCCTTCTGCAAACTCCTGACGTACTTTTGCCTTTTTTGCATTGCTTATACCTGATGGCATTGGACCAGCGGGCGCGAAGACTATTGGCAGATGTCCAAACGCCATAGCTCCTATAAACATACCTGGAACAATTTTGTCACAGACACCAAGCATAACAGCACCATCAAACATATTATGTGAAAGAGCGATAGCGGTTCCCATAGCTATATTATCACGTGAAAAAAGGCTCAACTCCATCCCTGGTTGGGACTGCGTTACACCATCACACATTGCAGGAACACCTCCTGCAAACTGTGCTGTAGCACCTGCAAATGCCAAAGCTCTTTTTATAAGTGAAGGATAGGTTACAAATGGCTGATGTGCGGAGAGCATATCATTGTATGCAGATACAATCGCGATATTCTCTTTTTGCATTGCTTCGAGTGTTTTTTTCTCATCGTTTGAACAAGGAGCCATAGCGTGTGCCAAGTTAGAACATCCCAAATGCCCACGTCCCACACCTCTATGGTGAGCCTCTTTCATACGTTTTAAATAAATTGCTCTACTCTTTTTTGAACGCTCAACAATTTTCTGTGTTATTGCAAGAATTCTTGCATCAGTTTTACTCGGCATAATAGACCTCCAAAAGTGGATGCTCTTGTTGCATCATTGCTATAATAGGCTTGCTTGCCACCTCATCGGAAGCTGTCGCATCCTCAAAAACTTCTTTTTTTTCTCTACCTTCAATGTGTAAAATGAGATTTTTACTGCTTAAGAGAAATTTTCTACTTAAAGTAATACGCTCTTTTGGCTCTACGCTTGCAGTTGTTGCACAGACTAACTCTTGGGTACTTAAAGCGTGTTCCAACTCCTGCGCTTTTGGAAAAAACGAAGCAGTGTGTGCATCAAGTCCCATTCCAAGAATGACAATATCAAGCTCACTAAAGAGCTTTTTCATACTCTGACATAACTCTGAAACTGCCTCTTTTGCAGATGAGTGTGCAGTCTTTAAAGGAGCAAAACTCGCCTGAACAGCAGCATTGATAAGTAAATTTTCTCTTACAAGCTTTTCATTACTTGCATCGCTATTTACATCTACCCAACGCTCATCAACTAAAGTAACATATACTCGCTCCCACTCCAAAGGAACTTTTGAAAGCTCTTGAAAAAGTTTTTTTGGAGTTGAGCCTCCAGAGAGGGCAAGTGTTGCATAGCCTTTATTTGTTATGGCTTCTTGAAGCTCTGCGACTATTTTTTCTTTCAGCCTCTCTACAAGGAGCTCTTTAGTCCTAAACTCATGTATCTCATAGTATTTAGTCGCCATACCAACTTCTCCCATCCTTCTCTATCATCGCAATAGATGCCGATGGTCCATTTGTTCCAGCAGGATAAGACTTTGGTTTTATTCCTCTCTCTTGCCATCCTTCTAAAATTTTGTCTGCCCAAATCCAAGCAGCCTCAACCTCATCACGACGCATAAAAAGCGTTGGATTATTGCGAATGACATCAAGTAAAAGATGTTCATAAGCATCCGGACTTCTTGGAGCATCTTCAACTATATTTAAATCGAGTTCAACATTTTTAAGGCGCATTCCATCTGTAAGCCCCGGAATCTTATTCATAATAAAAAGAGAAATAGACTCATCAGGTTGCAAGCGAATAACCAACTTGTTAGAGTCTATGCACGAGCCTTTATCTGGGAAAATAGAGTGCGGAATCTCTTTAAAGTCCACCACTATTTCACTGTAACGTTTGCTCATACGTTTCCCAGTACGCATATATATTGGGACATTATTCCAGCGCCAGTTATCTATATCTGCACGAAGAGCCACAAAGGTTTCAGTATCACTCTTAGGACTTCCGCCCTCTTCTTCAAAAAATCCCGGAACCGCCTCTTTTCCGATAGCACCAGAGCTATACTGTCCACGTACTGTTTTAGTATTTAAATCCTCTCCCTCAATGAAACGAAGCGAACGCAGAACTTTGAGTTTTTCATCACGGACACTATTTCCATCTAATGAGCAAGGAGGTTCCATTGTTACCAAACAAAGAAGCTGCATAAGATGGTTTTGCATCATATCACGCATAGCACCAAACTCATTATAATAGTCCCAACGTCCTTCTAAACCGACACTCTCAGCAACAGTTATCTGAATATGGTCAATGTACTGTGCATTCCAGATAGGAGCAAAAAGCATATTGGAAAAACGCAGGGCTAAAATGTTCTGTACAGTATCTTTTCCAAGATAATGGTCAATCCTAAAAATTGCCGACTCATCAAAGTACTGTGCAACCTCTTCATTAATCACACGAGAAGAGGCTAAATCTCTTCCGATTGGTTTTTCCAAGACAACCCTTGAAACATCCGTGATAAGAGAGTGTTCATGTAATGAACGGCAGATTGGACCAAAGAGCGTTGGAGAAGTTGAGAGATAATTGACACGTTCACGAGTAGGCTCTAAATTAAGTAACTCTTTTAAATCACCATAGGTACTTGTGTCGAAAAGGTCAGCCTTAACATAGTGAATATGTTCAGCAAAAGTTCTAAAAAACTCTTCATCATAAAAACCATTTTTCAAATGTTGTTTCAGCTTTTTTTCTATAAGGGCAACATTCTCTTCTTGTGTAAAATCATCTCGTGAAACTATAATAATTCGACTCTGTGAAGAGATGTAACCATCGTGGCAAAGGTGGTAAAGTGCAGGCATGAGCTTCCGTAAAGAGAGGTCGCCATGTCCTCCAAAAATAAGGATATCGCATACTATTTCTTTTATCATAACTCCAACCTTTTTTTTGATTATGCCTGAATTAGATTACAAATTTATTGCATTTATGCCTAAAATTCGTTCAAGTCCATTGATGATGGCTATAATTACAAAAATAGACGACAAAGTACTTTTATGGAAACTCTAGATTACATTAATAAAAACGAACTCTACACACTTCTTGCTTCACGTTTTGACAAAGAAGAGAAAAAGCTCTCCAACATCCCATCACCCGAACTACTCCACAATGCTCCAGAAGCAGCCAAAAAAATTGCAGAGGCAATACGTGCTAACAAACGTATAACGTTAGTGGGAGATTACGATGTTGATGGAGTGAGTTCTACTGCCATCATGGTAGATTTTTTTCGGCAAATTCCCTATCCTCTTGAAGCAATTATTCCAAACCGTTTTAGAGATGGATATGGCGTTTCTCCTACTGTACTTGAAAGAGTTGATGCCGATCTTGTAATAACCGTTGACAATGGTATCTCTGCCTTTTCAGCGGCAGAAGTATGTAAGGAGCGAGGGATTGATTTAATTATCACAGACCATCATACTCCAGCAGAAAAAGTTCCTGATGCACTTTATATAGTTAACCCTAAACTTAATGAGTGTGACTATCCATTTCCTGAAATTTGTGGGGCTCAGGTTGCATGGTTACTGCTAGGACTACTCAAAAAAGAGCTTGGACTCTCTATAGACATGCGACAGTTCCTAGATATATTAGCTATAGCTGTTATAGCCGATGTGATGCCCCTTGTAAATATAAACAGAGCAATTGTAAAAGCTGGTTTGGAACTCTTGAGTAACTCTAGCCGTCCCGCTTCCATAATAATACGAGACTTTTTAAACAAAAAAAGGGTTACTAGTGAGGATATAGCGTTTCAAATAGCCCCCAGAATAAATTCGGCAGGGAGACTCGAAGACGCATCCCTTGCACTTGATTTTTACACTGCACAAGATACTCATACAGCTTACAGGCAGTTTGAACTTCTAGGACAACTCAACGAAATGCGTAAAGAGACAGAAGCACAAACGACAAAAGAGGCAATCAAAAAAGTAAATGTAAACGACAAAATCATTGTCGTAGCAGGAGAGGGCTGGCACGAAGGTGTTGTTGGTATTGTCGCTTCAAGACTTGTTGATAGGTTTTCTCTTCCCGCTATAGTTTTTAGCGTTGAAGATGGAGTTGCTAAAGGGAGTGCAAGGAGTGTCGGGGATGTCAATATTTATGAGCTTATAAAAGAAAATGAACATCTGCTCACTAAGTTTGGCGGACATAAAATGGCTGCTGGATTAGGACTAAACGTAGACAATATAGATGCTTTTACAGAGGCTATAAATAACTCTGCCAAAGAGCTCAATGAGGAAGACTTTATACCAAAAGAGAGTCTTAGCGGAAGACTAAGAACTGAAGATATTGATAATGAGCTACTTGAACTCTTAGAAAGCTTTGAACCTTTTGGAGAAGCAAATTTAAGACCCACGTTTTACATAAAAAATGCACAAATACTTAATATAAGGCTGATGGGAGCAGATAAATCCCACTCAAGAGTTGAAATCCTTCAGAGTAATGATGATACAAAAAGCATAGAGCTTGTTGCATTCCGTCAGGTTATTACTATGCCCAAAAGTGGTACAATAAGTTGTAGTTACTCCATAGCAAAAAATGAATTTAACGGAAAAATCACACCGCAGTTGCTCATAAAAAAAATATATTAACTCAAAATTACTATTAGAGCTTCGCTTAAGTTATAAGATTGTAAAATGATAAATATCAGCAAAAGGAAAGATAATGAAAAATATTACGAAAGTTGTTTTAAGTGCACTTCTACTTCTTAGTGTAGGCGCTACTACTGCAAGTGCAGATGCAAAAAAAGGGCAAGTTTTATACCTTAAAAAGCTAAAAAAAGCATGTGGTATTAACGGTGGTGAGATGGCAGCAAAACACACTATGGCAGAGTGGAAAAAACTTTACGAAGGTGGAAAGCTTGCAGCTGAAATCCAAGAGATTTGTCCAAGTGCTAAAGAGAAATCACTACAAGATAAATTCCTTGAGCACTACTTTGATTTCTTCCATGAGTATGCTAAAGACAGCGGTAATATTCCTGCTTGCTAAATGAGAGGATGCAAGAGTGTGTTAAAACACGCTCTTCCATAACCGACATTACCGTCTTAAATGATGGAAACCTAGCTTTTTGTACTGAGTTTCATGGTGCAAAGCTCCTCAATACTCAGGAGTGTAGACTCTCTAAAAATCTCTCTATAGAACATTTAGGTCACAAAACGACCGCCAAAGCATTTTCAAAAGAACATAAATTACTCGCCTTTGCCAACGACACAACAATTTATATAATTAACCTGCAAAATAAAACACTTTTACAGTGTATAAAAACAAATGACGGCTCCATAGAAGTACTCTCTTTTGTACCTAACTCACCCTATCTTATAGCCGGTACAAAAGACGGTCGTGTAACCCAGTTTAGATATGATGGAAAGTCACAACTCTCACGTTTATGCTCCTTTCCAGCAAAACGGGAAAGCAGCTACAGAATCAAAAACAACTATGTAAGTGCTTTAGCATTCCATGGAAACTATATGGCAGCAAGTGGATACGGTGGTACTGTTGTTGTCATGAAGATGAATTCATTAGCTGATAAAAGAGTTATTGAAGCTTCAAACCTTCGTGTCACTGCTTTACTCTTTCTAGATAAAGAGACCATTGTTAGTGGTTCAAAAGATGGTATCGTTCGCATTCATAAACTTTACGGGGATGAAAAGCCTCAAACTGTTAATACCCCTTTTACAGATATAAAAAAAATTGTTTTAATGCCAAATGAAAATTTTTTACTGGTACAGGGGGATTCAAAAAAACTTCTTCTTATCAACTTACATACTGCTAAAGTAGCAAGCAACTCCTATCTGAGTTTTAAAGACTCCATCAGCGATATAACACTTAGCGACAGAGGAATGCTCTTTATAGCTCTAGAGAATAGAGTGCTTTATAAATTTGAATTTCCAAAGGTTGAAGAACTCACAAATGCTCTACTTGAGGATAAAATAGAAGATGCTTTTATACTTGTTGACCAAGATCCAATGCTTCAAGGAACACGAGAGCACAAACGTCTTGAAGTACTTTATGAAAAGCTTTATACACAAGCTATTAACTCTCTTATTCATTCACAAAAAAATGAAGCATATTCGCTTATGGAAAGATTTTTAAAAGTGACAAGCAAAAAAGATGAAGTTGCTGCCATCTTTAAAGATTTTGAAAACTATCCACGTTTTAAACTGCTTGTTGCACAAAAAAAATTTCCACTCGCTTATGTTATGAGTGAAAAATTTCCAGCACTGCAAAGAACACTTCAATTCAAGAAAATGGAAGAAACTTTCAAAGATGCTTTTACATTTGCTCAAAAACAGATACTTATAGGTCGTCGGGATATTGCTGAAGACATTCTGCTTCCTTACGCAGCAGTTGTGTCTAAAAAGACCATTATTAATCTACTTCTCAAAGAGAACCGTGATTTTTTAGAGTTTATAAAAGCAATTAATGAAAAAAACTATTTTCTCATAGAGAGACTCCTTAAAAAGAATGAACACTTTGCACAGATACCAAACTACATAACACTACGAAGTTCTCAAAAAAATTCTCTTAATAACATCGCACAACTTATTAATCAATCTAAACTAACAGAGGCACTAAACGCTATAAAAGAGTTACAAGACACTCCTGCAATACAAGCAGAACTTAAAGAGTTTTACAGAGTAATTAAACTTGTTGAAAAGTTAAAAGAGAGTTACGAAGCAAGAGACTTTACGCACTGCTATGAACTTATAGATGAACACTACAAACTCAATGAAATCGGACTGAGTGTTCTTCTAGAGAGACACTGGGCGAAACTGATGCAAGAGTGTGAGTCATTTGCTCTAAAGGGTGATATTAAAAGTATAAAAGAGAGACTTGGAGTACTTATAGGCATTAAAACAAGAGTTGGAAAAGTAGGGGATTTATTACGTGTGAGTTTTCACTCAAAAATAAAAATTCTACTGGCAAAAAGAAGTTTTGTAAGTGCAGAAAATATTATCTACTCCTACATAGACATTTTTGGTTCGGACAGTGAAATTCGCTCACTTATGCGTATCTATGAAAAACTAACCAACAAAAAACTCGCTTTTAGTCATGAACAAGAACGTGTACTTCCTAGAGATGCTTGGATTCACTCACCTCTTATTATGACTCCATCAAACTTACAATAGACTCCTGCGTCTCTGTAAAACTGCACACCTCTTTTGCATCTTGTGTAATGAACTCCTCCATAGCCTCTTTTTTTACTATAGCTTCATCAAGTTCTTTATCACTTCCCTTTGTATATGCACCAATCCGAATAAGTGTCTCATTCTCTTTTAGCAGAGTGTAAAGCCTGCGAAATTTCATTACAGCCTTTTTATGCTCTAGTGGGATAATATCTCCCATGACACGAGAAGCTGAGTTTAGAATATGCACTGGTGGGTAAATTCCAAAATCTGTCATTTCACGTGAGAGGACAATGTGACCGTCTAAGATAGAACGGGATTGATCTGCAATAGGATCACTCATGTCATCACCTTCAATCAATACAGTAAAAAAAGCAGTGATAGAGCCTTTACCCTCTTCTTTACCAGCTCTCTCCATAAGTTGAGGCAGAAGTGTTAGAGAAGACGGTGGATACCCTTTAGATGTAGGAGGTTCACCAAGTGCCAACCCTATCTCACGTTGCGCCATAGCAAAACGTGTCACAGAGTCCATTATAAAAAGTACGTCTTGACCTCTCTCTTTAAAGTACTCTGCAACACTCATTGCAGCAAAAGCACCATATTTACGCATTAGAGGAGAATCATCAGAAGTGGCAACTACAATTACTGTATTTGTTAAATCGCCACCAAGATTCTTTTCTATGAACTCCGGAACCTCACGCCCCCTCTCCCCAATAAGAGCAACAACTTTTATAGGTGCATCGGCTCCACGTACTATCATGCCCATAAGTGTTGATTTTCCAACACCGCTTCCCGCAAAAATACCGAGCTTCTGCCCTTTACCGCAAGTTAGAAGTCCGTCAATAGACTTTACACCTACACTAAAAATCTCATCTATCATTCCACGTTTCATAGCCTCTATAGGTGCTTTTATAATAGGGGCAAGTCTCGTTTGTGTGATAGCTCCTCTAGAGTCAATAGGTCGCATAAAAGGGTCAACAACACGTCCAAGCAGAGCGTCACCTACGGGAATATTTAGACCTTCGGAGTCTAAAAAAACTCTGTCTCCAGAACGAAATCCCTCAACAAAACTAAATGGAGTAATATAAAAAAGGTCACCATCTATTTCTGTAACCATACCCACAGTCTCTAACTCACTCTCATTTGAGATGACTTTGACCATATCACTGATACTTACTTTAAGTCCACGTGCAGTAATGAGGGTAGCATTTATTTTAACGACTTCGCCAAAGGCGACGGAGTAGTTTTGTGCTGAGAGTCGCTCTTTGAGAGATGCAAATGGCATAGTTTAGTATCTAGAACCTGCTGGAGAGTTTATAAGCGAGAAAAATTCGGCACGTGTCTTCTCATCTTTTTTAAAGAGCCCTCGAAGTGCTGAAGAGGTAGTTGTTGAGTTAATCTTCTCCACACCACGCATCTCCATACACATATGACGTGCCTGAATGACAACTGCTACGCCTTTTGGTGCGATAGTATCCATAATCGCATCCGCTATCTGCTCTGTTAACTGCTCTTGAATCTGCATACGACGTGCAAAAACATTCACTACGCGAGGAATTTTAGAGAGTCCTACAACCTTACCATTTGGAATATATGCAACATGTACACGTCCAATTATTGGTAACAGATGGTGTTCACAAGTTGAGTAAAACTCTATATCTTTAATAAGTACCATCTCATCATTTGATGTTGTAAAAAGTGCTTTTGAAAGTATCTCTTTTGGATCTTCTTTATACCCTCCATAGATAAACTCATAAGCTTTTCTAACACGTTTAGGGGTCTCCAAAAGACCTTCACGAGTTGGATCTTCACCAACGTGAAGCATCATAGTTTTTACAGCATCTTCAAATGTTTTGTTTTCATTTTCTGACATCAAAATTCCTTGGAAATTTTATTCTTAATAGAGTAGCAATATTTTGCTGAAAAGAGTGACTATATTTTACGATAGACACGATTCACAAATACCACTTAAAGTGATATTTATAGATAAAACCTTATGTTTTTTTGCCATATTAGAAAAGTAAAGAGCATCATCAAACTCCAATGCACCTAAACAAAAGAGGGTACCACACTTCTCACACGAAAAGTGTGGATGTGCTTTGGTATTTTTGTTTATGTACTCATAAAGTTTTGTACTCTCTTTGCCTAAAAACTCTTGCACAATTCCTTTTTGCTGGAACTGCTCAAGCGTTCTGTATACCGTTACTAAATTTACGGGAGTAACTTTTTGAGACTCTTTATGAAGGGAGTTTACATCCATAGGCTTATGCACTTTTTTGAGAATCTCAAGTAGTACACCTTTTGCCCGAGTGTTTTTAATGCCTTTGTCTCTAAGCTCTTCTTTTACTGTTTCACTAATCATCTTGCAATTATAACCAATCAATATCTAACACCGCTTGCATCACAATCAAAAGAGATAACACTTGCCCATTCTAGAAGTTTTATCCCTTCCCTTTGAACATGTAAGGCTATTCCGGGGTCACTTGAAATTAAACGGAGTTTTTTTACATTTAAGTAATGCAAAATATTTGCAATTAAATCATAGCTACTTTTTATACCTTTAAGGCTCTTTTTGTGGAAATACTCATCACTATTACGCTGTTCACTATGAAATGGACGAGCCTCAATTTTAAGCAGACACTCTTCTATATCTTGTGAAAATTTAGAGTAGTAAATAATAAAACCTTGCTCTTTTAAAATCATCTTTAGCGCTGTATCTAGCTGATTATTACAGCCGCATAAACCCTCTTTTTCACCATGTTCATAATGCTTGTTTTCATAAATATAGCCTATAGTTTCTTCAAAATTTTGTAAATTATTACTTAGAAACACAAGATACTCATACTCATCATATTTGTAAGCTTGTGCTTTGCATGGACCATACTTCGTAAATATCTTTTTAGATGTTGAAACCTCGATTTTCTTTGTACTGTTTAGTAGAGAAACAACTCTTTGCAAAACTCCCATTTTTGACTCCTTCGTATAAGTTTTTAATCTTTCAAAAGTATAACATTTAAAATATTAAATGCAAACTATTTGCATTTATGGTATACTTCCAAACAAAAAAAGGAGTTACCATGATTCACTCATACATAATCACAGGTTTTTTAGGCGTTGGAAAGAGTTCACTACTGACAAATACAATTAAAAACCACTTCCAAAATAAGCAAATTGCACTCATAGTCAACGAATTTGGAGAAATTGGAGTTGACCAAAATATACTGAAAAATGTTCATAGCGACGTCATTGAAATATCTGAAGGGTGTATATGCTGTACTATGGCACAAGAGTTTGAGAGTGGAGTTATTGAAATTATCAATAAGTATAACCCTGATATTATATTTGTAGAGACATCAGGAGCCGCGGAACCTTTTCCAGTTTTCATGTCTCTACAAAACCTAGGTATAGCTGTCGATGGAGTTATCTGTGTTACGGATGTTAAAAACTATACAGCATACATTGACAATCCTACAGCAAAATACCAAATTGGTGGATCAAATATACTTGTTCTAAACAAAACAGACCTTGTTAGTGAAGAGGAGTTAGCAGATGCAAAAAAAGAGATTATCGCTTATAAAGAGAGTCACGATATTAAAAATACACTAACAGGCCAAAAAGTTTTTAATAACTATTTTATCCATACTGCACAACAAGGAGTGGTTGGACAAGAGGTATTTGAAGGAAGCTATACTCTTTCAGAAATTGCAGATCTTGCAAATATACAACAGAATCATGATCATGCTCATGATCTCATTGAGAGACAAGCTGCAAAAATTGAAGCAGGCATAGCGTTTGCAGATTTAGAGTCCCTACTAAATACTCTACCAAAAAATATTTACAGAGTAAAAGGTATGGTTAAAGTAAAAGATGTACCAACACCACTCATTGTAAACTACTCTTTTGGCAATGTCTCCTATGATGAACTTCTTGAGTATGATAATGACTCCATACTGGTTTTTATAGGCGAAGATATAGATAAAGGAATCACAGAACTTCAACAGAGATTTTCATTTTGCCACTTTCCAGAGAGTGCACATTCTCCACATGAACACACGCATGAGCATGAACATCATCATCACCACTTTCATGACCATGAATCATGCTAAAAGGAGAGAAGATGCAAAAAAGCGAGTTAATATTTTTTAAAAGCCTACTGGAGAGCAGGAGAAAAGAGATTCTCAAAAGTATACATACGGTACAAAAAGAGCTCATTGAACTTGGAACATGTGAACTAAACGATGAGGGTGATTACGCTAGTACAGGTGAACACCTTCAAATAGATACACAACTTATTCTCAAACAACAGCAAGAACTTAAAGAGATAGACCACTCACTGGGAAAACTCTCACGTGGAGAGTATGGAAGTTGTGAAATGTGTGACGATGACATAGGCTTTCAACGCCTAAAAGTCAAACCACAGGCACTCTATTGTATCCACTGTAGAGCGATTGCAGAGAAGGCTTGATTAGTAGATAAAATTTATTCCAAGTGCAAAAGTATCATACGAACCTTTTAAAGCCTCAACTGAGGCATAATTTGCATTTAAAAAGAGTCTCTCATCAATAATATGTGCATAATGAAGAGAGTGCCCTCTTCCCTCCTCATTATCTTCCGTGTAAATATATCTAATATTTGCACTCTCAAAAATAGGCATTGTAAGAGAGCGCTCAACACCTAAATACTCACCCGTAGCTACACGTTTGTTATCTTCATAAAGACCTGTTACATTAAGGTATCCATATGTAAACTCATACTCAAGAGGCACCATCACAGAAAAACGCTCCCCCAAAGTTATTTCCGCAGGAGTATACTTTGCAATCTCAGCCCCACGGTTAGTCTCTGTAATATTATTGACAATAACCAAAAATTTATACTCTACTCATTATTAGTATCTCTTTAGAAATCTTCTTAGCTTGTCGAATAGCACCTTCTATATAGCCGCCCTCTTCATAAGAGAACTCAGTAGCACTAAAAAAGACTCTATGAGAATAACTACTCATATCTATACCATACTGCGGATGGGCAGACAATGACTTTGCATCTTCTTGTACTGAAGTGTATACTTCTCTTTTCCAATCAACAAGATAGATATTGATAATTTCCTCCTCATCTATGTCGAACAACCGTATCATCTGTTCTTTAACATTTTGTGTAAAATTTTTCATATCTGCATGTAAATTTACAAAACCAAAAAGTGCAGCACTGTTTGTAGTAGAGGCATCGTGAATCTCTCCAAGTGGACCTATATGTGAAAAAGTAAAACCACTCAATCCCTTCTCTCTCCAAAATGCGGTTTTAAACTCAATCACACACTTTGCACTATTTCCCATCCAGGTCTGTGTTGCTTTGAGACGAGTAAGTACACTCTCTTCTAACGAGGGACTAAAGTGTAGTTTGGCGGTTAAACGTGGAGGTAGTGTACTGATAACTATCTCACTCTCATACACCTCTTTGGTTGTTTTTACCTGCACACACTCTTGTTGTACTTTTATAGCTTCTACAGACTCATTACAGTGTAGTTTTACATCTTGCAGCTTTTCATGTAAAGCGCTAATCAAAGTACTTAAAGAGCCTTCAACCCGAAAAGAAGGCATGGATGCCGGAGTATCAAAACGTTCTACTCTCCCTTGGACATCGTAAAGTGCATAACCCTTTGTATACTGTCTAAAAAGTTGCAAGTCCAGATGCTCAATTAGTGAAAGAACTTCTGTATGATGTGGCCAAACCCACGAAGGTCCCATATCATGACCCTTAATTGAAAAGATTCTTCCTCCTACTCTTTCACGTGCTTCAAGTATCGTAATATGAAACTCTTCTTGTAAGAGATACGCAAGATAAAGCCCACTGACACCAGCACCTACTATGACAAGTCTCTTTTGTTTACTACTTTTCATAACTATTCATCTACCTTAAAATCTCTAATTCGATATAATACCATTTATAAAACTTTTACAAAGGGGATTGCAATGTGGATATTACACTAATGGTGTCCAAGGAAATTTAACTTTTCAAACCTTGACACAGCTTCGAACGTTTCAAGGATACATATGCAATCTTTACAACTAAACAATATATACTTTAAATATCCCTCTTCATCCAACTACATAGTAGAAAATTTAAATCTTGAATTTTATGCAGGATGGACTGGGCTTGTCGGCGCCAATGGTGTAGGTAAAACAACTCTTCTAAAACTAATTACAAAAGAGCTTAATCCTGAGAGGGGAACGTTTACCAACAATCTTGTAACTTCTTACTCACCACAATCAACCGCATGCCAACCAGACAATTTGGAGGAATTTTTCACTTCATACGATAGCACTGCTTTTAAATTAAAAGAGTTCTTAGAGATTCAAGATGATTGGTTTTATAGATGGAATAGTTTAAGTCATGGTGAGAGAAAAAGAGTTCAAATCGCTATAGCACTTTTTATGCAACCAGATGTTCTCATAGTAGATGAACCTACAAATCATCTTGATATAACTACAAAAAAGAGATTATTTAAAGCCTTACAAAGCTACAGAGGTATAGGTATATTAGTAAGTCATGACAGAGAATTACTTGATCTCTTATGTACAAAAACAATAGTTTTGAAAAAAGGCTCCATAAGCACCATAAAATCAAATTTTTCTACCGCAAAAGATGAACTAGAGAATAGAAAAAACTTCTACAAAGAAGAGAAAAACAAACAAGATAAAAAACTTGAAAAAATAAAAAAGCAGATACAGATTGTTAAAGAAGATCTATCACGTTCAAAAAGTAGACTCTCATTAAAAAATATAGATAAAAACGACAGTGACGCAAAAGCCAAGGTCTACCTTGCAAAGATTAGCTCGAAAAACAAATATCAGGGTCAAGCTGTTAAGAGTGCTACTTCAAAAAAAGAACAAATTTTAAAAGAAGCGATAATTCTAGAAAAAGAGTACGAAAAAGGCATCTTTTTTAATCACGATATAGATGAAAGGGTTTTTCCTTTTGTTGTAGAAAAGACAAATCAAACTATAAATAGTTTACACTTTACAATCCCTCGCCTAACAATAGAAAAAGGTTACAAAATTTGGATACAAGGTGATAACGGAAGTGGTAAAACAACATTTCTAAACTACCTCCTATCGACACTTAAGAAAGAAAACTATCTCTACATTCCACAAGAGATAAGTGCAGCAGAGTCTAAAGAAATTTTTAAAGAGATAGTAAAACTCCCACAAGAACAACAAGGGAAAATATTCACAATTGTCACAAGACTATCATCTGATCCAAAAACACTTCTGCAGAGTGTTATTCCAAGTCCTGGAGAGATACGTAAACTTTTAATAGCAAAAGAACTCTCAAATAATCCTCCGTTAATAATATTGGATGAACCAACCAATCATATGGACTTAGATTCTATAATCAGTATAGAAAAAGCCTTACAAGAGTTTAAGGGAGCTGTGATTTTTATAAGCCATGATATCTCTTTTTGTAAAAACTTGAGTAACGTTATCTGGGCAATTCAAAGAGAGGGAGACAATGTTACAGTAACTTCTATGTAATGTTTTGTAGCTAGAATCGAAGAATTAATCTTACTCACTAGACAAACATTATAAGTATTGTAGTTATAACTACAAGTTGATGAACATCATGAGTATGGAAAGGAATGTGTATTAGATACACAAATGTTACAAGCCAACCAATAACGTAATACTACATTGGAAAATATTTGAGCAATATGGTCTAATATTTTCCATCTAAGATACTGTAACCCTCCCCAAAAACTATACCCTTTATAAGTTGATAATTTCTGCTAAAATAATTGCAGCAGTTGCTAAAGGATCAAAACCTTCTTCATTCATGTCTCAATCGTTATTTAATTGTAAAGTCTCTTTTGTATCCACTGAGATACCATCTCCAACTCATCTCTATCTATAGTATGTTCTTTATCATAAGAGTGAAATTCTATATTCCAGCCACCCTTTTGCAGTCTCTCTACTTGTTCTTTTGAAATCTCATAAGCAAGAACATTATCAAATCTTCCATGAGTACAGAGCCATGAGCCTTGTATCACCTTCCTATCTGCCTCTTCTAAAAGCTTCTCAGTGTCATAAATGTAACCACTAATACCTATATATCCCGCAAAACTCTTTTCATAACGCCCTCCAAACTCAAACGTTAGCAGAGAGCCTTGTGAAAAGCCAAATAAAAACGTATCTTCTGGTCTAAAGTTTTCTTCAAATAGTCTATCAAAAAGTTCCGTAAGTACCTCTCTTGAATACTCTATACCCGGTAACTGATGTGGCGGTAAGTTATACCAAGAACGCCCTCCAAAATACTCAAAAGGAGCATCAAGTAGCAGATAGTTCATCTCATCGATGTTTATAAAATCTCGAAGATTTAAAAAGCCCTCTGAAGAGTCACCTCTACCATGCAATACAACCAATAACTTTTGTGATGGAATTTTTGAAGGAAAAAAAATATTGTCTAAAGGGAGTGCTAAACTCTGCATGAAAACACCTTACAATAGAGTAGTAAAGTAAGGCACTCTGCCCTACTTTAGAAGTTTAGTGAA
The DNA here is from genome assembly GCA_016938175.1 of Campylobacterales bacterium. Classification (GTDB taxonomy): domain Bacteria; phylum Campylobacterota; class Campylobacteria; order Campylobacterales; family Sulfurimonadaceae; genus Sulfurimonas. The sequence continues at coordinate 36,083 of JAFGVE010000012.1, forward strand.
CGAAAACGTGAGGAACTATAAGTGGATACTTTTTCATCTTTCTAAAGATGTGTTTTCTTACCACTTGGCGTAAGTCATTTTCAAGCGCTCTTGGGTTCTCGATGAGTCCACCTTTGATGTTTGTAAGGAAGATTTCTAAAACGTCTTCCATCTCTTTTGCAAAGGCTTTATCTTGTTTATCTGGAACAATACCAAATGAAGTCACTTTTGGTTTTGAGAGCATCTGTGAGTTCTGCTCACTTACCTCTGCAACTATCATCACGATACCATCTGTTGCAAGTTTTTGTCTGTCAAGAACAATGTCATCTTCAATCTGGTGATTGTTTTGGTTGTCAATATATGTTTTACCACTTTTTACAGTTTTTACTTTTCTCATATATTTTGGTGCAACTTCAATCTGCTCACCATCTGTCATAAGAAGAATATTTCTCTCAGGAACACCACACATCATAGCTGTGTCACGGTGCTTCATAACGTGGTTGTATTCACCATGAATTGGTAAGAAAAACTTTGGATTTACAAGGCGAAGCATAAGTTTTTGCTCTTCCATTGAAGCGTGACCTGAAACGTGAATATCTTTACTCATTTCCACTTGCGCACCACCACGTTGTAAGTGGTTAAGCATAGCAGAGATAGAACCCTCGTTTCCTGGAATTGCACGAGATGAGAGAACAATTAAGTCAGTTGGCTTAATTTTTACATGTCTGTGCTCACCTATACTCATTCTAAAGAGCGCAGAGTTTGGTTCACCTTGTGAACCAGTCGTCACAATAAGTACCTCTTTATCATTCATACGAGAGACTTCATCAGCATCTATAAAGATGTTTTTTGGAAAACGGATATAATCGTACTGCATAGAAATTTCTATATTTCTCTCCATAGAACGTCCAATGACACACACCTTACGCCCATACTTAATTCCATACTGAATTGCTTGCTGAACACGGTGAATGTTTGAACTAAATGTTGAGAGGATTACACGCCCTTCTGCTTTTGAGAAAACTCTATCAAGTGCAGGAGCAACGCTAAGCTCTGAACCTGTTGGGTTTGGGTTGTGTGAATTTGTCGAGTCACTTAAAAGACATAAAACACCTTTCTCACCATAGTGAGCAAGTCTGTGTAAGTCGGCTGTATAACCATCTACTGGTGTATGGTCAATTTTAAAGTCACCCGTGTGGATAATAGTTCCCGCTTCAGTTGTAATTGCTACAGACGAACTATCCAAAATAGAGTGTGTCATGTGCATCCACTCTATCTCAAAATCATTTCCAATTTTGTACACCTGACGTTTTACAATTGGATTAAAGTATTTTCTATGCTCTTTAATATGATGTTCATCAAATTTATTGCCAATCATTGCAAGTGGTAGTGGAGTACCATATATAGGAAACTGCATCTCTTTATAAAGATACGGCATTGCACCGATATGGTCTTCATGCGCATGTGTGATAATTACCGCTACAATTTTATGTTTTATCTCGCGTATATATGAAAAATCCGGAACTAAGATATCAACACCATGCATAGTCTCATCAGGGAAGCTCATTCCAACATCTATAAGAATTGCCTCTTTTTCCGTTTCAAAAACTGCAATATTTCCACCAATTTCACCAAGTCCACCAAGCGGAGTGATACGTACTTTCGCTTTAGAATTCAGATCAAGCTTATAGTGTGGGTTAAGTCTTTGTTTGTGTGCTTCTTGATTAAGTGTAGTAAACTTCTTTAAGTTTTCATCTATTGGTGCTGGCTGTCTGCGATGACGATTTTTATTTCTATTGTTTTTATTCGTAGACGCCTTATCATTGTTTGGCTTCTCAGCAGTATTGTTCGGATTGTTGGAATTACTATTCGTGTTATTGCTTCTTCTATTGTTATTATTTCTTCTATTGTTGTTTCTATTGTTCGGTCTTGCTTGCGGTTTCGGTACTGAGACTTGTTGAGCCTCTTGTATTTCTTCTGCCATCCAAACTCCTTTGTTATATTATTGTATAGAGTTGGTGATAGTCCTTAGTATCGACTTGATGAGGGCGAATGGTTTGCGTAAGCTTAAGCTCTTCAAAAGCCTCTTGAAGCTTTGCTTTATCATACTTTGCAGAGAGATTTTTCATAAGTGTTTTACGAGGTTGGCTAAATGCAACTCTTAGCATATCCTCAAACAACTTATCACTTCTATCGGCATTTTTTTGTATAAGAAAAACAGCAGAATCAACTTTTGGCTGCGGATCAAATGCGGTTGGAGGAACCTTTACTACAACTCTTGTAGTTCCTACACTTTGAGCTATAACGCCCAATGCACCAAACACTTTTTCACCTGCAGTCGCACAAAACTTCTCTGCAACTTCAAGCTGAACCATTACGAGTATATTTTTACACATTGGATCTGCGAGTGCTTTTAGGATTATATTCGTTGCGATGTAGTATGGCAAATTAGCCACCAAATCGTACGGTTCGTCAACTAAAGCACTCTTCCAAGCAGATAATACATCCCCACAGTTTAAGTGGAGTCGCTTGGTAGCAATCTCTTCTTTAAATTCACTCTGTAACAGTTTACACAAATCGGTATCTACCTCAAAAGCTTCGACACTTTTGACATCAACTAAAAATTTAGTTAAATCACCTAAGCCAGGCCCAATTTCAACAACTTTATTGTCATTTTTGGGCATCGCTTCGATGATTTTTCTTAAAACGGATTCATCTTTTAGAAAGTTTTGTCCAAACTTCTTCTTCGCTACAACACTTTCTTTATTCATAAAGATGATTTTATACTATATATTCTTATACAAAGGTAACAAAAATAAAAAAGAGTCACATTTGTTACCATTATTTAGCCTTTTTACTCTAAAGAGGCAATTTTCTCATCAGAGACTGCGCCTAATCTTCTCTCTAAACGCTCAATCTCACCAATCAACTCATTTGAAACTCTCTCTAACTCTAACAACTTTGTTTGAGCAATTTCAAGCTCTTCAGCAGTTAAAACTTTTGGTTTCGCCGAAAACAGTTTGCCAAGTAAGCCCTCTTTATTTGTAGAAGGTGCGCAGAGTTTAAACATTTCATTATAGATAGTATGTATCTCTCCATGCAGCTTTTCTATATTTTGCATACATGTAAGTGGATTGTTTGAAAGTTTACTCAAACGTTGCCCATCAGTTAAAAACCATCTATAAAAAGGGCAAGTTTCACTCTCTATCGGAGCCAATTTATCAGATGATTCTCCTCCCTTTAATAAACGCTTTGCTTTTTGCATCCATTCTAAATGGATTGTCTTACCCATTCCCAAATGCTTTAGAACCTCTTCTTTGTTCATATTGTTTCCTAAAGTATATAATTTTAAATTATAATCATATAAACATTAAAACAACTATAAATGACAATCTACTGTTTCACGTGAAACATTTTAAAATTAGGTTATGAAAATATAAGCCTAAGAGAGTATAATTCACAAATATATAAGCGAAGGTATTTTCCCCAAATGAACTATTTTGCCAAAAGAATTATTCCATGCCTCGATGTAAAAGATGGACGTGTTGTTAAAGGTGTAAATTTTGTCGGACTCAAAGATGCGGGTGATCCAGTTGAAGTTGCACGGCGCTACAATGAAGAGGGTGCAGATGAGCTTACATTTTTAGACATTACAGCTTCAAGTGATAACAGAGATACTATAGTAGACATAGTAGCAGAAGTTGCTCGTGAGATTTTTATACCACTAACAGTTGGCGGTGGTATACGTAAAATTGAAGACATTTACAAACTACTCAACGTAGGCTGTGATAAAGTAAGTGTAAACTCTGCAGCTATTAAACGTCCTGAGCTCATAGACGAAGGAGCAAAACGTTTTGGCTCACAATGTATTGTTACTGCTATAGATGTAAAAAGAAATCCTCAAGGAAAGTACAATGTATATCTCAATGGTGGAAGAGTAGATACAGGTATAGATGCACTAGAATGGGCAAAAGAGGTAGTATCACGAGGGAGTGGTGAAATTCTTTTAACATCTATGGATGCCGATGGAACAAAGGCTGGTTTTGAATTAAATATAACAAAACAGATTAGTGAAGCTGTAAATGTACCTGTTATTGCAAGTGGTGGTGCTGGAACTATGGAGCACATCAAAGATGCTTTTGATGCTGGTGCAGATGCAGCCCTTGCAGCAAGTATTTTCCACTACAAAGAGATAGATATAATGGATTTAAAACACTATCTACATGATAACAACATACCAGTAAGACTTTAAAGGATAGAATGTGATTATTTGCGCAGGAAATGAAGAAAACTTTGACTTTGCACTCTCAACTGGAGTAGGGCTTATAGAGACAGCAATGAATATAACACGTTTATGTCTCTTTGACAAACCTGAATTTCTTCTCTTTGTTGGAACTGCGGGGAGTTATGGAGATGCAAAAATATTTGATATTATTGAATCTAAAACAGCTGCAAACATTGAGTTAGCATTTTTAAATAACAATGCATATACACCACTTGATAATGTTGTTAGTACAAATGAGACTGATGTACGTGATATAGTCGTTAATTCATCAAACTACATAAGCACTAACAAAGAACTTACAAAAAACTTTTTAAAGTTTGGTGTCGGCATTGAAAATATGGAATTTTTTTCTGTTTTAAAAATTGCACAGGAGTTTGATATACCTGCCGGTGGTGTTTTTTGTGTAACTAACTATACTGATGAAAATGCACATAAAGAGTATTTGAAAAATGTAGAAAAAGCAAAAGTTTTACTCAGTGAGCATGTTAAAAAACGTATTGACGAACTTACAAAAAGACCAAAAGTATAAAAATGACAGCACTAAAACCATCACTTTATGACCTCTCACTTCGGGAGCTAACAGCACAAACAAAACCAGCATTCCGTGCAAAACAGATATATGGATGGTTGTATCATAACTATGCTCAAAACTTTGAAGATATGAAAAATATTCCAAAGTCACTCAAAGAAGAGTTAGCTCAAAAGTATCTTATTAACCCAATGAAAATTGTTAAAAAAGAGCTCTCTAGTGATGGAACGATTAAGTACCTTTTAGAACTCCAAGATAACAAAACAGTTGAAGCTGTTTGGTTAAAAATGAAAGATGAGATAAAAGATGATAACGGTAACATAACACAAGAAGCAAAATACACTATTTGTGTGTCAACACAGGTTGGATGTAAAGTAGGATGTACGTTTTGTCTCACTGCAAAAGGTGGTTTTACACGTGATTTAAGTGCAGGAGAGATAGTTGCTCAGGTAGTTACACTTAAAAATGATAACAATCACAAACACAATCGTATGATAAATATAGTCTACATGGGTATGGGTGAGCCACTCGATAACCTAACAAACCTCGCAAAAGCTATTGAAATATTTAAAGAAGAAGATGGACTTTGTATAAGTGGTAAGCGTCAAACAGTTTCAACGAGTGGTTTAAGTACAAAAATAGATAAACTTGGAGAAATGGATCTGGGTGTACATATAGCCATCTCTCTTCACGCAGTTGATGATGAATTGCGTACTGAACTTATTCCGATGAACAAAGCGCATAACATCAACTCTATTATAGAAGCAGTAAAACGCTTTCCTATTGACACACGTAAACGTGTTATGTTTGAATATCTAGTAATTAAAGATAAAAACGATGACCTCGGATCTGCAAAAAAGCTTGTAAAACTACTAACAGGCATAAAAGCGAAAGTAAATCTTATCTATTTTAACCCTTATCCAGGAACTGATTATAAACGCCCTTCTCGTGAAGATATGGTGGCATTTCAAGAGTACCTTGTAAAACATGGTCTTTTATGTACTATTCGTGATTCTAAAGGTATAGATATAAGTGCTGCATGTGGTCAGTTAAAAGAGAAAACTCAAGAGGAAAGAGCATGAATGGAATAGATATAGCAGAAATAATCATTATAGTCGTTGTATTTGCCATAGGAGTAGGTGGTTTTGTTTATGCAGCAACAAAAGAGGATTAAATACTTCTATTTGCATAAAAATTAACTACTTCTCTAATCTTTTTCGCAACTATTCTGTGGTATTATTTTCTCCTCAAGAGAGCCTAAAAGGTATCTCTTAGTCAATATAAGGAGACAGAGTGTCAGATAAAACAGATTCAGATAGAATAGAAGAGATTTACAAGCTTTGCAAAGGTCACTTCGGAGAGATTAGATTTGTTGGTGTAAAACTTCACTCACAAATTGGTTGGATTGCAAAAGCACAGTTTAATACAGACCAAGTTGGTAACCTTACTGCTGATGGAAAAACAAGTAGTGATGCATTAAGAAATTTGAGAAATCGAATTAAGAAGATTATTAAAAGATATAATCGCGTTTAAAAGCAGTGTTGACTAAACGACCAACACACCAGGGAGGTCGTTTATAAACAAAATAATACCCTACAATTCTTATAATAAACTAACAAAATAGTTTCAACAGAAAAATTCAAATAATTAACCTCAAAGACTTAAACAAGATTGAGTAGTTTTACTTTTTCTTATAATTGCTACTAAAATGTGTATTATTCACACATTGTTCTAACTTGTGAATAAAATTTTCACATATCACAAAGAAATCACAGAATTCTTTCAAAATTTAAGAAAAAAATTATATAAATCTAGCCTGAAATAAAAAGCTTTTACTATTCTTAAACTCCCTATTTTAGGGAGAAACAGTGTTTATGTTATTTATAATTACAGTTGAATTATGTTATAAGAAAAATCTGATAAAGTTATTCACACTCAAAACTTTCAAAACACACTTTTTCAAAATCAATCTTACTTTTAATCTCATAAGAGTGATTGTAAAGTTCAAATGCTAATGAGTCAGCATGAAGAAGAAGTCGCGTTGCACCACTCAGTAAAATTCTCTCTTTTGAGGTCAATTTCTTATCTAAGTATCTTGTCACACTCTCTTCATTTTGACCATAGATTGGATCACCAACAATTGGATGTTTCACGTGAAACAAATGCACACGAATTTGATGTTGCCTGCCAGTATATGGTGAACACTCAACTAAAGTCATATTTTTGTCCGGAAAATACTTAAGTGGTTTAAAAGATGTTTTAGAAGTTTTGCCTTTCTTATCAACTTTTACCACCATTCTCACTAAAGCACTCTCAGCCTGAAAACGTAATAATGGTTCCTCTACAATAATAGCTTCTTTAAACTCTCCGTGAACTAGCGCAAGATATTTTTTTTGCATATCTCTCTCTTGAAACATCATCTTAATCTCTCGTTCACTCTCTTTATTTCTCGAACACAGAACAAGACCACTAGTCTCTTGATCTATTCTATGCGCTATATTTGCATCCATGCCAAACTGATTTTTAAGCTCATCTATAAGAGAGTAAGGAGTCGCTTTTGTTTGAGGATGAATTAAAACTCCACTCGGTTTATCATATACTACAAACTCATCATGAATATATGTAGGTTCTAAACCATTCGTAACTGGTTCAAAATAAATATATTCGATTTCACCCTCGATCTCACCCGCAGCTTTTAGCATCTTTTCACCATTAACAAGTATACGACCTTTAGAGACAAAACGCTGAGCGTCTCTTTGCCTAAGACCAAACTCATTCATTAAGAAGAAAACGGCTCTTTGTTTTTTTTCTACAAACAACTTCTTTTTTACAAATGGCACTCTTAATTCCTCTATTATGATTGATATAGTAAAATTGCACTACGTAAATTTGCCGAAATTTTAACATAATATATAGTAGCTCAAACGAAGGATAAAGAATGGTAGAAAGATATGCTAGACCAGAGATGGTAGAGAAGTGGACACAATATGCAAGATATGCCGCGTGGCTAGAAGTTGAAAAAGCAGCTGTAAAAGCTTGGAATAAACTTGGACTTATTCCGGATGAAGATTGTGAGAAGATTGTAAAAAATGCAAAATTTTCTGTAGAGAGAATAGAAGAGATAGAAGCAGTAACAAAACATGACCTTATAGCATTCAATACAAGTGTTAGTGAATCACTTGGTGAAGAGTCACGTTGGTTCCACTATGGTATGACATCTTCAGATGCAGTTGACACTGGTGTAGCACTTCAAATGAAATCATCTTTAGAAATTATTATCGAAGATGTAAAAATGCTTATGGAATCAATTAAGAAAAGAGCATTCGAGCATAAAATGACACTCATGGTTGGAAGAAGCCATGGTATTCATGGAGAGCCTATTACTTTTGGTCTTACATTAGCAGTATGGTATGATGAAATGGCAAGACATCTTTTAAATCTTGAACAAACTATGGATGTGATTGCAGTTGGTCAAATCTCTGGAGCCATGGGTAACTTTGCACACGCTCCACTTGAACTTGAAGAGTATGCGATGGCAGAACTAGGACTTAAGCCAGAACCATGTTCTAATCAAGTTGTACACCGTGATAGATATGCAAGACTTGCAACAGCTCTTGCAACTATGGCATCGTCTGTAGAAAAGTTTGCTGTACAAGTAAGACACTTGCAGAGAACAGAAGTATATGAAGCTGAAGAGTATTTTGCAAAAGGACAAAAAGGTTCTTCTGCTATGCCACACAAACGTAACCCAATCCTTACAGAAAACATTACAGGTCTTGCACGTATGATTAGAGCTTACTCAGTACCTGCAATGGAAAATGTTGCATTGTGGCATGAGCGTGATATCTCTCACTCTTCTACTGAACGTTTCTGGCTTCCTGATGCATTCATTACTACTGACTTTATGCTACACCGCATGAATAGTGTTATTGCTAATCTTACTGTTTATCCAGAAAATATGATGAAAAACCTTAACCTAACTGGTGGACTTGTCTTTTCTCAACGTGTTTTACTTGAACTTCCTCTACAAGGCGTAAGTCGTGAAGATGCATACAGAATTGTACAGAGAAACGCTATGAAAGTCTGGGAAGAGATAGGCCAAGGAAAACCAACTACAAATGAAAAAGGGGAGTCTCTTTACCTAAATCATCTTTTAGCAGATGAAGAACTAAGAAGTAAACTAAGCGAAGAACAAATTCGTGAATGTTTCAATTATGACTACTATACGAAAAATGTAGACAAAATCTTCGCTCGCGTATTTAAATAATAAGCTGAAAAAATTATTAGTATAACCTTAATGGTTATGCTAAATATTAAGAAAAATTATAAAAATCCAAGTGTTAAAATTTCATCAAAATACTCTTCTCATTTAAAGTTTTTTAAACTATACTTCCGATAAAATCAAATATCTTTATTCGTGATTTTTTATATATTTATTGGTAAATAAGTATGTCAAAAATCACAATATATATCGCAGGAAGTAGAATGATTACAGTTATAAAAAGAAACGGAAGAACAGAGCCTTTGGATATTTCCAAAATACAAAAATATACTTCGGCTGCTGTAAAAGACTTAGAAAATGTAAGTCAAAGTGAATTAGAAGTCGATGCACAAATTCACTTTCGTGATGGTATAACATCTAAAGAGATTCAAGAAACTCTCATTAAAACAGCTGTAGATAAGATAGATATAGATGCACCTAACTGGACCTTTGTTGCCTCACGCCTTTTCATTTTTAACCTTTACCACCAAGTAAACGGCTTCACTGGTTACTGCTCTTTAGAAAAGTATTTCGAAAAAGGTGAAAAAGCTGGACGTATACTTCTAGGTTTAAGAGATATGTATGACCTTGAAGAGCTTGAAAAACATATAGTTCCTGAACGTGACTTCCAGTTTAACTACTTAGGTGTAAAAACGCTTTATGATAGATATCTTATAAAAGATAGAGATTCAAACCCTATAGAACTTCCACAGCATATGTTTATGGCAATAGCAATGTTCTTGGCTCAACGTGAAGAAAATCGTCAAGAATGGGCAATTAAATTTTATGACATGATTTCTCAGTTCCAAGTTATGCTTGCAACGCCTACACTCTCAAATGCAAGAACACCAAGACACCAACTCAGTTCATGTTATATAGGTTCATCTCCAGATAACATAGAGGGTATTTTTGATGCCTACCAAGAGATGGCAATGCTCTCTAAATTTGGTGGAGGAATTGGTTGGGACTGGACTCAGGTTCGCTCTATGGGATCATTTATTGATGGTCATAAAAATGCGGCAGGTGGAACTGTACCATTTCTCAAAATCACTAATGACATAGCTATTGCAGTTGACCAACTAGGTACAAGAAAAGGTGCTATTGCAGTTTATATTGAACCGTGGCATATTGATATTAACGATTTCTTAGACCTCAAGAAAAACTCTGGTGAAGAACGTCGTCGTGCACACGATTTGTTTCCATCACTTTGGATAAATGACTTGTTTATGAAAAGAGTTCAAGAGGATGCAATCTGGACACTATTTGATCCTTTTGATACAAGAGAATTAACAAACTTACATAGTGAGGCATTTACGAAACGTTATTTAGAGCTAGAACAAGATGAGTCAATTATAAAAGAACGTATTAAGGCAAAAGATCTTTGGAAAAAAATCCTTACCTCTTATTTTGAAACTGGTTCACCATTCTTATGTTTTAAAGATAATGCTAACAGAGCAAATCCAAACGACCATGTTGGAATTATCCGCAGCTCAAACTTATGTACAGAAATCTTCCAAAACACTGCACCTAACCATTACCTTATAAAACTAGTGTTTGAAAATGGTGAAAGTATCTCTTACGAAGAAGATGAAATGGTAACACTTGACAGTGGAATAGTAAAACCAGCTAAAAAAGTGACTGCACTTGATTCTCTTGGTGGTATGCCAATCTTTATAGTAGAAAAAGAAAAAATCAATGGTTCAACAGCTGTTTGTAATCTTGCTTCTATAAACCTTTCACGCGTAAATACAAAAGAACAAATAGAAGCTATCGTTCCAACTGCTGTTCGTTGTTTGGACAATGTTATAGACCTAAACTTCTATCCAGTTGAAAAAGTTAAACGTACAAACATGAAATCTCGTTCAATCGGCTTAGGCGTTATGGGTGAAGCGCAAATGTTAGCTGAAGCTGGAATAGAGTGGGGAAGTCAAGAACACTTTGATAAAATAGACGAGGTTATGGAATCTGTTTGTTATAACACAGTTTCAGCTTCATCTGATTTAGCAGTTGAAAAAGGAAGCTACCCTGACTTTGAAGGTTCAAAATGGAGTAGAGGGATTATGCCTCATGACCATGCAAATGCAGAGGTACGCAACTTAGTTGACCGTGGCGGTCTCTTTGCTTCAACTTATGATTGGGATGAGTTACGTGACAAAGTAAAATCACAAGGTATGAGAAATGGTTACCTTATGGCAGTTGCACCAACAAGTTCTATTTCAATTCTTACAGGAACAACTCAAGCAATTGAGCCTGTCTTTAAACGTAAATGGTTTGAGGAAAATCTCTCTGGACTTATTCCTGTAGTTGTGCCAAACCTCTCTCCAGACACTTGGAGTTACTACACACCTGCTTATGAGCTGAACCAAACTATTCTCATTAAAGCTGCAGCAATTCGTCAAAAGTGGATAGATCAAGGACAGTCTCTAAATATATTTATCACTCTCGATAAAGCAAGCGGTAAATATCTAAATGAGATATATATGCTTGCTTGGAAACTTGGACTCAAATCTACATATTATCTACGTTCACAATCACCAGAGATGGCAAGTGACGTAGAAGATAGAAGTATGGAATGTGTTGGCTGTCAATAAGATGAAGCCATTAGCACAAACTCAACTACAGACCTTTTTAAAACGCTTTGAGAACTTTAAAGATGCAGAGCTTCGCTCTTTAAAGATTCTCTCTCCTACGGCCATGCAACTTACATTGGCAGTACAAGACTCAGCAAGAGCCTTTGACTGGATAACAATAACTCTAGAGTTTAATGGAGTTAGTGATGCCAAACTACTCGATGAACAACAGCTCTTATTTATAGATATGAGCGAAGGTATCTCCTTAATTTTTGAAGATAATCTGTTTGCTTTTGGTATATCAGAGTGCTATAATATATCAAGTATAAAAAACTCCTCTTTGTACCTTATTGCTGAGTCTTTAAAGTATGAAGAGGGCCAATTTTAAAGGATGGTGCATGGCATACAGCGTCAAAGGTCAAATATTAGGTTTTGAAGATACAAAAGAGGTTCAAATAAATGCTATAGATGAGCTCTTCTCAACTATGATAGATATAAATAACGAAAATATAACCTTTACACTGGTTGCTCCTTATCTCCTTAGAGAATACGCTTTTGATCTTCCTTTAGACATCAAAGCACTTTTAGAGATAAATCAAGAGTCAAAAATTAGTGTTTATAACATACTTGTTATACAAAAACCTCTTGAAAAATCTACAATCAACTTTTTGGCACCTATTGTTATCAACCACGATAATAACTCTTTAGCTCAAGCCGTACTTGAGCCAAATAAGCATCCAGATTTTGGTATGGCCGAAACTATAGAGTCTTTTAAAAAATAATTTTTTTCAAGGAGCTTTTTCATGCGAGTTGTCTGTCCACACTGTTTAAGTGTTAACAATATTCCTCAAAAAGAGAGTTATAAAAAAGCTAACTGTGGTAAATGTAAAAACTCTCTCCTTGATACACACCCCATAGAACTAACAAACTCTAACTTTGATGAAGTAGTAGTAAATAGTGATATACCTGTTATTGTAGATTTTTGGGCACCTTGGTGCGGTCCATGTAAAATGATGGCGCCAAACTTTACAAAAGCAGCGACAAACTTTCCCCTCAAAGCACTTTTTGTGAAAGTAAATACTGAAAATGAACAACATTTAGGTGCTCGTTTTGGTATACGAAGTATTCCAACGCTTATACTTTTCAAGGATGGAAAAGAACTACACAGACAATCTGGTGCACTAAGTGAAGAACAACTTAACTTACTCGTTAAACAATTTCTATAAAAGGAGATACTATGCAAAAATATATATGTACAGCCTGTGATTATATTTATGATCCAGAACTAGGTGATGAAGATGGAGGAATAGCTCCAGGAACTGCTTTTGAAGATATTCCTGATGATTGGGTTTGTCCTGACTGTGGTGTGGGCAAAGAGGATTTTATTCCCCTAGAGGAATAAGATAAAAAGAGACTGCTTTTGAAGTGTGTCTCTCTTTTTTTTATTTAATATATGAACAACAGTAATCTGTTACAGTTTTAATTTTTAAATCAAAAGATGAATTTGCTGGAACGTTAAAAGTTTCTGGTGTATTGAGTGTTTTCCAATCTTCACCTGGTAGTCTAATTTCTAACTCTCCACTGAGCATTTCCATTATTTCTGCCTCTTTCGTTCCAAAAGTATATTCACCTGGAAGCATAATTCCTAAAGATTGTATTGAACCATTACTAAGCTCAACTGTTCTACTTGTTACTTTTCCATCGTAATAAATATTTGCTTCTTTTACAATACTTGCATTTTCTATTTTGCTCATATGTTTTTCTCCTGTTAATGTATGAATGAAATAATAACTAAATTTACTTAGTTTTAATTCTTTGAGAATGCGTTATTGCAACTGCCATTGCATCAGAAATATCAAGTGGCTTTATCTCTTTTTTTATACCTAAAAGACGCTTAACCATAAAATTAACCTGTTCTTTAGAGGCTTTTGCTTTACCAGTAAGTGCCTTTTTAACTTGAAGAGCGGTATACTCACTAAACTGCCCAAACTCTTGCAATAGTTTTAACATAATTGCTCCACGAAACTGTGCAAGTTTTATTGTTGTTGCAGGGTTATGTGCATAAAATATATCTTCAACTGCGACTTCATCAATAGTATGTTTAGAAAAAATTCTATCTAAGCCTTCAACCATTTGCGGAATTTGAAACTGTAAATCCTCAGCCTTCATTTTAATTAATCCAGCCTCGATAAGAGAAATTTTTCCATTTTCAAGGCGGATGAGAGCATAACCCATATTTCTTGTTCCTGGATCTATACCTAGTATATTCATACTGCTCCAAACTCTTCATTTTAGGTATTATACTCAATTAATCACATAGATATAATTAAGTTATTCACACTAATTTAACTCTATTTTAGGGATAATATGTGTATTATTCACATCTAAAATATAAATTCAAGGTTTTATGTGAATATAGGTCAAAAAGTTTTAGAAACCCTCAAAGAAGAGATTAGTGAACTCGAATATAACAGATATATTAAGCATCTTAGCTATGATATTAAGAAATCTACAAGTGACTTAGCAATTTTTTATGCACCAAATGCATTAGTTGTTAATTGGATATCCAAAAAATATTCTCAAAAAATTGCACATCTTTTTGAAGTGAAAACACAAAACAAAGTTAGCATCAAAATCATGCTTAAAAACTCAGTAGAAAAAACTTCTATAAAAAAAGTAGTAGAAGCTAAACAAGGAAGCTCACTTTTAAATAAATCTCACTCTTTTAGTAACTTTATGGTCGGTGGCTCCAATCAGTTTGCTTATGCAGCTGTTAAAAGTGCAAGTGAAAACGCTGGAAAGACCTATAATCCAATCTTCATATATGGTGGTGTAGGGCTTGGTAAAACACACCTTATGCAAGCTGCTGGAAATGTTTTTCAAAATGAGGGAAAAACAGTTATATATACAACGGTCGAACAATTTTTAAATGACTTTACAAGAAGTATACGTAACAACACGATGGAGCGTTTTAGAGAGAAATACAGAAAATGTGATGTACTTCTTATAGACGATATCCAATTCCTTTCAAATAAAGAAGGTATTCAAGAAGAACTCTTTCACACCTTTGAATCACTTAAGGGTGATGACAAACAGATTATGTTTACAGCTGATAAACATCCTAAAAAAATCGCAGGTTTAGAAGCAAGACTACAAAGTAGATTTGAATGGGGACTTGTTGCAGATATTCAACCACCAGAACTTGAAACTAAAATAGCCATCATAAATAAAAAATGTGAAATAAACAAAGTTGCTCTCTCTAAAGAGATAGTACACTACATCGCAACTGTTATAGATAGTAATGTACGTGAAATAGAAGGTATACTCTCTAAACTACATGCCTATTCACAACTAATGCATGTTGACATAGATTTAGCATTTACTAAAAATGTTCTCAAAGACCAAATCAATGAAAACAAAAAAAACCTTACTATGGAAAGTATTACACAATTTGTTGCAAAAGATTTAAACATAAAACCAAGTGAAATACGTTCAAAAAGTAGAAGTAAAAATATTGTATATGCTAGAAGAATAACAATCTATATATGTCGTGAACTAACACAAAACACTATGCCTCAGCTCGCTCAATACTTTGGTATGAAAGACCATACAGCTATAAGTCATACAATTAAAAAAATTAATGAACTCATAGAAAAAGATGAAGAATTTAGATTGAAAATTGAAGAGTTAACTAACAAAATAACAGCAACTCCATAAAATTTTTAGAAAAGCTCTAAAAAAAAGATATAATTGTAAAAGTGAACAGACGTGAATAAACTCTTTACAGTTACTCACGTCCTTTTAGTACCAGTAAATAGATGTTTTGAAGCTTATTTCACATATTCACAACTACCTACTACTACCTACTAAAATTATTAAAATATATAGGGAAAATCAAATGATAATTACTATATCAAAATCTGTTATTGAAAATATGCTTATTCATGCAAGTCCATTTTTAGAAAAAAAAGATACTTCACAAATAACATCTCATGTTTATCTAAATGCTTCAAACGGTAAACTGACATTAAAAGCCACAGATTATGAAATAGGTTTTCTAACAACAACATCTAATTTAACAATAACTCAAGATGGGAGCATTACTGCAAATGGTAAAAAGTTTTTAGATATAGTTAGAATTCTCAAAGATGGAGATATAAATTTAGAAGTAAAAAAAGATACTCTTCATATTTCTCAAAGTCACTCTAATTTTAAACTTCCAACATTTTCATATAATGAATTTCCAGAATTTCCATCATATGAAGGTAAACCTCGTATATCAATTGATTCACATGTTTTGATTGAATCACTTAAAAAAATTACTCCTGCCATAGATACTAACAATCCAAAATTTGAACTCAATGGAGCACTTATTGATATTCAAAAAGATTACATAAATTTTGCTTCAACTGATACAAGAAGATTAGCTGTTGTAAATATTGCAAATACAAGTGAACAAGAATTAAGTATTATAATTCCTAAAAAAGCTATTATAGAGATTCAAAAACTATTTTTTGACAATATAGAACTTTATTATGATGAAACAAATTTAATTATTCACTCAGAACAATACACATTTTTTACAAAATTAATTAATGGAAAATTTCCTGAATATTCACGTATTATTCCAAAAGAAGTTGCAAACTCATTGTTACTTCCAAAAGCAATAATGATTGATTCTATTAAACAAATCACTACAATATCTACAGATTTAAAAATAACTCTTTTAAATAGTGTTATTACGTTTGAATCATTAAGTGATGATAACATAGAAGCAAAAACTGAAATAACACATGAAACAGGTTTTAATGAACCTTTTACGATTGCAATAAACTCTAGATATCTTTTAGACTTTTTAAACTCTATAAATTCATCAGAATTTACTATTGGACTTAATCAAGGAAATTTACCGTTTATTCTTAATGATGATAACTTCAAAACGGTGGTAATGCCTATTGTTATTTAAAATAACAATAGCTACCAAAATTCTCTTAAAACTTTTTTTTATATTTATTTAGATAGAATATCTCTAATTCTGCCAAAATTTGTTTGGCATAAATACTATGGAGATATTTGATGGAAAATTACGGTGCTA
>JAFGVE010000013.1 GCA_016938175.1 Campylobacterales bacterium
GTCTCATAAGCCGGGGGTCGGGGGTTCAAGTCCCCCCTTTGACACCATTTTTTAAGAATTTTTCTTCAATGTTCCGGATTAGCTCAGCGGTAGAGTAGGTGACTGTTAATCACTTGGTCACTGGTTCGAATCCAGTATCCGGAGCCACTTCTTAATCCCTATTTTATTTGCTTTAATCAATTTCTTAAGACTTAAAAAATAATTTTATTTTTCAAAAAACTTATCCACAAACCCAACAATCTTATCTAAAACTCTTGGCACTATTTTTTTACGCTCTAAGAGTTTGGGTTTGACTTTGAGAGTGCCTGCAATATCATTTGCAAGAGGTACTCTTTCATCATACAAATAGGTGTCTATCACTTGCTTCACTTTATCGCTTTGAAGATTCTCCTCTTCGCAGAGTTCGTTAAACGCTTTTTCTTTCTCTTCGTCCCAAAACTTTTCAAACTCATGTTCTATATCATCGCTGTTTTTGATGTTGGCAAGGTTTTCATAGATGAACCTCTCAATCAGTTCACGTTTGCTTCTAAGCTGAGGGTTATTATTGAGAATATTAGTGATGTTCTCTTTTTGTTTTGACTTGACTGCATCATCTTCCGTTTCGGCATACTGAGCAAGGAGCTGTATGATGTAGGTCACATTGATTTCATCTTTGTGAATGAGTTCAAGTTCAAAGTCTACATCTTCAAGAATAGATACTTTCTCAACTCCATCCCCTTTGCCTTTTCCTATCTCTTCGTGCATATCAAGATATTTGGATTTATAGTCTTCAAACTCTTGTTCGTTCATCTCTACATCAGACCATTTAAAGTCACTAAACCCAGCTATGACATTTTTCACTCTCATCAGTGCTCTAAATGCCGTCACAAATTCAAGCTTTTCATCATCTCCAAATAATTCACTTACACTCTGAACGGTTGGAGCTATTGTTTTTAGAGCTTCATACTTCTCATTGAACTTTTTGACATAATCCTCATAAGGCTCCATAAGAATTATCTCTTTTGCATCTTTGTTTGAAAAGAGAGCTATGGCATCATCTGTGTTCTTTTTGAGATTTCTAAAGCAGATAACATTACCTTGAGACTTTTGCTCGTTAAGTATTCTGTTCGTTCTACTAAATGCCTGTATAAGCCCGTGATATTTGAGGTTTTTATCTACATAGAGCGTATTCAGTGTTTTACTATCAAATCCAGTTAGAAACATATTGACCACAAGCAGTATGTCTATCTCTTTTTGTTTTACACGTTTAGAGATGTCGTTGTAGTAGTTATAAAAGCTCTGAGAGTCTTTTGTGGAGTATTTACACCCAAACATACCATTGTAGTCTTCTATGAACTCATCGAGCTTCTCTCGTGAGTGTTTGTTAATATGCTCTTCATCTACATGAGCACCATCAGACTCATCAAGGTTTATCTCCCCTGTTGCGTCTTGGTCTTCTTCATTGGCACTGTATGAGAATATAGTAGCTATTTTTAGATTGTGTTCTTTGCTCTTGAAAAGTTCATAGTATTTTATAAGCATAGGCACTGAGCTGACACACATCATAGCCGTGAACTGTTTAGAGTGCGTTTTTCTGTTGTGATTAGAAATGATATAATTAACTATCTCTTCAATACGTTTGTCACTCTCTAAAAGCTCTTTAGTATCAATTGCTTCAACATCTATATCTTTATAAGTCTCGCTTCCCTCTTTTTCTTTGTAGCGACCTACATACTCAATGGAGAATTTAAGTACGTTGTCATCATTGATGGCATCTGTAATGACATACTTATGAAGAGCATCATCATACAGCTCTTTGGTGGTTCTTTTACCAAGAGCATTACTTGAAGCATTCTCAACAAATATTGGTGTACCAGTAAAGCCTATCATCTGATTTTTAGTAAAGAACTTAGTTATAGCTAAGTGTGTCTCTCCAAACTGGCTTCTATGGCACTCATCAAAGATGAAAACTATGTGCTTATCTTTTAGCTCTTCCATCTGTGAAAGATACTGTTTTTTTGAGATGGCAGTGTTGAGCTTTTGAATGGTCGTGACTATGAGCTTTGTATCGTCACTAAACTGTTTTACAAGGGCTTTGGTGTTGTCTGTTCCATCAACTGAACCGTCAGAAAAGCTGTTGAACTCTTTTGTGGTCTGATAATCCAAATCTTTTCTATCAACTACAAACACGACCTTATGTACCTTTGGAAGCTTCATAACGATTTGAGCTGTTTTAAATGAGGTAAGTGTCTTGCCTGAGCCTGTTGTGTGCCAGATATAGCCGTTTTTATTTGAGTTTGAAACTCTGTCGATGATGGATTCAACTGCATGGAACTGATAAGGTCTTAGCACCATAAGGATTTTAGGTACTTCTGCAAGAACAATATACTTACACACCATTTTAGAGAGATGACATCGCTCTAAAAACACCTCTGTGAACTTTTCAAGGTTATCGACCCGTTTATTTTCTTTGTCCGTCCAGTAAAAGGTCTGTTTAAAGCTCATCGACTCCAACTTGGAGTTTGCATAATACTTGGTATTGACCCCGTTGCTGATTACAAAGAGCTGTATATAGTTAAACAGAGCATTATTTGCACTGTAAGAGTGTCTTTTATAACGAAGTGTTTGGTTGAACGCTTCTTTGAGTTCTAAACCTCTTCTTTTTAGCTCTATCTGTACCAGTGGAAAACCGTTGATGAGGATAGTCACATCGTAGCGGTTTTTGTATTTGCCCTCTACAGTGACTTGTGAAGTAACTTGAAAGAGGTTTTGGCACCAGTGCTCAGAGTCTAAGAACTCTATGTATTTAGTCGTGCCATCATCACAAGGTAGAACAAACTTATCTCTAAGTATTTTTGCCTTTTCAAAGATGGAGCCTTTTTTTAGATGGTTTAGGACTCTTTTAAATTCGGTGTCTGTGATGGTAGTTTTATTATGCTTTTCAAGTTGGGATTTGAGATTTTTTTCAAGCTCACTATCGTCATTAATGACAACTCTTTCATACTCTTGGAGTTCAAGTTGTTTGAGTAGGTTTTCTTCTAAGATTGCTTCTGATTGGGTGCTCAATTAAAACTCCTGATGTAACGATAACGCTGTAAAGATTTCCAATTTCAATGCCTCACTATAATCAATTTCATACAGCAGTGAAGAGATTATTTTTCTTAGTAAATCTTTTGAAATGATATTATCTGCAACACTTACAGCAATGTTTTCCATTTCATATATAAACTTCTTTTCACAATACTCATATCCATTAATCTGCAAAAAGTAAGCTCCCAAAGCGATTGAAGACCTTTTGTTCCCATCGTTAAAAGCATGGTTTTTATTTATTCCATACACCAAATGCGTTAATTTGTCTTCAAAAGTTGGATAATACCCATCATCTTTTATAAAATCTAAAACACTGCTAACTAAACCTAAGTTATTTATGCCTTCTCTACCACCGCTTATCTCAATAATTTTGTCATGAATATTAACTGCAAATTCAACATCAAAATAGAAGACTTCCACTATCTATCCTTCAGCCTAAGGAAAACCTCTTTTGTCTCTTCTAACCTTTCTTCCAGTGACTTACTTTTTTCTCCCAAAAATCTATGAAAATCTTCCTTTGGAACTGCGGAGACATAATTTTTTAAATTTTCATGTAGTGCATCTCTAAAACATAAATCCCAACTTGCCATTTTATTTCTTGCTTTTTCTATAAGAGGTTCCAAAAAAGGATTCTTTGAAGCATTTTGAAAAATCATATCTGTCTCACGACCATTAAGTTTTCTTCCTTTTGCTTCATACTCTTGTTGTATTAAGTCAGCAATCCCATTTTCAAAACCTGCGATTAAAGCTAATATCTCACTATACATAGTATGTCTTATATTTTCTTTGGAATCTAATTTCAGAATTTCTCTATATTCATTCGCATTTTCATTAAAAATTGCTTGATATACTTTATTTGTATATACTGCATATTTAATATTTCCCATAGCTACATACTTATTCAGTGCATCTGTAAATTTTTTTCTATAATTTTCCTCTTTAATTATTTGTATTAAGAAATCTTCATCTCTTTGATTAATATACTTAGTATGACCACCAGCTTTTTGATTCATAACATCTATGACAATATCGAGTATCATACTTCTTAGAATTTTTGCTTTTTCACTTTCCGTCAGTAACATACCAAGGTTTAAAAATGCTCTAAAAGTAAATATACCAAGTATAGAAATTTTGCTACCAGCATCCATGAGGGTAGCATCATGCTCTTTGTAGTCTTTTAGGGACTTTCCTCGTAAAACTTTATAACCATTAGAAGTAAGCTCTTCATTATTTTTTTCTATATATCTTTCAATTGTAGAATCGCTGATTTCATAAAATTCTTGCACTTGTTTTTTTGTGAGCCACATATCATCTTCAAAATACACAGTTTGAATACCTATATTTCTTTCAACTTCTTGTAATGCAAATTTATTGTTTAAAATATTTTGTCTTTGAATTTGTGATACTGTTAAATCATTCATAAATTTCAACCTTTACTATTTTGCTTCTAATTCTTCAACTTTGCCAGAGCAAGTATCAACCTTAAAAAACTTGCCACTTATCTCTTGAACTTCTACACAACCTTTTCTATCAAACAAATGACCATCCCACTTACTTAAAACAAGAATTACAAACATAAATAAAGCGACACCAATATAATATCCAAGTTGACTATGTGCAATTTCTGCAATTGCTTCTGCAAATCGATTTTCTCGTTTTTCTTGCTCATCTAATTCTTCATTCATCTAAATTTCCTACACAAACATCTGCTGTAGCAGTGCTTTTTTAAACTCTTTTGTTTGTTTTAACTGGTTTTGAGTTTGCTCTATTTTTGTATCTATTGAAGATAGAAAGTTTGCTACTTTTGTTTGTTCTTCTTTCGATGGATAGGGTAGTTGAATTTCTGAAAATTGTTTATAACTAATCATTTTACCATCTCTAATACCCTCAATATTTCTATTTAAAAGCTTGATATATCTTTCAGTTTTGAGATAATGTTTGTAAAATCGTGAATCAATATCAATGAAAGGGCGTAAGATAATATATGCAGGGCTACAGATACCTTTATAATTTGAATATTCTATACCACCTTGAAAAGAACGAAGACTTATAATAAAATCTCCAATTTCAACAACTTTATATGTTTCAATACTCTTATCAGTAACAGAAATCTTATAATCAATCATCTCGCGTGGAATAGCACCATATTCTTGTGAAATAGCTAAAATTGGTAAATCTGAGTTATGATTTTTATTTGAAATAGGTTCAAATATCTCATTACCGTTTTTCTCTTCCCATTCAGGAAACTCTCTCCCATTATCAGCTTTAAATCTAATCTCTTGATTAAATATCTTTTGCATCACACCTTTTTTGTACTGCTGTAAAAGTTCCTCTTTTTTTGTGAGTTGTTCTATTTTTGTATCAACAGAAGTTAAAAATGAAGCTATTTTTTCTTGTTCTTGTTTTGAGGGTACAACAACGGGTAAAGTTAATACATCTCCTTTTGTAATATTTTTCATAGAGTTACTTGTTCCTGTAGCTCTAGTAGACAGTAAGGCTCTTACTTTAGGTGAAGTTGTAAGCATCGCTGTCCATTCAGGTGAAGCTGTAGGCTTTATCTTAGCAGCCCAAAGTCTATCAGGGAGATAAACATTATTATTGTCTGATTTTACAAAAGCATTTGCTCCAACTAATGCTGGAGTATTCATTCTACTCATTATGATAGTATTTGCTTGAACAGGTTCTTTTAATCTTTGTATCTCGTTATCTTCAAACACTAACTTGTTTTCATTAATATCAAAATAACCATATGAGACACAGCTTGTTTTTAATATAGCTTTTTCGTTTCCTACAGCAGATTTGTCAGTTGAATTCACACTAACACCTGCATCTAAACTTTTGATTAAATAGCCCAGTGTTTTTTCTTCCCACTCTCCACTAAACTCTTTAAATCTCAACTTAGGTACATTACTCATCATATACCCCCTAGAATGGTTTAGCTATACCAAGTTCATCACAAAACTTAGCTATGCTCTCATCGGTTGTTTTCATATCTATCTCAAGTGTTTTTAACTCAGAACTAACAGCATCCAAATCAACAGGCTCTTCCTCTTCAAATGTATCTACATAACAAGGGATGTTTAGATTGTAGTCATTCTCTTTTATTTCACTCAGCGAGGCAAGGTGTGAGTATTTATCTTCTGCTTTTCGCTCTCTGTAAGTAGAGATGATTTTGTTGATGTCCTCTTCTCTTAGATAGTTTTGGTTTTTAGCTTTCTCGAAGTGGTTGGAAGCATCTATGAAGAGCACATTGTCACTGTCCTCTCTACACTTTTTAAAGACCAATATACATGTAGGAATAGAAGTACCATAAAAGATATTTGCAGGCAGACCTATGACTGCATCAAGGTAGTTTCTGTCCTCTATGAGGTATTGTCGTATGTGACCCTCTGCACTCCCACGAAACAGAACTCCGTGAGGCAGAACTATTGCCATCGTTCCGTTATCGTCAAGATGGTGTATCATGTGTTGCACAAATGCAAAGTCTGCTTTGCTTGATGGTGCGAGCTTTCCATACTGTGAAAACCTGTCATCATTCATGTGAAGTGGATTTGCCGACCAATTAGCAGAG
This sequence comes from Campylobacterales bacterium, assembly GCA_016938175.1. GTDB lineage: Bacteria > Campylobacterota > Campylobacteria > Campylobacterales > Sulfurimonadaceae > Sulfurimonas. The sequence goes on from JAFGVE010000013.1 coordinate 6,641, forward strand.
AATGGTGGATTGGCAACTATTGCTTCAAATCTGTCATCCATATGCTGGGGGTGTTCAAGCGTGTCCTCTTGTTTGATGTCAAATTTTCTATAATGTACACCGTGCATAATCATATTCATACGAGCTAAGTTGTAAGTCGTTCTGTTTAGCTCTTGACCGTAGAAGTTAGATACATCTTCAACCTCTTTTGAAACACGAAGCAAAAGTGAGCCTGAGCCACAAGTAGGGTCATAGACTGAACGAAGTTTTGATTTTTTGGTTGTTACAAGACGAGCAAGTATGGTTGAGACCTCTTGAGGGGTGTAAAACTCTCCCGCTTTTTTCCCTGCACCTGCTGCAAATTTACCAATGAGGTACTCATACGCATCACCCAGCACATCTCTGTCATGATTTTTCAGTTCAAAGTTGATGTTGTCTAAGTGGTACAGCACTTTTGAAATGAGTTTATTTTTTGCTTCTTCTGTTCGTCCGAGCTTTGTAGAGGTTAGGTCTAAATCTTCAAATAGATGTTCAAAGTCATCTTCACTCTCATGCCCCATCGTTGATTGCTCAATGTGTCTGAGAACCTGTGTGAGGTCTTCTAAGATGAAATTGTTACCCTCGCCATTACCTTTTTTTGCCATAGCTGAAAAAAGCTCAGATGGTTTTAGAAAGTAACCGAGTTGTTCAATGGTGTCTTCTTTTATAGCTTGAAGATACTCTTTGCCGTCACTTGTGTTTTCATCGAGAGAAGTGTATGTGATGCCGTCCTCTTCAAGTAGTTCGTTTGCATAGTTTTCGATTTTTTCAGAGAGGTATTTGTAAAATATAAATCCAAGTATGTAGTCACGAAACTCATCGGCATCCATCTTGCCACGAAGCTCGTTGGCTATATTCCAAAGTTGTTGTTCTAATCGTTTTTTGTTCTCTTCGCCCATAAGTAGCCTGTAAATTAAAGTAATTGATTATATCTAAGATAGGTGTATATTTTACAAAACTCAATAATTATTAATATTAATGTCAAGTGCTTAGAAAATATAAATGATTGTTTTTTTGATGTATGTTCAAATTGTGTTGATAATTTCTACAATAAGGACTTTAGAAGCTTTACTTGGTGGCTTCTACCTCACCGTATCCAACTCTTTTTTAGTATATATCCTTAAAAACAGAGCCGCGCTTGTAATGATGACAAACATACTTACCCATAGATAGATAATGTCTAATTTAAATGTATAAACCACAAGATAAAAGAATATAACTGGCATTAGGATTTGTCTGTAAAAACTAATGTAGGGAATTATGAATGGTTTTTTGATGGCTTGTAGGGTTGAGACAGAGATAAAGAGTGTGATGAAAGAGAAGAAGATGAAACTCTCAAATATTATGTATATGTATGCAATCTCTACTACTTCTACATCTTTGTCAAAAAGCATGATGAGGTACTTTCCAAAAACAGCTAGTAAAACTACTCCAAGGGCACTCATGATGTAGCCATATTTTAGTGCAGTATTTATCGTTTCATCTATCCTTTTAAAGTTTTTTGCACCAAAGTTATTTGACACTATGGACATGACAGCAGTGTTAAGCCCTAACATTGGTAGTAAAATTATCTGCTCAACCCTGTAACCAATTCCAAACGCAGCCACAGACTTAAAACCATAAACTGAAACAAAGTAAGTAGTGATGATGCTTCCAAAAGACATCAATATCATGTTTAAACTCGAAGGTATCGCCTGAGAGAGTAAGTGTCTCATAGCACTCTGGTTAGGAAGTGACTTGAAAAAGTTAGTTGACTCAAAGAGCTGTGTTCTATAGAGCTTTATAAGCATGTAAATGAGAGTAATGTACTGAATCAACACAGTCGCTATAGCAACACCGCTAAAACCAAATGATGGGATAAAATAAAAACCATAGATGAGCACTGGGTTGAGAATAACATTTAAAAAAAAGCCAATGATTAAAATATTTCTATATGATTTTGTATCTCCTAAAGCGATTAGTACTGCGTTTGCACCTAAGCCTAGAAGCATGGGAAAGATTCCAAGTAGCATTATATATGTGTACTCAAGAGCATACTCTAAAACTATTCCGGATGCACCCATGAGAGTAAATATATATTTTAAAAAGATGAATCCAAATATCATTAAAACAAATGAGCAGAGTATAAACAGACTTAGACCATTAGAGACATATATCTTCGCCATATTACGTTTGTGACGACCAAGTGCATTACCGATGTAGGCTGTGATGGCAGTAGAGATTCCATAGCTTATGGACAAAAGCATAAAAAAAACCATGAAACTGTAGGTAAGTGCTGAGATTGCCTCTGTGGCAATACGTCCAACATAAAAAGTATCTACCACATTGTATGCTGTGTTGAAAAACATTCCAATACTAGAAGGCACTGCAATTTGGAGGATTAACTGTTTGATGTCTTTGGTTAAAAGTTCATTTGATTTTTGCATGAGGCATTGTACTCAATTATCTATAATGAACAATAGTGTAAAGTTTCACAAAGAAAAGTTTTGGAGGCATTTATGAAAGCATTTGACAAAGAGCATATTTTACATCCTTATGCACCTTCAACACCTTTAGCAGATATGGAGCTTGTGACATCAGCAAGTAGTGTTTACCTTGAACTAGACAATGGCAAAAAAATCATAGACGGTATGAGTTCTTGGTGGTCTGTCATCCATGGGTACAATGTTCCTGCGTTAAATGAAGCAGCAACAAAACAGCTTTCTAAAATGAGTCATGTAATGTTTGGTGGACTCACTCATGAACCAGCCATAAAACTTGCACAAACTCTGTTAAGCATAACAGATGAGAGTTTAGAGCATATCTTTTTTAGTGACTCAGGAAGTGTAAGTGTGGAAGTTGCTTTAAAGATGGCGTTTCAGTACTGGACTTCACAAGGTGAGAAGAAAAAAACAAAAATTCTTTCATTTAGTAAAGGGTACCATGGCGATACATTTGGTGCTATGAGTGTGTGTGACCCAGTTACAGGGATGCACTCTGCATTTGAGGGAATTTTACATAAAAACATCTTTGCAAATGCTCCAGAGTGTAGTTTTGAGCAGGAGTGGGATGAAGCCTACATTGAAGATGTTAAAAGTAAACTCAAAGAGCATTACAAAGAGGTGGCAGCCGTCATCTTAGAACCAGTAGTGCAGGGTGCAGGCGGTATGAGAATATATGCACCAACTTTTGTAAAAAGAGTAAAAGAGCTGTGTGAAGAGTTTGATGTACTGCTCATTTTAGATGAGGTTGCAACAGGTTTTGGAAGAACGGGGAGACTCTTTGCCTATGAGCATGCAGGCATCGCTCCAGACATCCTATGTATAGGTAAGGCGCTCACTGGTGGTTACATGTCCCTTGCGGCAACTCTTTGTAGTAAAAAAGTCATACAAGGTGTAGAGACAAATGGCAATGTACTCATGCACGGACCAACATTTATGGCAAACCCTTTAGCATGTGCTGTGGCAAACGCCTCTGTAGAGTTACTACTTGCATCTCCTTGGCAAGAGAGAGTGCAAAACATTCAAGAACAACTACAAAATGAACTTGGAAAATGTGAAGAGTTAGCAATAGTAAAAGAGGTGCGTACACTTGGTGCTATAGGTGTTGTTGAGTTACATAAAAATGTGGACTTGGCATTTATGACACCAGCTTTCATCGCTGAGGGTGTTTGGGTAAGACCATTTTTAAACCTTGTCTACATTATGCCTCCATTTGTCATAACACAAGAGGAGCTCACACACCTCACAACGGCTATATATAAGGTTGTAAAAGCGTATGAGGATTTAATGCTTTAGTAACACGGAGACTCAGTCTGGTTACATGTTCCATTGTAACTGTAGCCATCACAGTAAGTTCCATCAGCAAATGTCTGCTCTTGTGAACCTGGAAGAAAGATAGTAGCATTTGAAACGTCTGAACAAGATAACTCTCCTGCATATCCTAATGGTAAAATCGTGCTTGTAAGATTCCAATCAACAAAATCAACATCAGCCGACTCTGCATCACAATTTTTTAAATCTGCATTGATTAGAGTATTGCCAAAACTTTCTGTATGGTTTGCAAAATAACTATAAGATGTAACTACTTGTGTACAGAAATCTACCCGAGGCCATTTAACATCTTTAAAGCTGTTGTTGCTCCATGGAAGTTGATAGTATGTCAAGTTAGATATGCCAGAGAGGTCAGCACCTTCAATAGTTGAGTTACTTAAGATAATTCCATAAGCAAGGTTTGGTAAGCGTGCATAGTTAAGGTTCATGCCATTAAAAGGGAACTGTTGTAGTGCACTCTGGTCACATCCAAGAAGATCCGCGCCAATCATACTATTTCCAAAGACATCACTGTTGTAAGCATGAATGCCAAAAACATTACAAAATCCTGTCGTATCTCTCCAAATAACATTTTTCAGTGCATCTGCTGCCAAGTTATCAAAAGATGTTGCACTTATGTCTGCACCGGTAAAATCTGCATTCGTTAAGACTACACTGTCAAATTTAGTGAACGTTAAAAAGGCATTTGAGAAGTTTGTGTCTTCAAGTTGCGCATTGCTAAAGTCTGCATCAATGAGTGTCGCACCAGAGAAGTTTGTACCACTTAAGTTACCTGAACTAAAGTCAAAGTTTCTTAAGTCACATCCAGAGAGATTCGCATTACGTAAGGAGTGCCCAAACTGTGTAGGATTACTTTTGAGTTGTGTACAGAGCCAACTAGAGTTTATACCTTTCCAGTCTATGTTGGTAAGTGTGGTTGATGAGTCTATGGTTATGTTTGTAATATTTGCTCCATCTAGGTTTGCATCTGTTAGGTTCGCTCCAGAGAAGTCACTTCCACTAAGTGTAGCTCCACTGAAGTTTGCCCCTGTGAGATTAGAACCATCAAAGTAAGAGTCAGGAACAACAGCCCCACTAAAGTCAACATTTGTAAAGTTAGAGTTGCCAAGCTGTGCAGAACCTCCTATATATGTGCCTTTAAACGAAGCATTAGACATGTCAATAAATGTAAAACTAACAGGAGTTGTACCAGATGTACCAAAAGAAAATTTAGAACCACTAAAGTCAGAACCTGAACCAGATGAGAGTAAAAAGAGGTCTGAAAAAGTTGAGTTGGAAAAGTTTGAGTCAACAAAACTGTATGCAAAATAGTTGTTGACATCGAGAGTACAGTTACTTAAATCAGCACCTTTTACATCTCTCCCAAGCAGTTTTTTATTGAAAAGATTACAAAGGTCAAGCCCTTGTACATCTTTCCAGTTACTAAAACCTATGGTGTAGTTTGGTATTTGTTCATAGTTAACTTCACTGTAAACTGCAGAGTCTTCAATGGATGCGTCATAAAAAACTGCATTTGTAAAGTCACTATAAAAAACAGATGTTTCAAAGTGAACTTTGGAGAAGTGAGTATTTGCGAAGTTTAGATTACGCATGTCACTATTATTAAAACTTACGTTTGAAAAGCTAGAGCCATTAAAGTCTACATTACTTATGTTGACATCTGTAAACTCCATATTTGAAAAATTTATGTGGCTTAGGTCAAGGTTGACGATTGATTCACTTACTACATCTACATTGCTATAGTTTTTCCCTGGCATCCAGACATGGTACTTAAACATATCTGAGACTGTAAACTCTGAGGTTCCCGTTATGTTGGCATCCATTGTTAAGTAGTAGCTTGTGTCATCTATGGTGTTGTTTTCTAAAAGTGCTAGAAGTCCAGTGAGGTTACATGTAGGTGAGTAAGTAAAATGGACACCCTGTAAGTTTGCACTAGTTATATCTGTGAAGAAATCAGTTAAAGAACCAGTATTCATAATATCTTGACATGTTAAAGAGCTAAATGACCAGTCTTGTGTTCCTGAGCCTACGGGAGAGTAGGTTGATGGTGTTGTAGTGTTGTTTTCGTTGAGGTTTTGAATTTTGGCTCTTGTCATATTTAGTTTTGTGTTTTGTGCTAAATTCAGAGTTGATTGCATAAGTACACTATCTGTAAAGTCAATGTTTTGAGCATTTCCTTGTGTAACATTTATGCTTGAATAGTTTGAGAGACTTGAGTTTGTAAGAGTTACATCTTTCGCTGAAGAGAGTGTGATGTGAGTGTTTACAAGTGTGGCATTTGTGAGGCTTAAAGAGTCAAGATTAGTCAGGTTTACATCATAGAGGATTATATTGTTTGCATGTAGTTTTGGCTGATTGCTATACAGACTGTATAAGTCATAATTTCCACCAAAGAGAGCCATATTGTCAAAAGAGAACTGGTTAGCGTTAAACAGAGCTATTGGCAGGTGTGTATCATTCGCACTGATAATGATAGTGTTGTTCATATCTCCAAAGATATAGTCAGAGGAGTTTGTATCACCAAATTTTGGAGCTGAAACTAAACAGTTTGTAAATGTAACACCTTGCATTTTAGCATTATATACTCCTTTAGTTGTACTTGCTAAAACTTCATTTGTTGGATGGGCTCCGTTTATATTTGTAAAGTTTTGGAGTATGTGCTCTTGCATCTTAAGTGTCATAGCTTGAAGTTTTTGCGGGGCAGAAGTATTTGTCTCGTTTGAGTCTAGAGTAGTGTTTAGTGCTTGTGATGCAAAGTGGTAACGTTTAATATTTTGAAAAAAGTTAGAGGTGTTGTTATCAACAAGCAGATTTGCATATGCTGATGTAATAGCCGCAATATCTCTACTACTATTTTTTAAACCGGTAAATGTATTTATAAGTTGTGTGTCTTTTTCATCAGTGTCTGCAACATCTTTTTTAAATGCTGCCGCAGCATCAACACCTAATGAGATAACAACAGACTTTCCAATCTGTTTTAAAATTGTTTTTGTATCAACTTCGCCGCTTAAAAGAAGATTTCTATTTGCAAGTCGCTCGGTGTTGTCACACATATATTTATCAACAGCCATACCACCAACTGCACCAACACTCTTTATTAAGACATCTTTTTGAAAGAAGCCAGATGAGTTTGTGTCTCCATTTTGAAGGTGCTGTAGGTATGATACACCAAGTTTAACACCTGCTAAAAGTGTATTTGTATGTACCAGTGGTTTATTGTAAAAAGGAGATTTACAGATTTCATTTGGGTCATCAAAGTCAATCTCTTTGACTTGTGTTTGTTCATCTACTTCTACCCATGTATCATCGAGTTCACTCTCTGTAATAGTGTCTAAATCTTCTATTTTATCAAACGTAGAGAGTGTATCAAATGCTGCTGAACTTGCTTTTGCAACGTTGTCATCAGCTGCTGCTTGCGCAGCTTCCTCGGCTGCCGCTTCGGCCTCTTCTGAAGTTGTCTCATCTGCTATGTCTGTTCCAAGGTCTTCAGCACCATCAGCTAAGTAGTCTGCTAAACCTGGTGCAGCAGCAACATCGGCTGTACCACCACTAATTATAGAGAGTCCGGCCATGGCAACGGCTATACCAGTCACTTCTCCGACTCTTTCCCAAAACTTTGCAGTTCCTGCATCATGCCAGACATCTTCAAGCCCATGATACAAAATGTCATACCACGGAGCCTTTTTATAGTACTCATTATAGATAAGTGCTCCAAAAATAGGCGCGTAAAACTTTGTATTTACAAAAGATGTATTTGTTAGGTCTGTAATTCCTGCATCTGAAGCATCTTTTTTGTAAACAAAAGATGGTGCTAGAAAAACAGAGTTTTGTACATGATTACCTGTAAAGGTTGGTGCGCCATGAAGTGTTTGTGGAAAAAATGTAACGGTTTTGAAAGTATTGTTCGTGAAGTTGACATTTTGAAATGTAGTTTTTGCATCAAAGTTTGTGTGGTCGAAGATGGAGTTATTAATAGTACATCCAGTCCACTCTACACCAGCTAGGTCTGAACGTGTAAAGTTTAAATTTGAAATCGTGATGTTTTCATTATTACATACAGTTCTTCCAATGGAGATGACTCCTGAAGCATTCACATTTGCGGCTGTAAGAGTACTCGTCTGATAGCTAGTAGTTTGTGTCGTATTTGCCGCACTCCCAATAAACACAGGAATGTTCATATCTTTGTAGCCTGTGCCATTATGACAAATCTTGAACTTATAGTTGCCTTTTGCTCCTAAGTTTATTGATTGACCTTGCGTTAAGTGAGTGACTTCAAAATTATTTTTATAAATACTAATATTCAAGTTCATATCAGCATCAAGTGAAATAACTTGATTATCTTGGGCAATATTATATGTAATAGTGTCACAACCCTTATCAAGAATATCGTGAGGACTCATATACTCATTTTTCATTTGAGGATGTTCAACTTGTAAAAAAACTGTTTTGTCACTATTTGCTACGAGAGCTGGATTTTGGTTAAATGCCTCTTCTGAGACAATAGCATTTTCAAGGTCACTAAATGCTACTTGTGACTCTTTGTCACTGCTTCCACAGCCGAGTAATAATAGAGATGTAATGAGACTTGTTGATATGATGAGTTTTTGTGTCATTTTTACGCCTAGAGTAAATTTGCGACATGATAGTTTTTAATTTATTTAAATTACTTTAAATTATATATCTAATACTTCTTTACTAAGTTATAATTCCATAAATATAATAGGGCTTGAAATGACATTTTATATAGTAAAACTTCTTATCACTGCACTTTTGATTGTGTTAATCTCAGAAATATCAAAACGTAGTAGCATAGCAGGGGCAATTTTAGCGGCGATTCCATTGGTGTCAATTTTGGCAATGACATGGATGTACATAGATACAAAAGAGACAAAAGCGGCGGTTGATTTTTCACAAAATATTGTCTGGCTTATAGCACCTTCGATGACACTTTTTATAGTGTTTCCTCTGATGATTAAAAAAGGATTTGGATTTTATGTAAGTATGGGAGTTGCCATCTTTTTAACTGTCTGTGCCTATTACAGTGTTATTTGGCTGCTTGAGAAGTTTGGATTGCGTTCGTAGAACGCAAACTATTTTGAACTTTCTTCTTCCTCATCATCTTCAAAAAGAGTAAAGATAGGTTCAAATCCCATAAGTTGAAGTTTTTTATCGAGTGCTTTTGCATCAAAACCTTCACGTCTCACTGCATTGAGAAGTTTATTTTGTTGTTCTCTACTTAGACCTGCCATTTCCAGTTCAAATTCTATCTCTTCAAGTGTCATTTTATTTTCCCATACCTTCTAAATATTTTTTATACTCTAGTTTTGAGAGTCTCTCCGATTTAGCCTCTACTTCATTTTGCATTTTGATTTTGTATGCGGCAACTTTTTCTCTTAAAGCAGTGTTACTTGAACCAATTATCTGTGCGGCAAGAAGACCTGCATTTTTCGCACCGTTTATGGCTACAGTAGCAACCGGTACGCCTCCAGGCATTTGTACTATAGAGAGTAGAGAGTCCATACCATCTAGTGATGAAGTTCTAACAGGAACACCTACAACAGGAAGAGGAGTAATTGCAGCCACCATTCCTGGTAGGTGAGCAGCACCTCCTGCACCTGCAATAATAACTTTTAGTCCACGTTCAGCAGCACTGCTTGAGTATTCGACAAGTTTTTGAGGTGTTCTGTGTGCCGAAACTATATCGACTTCATAGCCAATTCTAAACTCTTCACATATCTCTATTGCCGCTCTCATAACTGGTAGGTCTGAGTCGCTTCCCATAATTATTCCAACTTCTATTTGGCTCATATCTGTTTGCTTCCTTTAATTTTTAAGATTTTTTTTGCTTTGTTAGCTTTTTCTAAAGCTCTGTCTATATCATCATCTAAAACTGTAATGTGTCCCATTTTTCTAAATGGTTTAGTAAAACTTTTTCCATAAAAGTGAAACGAGAGTTCTGGAATCTCTAGTGCTTCATGAATGCCTTCAATGAAAGGCTCTCCTTCATATCCCTCTTCGCCAAGTAAGTTTATCATAACTGCAGGAGAGATAAGTTTTGTAGAACCAAGTGGCAGGTTTGTTACAGCACGAATAATCTGCTCGAACTGTGAAGTTGCACAAGCTTCTACAGTATAGTGACCTGAGTTGTGCGGTCTTGGAGCTATCTCGTTGACTAAAATATCTCCGCTCTTTGTCAAGAAGAGCTCAACACCAAAAATACCTACTCCATCGAGAACTTTTATGGCGTTTGTTGAGATTTCAAGTGCTCGTTTCTCAATCTCTGTAGATATTCTCGCCGGTGCCATCACGCTATCACAGATATTTGTTCTATCATCAAAGAGCATTTCAACGACTGGATAGCATTTTATTTCACCTTCAATATTTCTAGCAACTATGACTGCAAGCTCTTTATCGATGTCGACAAGTTCTTCTATAAAAGATTCGCTTTGTATAGCTTTTTCAAGGTCGGCTTCTGTTTTGAGCATTAGTACGCCTTTTCCGTCATAACCTTCACGTTTAGACTTTTGTATAACAGGAAAACCAAAGCTTTTTAAGTCTTCTTGTGACTCTACACTTTTATATTTTGGTACTGGAATACCACGTTCATCAAGAAGTTTTTTCTGCTCATATTTATTTTGAATCAATTCTATAACGTATGGAGAGGGGTGGATTCTGTGTCCGTTGTCGTAAAGTTCTTTTAAAATAGTTGTGTCTACATGCTCAAGTTCAAATGTTGTAACATCACTGTCTTGAACAAGCTGTTCAAGTTTTTGTGCATCGTGAAAACCGCCAATGATATGTTTGTCGGAGACTTGTGCTGCAGGAGAGTTGAAAGTCGGATCGAGGATGGTTACATGAAAACCCATTTTTTTTGCTTTTTGGGACATAATTTTTCCCAACTGTCCACCACCGATAATGCCTAATTTTAGATTGGAGTAGTTAAAGTCTTTATCCATGCGCTCTCACTTTAAAATTTCTATAAAAGTTTTAAAGCAAGAATTTTAGCACAGAGAGACTTCAAGAAAGATGATGTCTCTAAAGAGAGTTATTTTCTTGGCGTTCCTAGTAAAATACGAACGTCACTTAGTATACATTTCCCACCGTAAGATTTTAAAAATGCACGAATGTCTTTATCCATTTTGTCAAAAACTTCAGCCTCACAAACAGTAAAAACGTAGATATTACTAAAAACACCAGTAACATCATCTCCAGTTTTCAGTCCATGACCACCGGCACCTTCAATGTCGTTTATAATAGTGTATCCCCCAATTTCATGCTTTTCAAAAAGCTTTAGAAGTCTGTTCTCATATACAGATTCTATTATGAGTTCTACTTTTGTCATATTCTTCATAGTTTACCCCCAGAGTGAAGTTATCATAAAATAGTATAGTGGTATCCCTAACGAGATGTTAAACGGAAAGGTTACCGCAAGACTTAGTGGTAGGTAGATACCAGGATTTGCTTGTGGAACTGAAAGTCTCATTGCCGCAGGAACAGCTATATAAGAAGCCGAAGCACTTAGAAGTGCAAGTAAGAAAGCATCACCTTTTTCAATTTCAAAAGCATAAGCAATCATAGTCGCAACAGAAGCATTAACCATTGGCATAATTAGAGCAAAGGCAATGAGGAAAACACCAACTTTTTTGAGTTCGTGAATTTTTCTTGCAGCAACCAGACCCATATCGAGTAAGAAAAATGCAAGCATACCTTTAAAGAGTGTTCCAAAAAGAGGCTCCATTGAGTGCCATCCTTTTTCTCCTGTCAATATACCTATAATGAGTGCACCTACGAGCAAAAAAACCGATGGATTTAAAAAAGCTTCTCTGAGAATCTCTTTCATATCTGTATCTTTTTTCTCTTCTCCATCTTCACCTTTAATGAAAATTGCAGCAAATACAAGTCCTATAACAATTGCTGGAGACTCCATTAAAGCCATAGATGCAACCATAAAACCTCCGTACTCAACACCTACAGTGTCTAGGTAAGTTATACCTGTAATGAAGGTAACAGCACTAATGGAACCAAAAGTTGCAGCAATTGCAATGGCGTTGTAGACATCTATTTTACGTTTTAAAATAAAAAAACTGTAAACAGGGACTAGTAAAGACATGAAAACTGCCAAAAGTAGTGCTTTAAATATGTAACCATTAAAGCCACTATGTGAAAGTTCGTAACCACCATGTAGTCCAATTGCAATGAGCAAGTAGAGTGAAAATAGTTTTGGGAGAGGCTGAGGAATTGCCAATTCAGATTTTAAAAAAATGGCAAGCATACCCAAAAAAAAGAATAAAACAGGCGGATTAAGCATGTTTTGTAAGATAATATCTATGTTCATTTTTTAGAACTCCTTTTGAATGTCGGGCTTATCTTAGCTTAAAAATTTAACGCTTTTCTTTGCATTGCAAACAAGTTTTGTAATATTATTGTTTTTTAAAGGAGTGAATTATGTCATTAAGTCTTTATAAGTCACATCAGCGCGGGCGAGCAGAGCATGGATGGTTACATGCTCGTTTTAGTTTCTCTTTTTCAGGGTATTACGATTCTACACGTATGAACTTTGGAGTTTTACGTGTTTTAAACAATGATATTATAGAACCGGCAAGTGGATTTGGCATGCATCCTCATGATAATATGGAGATTATTACGTATATTATAGAAGGCAGTTTGGAACATCACGATTCAGAAGGAAATCATGGTGTTATACAAGCAGGAGAAGTGCAATACATGAGTGCGGGTGCAGGAGTACAGCACTCAGAGAGAAATCCTTCTTTAACACACAAAACAGAACTTTTTCAAATTTGGATATACCCAAATGAGCGAGGAGGCACGCCTCTATATGCTCAAAAAGATTGTAATGCCATTAACATGAATGGTACTTGGAAGCTTTTAGTCTCAAGTGATGGAAGTGATGATTCTATCAAGATACGCCAAAATGCTTCCATGTACATGACAAAGTTAAAAGCGGGTGAGAGTGTGAGCATTGATTCTGTTGAAAATACACATGGACGCTTTTTAATGCTTGTGAGTGGTGCAGGAAATGTTGAAAATTTTGAGATGCAAGAGCGTGATGAACTACAGATTAACGATACAAATAGTTACATATTTGAAGCTACTCAAGATACGCATCTTATGCTTTTTGAAGTACCAATGCAAAAGTAGAGTAAAAAGTACACAAAGTTAGTTTTAGAAATTTTCGATAAAATTCGCAAATTAAAACCAAAAGGATTGTAGTGAAAGTTACAGTAGAAAAAATAGATGATATAAACTTCATTATAAGTGGTGTTGTCGAAAATAGCGTAATCGAGGCTAAGGTTGCGGAGCTAAAAAAAGCACAAAGTCAAGAGTCTGCAGAAGAGGAATCTAGTGAAGAAAAAATGCAACAAGATGCAGCAGGCCAAGCATTTAGAGAGTTCATTGAAGCAGGTGTAAAAGAGGCAAAGATTAATCCTGATAATCTCTTAGGGCAGCCAGCACTTAAAAGATATGAACAAAAAGAGAGTAGTGTCTTTTTTGAGGTAGAACTTGCAACAAGTCCTGAAGTAAATGTTGATATTGACTATGAAGAGGTAGTACCAAGTTTTACAAAACCTGTGGCTGACCCAAAAGCTGTAGAAGAGAAATTAGAAGAGTTTGCAAAACAGCAAGCTCCTTTTGTTGCTTTAGAAACGCCAAGAGCTGTAGAGAATGGTGACGTTGCTGTAATTGACTTCAAAGGTTTTATAGATGGAAAAGCTTTTGAAGGTGGTAGTGCTGAGAAGTTTAATCTAAAAATTGGTTCAGGTTCATTTATTCCAGGTTTTGAAGAACAACTAATTGGCATGAATTATGGGGATGAGAAAACTATTAGTGTGACGTTTCCAAAAGAGTATCAAGCACCTGATTTAGCCGGTAAAGAGACACAATTTGAAATAAAGTTACATGAAATTCAAGAGCAAAGGGCTGAAACACCTAATGATGAGTTCGCTAAAAAGATTTTGAGCGATGCAGGAGCAACTTTAGAGACTTTAAAAGCGAAGTTTGCTGATCAGGTTACTGCAGAAGAGGTTTCAAAACTCTATATGGCTGAGTTAAAACCAAAAATTATTTCAGCACTTCTTTCAAAAATTGACTTTACACTTCCAAGTAATATGGTAGAACAAGAGATAGATGCAAAAGTAAGTAAAAAATCTCGTTCATTTACAGAAGAAGAGCATAAAGCATTTGCAGAAGATAAAGGTAAGTTTATGGAGCTCAGAGAGTCTTTACGTGCAGAAGCTCGTGATACTGTAAAATTGATGTTGATAGTTGAAGCACTTGCAAAAAAAGAGGGTCTTGAAGTACATGAACAAGAAGTACATGCTGCACTCGGTTATCAAGCTATGATGAGTGGACATGACGCACAAGACCTTTTAAAATATTACGAAGAAAATAATCTTATAGCCTCTGCAAAGATGGGACTTTTAGAGGATAAACTTTTTGGAACAATGCTTGGATTCCATAAAGGTCAGTAACTCTCAAGAAGCTCTTGAGAATTTACTTACGTGGGCAGATACTCATGGAGTTGCTGATATTAAATGGATAGAGCATGACTCATATCTTGAGGGAGGCTACTTTAGAGGTATCCCGCGTGATAAAAAGCAACTGGCATCACTAAAAGAGTTAAATCTTTTAGGCTGTCAACTTACAGAATTACCTGAAGAGATAGGTGCACTTACATCTTTAGAGAGACTTTATTTAACTGACAATAAACTCACTTCCATACCAAAGAGCATAGGTGATTTACAAAATCTTCGTGAATTGTTTTTACCTGGTAATACTTTACAAGAGTTACCACAAGAGCTTTTCTCACTGTCAAGTTTGCAAGCACTTTATTTACAAGAAAATAAATTAAAAACACTTCCTGCAGAGGTTGGTAATTTAGTTAACTTAGAGGTTTTAGAACTTGGATTAAATGGTTTGGAATCACTTCCAAAAGAGCTAGGAAAGTTAAGAAAGTTAAAAAAATTGACGCTTTGGAGAAATAAACTTACAAAATTACCGAAAGAACTGGAAAATCTACTTGAATTAGAAGAGTTTGATTTTGTGTATAACAAAATTGTATTGACACAAGAGAATGTTATATGGTTGGAAAAATTAATGAAGCAAAATTGTGAGATTGACTTTTAATCTAGTATAATTACTTTTATCGAAGAAATATGGAAAAAATATGGTTTTAATGATTGATAA
>JAFGVE010000014.1 GCA_016938175.1 Campylobacterales bacterium
CTACAGCTCTCTCAAAAAACGCAAAAGGCACTTGTAGAAAAAAAGATAACTGCAGGCCATGCAAAAGTGTTAGTAGGTCTTGATGAGAAGCAACAACAGTTGATGGTAAATTCGATAATAGGGCAAAAGCTCAGTGTTCGCGATGTTGAGATGATGATAAAAAATAAAAAAGAGACACTTTCACCGCAAAATAAAGAGAAAAAAAGTCTCGTTAATTTAAACTTTAAGGCACTCGAAGAAAAGTTCATGCATCTTGGTCCAAAATGGAAAATTTCAGAAAATAGACTCCAGCTCGAATTTTCTTCCCAAGATGAAATAGATGAATTTTTGATACATTTTCAATAAATATAGACAAATTTTATAATTTAAGACTCCATTTAACTATCCTTTCAATTTACAAGTAGTATAATTTCGCAACTTTTAGGAGGTGCTATGTTAGATATAAACCCGATACTACTTTTGATTACATTTGTTGTATTTGTTTCGCTTATAGCCGTTTTAAATAGTTGGCTTTATAATCCACTGTTCGCTTATATGAATAAACGTGATGACGACATTAGAAAAGACCTAGAAAAAGTAGGATCTAACGATGAAGAAATTAACGATTTAAATGCAAAAGCAGAGTCGATAATTATGAATGCTAAACTAGAAGCTGCGGCCCTAAGAGAAAAAGTTATTGCGGATGCTAAAGAGTTAGCAGAGAGCAAATTAGAAGCAAAGCGTGCAGAACTTGCACAGGAATATTTAGACTTTCAAAAAGCATTAGAAGTGTCTAAAAATGAGTTGACTACAGACTTAATGTCCCAAGTTCCAGTGTTTAAAGAAGCTGTAAAAGCTAAATTTAGTCAAATTTAAGGATGTGATGTGAGTAGAATTTTAGTATTAGCACTAATGTTGTCAACTTATGCATTCGCATCTGAAGTTGGACATAGTGAAACAGATATTGTTCAAAGAACAGTTAACTTTTTGCTATTTGCTGGATTGGTATGGTATCTAGTTGGTGAGCCTCTCAAGTCATACTTTGCTTCAAGAAGTAACTCTATTGCAGATGAACTGAAAAAAGTACAAGACAAACTTGACGAATCTATTGCTCTTAAAAAAGATGCATTGGCAAAAATATCTGAAGCTGAAAAGTTTGCAGAAGAGCTTGCTGCATCTTCAAAAAAAGAGAATAAAATAATCAACGATTCAATTATGGCACAGTGTGATGCTGATTTAGAGTCTTTAGTGAAGCAAAATAAATCACTGCAAGCATATGAAGAGAAGAGAATGGTTAGAGATGTCGTAGAGAGTGTTTTAAACGAAACATTGAGTCAGAGTGCACAAAGCTTTGATAAAGAGACTATGGCAAATATTATATTAAAGAAGGTAGCATAGAATGGAAGAGCTGATAGCAAAAAGATATATCAAAGCTTTTGATTTCAATTCTGATCTTGCATCTATGGAAAACCTAGCGGAGATTTTTTCAGTTTTGGCAGAGTCGTTCAAAAATGAGAGATACAACGCAATCTTTAATAACCCTAGTGTAAGTTCAGATGATAAAAGTAGTATTTTATTAGATGCTGTAAAATCAGCGAACTCTAATGAAGTCAACAACATGATTAAGCTTTTAGTTGAAAATAAACGCATAGGTATTATTCCTGCGATTTCTGTAGAGTTGCAAAAAGAGATTTCTCGTAAAAAGAAAAGTTATACGGGAGTTGTTTTTAGTGATACGCAAATTAGCGATGCAACACTCAATGAGTTGAGCAGTAATCTTGGAAATAGATTTGAATCTACTATAGTTTTAGATTTTGTTCAAAGTAATTACAATGGAATCAAAGTAGAAGTAGAAGGTCTTGGCATAGAAATCGATTTTTCAAAAGATAGAATTGACAGACAAGTTATAGAACATATAATAAAAGCAATTTAGAGAGGAGAAAAGTAGTGGTAGCAAAAATTCAAGCTGATGAAATTAGCTCAATAATTAAAGAACGTATCGATAACTTTGAATTAAGTGTTGATATAAATGAGACAGGTAAGATTGTTTCTTATGCAGATGGTGTTGCACAAGTTTATGGACTTAGCAACGTTATGGCTGGTGAAATGGTTGAGTTCGAAGATGGAACAAAAGGTCTTGTGCTTAATCTAGAAGAGAGTAGTGTTGGTGTAGTTATTCTTGGTTCTGGTGATGCTCTTAGAGAGGGTATGTCAGTTAAGAGACTTGGTAAGCTTTTACGTGTTCCAGTTGGTGATGCTCTTTTAGGTCGTGTTGTAAACTCACTTGGTGAGCCAATAGATGGTAAAGGTCCAATCGAGACTTCTGAGACTCGTTTTGTTGAAGAAAAAGCACCTGGTATTATGGAGCGTAAGTCTGTACATGAACCACTTGCAACTGGTATTAAAGCAATCGATGCACTTGTTCCAATTGGACGTGGTCAACGTGAGCTTATTATTGGTGATAGACAAACTGGTAAAACTACGGTTGCTCTTGACACAATCATTAACCAAAAAGGTAATGGTGTTGTATGTATTTATGTTGCTGTTGGACAAAAAGAGTCAACAGTTGCACAGATTGTTCGTCGTCTAGAAGAGCATGGTGCACTTGAGTACACGATCATCGTTTCTGCTACTGCTGCTGAAGCTGCTGCACTTCAATTCTTGGCACCATATACAGGTGTTACAATGGGTGAGTATTTCCGTGACAATGCAAGACATGGTCTAATTGTTTATGATGATTTATCTAAACATGCAGTTGCATACCGTGAAATGTCACTTATACTTCGTCGTCCTCCGGGTCGTGAAGCATATCCAGGGGATGTTTTTTATGTTCACTCACGTTTACTTGAGCGTGCTGCAAAACTATCTGATGAAGAGGGTGCTGGATCACTTACAGCTCTTCCAATTATTGAGACTCAAGCGGGTGATGTTGCGGCATATATTCCAACAAATGTTATCTCAATTACAGATGGTCAAATATTCTTAGAAACTGACCTTTTTAATTCAGGTGTACGTCCAGCTATCAATGTTGGTCTCTCTGTATCACGTGTTGGTGGTGCTGCACAAATTAAAGCTACGAAGCAAGTTGCTGGTACTTTAAGACTTGATCTTGCACAATACCGTGAACTTCAAGCATTTGCACAATTCGCATCTGATCTTGATGAAGTATCACGTAACCAGCTTGAGCGTGGTCAAAGAATGGTTGAAGTACTGAAGCAAGGACCATTTTCTCCACTTCCAGCAGAGAAGCAAGTTGCTATCATCTTTGCAGGAAATGAAGGTTTCTTAGATGATATGGATGCTTCAAATGTTGTTCGTTTCGAAGCTGAAATGTATCCATTTATTGAGGCATCATATCCACAAATTTTTGAAAACATTAGAAGTGCTTCTAAAATTGATGATGATACTCAGGCACTCTTAATGAAAGCACTTGAAGAGTTTAAAGCTAGCTTCGTAGTAGCATAAGGATTACGATATGGCAAACTTGAAAGATATTCAAAGACAGATAAAGAGTGTTTCTAGCACTCAAAAGACAACACGTGCAATGAAGCTTGTAAGTACTGCAAAGCTTCGTCGTGCTGAAGAGCTTGCAAAACGCTCTCGTCTTTATGCTCAAAAAATGAATCAGGTTATTGCCGAAATAGCAGGACGTATAAAATGCAGCAAAATTGGTGGTATCGATAATCGTAGTTTTACGAAAATTGAGAACCCAAAAATTGTTGATATTGTTTTTGTAACTGCAGATAAAGGTCTTTGCGGTGGTTTCAATGTGCAAACTATCAAAGCTGTCAAAAAGCTACTCAAAGAGTATAAAGACCAAAATGTAAAAGTACGTTTACGTGGAATCGGTAAAAAAGGGATTGAATTTTTTAAATATAACGAAGTAGAGCTTTTCGACTCACTTGTTGGTTTAAGTTCAAAACCGGACAAGGTTACATCTGATGAGTTTATCAAGACATCTATTTTAGATTTTAAAGATGGAAAGATAGATGCATTACATCTAGTATATAACGGGTACAAAAACATGATAACTCAAGAGTTGCATGTCAATAAAGTACTCCCAGTTGATGCAGATAGTTTTGAGTGTAAAGAGTCTGAGAACAAGTCTATGCTTGAAGTAGAAGCAGAAGATGAAGAGGCAATGCTCGATGCATTGGTTAACAAGTATGTTAGTTACAGCATGTATTACTCATTGATTGATTCACTTGCAGCTGAGCACTCTGCAAGAATGCAAGCAATGGATACAGCAACTAATAATGCAAAAGAGATGGTTAAGTCTCTCAAAGTTGATTTTAATAAAGCGCGTCAAGCTGCAATTACTACAGAGCTGATTGAGATTATCAGTGGTGTAGAGTCTATGAAATAATGGAGAAAAGTAATATGATTGGAAAAATTAGCCAGGTAATGGGTCCTGTTGTTGATGTTGATTTTACTGGATATCTTCCTGTAATCAACGAAGCAATAGAAGTAAAGGTTAGTCTTGAAGGAAAAGAGCATCGTCTCGTTTTAGAAGTTGCTGCTCACTTAGGTGACGGTCGTGTAAGAACAATCGCTATGGATATGAGTGAAGGTTTAGTACGTGGTATGGATGCTACTGCTACTGGTGCTCCTATCAAGGTTCCAGTTGGTGAAAAAGTACTAGGTCGTATTTTTAATGTAATTGGTGAAACAATCGATGGCGGAGAGCAGGTAGAAGGTGCGCCTGAGTGGTCAATACACCGTGCTCCACCACCATTGGTTGATCAATCAACTACTACTGAAATGTTTGAGACAGGGATTAAAGTTGTTGACTTACTTGCTCCATATGCTAAGGGTGGTAAAGTCGGACTTTTCGGTGGTGCTGGTGTTGGTAAAACAGTTATTATTATGGAGCTGATTCACAATGTTGCTCATGGTCATGACGGTTTATCAGTTTTCGCTGGTGTTGGTGAGAGAACGCGTGAAGGTAATGACCTTTACTACGAGATGAAAGATTCAAATGTACTTGACAAAGTTGCACTGTGCTATGGTCAAATGTCAGAGCCTCCAGGAGCACGTAACCGTATTGCTCTTACTGGTCTTACTATGGCTGAGTACTTTAGAGATGAGAAAAAACTTGATGTACTAATGTTTATTGATAATATTTTCCGTTTTGCACAATCAGGTTCTGAAATGTCAGCACTTCTTGGTCGTATTCCATCAGCTGTTGGTTACCAACCAACACTTGCTCGTGAAATGGGTGCTCTACAAGATCGTATTACATCTACAAAAAGTGGATCTATCACTTCTGTTCAAGCTGTTTATGTACCAGCGGATGACTTGACTGACCCGGCTCCTGCTTCTGTTTTTGCTCACTTGGATGCAACTACAGTACTTAACCGTAAAATTGCTGAAAAAGGTATTTATCCTGCAGTTGATCCACTTGACTCAACTTCAAGACTACTTGATCCACAAATTTTAGGTGAAGAGCATTACAATGTAGCTCGTGGTGTACAGCAAACACTTCAAAAGTATAAAGACTTACAAGATATCATTGCGATTCTTGGTATGGATGAGCTTAGTGAAGATGATAAAAATGTTGTTGAGCGTGCTCGTAAAATTGAGAAGTTCTTATCTCAGCCTTTCTTTGTTGCAGAGGTATTCACAGGTGCACCAGGTAAATATGTAAAACTAGAAGATACGATTGCTGGATTTAAAGGTATCATCAATGGTGATTATGATCACATGTCAGAAAACTCATTTTATATGGTTGGTGGTATGGACGAAGCTATC
>JAFGVE010000015.1 GCA_016938175.1 Campylobacterales bacterium
TGGTGCCCGGGGCCGGACTCGAACCGGCACAGTATTGCTACCGGGGGATTTTAAGTCCCCTGCGTCTACCAATTTCGCCACCCGGGCATCTTGTTTGTTTTAAAAATTACTGTAAATAATTAGTTGAAAAATTAAATATGGAGCGGGAAACGAGGTTCGAACTCGCGACCCCAACCTTGGCAAGGTTGTGCTCTACCACTGAGCTATTCCCGCACTCATAACGCACTTAGAGAGAGGTGTCTCTTTGTAAGTGAGCCGGAATTATAGCTGATTATTTTTTATTTGTAAAGAGTTTTTTAGTAAAAAGTTTAAAAAAGATGCTATAATCGCATTTATCATAAACTAGCAAACTATATATAAGGGTTTTTCATGAGAAGTGATATTATAAAAAAGGGCTTTGACAAGGCACCACACCGTTCACTACTACGTGCAACGGGATTAAAAGATGAAGATTTTGACAAACCGTTTATTGGTGTTGCAAACAGCTATATAGACATTATTCCAGGCCACTTCTTTTTGCATGAGTATGGAGAGATTGTAAAAGAGGCTATTCGCGAAGCTGGAGGGGTTCCATTTGTATTTAACACTATAGGCGTTGACGATGGAATTGCTATGGGGCATGAAGGTATGCTTTATTCATTACCTTCACGTGAAATTATTGCAGACTCTATTGAGACTGTTATGAATGCGCACCAACTTGACGCAATGATTTGTATTCCAAACTGTGACAAAATTGTTCCAGGAATGCTTATGGGAGCACTTCGTGTAAACGTTCCGACAGTATTTGTTTCAGGTGGTCCAATGGCCGCTGGGCATAAAAAAGATGGAACACCTATTGACCTTGCAACTGCGTTTGAGGCTGTAGGAAAACACGCTGAGGGGCAAATTACAGATGAAGAACTATACGAAATAGAGTGTGAAGCGTGTCCTTCTGGAGGTTCATGTTCAGGTATGTTTACTGCAAACTCAATGAATACACTTTGTGAAGCTATGGGTGTTGCACTCCCTGGAAATGGAACTATTTTAGCGATGACTCCTGAGCGTATAGCACTTGTAAAACAAGCTGCAAAACGTGTTGTTGAACTTGCAAAAATGGAAAACAACGAAAAATTCAGAATGAGAAATATCCTCAATGAAAAAGCAATTCATAATGCTTTTGTCGTAGATATGGCGATGGGTGGAAGTTCAAATACAGTTCTTCACTTACTTGCTATTGCTCAAGAATCTGGCGTAAACTATAAGATAGAGAATATTAATAAAATAGCAGATAAAGTTGCTCACATTGCAAAAATATCTCCATCACTTTCAACAGTTCACATGGATGATATTAACCGTGCTGGTGGTGTAAATGCAGTTATGAAAGAGGTATCACGTCGTGGAGGGCTTCTTCAATTAGATGCGCAAATGATTACGGGTGAGACACTTGAAGAGCGCATTAAAGATGCAAAAATCAAAGATGAAAGTATTATTCACACAAATGAGAATGCCTACTCACAGGTTGGTGGACTTTCAATTCTTTTTGGAAATCTTGCCTTAGAGGGTGCAGTTGTTAAAACTGCCGGAATTGCTCCAGGTATGAGACAATTTAAAGGAAAAGCAGTTTGTTTTAACTCACAGCCAGAGGCTATCGCAGGAATTATGGGACACAAAGTTAAAGCGGATGATGTTGTAGTTATTCGTTATGAGGGACCAAAAGGTGGACCTGGTATGCAAGAGATGCTTGCTCCTACATCACTTATTATGGGTATGGGTCTTGGTGAATCGGTTGCTCTTATAACAGATGGCCGTTTTTCAGGTGCTACGCGTGGTGCTTCGATAGGTCATGTTTCTCCAGAGGCTGCAGAAGGTGGTCTTATTGCTCTTATTGAAGATGGAGATGAGGTAGAAATTAACACTGATGCACACCTTTTACAACTAAACGTAAGTGAAGATGTAATCGAAAAACGCCGTGCGTTATGGAAACCTTATAAAAATGAGGTAAAATCAAAGTGGCTAAAACGCTACCAACTTTTAGTGTCAAATGCATCGAATGGTGCTGTATTGAAGACAGAACTTTAAAAACGAAATAGGAATTAGTATTGAGCGCAATAGCGATAAAACACAATGACGAAATAGTAGATTTGGTAACTGCACAAGAGAGAGGGCTTTCTGGTGAAGAGATAGAACTTGACAACTCTCCTGAAGCTCTTGATGTGTTACGCCATTCAACAGCACACTTAATGGCACAAGCCATTAAATCACTTTACCCAGATGCAAAGTTTTTTGTAGGACCTACTGTAAAAGAGGGTTTCTATTATGATTTTAAAACCAGTGCTGAAATAGGTGAGGGTGATTTAAAAAAGATTGAAAAAGAAATGCTCTCTCTTGCAAAGAAAAAGTATCCTATAGAGAAGTACGAAATTTCAATGGATGAGGCAAAACAAAAGTTTGCTTCTGATAATTTAAAGCTTGCTGTAATGGAGAGAATTCCATCTGAGACTGTTTCTATATATAAACAAGGTGAGTTTGAAGACTTATGTCGTGGACCACACTTGCCAAATATTGGTCTTATCCGCTATTTCAAACTTACGAAAATCGCTGGTGCTTACCTTGGTGGAGACTCTAAAAACGAGATGCTTACACGTATTTACGGTATTGCATTTGCGGATAAAGAGGCGCTCAAAGCACACTTAGATCAGATCGCTGAAGCTGAAAAACGTGACCACAGAAAACTCGGAAATGAGATGAAACTCTTTACTTTTCGTGAGGAAGTGGGCGCAGGTTTTCCTATTTGGCTTCCAGCTGGAGCACGTTTACGTGCACGTTTAGAGTCACTACTTCACAGAGCGCATAGAAAACGTGGGTATCAGCCAGTTCGTGGTCCTGAAATGTTGCGTTCAGACCTTTGGAAAACGTCTGGTCATTACCAAAACTATGGTGAAAATATGTACTTCACAAATATTGATGAGATAGAGTTCGGTGTTAAACCTATGAACTGTGTTGGGCATATTAAAGTATATGAAGATGAACTTCACTCATATCGTGATCTACCAATTAAGTACTATGAGTATGGTGTTGTTCACCGCCATGAGATGACAGGTGCCCTTCATGGACTTTTCCGTGTACGTGAGTTTACACAAGATGATGCACATATTTTCTGTACTGTTGACCAGATTGAAGAGCAGATTATTGACATTATTGATTTTATTGACAAAATTATGACAACTTTTGGTTTTGAATATAAGATGATGATTAGTACAAAACCTGAAAAAGCTGTTGGTGATGCAGAAGTTTGGGAAAAATCAGAAGCAGCTCTCAAAAATGCTATGGAGGTTCATAATCTTCCATATACAATTGATGAGGGTGGTGGAGCTTTTTATGGTCCAAAAATTGACATTAAAATTTTAGATGCAATTGGGCGTGAGTGGCAGTGTGGAACTGTGCAACTCGATAACAACTTACCATCACGTTTTGAACTTGAGTATAATGGCGAAAATAATGACAAGATTCAACCGGTAATGATTCACCGTGCAATACTTGGTTCATTTGAGCGTTTTATCGGTATTTTAACTGAACATTATGCTGGTGAGTTCCCAATGTTTGTAGCTCCAACACAAGTTGCTATAGTCCCTGTAGCCGAGAGTCATAAAGATTACGCTAAGGAACTATCAGATAAACTTATCGACATTAATGCCGATAGTGAGATATACGCTAAGAATGATTCGTTAAATAAACGTATCAGAACGGCAGAAAAAACTCGTGTTCCGATGATAGTTGTCATTGGTGATGACGAGATTGCAAATAAAACAGTTGCTATTCGTGACAGAAGAACGAGAGAGCAGTACAACTTAAGTGAAGAGGAGTTCCTCAAGCTTATTCAAACTAAAGTAAATGAGGTAAATTTTTGAGTCAAAAGAAAAACCGTGTTATTATGAATGACGAAATCCGTGCAACGGAATTAAGATGTAACGTAGATGGAGGCGAATCTTTAGGGATTGTCTCATTTGATGAGGCGATGGAAAAAGCGAACGAAATGGGTCTTGACCTTGTTTTAATCGCCCCAGATGCGAAACCACCTGTTGCTAAGATTATGGACTACGGTAAGTTCAAGTACCAAGAAGAGAAAAAACTCAAAGAGCAACGTAAAAATCAAGTAAAAATCGTTGTAAAAGAGATTAAGCTTTCTGTTAAAATTGCTGAAAATGACATTCATTACAAAGTAAAGCATGCAAGAGAGTTCCTTGAAAAAGGATATCATGTGAAATTTAGAGTATTTTTACGTGGTCGTGAGATGGCGCATCCTGAAGCTGGTGAAGAGGTTCTGCTTCGCGTTTGGCCTATGGTTGAAGATATCGCTATAATGGAAAAACCACCAAAGTTTGAAGGACGTTACTTTAACATGTACGTCATTCCACAAAAGTAGTTCTGAACTACTTTTGCAAAGTTCTCCCTTAATGGGAAACTTTTGCTTTTAATTCATCTTCTTCTATAGAATCTTTTACATATTTTATAACTACTAAATCTTCTGTTTCATTCACATACCATTCAGCAATGTTGTCACTCTCTAAAGCGTTAAGCTTGTCAAAGTTTACACTTGCTTGAGGAATGAAAAGATGTGCATGTTTGAGTGGATTTTGTAGTTTGAAAAGTGTCCAGAAGAGCCAAATGGTGATGATGGCTGAAACTGTTACACTGAGTGTTTCTCTTGAACTAAAATCTAAATAGAGTCCAGCAAATGTACCGCCTAAAAATGTAAAGAAGTAAGCTGCTGAATTTGAAATACCAAGAGCAGCACCCTTTTGGTGTACTTTTGCAAACTTTGAAATCATAGACTGAACAAGTGGTTCCATCATATTAAATGCAATAAAAAATGCAACTACACCTATAACAAAGATTGTACTTGAAGTTGTAAAGCCCATAATTAAAAATGAAGTCAGAAAAAGCACTATTGAGATAAGAAATATTTGCTTTGGAATGTTACGTTTTTCTCCAAATACAGCAGCAGGTCCCATTGCTAAAAGACCAGCAATCATAGCTGGAACATATGCCATCCATAGTTCACTTTTTTCCCAATTAAAGCCATACTCTGCTTTTGTAAGTATTATCGGAATTAAAACAAATGCCATTGTCATAAGACCCTTTTGTAGAGCATTTATGATAATCATATTTAAAAGGTTATTATCTTTTAGAATATCAGATGTTTTAGCATTTGCATGGTAAATGTGCTTTATTTTTGGAGGAGTTGGTACTTTCGTAAAAAGTAGAATTATTGCTAATACTGCAAGTCCAGCTGTTATTAAAAAGATAGAGCTAATTCCCATTGATGAAGCTGCGACTGGTCCAAGTGCCATTGCCATTGCAAAACTAATAGCAATAAAGCCGCCCATTATTGCCATCGCTTTTCCACGGGATTCTTCTTCGACTAAATCGGCTATCATTGCAGTAACAACCGCACCAATTGCACCTGCACCCTGTAAAAAACGTCCAAGCATAAGCATATATATATCTGTAGAGTATGCACAAATGAGAGAACCAACTAAAAAGATAAGAAGTCCAAATAAAATAGTTGGTTTTCTTCCTATCTTATCACTCATCGTTCCAAATGGAACCTGAAAGAGTGCTTGAGTGAGCGCATAACCACCAACAATAACACCTACTAAGAATGGTGTTGCACCCTCGAGGTCAAGTGCGTAGACAGAAAGTACGGGTAAAACAAGAAAAAGCCCTAAAAATCGAAGAAATAGTATCGAAGAGAGGGGTAAAACCTTTTTAAACATATAAAAGCCCTTTTGTGTATAATTTTGAGATTATATATAAATATTTGTTTACATACACTATAAGGAATTGAGCGTGAAATTAGTTTTAGCTACATCTAATAAAGGGAAACTTCGTGAGATAACAGAGCTGTGTAATGAGTATGAAGTAGTCCCTTATACAGACCTAATAGAAGCTTTTGAAATTATCGAGGATGCAGATACTTTTAAAGAGAATGCTTTAATTAAAGCAAGAGCAGTTTACCAAGCTCTTGATAATGAGAATGTAATTGTTTTAGCAGATGACAGTGGAATAAGTGTTGAAGTGTTAAATGGAGCACCGGGAGTTTATAGTGCACGTTATGGCGGCACAAATGCGACAGATAAAGATAATTTATATAAACTTATTGATGCACTAAAAGCAAAAGGAGTAAAAAGCTCTCCTGCATACTATACAGCAGCAATTGCTATAGTTTCAAAAAATGCTGAGAGAACAGTTCACGGTTGGATGCATGGAGATGTGATTGATGAAGCTCGTGGTGAAGGTGGATTTGGATATGACCCAATGTTTGTGCCAGCTGGATATAAACAGACAGTAGCTGAGTTAAGCAGTAAGATTAAAAAAAACCTCTCTCACCGCTCTCAAGCACTAGGTCTTGCTAAAAAAATATTGAAAACTTTATAAAAATTTTAAACTTAGTCTGCAGAAGTGTTCCTCTATCTTTAAAAGGAACAGATGCATACTGCTACTGTACTTATGTATAGTTTTCATATTATCTCCTTGAATGAGAATCAAAAAGAAAAAGCAAAAAATATTCCAGACTAGTTGAACAAATAAAGAAGTAATACCCCAAATAAAATTCTATAAATACCAAAGGCCACGAAGGTAAAACGTTCTAAAAACTTCAAAAAAAGTTTGATTGTTAGATAAGCAACAAAAAAAGAGACGAAAAAACCAATCAAAAGTGTAGTAAGGTTTTCATTGCTAAATTCATTATAATGTTTTAAGAAATCATATCCAGTAACAGCGGCCATTACAGGAAAGGCGAGCAAAAAACTAAACTCAGCACTCGCTTTTCTTCCAAGTCCAACAAGAAGTGCTCCAATAATAGTTGAACCTGCTCTACTTGTTCCAGGTATAAGTGCAAAAACCTGTGAAAGGCCAATTACAATGGATTGCTTCATGGAAACATCTTCAACGTTTTGTAAAAGTTTTGATTCGTCTTTTATAAAAAAACGTTCTACAATTAAAAAAATAATTCCCCCAACAATAAACATAATTGCAACAATCTGGACACTAAAAAGTTCTTTTATCTGATGAGAGAAGATGTAACCTATAGCTCCAATTGGTAAAAAAGCAATAAATATCTTTAGCCATAACTCTTTTTTTTCTAAAGTAAATTTTTCTTTGTAATTGAAGAAAACTGCAAGAATTGCTGCAAATTGAATGATAACTTCGTAAGCTTTTGTTGCACTTGTTTGGTTAATGCCTAAAAAATCAGAAGCTACTATGAGATGTCCTGTTGAAGATATGGGTAAGAACTCTGTAAATCCTTCAATAATTCCTAAAATAATGGAGTCAAATATAGTCATTTCTACCCTTTGTAAACTCATACTTTGTTAAAAGTGATGTAAAATTGAGCGCTATTCTAACATAGAATAGTTTAAACATATTTCGCTATAATACGAGGTTTTTTTATGAAACATAAAACTCTGTAGGAAATTTTACATGTTACTTTTTACACCTGGACCAACCCCTGTTCCACAAAATGTTCGCAACGCTATGAGTGATGAGACAATGCACCACAGAACTCCTGAGTTTGAAGCAATTTTTGAAGAGACGCGTAAGCATCTTTTTAAACTTTTCAAAACTGATGAGGTTGTTATGCTCTCTTCTAGCGGAACAGGTGCTATGGAATCAGCTGTAACAAATCTTTGTAAAAATACACTTTTAAATGTTAACTCAGGTAAGTTTGGTGAACGTTTTGGAAAAATTGCACTTGCTCACGGACTTAAAAACGTAGAGATTAAAAATGAGTGGAATACCCCTGTAAACGTAGAAGTAGTTGTTGAGGCTATTAAAGCAAATAGTGATATTGATGCAGTCGCTGTGCAGATTAGTGAGTCTGCCGGTGGACTTCGTCACCCTGTTGAAGAGCTTGCTGCTGCGGTAAAGACGATTAATCCAAATATTATGATAATTGCAGATGGTATTACTGCTGTTGGTGTTGAGCCGATTGATGTTACAAATATTGATTGTCTTATTGCTGGTAGTCAAAAAGCGCTTATGCTTCCTCCAGGACTTGCTATTTTAGGGCTCTCAAATGCTGCGATTGAAAAGATTGGAAAAGGGCAAGGTTACTATTTCAATCTTGCAACAGAGATTAAAAAACAGAGAGAAAATACAACTGCATGGACAGCTGCTACTACCCTTATCATTGGTCTTTTAGAGATTTTAAAAACTATTGAAGCTCAAGGTGGTATTGAGAAGTTGTATGAGAATACAGCTCGTCGTGCAGAGGCTGTAAAAAGTGCGTTAGAAGCTTTAGGTTTACATGTATATCCAAGTACACCTGCAAAGTCTATGACAACTATAGATGATGAAAATGCAAATGAGATTCGTAACATTTTAAAGAAAGAGCATATGGTAAACGTAGCGGGTGGTCAAGATCATCTAAAAGGAAAAATTTTCCGTATAAATCAGATGGGTCTTATCGAAAATTATGAAATTTCATGGGTTGTAAATGCAGTTGAACTTGCACTTGATAAACTTGGTCGTAGAAGTTATACAGGCGAAGCAAACAGAGTTTTTAACGAAATTATGTTTGGACTGAAGAAGTAATGGTTTTAGAACACGAAATACCCACTGGCTCTAAACTCTACTTTGGTCAAAGTGCAAAAGTAAAACGTACTATAGAGAATGTAGCGAGTGAAATTTTAGCAAAAGAGGGTTTTGAAGAGATTGTCACACCAATTTTTTCATATCATCAGCATTTAAGTGTAGATGATCAACGTAAACTTATTAAAGTAAACGATGCACAAAATAATGCTATCTCTTTAAGAGCTGACTCGACTATTGACGTTGTTCGCATTATTGAAAAACGTTTAGGTGAAAATACAAACCAGAAAAAATGGTTTTATATTCAACCAGTTGTAACCTTTCCTACTACAGAGCAGTATCAGGTGGGTGTTGAGTATATGGGAGAAAAAAAACTCTCATCAGTTTTAAACCTAGCAACGGCAATTTTTGAAAAGCTTGAGGTACAACCACTTGTACAAATATCAAACATCAAAATTCCTGCACTACTTACAGAGATGTTTGATGAGTTGAGTATTGAAGATTTCAAACATATCAATATAGACAAGTTTATAAATCTTGAAGTTGAATGGCTGACAAAGCTTGTTTATCTACAGTATGTAGAACAGATTGATGATGTTATGGCTATAGCACCAGACGCTATAGCGAATGAATTACAGAAAATGAAAGACCTTTGTATTGCAATGTCGTATAAAGAGACGGTTATTGCTCCAATGTACTACTCGAAAATGCTTTACTATGATGAACTGTTTTTCCGTTGTATAGTTGGTAATGAGGTTTATGCCAGAGGTGGAAGATACAAAGATGAAAACTTAACCTCTGTTGGGTTCGCAATTTACACAGATGCAATTTGTGAAGCGTTGACAAAATAATTATTTAATAAAGGGAAAAGAAGTATGACAAAAGCAGATGTGATTGTTGGAATCCAGTGGGGAGATGAAGGAAAAGGAAAAATTGTAGATAGACTTGCATGTGAGTACGATATGGTATGTCGTTCACAAGGTGGACATAATGCTGGTCATACAATTTGGGTTGATGGTGTTAAGTATGCACTACATCTTATTCCTTCAGGTGTCTTAAATCCAAAAGCTATTAATGTAGTTGGAAATGGTGTGGTACTTTCTCCAGAATCTATAATTAAAGAGATGACACAGTTTGACAATTTAGAAGGGCGTCTTTTTATTTCGGATAAAGCTCACTTAAATCTTTACTATCATGCACTTATTGATCAAGCAAAAGAACGTCTTAAAGGTGATAAGGCAATTGGAACAACAGGAAAAGGTATAGGACCTTCATATGCAGACAAAATTAGTCGTAATGGTTTTCGTGTTGGTGAACTTTTAAATCCAGCAAAATTAGCTGACTCTATTATCGAATACTTTGAACAAAA
The DNA here is from genome assembly GCA_016938175.1 of Campylobacterales bacterium. Taxonomy (GTDB): domain Bacteria; phylum Campylobacterota; class Campylobacteria; order Campylobacterales; family Sulfurimonadaceae; genus Sulfurimonas. The sequence goes on from JAFGVE010000015.1 coordinate 9,941, forward strand.
TAGAGAAGTTTTTGATGTGTATGAAATTCCTACTCCTAATAAAGCAGAACTTTTAGCAGAGCTTGAGAGTTACAGTGAAAAACTTGCACCATTTATTGCAGATACAACACAAATGGTATGGAGTGCTTTAGATAATGATAAAAAAATACTTTTAGAAGGTGCACAGGGTACGCTTTTAGACATTGATCATGGTACTTATCCTTATGTAACATCATCATCAACTGTTTCTGCTGGTTCATGTACAGGTCTTGGATTAAATCCAAAAGATGTAGGAAAAGTTATAGGAATTGTTAAAGCATATTGTACGCGTGTTGGAAATGGACCGTTCCCATCTGAAGATCTTGGTGAAGATGGAAAGAGACTAGGTAAACAAGGACATGAATTTGGAACAACGACAGGGCGTGCACGCCGTTGTGGTTGGTTTGATGCAGTTGCAACGCGCCATGCAGCACGTCTTAATGGTTGTGATGAGTTAGCACTTATGAAACTTGATGTTCTTGATGGTTTTGAAGAGGTGAAGCTTTGTGTTGCTTATGAGTTAGATGGAAAAGAGATAGATTATATGCCTTCAAATCTTGAGGACGTGAAACCTGTATATAAAACATTTAAAGGTTGGAACAACTCTGTGGGTGCGAGAAGTTTCAATGCACTTCCTAAAGATGCACAAGAGTTTGTAAAAACTATAGAAGAGATTAGTAAAACAAAAGTTGGTATAATCTCTACATCCCCAGAAAGAGATGATACAATAATCCTATAAGGAACTTGAATGACGACCCGTTACAGCTCACTTGTAAATGTTAAGAAAAACATTGTGCAGCAAAAAGAGAGGGGCGTCGAATCTGCAAATTTAAATCTTCAAAATGCCAAAAAAGCTGTGGATAGTTCCTATGCAGAACTAACACAAATCCAGGCACCTCAAAATGGAAAAATAAACGATTTTATATCTACTAGAGTTCTTTTAGATGCACAAAGGGCACTTATAAAACATAATGAAGAGTGGCTTTCATATGCATCCAAAGAGATAGAAAATGCAAAGCAAGATCTCAAAGGAGCTATGATTGAGTACGAAAAATTCAAATATTTAGAGTATCAAGAGTTGCAAAAAGAGCTAAGTCGAAAAAAACTCAAAGAGGCTAAGGAACTTGATGAGATTGCCTTAGTTGTTCATACAAGAAAATCAACACAAAAGGTATTTTCATGAGAATAATTCTATTTTTATTTTCTTTTTCTTTTTCTCTTTATGCAATTGAAACAAGTGATCGACTATTTGAGTGTACGAAAATATTTAAAGAAAGAAAGAGTGAGTTACTCGTAGAACTTGAACGCATTGATGAGCAAAAACAAGCATTAAGTACTTTGAAGGCTGCTACAGAGGAGTTACTTAAGCAAAAAGAAGCGAAACTCTCTATACAAGAAGAATCGGTTAATAAAAAGTTAGATGAGATTACTCAAAAAGAAGCAAACATACAAGCGATGCTGCAAAAAAATGAGGCTGTTTTAAAAGAAATTAGTGATATAAAAATGGGCAAAATTGCGCAGACATTTGCAAAGATGAAAGCTGCAGCAGCTGCTTCTATACTCTCTGACATGGATATGAATGATGCCGCTGCAATTTTACAATCTCTAAAGCCAAAAACTGTTGGACAAATATTGACCAAAATGGATGCACAAAAAGCTTCAGATTTAACTCTGCTTCTTAGTAAATAAATTAGCTCCTAATCAGATTTTTACCTTACTTATAGTAAAATGTCCCTATTAAACTACAAGTAGGTCATAAACAGTATGAAAATCTCTTTAAAAACAATTCCACATATATCAAATAAGATTGCTATAGACTTAAATAAAAGCGGTGTTGTAGTTATGACAAAAGGTCTTGAACCAGTTGCAAATGAAGCCAAAAAAATTCTTGAGCAGAGTGTAAGACAAGAGATGGCTCTTGAAGAGAAAGTAAAAACAATTTGTCATGATAATGAGGAAGAGATTGAGTTTATGCTTGCTGATGAAAGACAGCTTTTTTTTATGATTAAAAAGAAACTTGCTCCTGAGTTTGAAGTTATATTAGATTATGAAGAGAGATACTCTGATATCGCGCATAAAATCCTTGATGAACTTTATGAAGAAGATCTTATAAACTTTGATGTTACGGAGAATCGCATTAAAAATATTGTCTATAACGCGATAACTTCATTTATAGCAGATGCTTCAGAAATAGAAGATGCAGTAATGGATAAAATTCGTTCTTACAAACGTAAATTTATTCCAGGTACAGATGAGTTTGAAATATTGCATGAGAAGCTTTATAGGGAAGAGATGATGCGTAGAGGTATGGAGTAATCACTATGAGCATTGATTTAAAGAAAGTATATATTTATCTTGAAAATGGTACGTATTTAGAAGCAAAAAGTTTTGGAGCTGATGATACAGTTGTCGGTGAAATAGTTTTTAATACTTCTATGAGTGGATATCAGGAAATTATGTCTGATCCTTCATATGCAGGGCAGTTCGTAACATTTACATCTCCCGAAATTGGGAATGTTGGTGTTAATGCACAAGATATGGAGAGTAAGGCTGCACATGCCAAAGGAATGATAGTACGAAAGTATCAGCCAAGATATTCTAATTTTCGTGCACAGGGAACTCTTCATGATTTCTTACTTGAGCATAATGTTATGGGGATTTGTGATATAGACACAAGATATTTAACAAAGCTTATTCGTGCTGAGGGTGCTATGATGATGATAGCTTCTACAAAAATCAGTGACAAAGATGAACTTAAAACTCTTCTGAAAAACTCTCCAAGAATTGAAGATGTTAACTATATTGAACAAGTCAGTACAAAAGAGTCTTATTTACATACTTCTAGTACATATGCAGAAAATTCTGGTTTTGAGTATGACAGTGCACCAGAGCAACAAGCTAAAGTTGCTGTTATAGACTTTGGTGTGAAACGTAATATTCTCAATGAGATTGTAAGTGCAGGTATTGGTGTAGAAGTTCTTCCAAATAACTTTGATGCGGATGATTTAATTAGTAAGTATAACAATAAAAATATTGATGGTGTTTTTTTATCAAATGGACCAGGTGATCCACTTGTACTTAAAAAAGAACAAGAGCAAATACGAAAGCTGATTGCTGCTAAAGTTCCAATATTTGGTATTTGTCTTGGACACCAGCTTCTGTCAATATCACATGGTTATGATACATTTAAGCTTAAGTTTGGACATCATGGTGGAAATCATCCTGTTAAAAACTTAAAAACTGGATTTGTAGAGATTACTGCACAAAATCATAATTATAATGTCCCTGATAATATAGTTGAAATTGCAGATGTAACACATACTAATCTATTTGATGGAACAATAGAGGGCTTAAAATATAAAGACTCTCCAATATTTTCGGTACAACACCACCCTGAATCTTCTCCGGGACCAAAAGAGAGTCGCTATATATTTAGCGAGTTCCTCTCTTTGATAAAACGCTAAATAAGAATCAGCTATAACTGATTCTTATACTTCTCTCTTTTTTCTAAAAAATCTTAAATAATTATTAAATTACAAAAGTAAACAAAAAGATAATAAAAGTGAAATTTTTTCTTATAATTAAGATTACTTAAACATTTCTATTGTTAAGATACAGAGTTAATTAGTTTAAAAATAGAGTAAAGTTTTTAAACATAATTGCTTTGAATCTTAAGGAGGCTATATATGGAGAATCGTCCATTAGAGTACGACTATACGGTTGCCAAGATGTTCATGCTAACAACAGTGCTATTAGGGTTTGTTGGTATGTTAATTGGAGTAATCTTAGCATTTGAACTTGCTTTTCCTAGTATTAACACAGTACTTGGTGAAGGGCTTGCAGAGTATACTAACTTTAGTCGTCTTCGTCCGCTGCATACTGATGCAGTAATTTTTGGTTTTACACTAAGTGGTATTTTTGCTACTTGGTATTATGTTGGTCAACGTGTACTAAAAGTGTCAATGGCAGAATCAGGCTTTTTGATGTTTATTGGTAAGTTGCATTTCTGGTTATATCTAGTAGGTGTTGTAGCGGTTGTTGTTTCACTTTTTATGGGTATTACTACTTCTAAAGAGTATGCTGAGTTTGAATGGCCAATAGATATAGCTATCGTTGTTGTATGGGTACTATTTGGTATAAGTATGTTTGGTCTTATCGGTATGCGCCGTGAGAAGAGCTTATATATTTCAGTATGGTACTATATAGCTACTTTCTTAGGTATAGCTATGCTTTACTTATTTAACAATATGGAAGTTCCAACTATGTTAGCTGCATCACCTGCAGGAGAGACTGGTTTTGGTGCTTGGTATCACTCTGTGTCAATGTATGCCGGTACAAATGATGCATTAGTACAGTGGTGGTATGGACACAATGCAGTTGCATTTGGTTTTACGGTTCCTATTGTTGCTATGATTTATTACTTCTTACCAAAAGAGTCTGGTCAGGCGATTTACTCATATAAGCTTTCACTTCTCTCTTTCTGGGGTTTAATGTTCGTTTATTTATGGGCTGGTGGACACCACCTTTTATATTCAACTGTTCCTGATTGGATGCAAACTATGGGTTCTATCTTCTCTGTAGTCCTTATTCTTCCATCATGGGGTTCAGCAATTAACATGCTTCTTACAATGAAGGGTGAGTGGCAACAAGTTGCGGCATCTCCACTGATTAAGTTTATGGTTCTTGGTTCTACTTTCTATATGTTCTCAACATTAGAGGGTCCAATTCAAGCTATTAAATCAGTTAATGCTATTGCTCACTTTACTGACTGGATTGTTGGTCACGTACATGATGGTGTTCTTGGTTGGGTTGGATTCATGATTATGGCCGCTCTTTATCATATGGCACCACGTGTATTCAAACGTGAGATCTATTCTAAAAAGCTTATGGCTTCACAATTCTGGATGCAAACATTAGGTGTTGTTCTTTACTTTACGTCTATGTGGATTGCAGGTATTACTCAAGGTATGATGTGGCGTGCTCACGATGAGTTTGGTAACTTAGCATACTCATTCATTGATACTGTTACTGTTCTTCACCCATATTACACAATTCGTGGTGTTGGTGGATTGTTATACCTAATTGGTTTCGTTATGTTTGCTTACAATATCTACAAAACTATGACAGCTGGTCGTAAAGTAGAAGAGTCAGAGCTTCAAAATGCATCGCCTATGGGCGCTTAAGAGAGGGAGGATTATATTATGTTTCATTGGTTAGAGAAAAATCCGTTCTTTTTTGCGGTAGGTGTTTTTGTTGTTATTGCGTTTGCAGGTTTAATTGAAATTGTTCCAAACTTTGCACAAGCTTCACGTCCGGTTATTGGTACAGCTCCATACTCTACTTTAGAGTTAGCTGGTCGTCATGTGTATATTAAAAATAGTTGTAATGCATGTCACTCACAACTAATTCGTCCATTTAAATCAGAGACTGACCGTTATGGTCACTACTCATTAAGTGGTGAGTATGCATATGACCGTCCATTCCTTTGGGGTTCAAAAAGAACAGGTCCAGATTTACACCGTGTTGGTAACTATCGTACAACTGACTGGCATGAAAATCACATGAAAGACCCAGCTGCAGTAGTACCTGGTTCAATCATGCCTGCTTATAAATGGATGTTCACAAATAAAGCTGATATAAATACAGCATATGCGGAGCAATTAACTGTTGCTCAATACTTTTCAGTACCATATAACAAACCAGTTCCTATGAAAGATGGATCTACAAAAACTGTTAAAATGGGTGCTTCAGTTGCAGAGGCAAATGCTTTAGCTCTAGAACAAGCAAAAGAGATTGCGGCTGATATGAAAGACCAAGATGTAAAAGATGCAGTAGCTGCTGGTGAGATTCCTGAAATCGTAGCACTTATTGCTTACATGAATAGTCTGAAGTAAAAAGGGATTGATAGTGGATATTGCACAACTACAAGCTTATGGTTACTTCGCTTTAACTGTCTTTTTGACACTTGCTTTATACGGGTATATTTATCATCTTTACAGCAAGAAAAAAGATTCAGACGGACATGACTATGAAGAGTATAGCAATATGGCACTACATGACGATATATCAGATACGCCAGTAAATGCTATATCAGATGATAAAGAGAAATAGGAGAGATATATGAATAAGCTTTATCTTGGGGGAATTATCTTTACTGCTTTAATGTTAGTATTCACTTACATATCTGTAGGTGGTTCTAAGGGTGGTCTAAATGGTGATATAGTTAACATGCTTGCTGTTGCAGGTGCCGTTGCACTTGTAATTATTACAGTATTTGTTGTTGTTAAGTATGTTCGTCAAATGCAGACAGATACAGCAGAAGGTGAACTCGCAGACGAGTCTTGGGATAACATAGGTGAATATAAGAACCCTGTACCAATGGGTTGGGCAATTATGTTCTTAGGTACAATGATTTGGGGTATGTGGTATTTTATAGCTGGATATCCAGTAAATGCATATTCACAAATTGGTGAATATAATGAAGATACAGCAGCACATAATGCAAAATTTGAAGCACAATATGCATCAATTACAGGTGATAAACTTGTAGCAATGGGTGAGTCTGTATTCTTAGCAGAGTGTAAGGTTTGTCATGGTCTTGCAGCTGATGGTATTGATGGAAAAGCTGCTAACTTAAATGTTAGACTTGAAGCAAATACTGTTAAGTATGTAATTGAAAATGGTTCAAACAATATGCTTTTAGGTACAGAGATGCCAATGCCTGACCGTAATGGACTTTTCAATGCTAATACAGGTGAGTTAATTACTGATGCAGAGATTGACACAGTATCTCAATACGTTGCGAATGGTATGCAAGGTGAAGGTGCTGAAATTTTTGCTGGTGTTTGTGCTTCTTGTCATGGTATGGATGGTAAAGGTATGGAGTATGTTGCTCCAAATATCGCTACTTTTGATACTGCTTTAGTAACAAATGTACTTAACCATGGTAAAAAAGGTGTTATTGGTGCTATGCCAGCATTTGATAGATTAAATGCAAAACAAAAAGAAGCGGTTAGTGCATATATCACTAGCTTAAGCGCACAATAAGGAGTTAGCGATGAATGAAAGCAGAAGTGTATTTTCAATTCACGGTGTAACTGGTATGTTAATCGCAACAGTACTTTTACTGGGTATTCTTGTATTCTTATCTGTTAAAGCGATGAGCGTACAAAATGCTAATGCGGAAAACTTTTACCAAGTAAAAGATGAGACATCAATCAAAATGATTAGTAAAGATAACTTTGCTAATCATATTGAAGATGTGAAGTAAGGGGTATATAATGGAAAAAATCATTACTGTTGGCCTTGTAATCATGGCAGCATATACACTTTACGCAGTAACACTTGGACAAGCTGTCCTCGTTGGTTAGGAATTTCATTGAAATTTTTTAGCAGAGGGCTTTTTGCCCTCGTTCTCACACTTTTTTTTCAATCACAATTATTAGCAGAGTATTTATATAAAGATGAAGTTGTTAACCGTCCTGCATTTACTGATGAAGTAGAAACTTTAGGTAGTGAACTTTATAAAAAGACAGGAATATCCTTACGTTTAAGCATGTTAAAACGATTACCAGAAGGTATGGATGTTGTAGCATATGAAAAAGAGCTTCTTACAACGTTTAGTGAACCTACTGTCCTTTTAACATTTGTTGAATTTAGTTCTGATGTTGATATTCAAGTGAGTGATCCATCTTTATATGAGTACTTTAATAGAAAGCAGGTATTAAGTCCTGTCGCCTCTGCTGTTCCTGCATTTATAATGGCTGTTGTATATGCAGAGAGTTGGGAGCAGTTTGAAGCTTTAAGAACAGACTATGGCGGGACAATACTTCCTCTAATAGCTGGAAAAAGTAAGCCTGAACAGGTAGTTGGAAAATATGCAGCATCTATGTTCAATGGTTATGTGGATATAGCACATCAGATTGCAACGAGCAGAGGTGTTGTTTTAGAGAATGATCCTGGCGATGCAAATCAAGAAGCACTCTTTTATGTTAAGGTGTTCTTTTATGGTTTTGTTATTTATGGTATTGTTCTTTACTTAAGAAGAGTAATTTACAGAAGAAGGCATAGAGATGAGCAAAAGTAGCGGAAGAATATGGCCTTATGCAATTGGGGCTTCTATCACAGTTGTTTTTGGTTTTTGTGTTGCAACCATAATGGTAACAAACAAGGTGAATATTCAAGAGAGTGATGCTTATATGACTCACTATCAAGATGCGGATGCACGTGCAAATGAACTAATTGAAGCACAAATAGCATTTAATAAAAAGTATAATATTGAATATATTACTGATGGAATATCAGAAAAAGATTGTGTTATTAAATATAAGCTGACTGATAAGGCAGATAAGCCTGTTAACGATGCTAAAATTGTTGTCTCTACAAGTAGACCGGAGACTTCAGAGTATAATCAGGTTTTAGAAAATCCTGAGATAGAAGATGGGGTTTATAGCTTTTCAGGAGCAAATTTTCCAAAAGTCGGTGTTTGGAATATTATTGCAAAAGTACAAACTGATGATGCTAGCAGATTTTATAATATAAAAGCAGATACTAGAATTAAAGAGGTATTTGAATTTTAGGCTATGGATAACAGAACCATAGTCCTACCTTCCACACGTGCTATTAGAGCACAGCTGACATCACTAAGTGAAACACTTTTCCTTCCAAATTATCTCACAATGAGCGACTTTATAAGTAAACTTTGTCTTGTAGAAGAGTATAAGTTTATGGATGAAGATACACGAATTCTTTTACTTTTAGAAGCATCAGACTTTAATGCATTTAAAGCACTACAAATTGAGAGGAATTTTTTTACGTTTACGAAAAACTCAACATATATTTTTAAGTTTTTTGAAGAGTTAAGCGCTGAGCAATACGATATACAAGAGTTAAGTGGTGCAGATATATATGCGGAGTATGATGAACATATAGCAATTCTTCAAGAGCTCTATACACGTTATGAAAAGCTTTGTAATGAACGTAAACTACTTGACAAAATATTTCTTCCCAAAATTTATACTTTTAACAAGGCTTATGCACGCTCTTGCAAAGAAGTGACTATACACTTAGAAGGGCACCTGACAAACTTTGAATTTGAGTTACTAGAGAAGCTAAAAGAGTTTACAAGTTTGTTTATAGTGGTTCCAACGACACAATTTAATAAAAAAGTTCAACAAAGATTTGAATCTCTTGGCATAGCTTTAGAGCCTGGGTATGAGCACACTATATCATTGAATGATTCTCAAATAGTAGAGCGAGTAAAATTGTCTGAGACAAAAAATGTTAGTTGTGAAGCTTTGAGTGAGTCTCTTTTAGAAGTAGCATTCATAAAACAGAAAATATATGAGTTTATTGAAAAAGGATATGAACCAGAGAAAATAGCAATTATATTACCTGATGAACAAAAAGTTAGCATACTTAAATCTTTTGATGGAAAATCAAATCTCAACTTCGCTATGGGTGAGAGTTATATAAATACTTTTATATATAAAAAACTAGATGCAACACTCACATTTATAGAACAGGATTCAAAAGAGAATGAGGCACGTTTAGAACGTTTTGGAGATGAGTTTTACATAACACTTTTTAGTCTTTACAAAAGAGAGTTGTCCTCAGTCGACTTACCAAGTTTTTTAAGTAGTGTTGGTGAATCGATTCAGATAAAAGAGGAAAAAAAAATATTTTTAGAGGAGCTTTATAGCTTTGAAAAGCTCATACATTATATGAAAGGTATGAGTGTCAAATCAGCTCTGAAACTCTTTATGCAGAGACTTTCTAAACGAACTCTGGATGATGTTCGTGGAGGTAAAATTACTGTTATGGGTGTTTTAGAAACAAGAAATGTCAGTTTTGATGCAGTTGTTATTATAGATTTTGATGATAATAATGTCCCAACAAGAAGTGATAAGGATATGTTTTTAAATACTCAAATACGCGAGAAGGCACAACTCCCAACCACAAAAGACAGAGAGAACTTGCAAAAACATTACTATGAGATGCTTATGAGACGTTCTCAAGAGGTCGCTATATCTTATGTACACTCAACCCAAAATGCCCCTTCACGTTTTTTAAAGCAACTCAATATTCGTGAAACTAATAGTTATTCGGAGTCTGATTATGCATCGATATTGTTTGAATCAAAACAGCCGAGCCATTGTGAGGAAGAACCGATAATACAAGAGTATAGTTTTAAAGGTATTGAATTATCTGCTACGAGGTTAAAAACATATTTAAGCTGTAAACGCAAGTACTACTACAAGTATATAGAGTCTTTAAAAGAGCATGAGATTCCGCAGGACATACCTAAAGAGCATGAAATAGGAACAAGTGTTCATGAGGCTTTAAAAGAGCTCTATAGAAAAAATAACAGTTATACAGAGATAAAAAAACTGCAAGACGATTTTGAAAGTGAACTAGATAAGCTCTCTGGAGAGAGTGAGCTAGAACATTATCTTATAAAGCTACAAAAAGAACGATTTAAAGAGTTTTATGTCAATGAGATAGAACGTTTTAAGCAGGGATGGAAAGTATTTAGTTGTGAAGAGAGCTACAAGGTTATGTTTAATGGCATGCAGCTAGTTGGTAAAATTGACAGAATAGATAAACGTGATGATGAACTAGAAGTTCTGGACTATAAGACTGGTAACTATACACTTTATAATAAAAATAACTTTCCAGATGCAACAGATTTTCAGTTAGAGTTTTACTATTTACTCGCTAGTGAACTTGGTAAAGTAACTAGATGTGCTTTTTATGACTTAAAAGAGTCAGAGATTATTCCTGAAGCATTTTTAAAAGAGAAGCTCGCTCTTCTAGCTTCACACATTCAAGACCTCTTAAGTATCGAGAGTGTCAATTTTGAAAAATGTGAAGATATAAAAAATTGTCAATATTGTGAGTATGCACTTATATGTGGGAGAGTGTAATGCTACACAGTAATCTTTGTTATGAAGCTAGTGCAGGAAGCGGAAAAACTTTTATGCTTGTTGTACGCTATCTCTCTTTACTTTTTAAAGGTGCAGATCCCTCTAAAATTTTAGCACTTACTTTTACAAATAAAGCCGCAACAGAGATGAGCGAGCGTGTTGTGGAGACACTAGAAGGCTTAGAGCATAGAGGTGAACTTGCAGAGATAGTTAAAGTAACAGAACTCTCTAAAGAGGAGATTTTAGAGGCTCGCTCACGTGTACTTGCTGAGTTTTTAAATGCGCATACAAAGATTATGACAATAGATAGTTTCTTTACACATGTACTTAGAAAGTTTTCTCTATATGCCTCTTTGATGCCTGATTTTTCTACTTTTAGTTCTCAACATGAAGTAAAACTACTGACACGTTTTTTAAAAGAGGTGAGTGTAGCGGGAGAGTCTCAACGTTTGGTGCATCTTGCACTGAATTCTAAAAAAAGAATTAGTGATATTTTTACACTTTTAGATGAGTTTTATGTAAAAAAAGAGGAACTCTCATCATTAACATTTACACAGTCTCAGACGCAAGTTTATGAACAAGAGGCGATGTCTTCACTTAGAGCCTTACAAGAGATAGTTGCAAACTGTTCATCTGCTTCTGAGAGTTTGAAAAAAGCTGTAATTGCTGAGAGTTTTGAAGAGCTGAAAAGTAAAAGCTGGATAACTAAAGAGAGTTTGGACTATTGGGTATTTAAAAAATGTTTTAACGAAGAGATGAATACTCATTTACATACAATTCAAAATGCACTTGTACTCTATTTCAGAGCAAAAGAGAGTAACTTTTTTTATGCACTCTCTGGCCTTACGAAGATTTATCAGAAGTCAAAAAAAGCCCTTTACATCGAAGACTCTGAGCTTAGTTTTAATGACGTTACTTCTTTAGTATATGAGATTTTACATCTTTTAAAAGACAGTGAGTTTTTGTACTTTCGACTTGATGCGACTATAGAGCATATGCTTCTTGATGAGTTTCAAGATACAAGCATTTTACAGTATGAAATTTTGAAACCTCTTATTTGGGAGATAACTTCGGGTGAAGGTGTATTTTCAAATGGAAGTTTCTTTTTTGTTGGTGATGTGAAACAGTCTATTTACAGGTTCCGTGGAGGGGTAAGTGCTCTCTTTGGAGAAGTTGCACAAGAAAACAGTACACAAAGAGAGAAGTTACTTACGAATTATCGCTCCCAAAAAGAGTTGGTATGTTTTGTAAATAGTATATTTGACAATAAAATCAAAGGGTATACTCCTCAACTGTTTCGTCCTGAGGCATCTGGTGGATATATAGAAATCATAACAAATGATATGTTGTTAGAAGAAGTAGTTACTCAGGTAAAACGTTTTATATCATTAGGCGTGGATGTAGATGATATAGCGATTTTGTGTGCAACAAATGGGGATGGAGAAGAGATACAGTTTGCTCTTGAACATGAGGGTCTAGAGGTCGTAACAGAGACGACTACACAGCTTATAAATCAAAAAAGTGTCAAAGCTCTTTTGGAGTACTTAAAGTATCTCTATTTTGGTGAGAGAATTTATAAAGAGAACTTCTTCGCACTTCTTGGTAGAAAAAGCGGAGTAATTCCACATATAGATGTTAGTAGATTTTCTCTTATTGAGATAGTAAAAAAGGCGATAGAGTATTTTGGACTCTTTTTTGACGAGTTTCATCTTATACGTTTTTTGGATGTAGTTGCAAAATATAAAGATATTGAAGCACTGCTTTTTGAGTATGAGCGTGAAGACGCTACTGCTGCTGCCTCAGATATTCGTGGAGTTAGAGTTTTAACTATACATAAGTCAAAAGGTTTAGAGTACGAGCATGTAATTGTTCTTGACAGGCTTAAAAAACAGCCTCCAGCACGAGATGTCATTATATATGAGTATGATGGTATCCGTTTAGAAAACATTTATTTGCGTACTAAAGACAGAGATGCGATTGACTCAGAATATAAAAAAGCACTTGCAAAAGAGCAGGAGTTAGTGAGAGAGGATACACTAAATGCTTTATATGTTGCCTTTACACGTGCGAGAGAAAATTTAATTGTTATTAGTAAAAGTGAGAAGTCTGATTTTGCACTTTTAGAACTTGAAGAGGGCAGTTTCGGAGAGTTATGTATTGAGAAAAAAGAGCAGATAAAAAGTGAAACATATGCACCACTTTCATACAAAGAGCTTTACTATGGAACACAGAGTGAAATACTTGGAGTTGAAAGAGAGAGTGCTCAGGAGTTAAAAGCACTCAATTTTGGTACAGCGATGCATTATATGTTAGAGATGCTGGAAAGTTTTAGCATAGAGAGTTTAGTAAGTGCCAAAGATATGATGCTTAATAAATATGGCTTTTTACTTGAAGATGCAGAAGTAGAAGATATAGTACATCGTGTGAAATTACTTATAGAAAATAAAGAGTTTCTCTCATTGATAGAGGGGAAGTGTTACAAGGAGAAAGCACTGCACTATAAAAACTCTTTACGCTACATTGATTTACTTGTAGAAGAAGAGTGTGGAGTATGGAATATTATTGATTATAAAAGTTCAAAATCCTTCGCTGATGAGCATTACAAGCAGGTTCGTGCTTATGTCCATGCTATACAAACAATAACTAATCAAAGTGCGAAAGGGTATCTTTGCTATCTCTTGGAAAAGAAAGTAGAGATAGTTCCCGTTACATAGACTTTCTCGACACTTTTCAAAAATCTTATAAAAAGCTTAATTTAAGTAGATTATAAGTTTTTTGAGCTATACTTTCGCCACTAAATAAGCAAATAGCTTGTCTAAAAATTTACAAAGAAGGTTCAAAATGAAATTTACTAAAATTGCATCTGCTGAACAAATTGATCAAAAATGGGTTTTGATCGATGCTGAGGGTAAAACA